>NZ_JBVJLM010000026.1:0-91065 GCF_055584725.1 Kitasatospora sp. NPDC101108
GCAGGGCGGTGAAGTGGGTCCGCACGATGGCGGGCAGGGGCTTGGACATTGCGGTGGACTCCTTTCTCAGCTGAGGCCGGGGATGAACTGGACGACGAGGTCGATCAGCTTGATCCCGACGAACGGCACGATCAGACCGCCGACGCCGTAGACCCCGATGTTGCGGGCCAGCAGGGAGCTGGCGTCGGCGGGGCGATAGCGGACGCCGCGCAGGGCGAGCGGGATCAGGCCGATGATGACCAGGGCGTTGAAGATGATCGCCGAGGTGATCGCGGACTGGGGGCTGTGCAGGCCCATGATGTTGAGGTGGCGCAGGCCCGGGTAGACCCCGGCGAACATCGCGGGGATGATCGCGAAGTACTTGGCCACGTCGTTGGCGATGGAGAAGGTGGTCAGCGCACCACGGGTGATCAGCAGCTGCTTGCCGATCTCGACGATCTCGATCAGCTTGGTCGGGTTGGAGTCGAGGTCGACCATGTTGCCGGCCTCCTTGGCCGCCATGGTCCCGGTGTTCATCGCGACACCGACGTCGGCCTGGGCGAGCGCGGGGGCGTCGTTGGTGCCGTCGCCGGTCATCGCGACCAGCTTGCCGCCCTCCTGCTCCTTCTTGATCAGGGCCATCTTGTCCTCGGGGGTGGCCTCGGCGAGGAAGTCGTCCACGCCCGCCTCCTCCGCGATCGCCTTGGCGGTCAGCGGGTTGTCGCCCGTGATCATGACGGTCTTGATGCCCATCCGGCGCAGCTCGTCGAAGCGCTCCCGCATGCCCTCCTTGACCACGTCCTTGAGGTGGATCACCCCGAGGACCTTGGCGGGAGCGTCGCCGACCTTCGTCGCGACGACGAGGGGCGTGCCACCCGCGGCCGAGATCCCGTCGACCAGCGTCGAGACCTCATCGGTCACCGAACCACCGTTGGCGGTGACCCAGTTGGACACGGCAGCCGCCGCACCCTTGCGGACCTGGTGCACGCCGTCCGCCTCGTCCAGGTCCACACCCGACATCCGGGTCTGGGCGGTGAACGGGACCCAGGTGGCGTGGGTCAGCTCGCCCTGGGCGCGGGCCCGCAGACCGTACTCGGTCTTCGCCAGCACCACGATCGAGCGGCCCTCCGGCGTCTCGTCCGCGAGCGAGGACAGCTGCGCCGCACTGGCGAGCTCGTCGGTGGAGACGCCGCTCACCGAGAGGAACTCGGCGGCCTGGCGGTTGCCCAGGGTGATGGTGCCGGTCTTGTCGAGCAGCAGGGTGTTGACGTCGCCCGCGGCCTCCACGGCACGCCCGGACATCGCCAGCACGTTGCGCTGGACCAGCCGGTCCATGCCCGCGATGCCGATCGCGGACAGCAGCGCGCCGATCGTGGTCGGGATCAGCGCCACGATCAGCGCGACCAGCACGACCATCGACTGCGGGGCACCCGCGAACGTGGCCATCGGCTGGAGCGTGACCACCGCGACCAGGAAGACGATGGTCAGCGAGGCCAGCAGGATGTTGAGCGCGATCTCGTTCGGCGTCTTCTGCCGGGCCGCGCCCTCGACCAGGGCGATCATCCGGTCGATGAAGGACTTGCCGGGCTCCGAGGCGATCTTCACCACGATCCGGTCGGACAGCACCTTCGTACCACCGGTCACCGCGGAGCGGTCACCACCGGACTCGCGGATGACCGGCGCCGACTCACCCGTGATCGCCGACTCGTCCACCGAGGCGACACCCTCGACGACGTCGCCGTCGCCCGGGATGATCTGCCCGGCCTCGACCACCACGTGGTCGCCGAGCTGGAGCGCGGTACCGGGGACCTCCTCCTCGGCGTCACTGCCCGGCCAGTTGGTCAGCCGGCGGGCGACGCTCTCGGTCTTGGCCTTGCGCAGGGTGTCGGCCTGGGCCTTGCCGCGGCCCTCGGCGACGGCCTCCGCCAGGTTGGCGAAGACCGTGGTCAGCCAGAGCCAGACGGTGATCGCCCAGGCGAACACCGACGGGTTCGCGATCGCGGAGACGGTGGTGACCACCGAGCCGACCTCGACCACGAACATCACCGGGTTCTTGACCATCACCCGGGGGTCGAGCTTCTTCACCGCGTCCGGCAGCGAGGAGAGCAGCAGCTTCGGGTCGAGCAGACCGCTCGACACTCTGTGGGAGGAAGCGCCCTCGGCCTGGTCACCCGGCGTGGGAGAGGGAGTGAGCGTTGACGAGGACATCAGGAGGAGAGACCTTCCGCGATCGGCCCGAGAGCCAGGGCCGGGAAGTAGGTGAGGCCGACGACGATCAGGACGACGCCCGACAGCAGGCCCACGAACAGTGGCTTGTGGGTGGGCAGGGTGCCCGGAGTGGCCGGAACCGGCTGCTGCTGGGCGAGCGAGCCCGCCAGCGCCAGCACGAACACCATGGGCAGGAAGCGGCCGAAGACCATGCACAGGCCGAACGCGGCGTCGTACCACTCCGTGTTCACGGTCAGACCGCCGAACGCCGAACCGTTGTTGTTGGCCGCCGAGGTGAAGGCGTACAGCACCTCGGAGAAGCCGTGCGCACCGCTGTTGAGCATCCCGGCCCGCTCGCCCGGGAGCGCCATCGCGATGCCCGTGCCGACCAGCACGATCGCCGGCGTCGTCAGGATGTACAGCGAGGCGAACTTCATCTCCCGGCCGCCGAGCTTCTTGCCCAGGTACTCGGGGGTACGGCCGACCATCAGACCGGCCACGAACACCGCCACGATCGCCAGGATCAGCATGCCGTACAGGCCGGAGCCGGTACCGCCGGGCGCGATCTCGCCGAGCATCATGTTGAACATCGTGATGCCGCCGCCGAACGGCGTGAACGAGTCGTGGAAGGAGTTGACCGCGCCGGTCGAGGTCAGCGTGGTCGAGGCGGCGAACAGGGACGATCCGGCGATGCCGAAGCGCTGTTCCTTGCCCTCCATCGCGGCGCCCGCGGCCTGCAGGGCGGTGCCCCCGTGCTGCGACTCGGCGAAGGTGAGCAGCGCCGTCGACGCCACCCAGAAGATCGCCATGACAGCCGCGATCGCGTAGCCCTGGCGGTTGTCGCCGACCATCCGGCCGAAGGTGCGCGGCAGGGCGAACGGGATCAGCAGGATCAGGAAGATCTCCAGCCAGTTCGTGAACCCGGTCGGGTTCTCGAACGGGTGCGCCGAGTTGGCGTTGAAGAAGCCGCCGCCGTTGGTGCCCAGTTCCTTGATGACCTCCTGCGAGGCCACCGGGCCACCCGGGATCTTCTGGACGTCACCGGCGAGACCGGCCACCTCGTGGAAGCCGTGGAAGTTCTGGATCACGCCGTTGGCCGCCAGGACCAGCGCGAACACGATCGAGATCGGGAGCAGCAGGCGCAGGTTGATCCGGACCAGGTCGACCCAGAAGTTGCCGAGCCGGTCCGTCCGGTTGCGGGTGAAGCCCCGGATCAGCGCCGCCACGATGGCGATGCCGACGGCCGCGGAGACGAAGTTCTGCACCGCCAGGCCCGCCATCTGCACCAGGTGGCCCATCGCGGACTCGCCGCTGTAGGACTGCCAGTTGGTGTTGGTGACGAACGAGATCGCGGTGTTCCAGGCCTGGTGGCCCTCCATCTGCTGAACGCCGAGGTTCAGCAGGAGGAAGGTCTGGAGGCGGATCAGGCCGTAGAGGAAGAGGACGGACACCGCCGAGAAGGCCAGCACCGAGCGCAGGTACACCGGCCAGCGCTGGTCGGCGTCCCCGTCCACGCCGATCACCTTGTAGATGCCGCGCTCGACTCTGAGGTGCTGGGAAGTGGTCAGGATGCGGGCGATGTAGTCGCCCAGGGGGCGGTAGCACAGGACCAGCGCGGCCACGAGGGCCAGGACCTGCAGCCAGCCCGCGAGAGTGGAGCTCATGTCAGAACTTCTCCGGGTAGATCAGCGCGAGAATGAGGTAGCCGACGAGGGCGACGGCCACGATGAGACCTGCGATGTTCTCGGCGCTCACAGTTTCTCCACCCCCCGCGCGATCAGGGCGATGACGGCGAACACGGCGACCGTGACACCGACGTAGATGAGATCGGACATGGACTCCACCAGACGGGCTAGAGGATGTGCTCGCGAGCGGACAGGACGGCCTCGCGGCACCGGCGCGAACCGGCGGGAGCAGCCAACCAGCCGAGGTGGACGCGTTGGGCGTCCCTGATGCCGTCCATACGGGTGGTTCGGAAACATTGACGCGGCATTGATATCCGCGTCATGCACCCGAGACCGCGGCTTGTCCTGAACGTTTCGGCCGGCCGACGGCTGGGCCCGCCGCTGCGTCGCATCCGCAGCCGACAGACCGCTCCCCCGGGGGCTCTCGTCCGTCCGACCCGCGTCAGGGGGCTGTCAAGGAAGCCGCGCCGCACGCCAAGTCGCCGTCAAGGCGTGCGTGTCGTGTGACGATCCGGTGCTTCGCTGTGCGGCGTTCCCCGTCGCCCCCGAACCGCCGCCCCTCTCCCGGGCGGCCCGGAAGGTCCCCCGAGACGATGCGCCGTTCGGCTCCCAGCACACCGGACACCACCGACGACCAGCAGAACTGGTTCCGCCGCGCGGCCCCCGCGCCCGAGCAACCCCCTGGCCACCGGCCGCCCCGGCCCGCAAGCGGCCGCCGCCGGCTCATCACCCGCCGGCAGCTCGCCGAGGCGCTGCCCGCCGCCGTCCGCAAGCTGCACCCGCGCGCGGTGGCGCGCAACCCCGTGATGCTCGTGGTCGAGACCGGTTCCGCCCTCACCACCATCACCGCCGTCATCCATCCGAGCGTCTTCGCCTGGGTGATCTCCTTCTGGCTCTGGCTGACCGTGCTGTTCGCCAACCTGGCCGAGGCCGTCGCCGAGGCCCGCGGCAAGGCGCAGGCCGACTCGCTGCGCGCGGCCCAGGCCGGGACCACCGCCCGGCGGCTGCTGCACTGGCGGGTCGGCACCCTCGACCTGCGCCACGAGATCATTCCGGCCGAGCAGTTGCTGCTGCACGACATCGTGCTGGTGCCGGCCGGCGAGGTGGTCCCGCAGGACGGCGAGGTGGTCGAGGGCGTCGCGACCGTCGACGAGTCGGCGATCACCGGGGAGTCGGCGCCGGTGATCCGCGAGTCGGGCGGCGACCGCACCGGCGTCACCGGCGGCACCAAGGTGCTCTCCGACCACCTGGTCGTCCGCGTCACCTCCCGGCCCGGACAGAGCTTCATCGACCGCATGATCAACCTCGTCGAGGGGGCGAACCGGCAGAAGACCCCGAACGAAATCGCACTGAACATCCTGCTCGCCTCCCTCACCATCGTCTTCCTGCTGTCCGTCGTCTCCCTCCAGCCGATGGCCATCCACGCGCACGCGCCGCAGACCACCATCGTGCTCGTCGCCCTGATGGTCGCGCTCATCCCGACCACCATCGGCGCGCTGCTGTCGGCCATCGGCATCGCCGGCATGGACCGGCTGGTGCAACGCAACGTCGTCGCACTGTCCGGCCGGGCGGTGGAAGCCGCCGGTGACGTGGACGTGCTGCTGCTCGACAAGACCGGCACCATCACCCACGGCAACCGGCGGGCCGTCGCCCTGCACCCGCTGCCCGGAGCGACCGTCGAACAGCTCGCCGAGGCGGCCCAGTTGGCCTCCGTCGCGGACGAGACGCCGGAGGGACGATCGATCATCGAACTGACGAACCGCCAGTACTGGGTGCCTCCGCGCTCCCCCGGCGAGCTGGGCGAGCAGCGGCCGGTCCCGTTCACCGCACACAGTCGGATGAGCGGCGTCGACCTGGCCTGGCCCGACGGCGGCGGCTGCCTGATCCGCAAGGGGGCGGCCGCCGCCGTCGCCCGCTGGGTGGCCGACTCCGGCGGCCACCTGCCCATGGAGGCCGAACCCCTGGTCGACCGGATCGCCGAGGCCGGCGGCACCCCGCTGCTGGTCGCCGTGCACGACCGGCACGGCGCCCGGGCGCTGGGCGTGGTCGAGCTCAAGGACGTGGTCAAGGAAGGCATCGCCGAACGCTTCGCCGAGCTGCGGCGGATGGGCATCCGCACCGTCATGGTCACCGGCGACAACCCGCTGACCGCCAAGGCGATCGCGGCGGAGGCCGGCGTCGACGACTTCCTCGCCGAGGCCACCCCCGAGGACAAGCTCGCCCACCTCAGGCGCGAACAGGCCGCCGGGAACATGGTCGCCATGACCGGCGACGGCACCAACGACGCGCCCGCCCTCGCCCAGGCCGACGTCGGGGTCGCCATGAACTCCGGAACCCCGGCGGCGAAGGAGGCCGGCAACATGGTCGACCTCGACTCCAACCCGGCCAAGCTGATCGACATCATCCGGGTCGGCAAGCAACTCCTCATCACCCGGGGGGCGTTGACCACCTTCTCGATCACCAACGACGTGGCCAAGTTCTTCGCGATCATCCCCGCGATGTTCGCCCACGCCTACCCCGGCCTGCACCACCTCAACATCATGGAACTGCACAGCCCCACCTCGGCGATCGCCTCCGCGATCATCTTCAACGCGCTGATCATCGTCGCCCTGATCCCGCTGGCCCTGCGCGGTGTCCGCTACCAGCCCGCCTCCGCGACCGACCTGCTCCGGCGCAACCTCCGCGTCTACGGACTCGGCGGGCTGGTCCTGCCCTTCCTCGGCATCAAGGCGATCGACCTGCTCATCCAGTTCGTCCCCGGCCTGGGGTGACAGGCCGGCCCGCCGCCTCGCGAACGACACCGAGGCGGCGGGCCTCAACCGAGGTGACGCCCGGACCCCCCGCCGACCGGAAGGCGCTCGACGCGGATCGCCCGGCGCGGCCAGGCGGCGGGCAGGGAGAGCACCAAGGCGGCAGCGGTGAAGAGGACGAAGTGCTCGCTCTCGATCCCCGCTCCGGACCAGCCCAGTTCGGCATGCCGGTGTTCGGCGAAGGCGTTGCAGCACAGCCAGACCGACAGGCCGACCACCGGCGCGGCCAGGGGCCGGGAGAACGCTCCGGCCAGCACGGCGAGCCCGGCGTACGCGAGGTACGGGAACCAGCCGGCATGGAGCTCGCCCAGCCCGCCGAGGCCGAGCGCGAGCGCACCTCCGGCGACCAGGGCCACCGTGCCGGACACCGGGACCGGCATACGGTCGAGGACGGGACGGTAGCGACGGCCGCCGGGGCGGGCCGAGTACATGCGCATGGTCCTGCCCCAGCTTCGCCGCAAGTTCGTTCGACGCCACCCAACCCGACGGCCACGGGGCCGCCGGCCCGCCTTGACGGAATCCTGACGCCGCAGCCAGGGATCACAACGTGCTCTTGACGTCTCGGGTCGCCGACCGGCCCCGTCCCACGGCATCAGGCCACCGCCCGGGCCAGGCTGATCACGTAGGCGGTGCCCCCGCCAGGTGCCTCCTCCGCGGTCAGCTCACCGTTCATCGCCTCCACGAAGCCCCGCACCACCGCCAGGTCCGCCGGTTCCCGGGCGGGATCCTCGTGGACGGTCATCCGGACGTCCACCCGCCCGGCCACCACACCGGCGTCGACCACCGCCCCCGCGCCCGCCGCCCCCCGGGCCAGGACGTCAGCGAACGCCCGCTCCAGGAGCCCGGGATCGGCGAGCACCCGGGGCAGTCCCGGCTCCAGGTCGACACGGACGCCCGACACGCCCTCGGCGGCGGACCGCACCGCCTCGGCCACCACCGTCGGCCGCAGCACCACCGGCATCACCCCGGCCCGCAGCCTGCTCAGGTCCAGCAGGTTGGCGACCAGCCGCTCCATCCGCTCCACCTCCGCGCCGATCCGCCGCCCGGCCGCGCCACGCAACTGCCCGGCCTCCCGCCGCACCGCCGCCAGCGGCGCCCGCAGGTCCTGCCCGACGGCCTCCAGCAGTGCGGTGTGCAGCGCGTCGGCGTGCGCGAACACCTCCGCCGCCGACGCCTGCGCGGCCAGCCGCTCCCGCTCCCGCGCCAGCTTCAGCTGGGTGACGTACGGCCCCAGCAGCCGCGTGTCCTCCTCGGTGAGCGGTGCGCCGCGCAGGACCAGCACCGCGTCCCCGCCGAGGTCGACGGAGAAGGAGCCCTCGTCCGGCCGCAGCGGCGCCTGCGCCCCGGCCGAGGCCGCCGGTTGCCACAGCGCCCCCGTACGGACCAGCACGACAGCCGCGTCCAGCCCGAAGACCTGCCGCAGCTCCGCCACCAGATCGGACGACACCCGCGCCCCCGACTCCACCGTCTCCCCCGCCAGCCGGGTGAGGACGGCCGCCTCCGCACGCGCCCGGCCGGCCTGCTGCGAGCGCCGCGTCAGACCGTCGATCAGATGGGCGATCACCCCGGCCACCGCGAGGAAGACCAGCAGCGCCGCGATGTCCGCACCCCGCTCCACCGTCAGGCTGTGCCACGGCGTGGTGAAGAAGTAGTCCGCCGCCAGCGTCCCGGCCGCCGTGCTGCCCGCCGCCGGCAGCAGTCCGCCCAGCCGAGCCGTCCCCGCCACCAGCAGCAGCAGGCACAACAGCACGCCGGACAGACCCAGCGAGCCGCGCAGCGGAGACAGCGCCAGGACCAGCGCAACCGCCCCGACCGGTCCGAGCAGCCACGCCAGCCGGCGCCGCCGGACCGGCACCAGCGCCGGGCGGCGCCTGCGGGGTGCGGGCGGCACGGTGAGCAGCCCCGGCTCGGGCGGTGGCAGCACCCGCACGTCGATCGGACCGGCCAGCCGGATCACCCGGTTGATCACCGAACCGGAGACCAACTCGCGCAACCGGCTGCGGCTCGTCGGCCCCAGCAGGATCTGGGTGGCGCTCTCCGCCCGGGCGAAGTCCACCAGCGTCCGGGCCACGTCGCCGCCGCTCACCTCCACGTAGCTGCCGTGCAGCTCCCGCAGCAGCGCCCGCTGCGCCGCCAGGCCCGGCGGCTCACGCTGCGCCGTGCCGTCGTCCAGCCGGACGTGCACGCCGATCAGGTCCCCGTGCACCCGGGCTGCCGTACGGGCTCCCCGGCGGATCAGGTGCTCGCCCTGCGGGGCGCCGTCGAGGGCGACCACGATCCGCTCCTTGGTCTCCCAGGGCGCCCGGATGCCGTGCCGGGCCCGGTAGTCGGCCAGCTCCTCCTCCACCCGGTCCGCCAGCCACAGCAGCGCCAACTCCCGCAGGGCGCCCAGGTTCCCGGCCCGGAAGTAGTGGTCCAGCGCGACATCGACCCGGTCCGGCGCGTAGATCTCCCCCTGCGCCATCCGGGTCCGCAGCGCCTCCGGACTCAGGTCGACCAGCTCGATCCGGTCAGCCGCCCGGACCACCTCGTCCGGGATCGTCTCGCGCTGCGCGACGCCCGTGATCTGCTCGACGACGTCGTTGAGGCTCTCCAGGTGCTGGATGTTGAGCGTCGTCGCCACGTCGATCCCGGCGTCCAGCAGCTCCCGCACGTCCTGCCAGCGCTTCGCGTTCCGCCCGCCGGGCACGTTGGTGTGCGCGAGCTCGTCGACCAGGGCGAGAGCCGGGCGGCGTGCCAGCAGCGCGTCCACGTCCAGCTCCGTCAGCTCCGTCCCGCGGTAGGACACGGGCCGCCGGGGCAGCACCGGCAGATCCCCCAGCTGCTCCTCCGTACCGCGCCGCCCGTACGTCTCCACCAGGCCGACCACCACGTCCAGCCCCGCGCCGCGCAGCCGCCGCCCCTCCCGGAGCATGGCGTACGTCTTCCCCACCCCCGGCGCCGCCCCCAGGAACACCCGCAGTTTCCCGGTCACCGCCGCCTGGCCACCTCCTCCGCTCCCACGTCCATGCTCCGCCCTTCTCGAAGCCCCTCGCGCGGCCGGGCCCTACCCGACGTGGACGCGCGGGCGCCGGGAACGGTCCGGCTCCGCCTCGCGCAGCACCTCCCGGGTCACCGGGGCGACCTCGCCCTGCCCGAACAGGAAGAAGCGCAGGAAATGGCCGACCGGACCGCCTTCCGTCCACTCGAAGTAGATGTGCGGGATCTGACCCGTGCGGTCCCGGATCGTCAGCAGCAGGGCCGCCAGCGCGTTCGACACGCTGGTGCTCTCCAGCGAGAGCACCCGGTAGCGCTCGTGCAGCACCTCGCCGTGCACGCTCAGCACCGACTCGAACTCGGACGGGTCCCGGACCGTCACCTCGACGAAGACCAGATCGAGGTCGGCCGGGATGTCGTGGTGCGCCCGGATCTCCCGCTTCTTCTCCTGGTACTCCGCCAGGTCACGGCTGTTCGGCTCGTTGGCGATCAGCCGCATCGGCCGGTGGGTGTAGTCGCGGACGAACCGCTCGGCGGCCTCGTCCAGCACCACGTCGGTGACCCTCAGCTCGAAGGCCCGCTTGAGCCGGGACAGGAAGGAGACCAGGACGATGCCGCCGATGAAGCAGGCACCGATCTTGACGCCGTCCGGACGTTCGGCGATGTTCGCGCCCGTCGTGTACAGGAAGACCGCGGCGATGACGGCGAAGCCGATGGTCCGGTTGCGCTGACGGGCCTTGCCCGCGGCGACGGTGACGGCGATGGCCGCCGAGGAGATCAGCACCAGCACACCGGTCGCGTACGCGCCGCTCTGGGCGTCCACGTTCGCGTCGAACAGCCACGTCACCAGGAAGCCGATCAGCGTCAGCACGATCACCATCGGCCGCACCGCCCGCGCCCAGTGCGGCGCCATGCCGTAGCGCGGCAGGTACCGGGGCAGCAGGTTCAGCATCCCGGCCATCGCCGAAGCGCCGGCGAACCACAGGATCGCGATCGTCGACAGGTCGTAGACGCTGCCGAAGGCACCGCCCAGGTTCTGGTGCGCGAGGTAGGCGAGCGCCCGGCCGTTGGCCTGCCCGCCCGCCTCGAACGCGGCCTTGGGGATCAGCACCGTGGTGATGAAGCTCGTCGTGATCAGGAACGCGCTCATGATCAGCGCGGCGGTGGTGAGCAGCTTGCGGGCGCCCCGGATCCGGCCGGTGGGCTTCTCCTCGGTGTCCTCCGGGTCGCCCTCGATGTGCGGCATCACGGCGACGCCGGTCTCGAAGCCGGACAGGCCCAGCGCCAGCTTCGGAAAGACGATCAGCGCGACGCCGATCATCGCGAACGCGTTGCCGTGCTCGGCCGTGAGCGCGTCGGACCAGTCCGTCACCACGTGCGGGGCCTCCAGCACGTGCCAGAGCCCGTTCACCACCACCACGACGTTCAGCGCCAGGTAGACCCCGACCAGGACCACCGCCAGGCCGATCGCCTCGCTGAACCCCTTGAGGAAGACGGCCCCGAGCAGCGCGACCAGCAGCAGGGTGATCAGCATCTGCCTGCCGGACAGCGCACTGTGCAGACTCGGGTTCTCCACCAGGTGCGCGGTCGCGTCCGCCGCCGACAGGGTGATGGTGATCATGAAGTCCGTCGCCGCGAACCCCAGCAGCGCCAGAACGAACAGCTTCCCCTGCCAGAACGACAGCAGCCGCTCCAGCATCGCGATCGACCCCTCGCCGTGCGGGCTCTCCTGCGCCACCCGCCGGTACACCGGCAGCGCGCCGAACAGCGTCACGATCACCAGCACGACGGTCGCCACCGGCGACAGCAGCCCGGCCGCGAGCGCCGCGATGCCGGGCTGGTAGCCGAGCGTCGAGAAGTAGTCCAGACCGGTCAGGCACATCACCCGCCACCACCGCTGGCCCTTGTGCTCGACCGCCGGCTCCGCGTGCGGCCCCGGGTACTGCTTGGCCATGTCGGACAGGCCCTCCAGCAGCCACGCCCGGAATCCCGTCCGCCGCCTCGACGCAGCCTGACCCGACGAACTCACCCTGCGCCCCTGTCCTCGTCCCCGAAGCCGGCGCGACCCAGGCGGCGGCAGGGCGAAAGGCTAAGCGAACGACCGCTCCACTCCCGGCATCCGCTCGCCCGATATCGCCCCATTGGTCCAACACATTCCGGGGGCGGTGCCCGGCACCCGCCGTCACGTGGTCGTGCACGGGTCCTCCCTCCGCCGCGTTCACCTCTCATCGCGCGTCAGCAGGCCGCCCGGGAATGCCGCGACGACGGCCGGCGTTGCCACACCAGCCGCCTAATGGAAACGAAAACCATTTCGCTATGATGGTGGCCCAACCGTCACCGATCCGCCCCAGGAGGACGCCGTGGCCCGCAACGACCTGCGCCCGATCATCAAACTCCGGTCCACCGCCGGTACCGGCTACACGTACGTGACCCGCAAGAACCGGCGCAACGACCCGGACCGGCTCGTCCTGCGCAAGTACGACCCGGCCCTCGGTCGCCACACCGAGTTCCGCGAGGAACGCTGACCCCACCCCGCCCAGCCAAGGAGAACCCGATGAAGCCCGGCATCCACCCCGCCTACCGCCCCGTCGTCTTCCGCGACCGCGTCGGCGGGCTGACCTTCCTCACCCGCTCCACCGTCACCAGTGACCGCACCATCGAGTGGGAGGACGGCAACACCTATCCCGTGATCGACGTGGAGATCTCCTCCGCCAGCCACCCCTTCTACACCGGCCAGTCCCGCGTGCTCGACACCGCGGGCCGCGTCGAGCGCTTCGAGCGCCGCTACGGCGCCGCGGCCGCCCGCCGCAAGGGCTGAGCCCGGGACCGCGGACGAATGCCGGTGTGCCCCCTCGGGTCCGAGGGGGCACACCGGCATTCGCGCTGAACCGGGCGGGTCGTCACTGCCGCAGGTGCTCGACGGGGGCGACGGCCTGGTCGAGCGGTTCGCCGCCCGGTGGTCGTGAAGGGCGCGGACGGTGCTCCGGGTTGATCGGGGTGGGCCGCCGGTCAGTCGGTGGTACGGCAGTCGGGGCACAGGCCCGCCAGCTCGACGGTGTGGTGGACCTGGTCGAAGCCGGACATCGCGGCGATGTGCTCGGCCCAGGCCTCGACGGCCGTGGAGTCGACCGGCAGGCTGAGCCCGCAGCTCCGGCAGATCAGGTAGTGCCGGTGGTCCGGGCCGGGCCGGTAGCGGAACAGCCGCTCGCCGTTGGCATCGCGCACCACGTCGGCACGGCCGACCTGCGCGAGTGCGCTCAGGGTGCGGTAGACGGTGCTCAGACCCACCCGCGAACCGGCCTGCACCAGCCGGGCGTAGAGCACCTGGGCGCTGACGAACTCCTCGGACCCGGCCAGCGCCCGCAACACCTCGGTGCGGCGCGGCGTGGGCCGTCCGAGCAGTGCGACGTCCCCGTCGACCGGGCGCACGGGCCTGCTGCCGGGCCGGTCGGCGGCGACCACGGCGTTCGGCTTCGTGTCGGTCATGCTCTCCCCCGTTCCACGCCCGCGCGGTCAGCCCACCGCCGGGCGGGCGGTGCGGGCCGCCGGGCGGACCAGGAAGGTGGCCGCATAGACGGCACTGGCGACGGCCATGATCGCGAAGCTCGGCGGCAGGTTCGGCACCGCCGCGCTGAGCAGCAGCCCGCCCCACATCTCCCCCACCGCGAGCGCGGCGGACAGCGCCAGCGCCCGGAACGGACGGTCGGTGAGCCGGATCGCCGCGCCGGCCGGAGCGGCGAGCAGGCCCAGCAGGAGCAGCGAGCCGACGGCCTGGGTGGCCTCGCCGGCACAGGCGCCGACCAGGGCGAGGAAGCCGTAGCCCAGCAGCCGGACCGGAACACCGCGGGCGGCGGCCACGGCCTCGTCGAGCGTGGCGAAGAGCAGCGGCCGGGCGATCAGCAGCAGGACCACGCAGATCGCGCCCGCGACGGCGACGGCCACCGTCGTCTGGCTGCCGTGCAGGCCGAAGATCGAGCCGAACAGCACGCTCGTCCCGGCGCCGCCCTGGGCCCCGCTGCGGGAGGTGGTGTACACGGTCAGGAAGAACGCACCCAGGCCGAGGATCCAGGCGAAGACGCTGCCGATCACCACGTCGTCCGCACGGCCCCGCCGGCCGAGCCCCCCGATCAGCAGGCCCACCCCGATGGTCGCGGCGAACAGCCCGAGCCGCAGGTCGTAGCCCCCGGCCAGGGCTGCCATCGCGCCGGTGAACGCGACGTGGCTGAGCGCGTCGCCGGTGAAGATCTGCGCCCGCAGCACCAGGAAGTAGCCCACCAGCCCGCAGGCCAGTGCGATGAACGAACCGGCCAGCACGGCGTGTTGGAAGAAGGCCTGGGTGACGACCGTGCTCATGCGGCACCTCCGAGCGCGATCGGCGTACGGGCCCGGCCGAGCGCCTCGCGGGCGAAGCGCAGCAGATGGGCGAGGACGAATCCGGCGAAGGCGAAGCCGGTGACGAAGAAGCCCAGCGGGTACGGCTGGTAGTAGGCCGCGATCAGTCCCGCCCAGCACGCCGTCAGAGCCAGCACCACCGACAGCAGCAGGCTCGGGCCCGGCCGGGCGGTGAGCTGCTGGGCGGTCGCGGGCGGTATCACCATCAGGGCGAACACCAGCAGCGTGCCGGTGATCTGGCTCGCCTCGGCGGTCGCCGCGCCCAGCAGCACCAGGAACAGCGTGCCCAGCAGGCGCACCGGCACCCCGCGCCCGGCCGCCACCTCCGGGTCGACGGAGGCGAACAACAGCGGCCGTCCGATCACCGCCAGCACGGCCAGCACCACCGCGCCGACCACCGCCAGGGTCACGACCTGGCCGGTGGTGATCCCCAGGAAGCTGCCGAACAGCAGCGCCGTCGGCCCCTCCAGCAGGCCCTTGTAGAGGCTGATGAACAGGTAACCGCAGGCCAGTACGAAGGCCTGCACCGTACCCGTGACGGCCGACTCCTCGGCACCGCCGCCCCGCCCACCGCGAGCGAGAGCCGCTATGACCAGCGCCGCGGCCACGCAGAACCCGAAGTAGCCGAGCGAGGTGGAGAAGCCGAGCAGGATCGCCAGGGACGCGCCCGGAAAGGCCGCGACCGAGAGGGTGTGTCCGGCGAAGGTCTGCCGGCGCAGCACCATGAACCAGCCCACCACCGCGCACACCACGGCCACGACCAGACCGGCCCGGAAGGCGTTCACCATGAAGTCGTAGGACCACATGTCCTGGAGATCGGTGATCAGGTTCCAGGTGAAGACCGGCGAGGCCGCGTCAGACGCCAGCAGCATGACCGCCCCCGCTCTCGTGCCGGTCGGCGTGGACGGCCGGGGCCTCCGGCTGGCCGACGACGACCAGCCGCCCGTCGCTGGTGCGCAGCACCTCAACGGGCGTGCGGTACAGGCGGGTCAGCGTCTCCGAGGTGATCACCTCGGCCGGGGTGCCGGAGACGGCGCCGCCCTCGGCGATGTACACCACCCGGTCCAGGTGGTGGAGTATCGGGTTGACGTCGTGGGCGACCATCACCACCGACACCCCCTCCTCGTGGCAGATCCGCCCCAGCAGCGCGGCCACGGCGCTCTGGTTGGGCAGGTCGAGGCTGTCCAGCGGCTCGTCCAGCAGCAGGAGTTGCGGGCGCCGCACCAGCGCCTGGGCGATCAGCAGTCGCTGCTGCTCACCGCCCGAGCACTGCCCGATCGGCCGGTGCGCGTACGTCGCCGCACCGACCAGCTCGATGACCTGCTCGACCCGCTCCCGGGCGGCCCGGCGCCCGGCCCGGCCCAGGCCCGGAACGGGGATCCCCCACCGATCCCCGTCCAGGCCCAGCCGCACCACATCCACCCCACGGATGCGGACGCTCGCGTCGAAGTTGCGGCGCTGCGGCAGGTACCCGACGGCGGCGTTCCGCTCGCCGGGCGCGGCACCGAGCACCCGGACCTCGCCGGCCGCCGCCGGAAGCACTCCGAGCAGGACCTTGACGAGGGTGGACTTGCCGACCCCGTTCGGGCCGAGCACGGCGGTGAACTCCCCGGCCCCCACGGCCAGATCGACACCCGACCACAGGGTCCGCCCGCCCACGCGCACGGCCGCGCCGCGCAGCGACAGCACCTGTCCTCCGGCGGGAGCGGTGCGGTCCGTGTCCGCACGGACCTTCTCGGCCGGGTGGATGCTCATGCGCCCGCCTCGCTCCGCTCGCCAGGGGCGTGGGCCCGTGCGCACCTCGTGACGGTGAGCTCGCCGCGCCCGCTCACTTGCCCGTCGCCTGCTTCAGTGCGTCGGCGAGGCCCTGCAACTGCTGGGTCTGCCAGTCCTGGAAGGTCGCGTTCGCCGGGGCGAGGGTCTCGGTGACCTGGGCGACCGGAATCCCCTGCGCCTTCGCGGCGTTCACCTGGGCGACCACGTCGGGGTTGGAGTTCTGCGAGTTGTAGACGTAGACCTTGATCTGCTTGCCGGAGATCTGCTGGTCGATGGTCGCCTTGTCGGCGGCGGTCGGGTCGGTGCCCTCGCTCTCCGCGTCCAGGAACGTCTCCGGGGTGAGCATCTTCAGGCCGACGCTCTCCGCGAGCGGGGTGACGATCGACTCCGAGGCACCGATCGGGGTGCCCGCGTACTTGGCCTTGATGTCGGCTTCCAGCTGGGTGTACTTGGCCAGCGTCTGGGTGGTGAACGTCTGCTTCTGGGTGTCGAAGTAGGCCGCGTCGGCCGGGTCTATCTTCTTGTAGTCGGCCGTGATCCGGTCGATCACCTTGGTCACGCTCTCCGCCGAGTACCACTGGTGCGGGTTGTCGCCCTCCTTCTTGTCCAGCAGGTCACCGACCTTCAGCGCGGTGCGGCCGGAGGCGGGGTTGGCCGCCAGCAGCTTGTCCGACCAGGCGTCGTACCCGATCCCGTTGCTGATCACGTACTCGGCCCCCGCGACGCTGCGCCCGTCGGCGGCGGTGGGCTCGTAGGAGTGCGGGTCGGTGTCCGGGTTGGTGATGACGCTGGTCACCTTCACGTGGTCGCCGCCGAGCTGGGTGGCGAGGGAACCCCAGAAGTTCTCCGCCGCGACCACCTGGATCACCTTCGAACTCCCGCCGCCGGCGCTGCTCGCACCGGCCGAGGCGGTCTTCGCCGGGGAGGAGGTCGAGCAGGCGGTGGCCGTGGCGAGCGCGGCGGCGACGCTCGCGCCGAGCACGACGCGGAGAGTACGGCTGGCCGATCTGGACGGGGTGGCACGCATGACGGGGCTACTCCTCGAAACCTGCCGGCCCCGCGCCTGGCAGGGTCCGGCTCCGTTGGACACCGCCACACTAGATGGAAACGGTTTTCAAAACCATGGTCTCCGAATACAAGATGGAAATCATTGCCAAACCTTGACCGCGCCCGGGCAGGGAGGAGTGGTCGACCTGGCCGAACCGTCCAGCTGGCGGCAGCCGGCCACGCCGTGGGGTGTCCGTGCCCGAGGTTCCGCGGCGGCTCGGGTCCCGGCAACCCCTCGGGCAGGCCCTAGACTCACCCCGGCCTCAACGCGAACGACGGCCGCACTCCAGGAGTCCCGAAGCATCCCGAGCGAAGGAGCGCCCAGCCGCCCATGGCTGACGAGACCGCAGTCGAGGCCCTGCCCCATCCGATCGCGGAGCCGGAGCCGGAACCGCAACCGAAGCCGGAACCAGAACCGCAATCGGAACCAGAACCGGAACCGACGAGTCGTGCCCCTTACCCCATCGGCTCGCTCGGAGTGCTGGTCGCCGGCATGCTCGCCGTCCTGGTCGGGCGTCACGTCCTCGGTGACTGGGAGGGACCGGCGTCGCTGGAGGCCTGGGGCGCGGTCTTCGTCGCCGTCTGCGTGCAGGCGCTGCCGTTCCTGCTGCTCGGTGTGGTGCTGTCGGCGGCGATCGCCGGGTTCGTCCCGGCCCGCCTGCTGGAGCGGGCGCTGCCGAGGAACCCGGTGCTCGCCGTACCGATCGCCGGTGCCGCTGGAGTTCTGCTGCCCGGCTGCGAGTGCGCCTCGGTGCCGGTGGCCGGACGGCTGATCGCACGCGGGGTGGCTCCGGCGGCCGCACTGGCGTTCCTGCTCTCCTCACCGGCCGTCAACCCGGTGGTGCTGGTGGCCACCGCCGTCGCCTTCCCCGGGCGGCCCGAACTCGTCGCCGCGCGCTTCCTGGCCTCCCTCGCGACCGCGGTGGTGATGGGGCTGCTCTGGTCACGCTTCGGCCGCCCGGAGTGGCTGCGGCCCAGGACACCGTCGGACGGTCCGACCGGCTGGCCGGCCTTCCGCGCCTCGCTGGAGCACGACTTCCTGCACGCCGGCGGCTTCCTGGTGATCGGCGGCATGACCGCGGCCACCCTCAACGTCGCCGTGCCGCGCGGCCTGCTCAAGGACCTGGCCGGGCTGCCGGGCGTCGACGTCCTGGTGCTCGCCGTGCTCGCCGTCCTGCTCGCGGTCTGCTCGGAGGCGGACGCCTTCGTCGCGGCCGGGCTGACCTCCTTCTCCACCACCGCCAAGCTCGCGTTCATGGTCGTCGGCCCGATGGTGGACGCCAAACTGATCGCGCTCCAGGCCGGCACCTTCGGCCGGGCCTTCGCCTGGCGCTTCAGCGCCACCACCTTCGTCGTCGCCGTCACCGCGGCGACCCTCACCGGCTGGTGGCTGCTGTGACGCGCGAGGTCAGGGCACTGCTGCACATCCTGCTCGGCGCGGCGGTGCTGCACATTTCACTCTTCAGCGAGCTGTACCTGCGGTACGTGCGCCGAGGCCTGCGGCCGTACCTGATCGCGAGCGGCGTCCTGCTGGTGGCGGTCGGGCTCGTCGGCGCGGTCAGCGCCGCACGGAAGCTGCTCCGCCCCGGCCACGACGGGCCCGATGCCCACGACGGATCCACGGGCCACGACGGGCCCGATGCCCACGACGGATCCACGGGTCATGACACGCACGGCCACGACCACCACGGCACGCCCCGTACGGCGTGGCTGCTGCTCCTGCCCATTCTGGCGATCTACCTGCTCCAGCCCCGGGCGCTCGGCGCCTTCACCGCGCAGCACTCGGACAACACCGCCGTCAGACCCGCTGAGGCGGCGGGCGGCTTCGCACCGCTGCCCACGACCGACCCGGTCGGCATGCGGCTCGCCGACTTCGACTCCCGTGCGCTCTGGGACACCAGCGGTTCACTCAGAGGCCACCGGATCCGGCTCACCGGCTTCGCCACACCCGGCTCCGGCGACGGGACTTGGGACCTCGCCCGGCTGACGATCTCCTGCTGCGCCGCCGACGCGTCCAGCAGCAAGGTCGTGATCCGCGGCGCCGATGCACCGCCCGAGGGCACGTGGGTCGAGGTGACCGGCGAATGGCAGCCGGACGGGGCGAGCGGCCAGGACGGCGCGGTTCCCACCCTGACCGCGAACCAGGTCCGCCGGATCGCCGAACCGGAGAACCCCTATGAGTGAGCGCCCGTCGGCTCCGACCGGCACGCCCGCGGGTCCCCGTCGCGGCACGGCCACCGTACTCACGCTCGGTGTCGTCGCCGCGCTCGCCTTCATGCCCGCCGTTCCCGACCACCGAGCCGTCCCGGTCACGCCCGACGCCGCGTCCACGCCCAGCGCCGACGCGACGGACCCGACCGTCACCGTGCTCGGCGACGGGTCGACCTCCGACACCGGCCCGCAGCCGGGCCGGCCCACCCCCGTCCGGCTCAAGCCCGGCGAGCAGCCGCCGCAGTTCGTGGTCTTCTCCTTCGACGCCCCCACCGAGGACGACAACCACCTGTTCTCCCGCGCCCGTACGTCGGCCAAGGCGAGCGGCGCCGACGTGACGTTCTTCCTCCGCGGCATCGACCTGCTCCCGGCCTCAGTGCGGTGGCAGTACCAGCCGCCCCAGCACGAGGTCGGCACCGCCGCCGTCCCCTTCCCCACCGACGCCCAGGTCCGCGCGACCCTGCAGCAGCTCGGCCGCGCCTGGCTGGACGGCGACGAGATCGCCGACGGCTTCATCGGCCAGTTCTGCGGCCCCAAGGGCGGGCGGGACTGGTCAACCGCGGACTGGCGGAGCGAAATCGGCCAGGGCTACTCCATGGTCAACTTCTGGAAGACCGGAACGGGCTTCACCGACCTCCCCCCGCTGCCCTTCGACTACCAGGCCGAGCTGGCCGGCGGCCGCGCCCCGTGCCTGGAGGGCCGGCCCAATCTGCTCCCCGCCGAGAAGGACGCCGGCTGGCGCTACGACGCCGGCTCGCCGGGCGACACCCAGCGCTGGCCGACGCAGACCGACGGCATCTGGGACTTCCCGCTCCAGCGGATCCCCGACGCCTCCGACGCGCACGAGGTGCTGTCCGCCGACCGGACCCCGCAGACCTACCGGAACGCCTTCGACCGCGTCTACCGGGGGAACCGTGCACCGCTCGTCATCGACACCGACCTCGACCCCCGGCACGCACCCCAGCTCCAGAGCGCCGAGACGACGATGAAGGACCTCTGCCACCGCGACGGCGTCCGCTGCGTCTCCTTCCGCCAACTCGCCGACTGGCTCGACGCCCAGGACCCGGCCGTCCTGAACCGCCTCCGCGCCCTCGGCCCGACGGGCGCGCCCGACTGGGCGTCCGTCACGAGGCCGTAGCGCCTCGAACCCGGCCCTACGCGTAACGCCGGACCTCGGCCGTGGTGACATCCCGGCACCCACCAGGAGCCGCGGCGCCCCCGCGCCGCGGCTCCTCCCTGTGCTCAGGGCTTCAGCAGCCCTCGCTCGAAGGCCTTGACCAGGTGGCGCGGCACCAGGTGCTCACGCCCCTCGATGGCGATCGGGACGAGCTGCGGGGTCGCGGCCTTCCACTGCGAACGGCGGTGCCGGGTGTTGCTGCGGGAGGTCTTGCGCTTGGGAACGGCCATGTGGGTTCCCTCCTATCGGGCTGTGGAGGCGTAGGGCAGCAGGGCCATCTCACGGGCGTTCTTGATCGCCCGGGCCATCGCCCGCTGCTGCTGAACGGTGAGGCGGGTGACCCGGCGGCTGCGGATCTTGCCGCGATCGGAGACGAACTTCCGCAGCAGGTCCGTGTCCTTGTAGTCGATGTACGTGGTGCCCGCCTCGAACAGCGGGTTCGGGCGCGGACGGGCCGGCCGTCCGCGCGTGGGGCGCTTGGCCATGTCGGTTCTTCTCTCTGGTCAGGAGACGGGTTCGAGCAGGTCCTCGAAGGCGTCGGGCAGGGCCTTCCAGCCGCTCTCCCCCGCCATCAGTTCGGCGTCGGTGAGCAGGCAGGAGTCGAGCAGGTCGGTGATCCCGTCGACGTCCAATCCCTCGGCGATGAAGACGAGTTGCTGGACACGGTCGCCGTGGGCCGGATCCCAGTCGAGGGCTGCGGCAGCCCGGCGGGCGGGCGGGTACAGCTCCCAGGCGGAGTCCGGCAGCGAGGCGAGCCAGGGCCCGCACTCCTCGACGGCCAGGTTCGCACCGGCCGCGTCCCAGGCGAGCATCAGCTCGGGACGGTTGGCCAGCCAGAACCGGCCACGGCTGCGCTGGGCGGCCGGCACCAGCAGCTCCAGCGCCTCGTACAGACGGACCGGATGCAGCGGGCGCCGTCGCTCCCACACCAGGGTGGCCACCCCCGCCTCGTCGTGCTCCTGCGGCAGCAGCGCGAGGGCCGGGTTCACCCGGTCGCGCGCCGCGGCCACGTCGAACCCGCCGAGTGCGGCGCGCAGCAGTTCGCCGGTGCCGAGCAGGACGCGCCGGGCCATCGGGTGGAGCTGGCGGAGCAGGGACAGCCCCGCCCCGCCCCCGCGTGCGACGGCGATCGTGGTGGCGTACTCGATCTGGTGAGCCAGTGCCTCGGCGCGCGTCCGGGTGTCGTCCGGGGAGGTGTGCTCGCCGTGCTCGGCCAGGTCGTCCGGGACGGAGAGTTCACCCAGCAGCCGGTCGGGGTCGACCGCGACCACCACACCCGCCAGTTCGATGAACTCGGCCACCGGGCGGCCGTCCACCTCACCGCCCGCGATCACCTCGACTGCCGGGTGCGGGTCACTGCCGCCCCACAGCTCGACGACGGCCAGCCCGTGCTGCCCCTTCTCGGCCAGGCGCAGCAGCTCGGGCAGCAGGTCCTCGCGCAGGGCGCAGCAGGCGCAGTCGTTGGTCAGCGGGACGTCCGACGTGGCGACGGTGCCGGTGGCGTCGCGGAGTTCGCGGTGGACGGTGCGACCGGGGGCGTCGCGCAGGTCGTGGTGGAGGACGACGCCGTTGACGCTGCCGTCCAGCAACTCCTGTACGGCGCGACGGCGTTCGGCCCGGTGCAGGCCGGCCACCACGACGACCGGCAGCCTCAGGTGTTCGGGCACCGCGCTCACCAGCTCGACTTGCGCACACCGGGCAGCTGTCCGGCGTGCGCCAGGGTGCGCAGGTTGATCCGGGAGAGGCCGAAGGCACGCTGGTAGCCGCGCGGGCGGCCGTCGACGGCGTCGCGGTTGCGGATCCGGGTGGCGCTGGCATCGCGCGGCTGGCGGGCGAGTTCGGCCTGCGCCGCGGCACGCTCGGCAGGCCCGGTGCCCGGGTGGGCGATGATCCGCTTGAGTTCGGCCCGGCGCTCGGCGTACCGGGCGACGATCACGCGCCGCTGCTCGTTCTTGGCGATCTTGCTCTGCTTGGCCATCAGACCTTCTCCCCCCGGGCTCGGATGCGGGCGACGGCGGCCTCGATCCCGATCACGTCGACGGTCTTCAGGCCCTTGGCACTCAAGGTGAGGCGCACGTACCGGCCCTCACTGGGCAGCCAGTAGCGCTTGCGCTGGATGTTGGGGTCGAAGCGGCGGCTGGTACGGCGGTGCGAGTGCGAGATCGCATTGCCGAACCCCGGCTTGCGGCCGGTCAGCTGGCAGTGGGCGGACATGGGCTGCTCCATCGGACGGGTACAAGGACATGGCGAGCGCCCGCCCCGGGCACGGCGGCCCGGGCGGCGCTCCCACCATAACCTAGATGAAAATGGATTTCATTTGCCATGATCGGGGCCCATCCGGCCACAGGCGGACCTCGTGGCCCGCAACGACCTGCGCCCGGCCCTCGACCGCGCTGAATCGGGTAGCGGCCGTCCGAGCACGCTGGGGTGGGATACTGCGCCCAGCGTTCCGGCGTACGTACACGCGGGCGGCCCGGGCGGCGTGGGCGGCGAGGTCGGAGGTGGCCTCGCCCTCGGCGACGTAGCGCCGCTCGCTGATGCCGGTCTTGCGGTGGATCCACTCGGCGGTCACGCCGGCTCGGGAGCCGACCAGGGTGTTGTCGACGGCGTTCGCGGGCAGATGTGACCCGGTGCCGAGGATGCCGATGGACAAAGGCCGCCCCCTCGGCGCCCCGGGTGGTGATCGGGCGTCCAGGGGGCGGCCTTCCGCCCGGTCCTGTGCTGCTGTCCTGCCGTGGTGCTGCGGTACAGCTCAGTCGGTCTTGCGCAGAGCGGCCGCCGAGCGCTCCAGCAGCTCGCGCAGCTGGGCCTGCTCGGTGTCGTCGAAGGCGTCGGTGAGCCGCTTCTCGACCCCGCGGGCCAGGGTGTCGGCCTTCTTCGCCAGTGCGCGGCCGGAGCGGGTGAGTTTGGCCACCAGCACCTTCTGGTGCACGCTCGACGTCTCACGGGTGATGAGGCCCTTGGTCTCCAGGTTGGTCAGGATCGTCGTCATGGTCTGCGGCGTGACCATGCACTCCCGGGCCAGCTGGGCCCCGGACATACCGGAGGACTGCTGGAGCACCAGCAGGGTGACGTACTGCGGAACCGTCAGGTCGACGGTTCGCAGCGCGCGGCTCTTCTCCCCGATCAGCGCCTGTTCGGCCCGCTTGATGGCATGGCCGAGGCGGTCGTGGAAGTCGAGCGGAGCCGAGTTCGGCCGGTTGGAACTGTTTTCGGTCACGGTGATCGCATCCCTGGCTGACACCCCCCGGCGGACTATTCGGACTATACGGTACATCAGTGTGCTGATCAGTCGCTATGTACGAACTGATTCGCGCCAACGGGGTCGGCCTCCGGGGTGGTCACCGCTGCTGCGGCGCGCCGCAGCAGCGAGCGGAACACCACTACCTCCTCGGCCAGGAACGAGCTGACCAGCCGCTGTTCGGCGGTGTGCTCGGCCGCCTCGCCGCGAACCGCCAGGATCCGCCCGTCCTCGGTCAGCCGCGCGGTGAAGACGTGCGAATGGACCGAGGACACCTGCCGGCGGACCAGCCCGCGCGCCTCCAGCGAGGCGAGCCGGGTGGCCATCGTCTGCGGCGTGACCAGGCAGTGCCGGGCCAGCTGCGCCCCGGAGGCGTCGGGGTGCTCGGCGAGGACGCGCAGGGTGAGGTACTGCGGCACGGTCAGGCCGACCGTGCGCAGGGCTCTGCCGCGAGCGGCCATCATGGTCTGCTCGCACTGCTTGAGGAGGTGTCCCAGCCTTCGGGAGGGGACGTCCTGGTCGGGGGGAGCCACGCGGCCTCCTCGGTGGTCGGGACCTGAACTGCTACTCAGAACCTTAATACTTCGTAGAGCTCTGAGTTACAACTCAGAAAACGAACTCGTTTGGGGCACACGTCAGTAGCGGGTTCCGACCGGCGCCGGAAGGGAGTCCAACGCGGCCAGATCGGCGTGGCTCAGCTGCACCTCGGCGGCCGCGGCGTTCTGCTCGATGTGGATCCGGCGGGTACTGCCGGGGATCGGGACGACATGCTCGCCCTGGGCCAACGTCCAGGCCAGCGCGACCTGGGCCGGGGTGGCCCCGTGCCGGGTGGCGATCTCCCGGATGCCGTCCGCGATCCGCAGGTTCTGCGCCCGCGCCTCCTCCTGGAAGCGCGGCAGCCGGGCCCGGAAGTCGTCCTGGTCCGGCGCGTTCTCGCCGTCGAAGCGGCCGGCCAGGAAGCCGCGGCCCAGCGGGGAGAACGGCACGAAGGCGGCGCCGTGGGCCACGCACCAGGGAAGCACCTCGGCCAGCGGGTCGCGGCTCCACACCGACAGCTCGGACTGGACGGCGCCGACCGGGTGAATGACCTGCGCGGTCTCCAGCTCCTCGACGCCGACCTCGGACAGGCCGATGCCGCGGACCAGGCCGGCCTCGACCAGCTCGGCCATCGCACCCCAGGACTCGGCCAGCGGGACGTCCGGGTCCACCCGGTGCAGGAGTACAGCTCGACGTGGTCGGTGCCGAGGCGCTTGAGCGAGTCGCGGATCGAGGCGTGGATGTGCTCGGGGCGGCCGTTGCGGTACATCGGCCGGTCCGGCTCCTGGACCAGCCCGACCTTGGTGGCCAGCACGGCGTGCTCGCGGCGGCCGGCCAGGGCGCGGCCGAGCAACTCCTTGTTGCTGTAAGGGCCGTAGACGTCGGCGGTGCGATCAGGGTCATGCCCTGGTCGAGGGCGCGGTGGACCACCTCGACGGAGGCGGCCTCGTCGTAGCCGCCGGTGGTGTAGAAGGCGGTCATCCCCATGCAACCGAGGCCGATGGCTCCGACGGTGAGGCCGGTGGGGCCGAGTTGGCGGCTGTGCATGATCTCTTCCTTCGGGTGGTTCGGTTCGGGCGGGGGCCGGTGCTTGTACGGGCCCCCGGAGGTGGAGCGGTCCGGGCGGGGCGGCGGGTTCACCGCGTCCCGCCCGGACCGGTCGCTCTTGCCTGGCTGGCGCTTCGGGCACGCCCCAGGGACTGTCAGCGCCCGGCGCCGACCGGCTCGGGGGCCTCCTCGGCCTCCGGGGCGGTCGCCGCGGCCGCGGCGGCCTTACGGTCCTTGAGCATCACGGCGATCAGCGGGGCGCTGAGCGCGGCCACGCCGGCCAGGATCCACAGCACGGTGCGCAGCGCGTCGGTGTAGCCGTCGGCGAGGAAGGTGTGGAAGGCCTCGCGGCCGGCCTCGGCGACGCCGGACTCCGGGTCGGCCAGGTTGCCCTGGGCGACCTTGGCGGCGAGGCCGTCCGGGTTGCC
Source organism: Kitasatospora sp. NPDC101108 (assembly GCF_055584725.1). Taxonomy (NCBI): domain Bacteria; kingdom Bacillati; phylum Actinomycetota; class Actinomycetes; order Kitasatosporales; family Streptomycetaceae; genus Kitasatospora; species Kitasatospora sp. NPDC101108. Next base: position 25,515 of record NZ_JBVJLM010000026.1, read on the forward strand.
GGTGAAGGCGCTGCCGTAGGAGTCGAGGTTCTTGGAGACGTTGGAGCTGACCAGGCTGACCAGCACCGAGCCCATGCCGGCGATGGCGATGGCCTCACTGGCCAGGCGCATGGTGTTGAACATGCCCGCGGCCATGCCGGCGCGCTCCGGCGGGACGGAGCCGATCGCGGCGCCGTCCAGCAGGCCGAAGGAGATGCCGACACCGGTGCCGATGATCAGGAACGGGCCGATCAGGCCGGCCATGCCGACGCCGGGGTGGATGGTGGTGAGCCAGGCGGCGCCGCCGGCGACCAGCAGCAGGCTGACGGCCAGCAGGGTGCGGACCGAGATCTTCGCGGCGAGGCGGCCGGCGATGATCGGGAACACCAGCACAGGGACGGTGAGCAGCAGCATCACGGCGCCGGCCTCGGAGCTGGTGAAGCGGTTGGCGCCCATGAAGTAGGAGGGCAGGAAGACCAGCAGGCAGACGAAGCCGAAGGCGAGGGCGACGGGGACGAAGCAGATCGCCACGAAGCGGCCCTGGGTGAACAGGGTCATGTCGAACATCGGGCGCTCCTGGCGCAGTTCGACCACCACGAAGAGCGCGAGCAGCAGCACGGAGCCGGCCAGCAGGCCGAGCACCACGGGGCTGGCCCAGCCCTGCTGGGGGCCCTCGACCATGGCGAGGGTGACCAGTGCGAGGCTGGTGGTGAAGGTGATGGTGCCGCCCCAGTCGACGCCGCGGGCGCCCGGGTCACGGGACTCGGAGATGCGCGGCAGGGCCAGCAGCAGCGCCAGGTCGATCGCCGCGTGCAGCAGGAAGACCGAGCGCCAGCCGAAGGAGGAGACCAGCACGCCGGAGGTGGAGGGGCCGAGCGCGAGGCCGACGCCGAAGGAGGAGCCGAGGATGCCGAAGGCCTTGGCCTGGGCGGGGCCGGAGAAGGTGGTGGCGAGCACGGCGCTGCCGGCGGTCAGCACCGCGGCGGCGGCCGCACCGGCCAGCAGGCGGGCGGCGTCCAGCAGGTAGATGTTGCCGCTGAGGCCGCTGACCAGGGAGCACAGGCCGAAGAGCGTGATGCCGATGCCCAGCATCCGGCGGCGGCCGACCAGGTCGGCGATGGCACCGCAGGCGAGCATGAAGCTGGCGAAGGTCAGGTTGTAACCGTTGACCACCCACTGGAGCGGTCCGAGGCCCGCGCCCAGGTCAGTGGCGATCTTCGGCAGGGCCACCGAGGCGCCGGTGAGCGAGGCGGGGAGCAGCCCGCCGGCGATGCACACCGCGGCGAGCGTGGTGCGTGGGTAGCTCTTCATGGGTCGGGGACTCCAATGTCGATGACGTCGACCGTGGTCGGGTGTCGATGGGTTCGATGAGGAGCAAGAACCCTGTTCGATATCAGAGCCCTTACTTACGACAGGGGACGTTATGGGTTCGCCGCAGCGGGCGTCAAGGCGGTCAGAGGGTCAGCTTCGGAAGTCTTGAGGAAGTCTTGATATGAAACAGAGTCGCAAGCTGACTACGAATCCTGATACTGTCCTCGTGTCTGGCCCCCCGTCAGCAAGGCGGTACGGGCCGGTCGTAAGGACCTTTCTGCCTGTTCGGAGACGCGCACCGCGCGCACTTCATGTGATGGGGGCATTGACATGACGCATCGGACTGAGGTTCAGTACCTGGTCGGCGACCGCTTCGGCGCGCTGGCCGCGAACGATGGAGTGGCCACCGCGGGGGTTCGTCAAGGACCTGCGAGCGGGCCGCTACAGTGACTCCGGGCTCCACCTGACGCTGATCAACGGCCAGGACAGCACCGCGAGCAGAACGTCCTGATCGCCGGGCTCCGCCAGATCGACGCCCTGCGCTACCAGGCGGACCTGAGACTGGACAACGACAACGAGCTGCTCCTGGTCCACACCACGGGCCAGCACATCCAGGGCATGATCACCATCGAGGCGGCGCGCCAGATGTTCCTGGCCGTCACCGAGCGGTTCTACGCCTCGGCCTGGCCGGCGCGGCAGTACTACTACGTGGATCCTCACCGCGAGCATCGACAACCCCGAGCGACTCTTCTTCGGCGTCGAGATCGCCGTCAACCAGGGCGGTTCCCGCGCCTCGCTGTCAGGGTCGAGCTCACCGCCTCGCGCCCTCCGCCGGCTGGCGGACCAGGGCGTGCCGCGCGAGGAGGTGAACCGGGCGTACTACCGGCTGTTCGCCGGCGTCCCGGAGGCCGAACTCGCCGAGCAGGGCGAGCAGTGGTTCCGGACCCGGACCGAGGCGGGGGAGCTCTTCCACGCCCCCGCCCTGGCCGCCTTCCGGCGGCACACCGAACAGGGCCACCGCACCGTCCTGGTCTCCGGGTCCTTCCCCGGCTGCCTGGACCCGATCGCCCGCCACGTCGCCGCCGACACGGTCCTGTGCAGCCGCCCGCTGGTGGCCGACGGGATCCTCACCGGCGAACTGGAGCAGCCGATGATCGGCGCGGCCAAGGCCGCCGCCGCCCGCGAGCTGCTCCGCACGGCGGGCCTCGACCCGCAGGAGTGCCACGCCTACGGCGACCACTCCTCCGACCTCGACCTGCTCCGACTCGTCGGCCACCCCACGGTGGTGGGCGAGGACCCGGTGCTGACCGAGCACGCCGACCGCGGGGGCTGGAGCCGGCTGCCCGGCCTTGGCCACGGCGCGGCGGCAGCACTGACCACCTGACCACCCCTCCCCGGCGCCCGCCCGGCCCCCCGTACCCGGCGGGCGCCCCACTCGACCACTGTTCAACAGCTCAACAGCAGCCAGGAGGCATTCCATGCGCGCCATTCGTTTCGACAGCTACGGCGGCCCCGAGGTCCTGACCCTCGTCGACGTGGAGATCCCCGAGCCCGGCGCGGGCGAGGTGTCGATCGACGTCGAGTACGCGGGCGTCAACTTCGCCGAGGTGATGTTCCGTCGCGGCCAGTTCCAGCCCGGCACCCCGCACGTCCCCGGCCTGGAGGTCACCGGGACCGTCCGGGCCGTCGGCGAGGGCGTCACCAACCTGCGCCCGGGCCAGCGGGTCGCCGCGCTCACCCTGGCCGGCGGCGGCTACGCCGAGGTCGCGGTGGCCCGCGAGCGGCTGACCGTCGCCCTCGACGGCGAGCTGGACGCCATCCCCGCGCCGGTCGCCGCCGCCTTCCCCTGCAACCTGCCGGTCTCCTGGGCGATCCTGCACGACGTGGCCCGGGTCCGCGAGGGCGAGAGCGTCCTGGTGCTGGCCGGCGCCGGCGGCGTGGGCAGCGGTGCCGCGCAGATCGCCCGCAACCTGGGCGCCGGCGCCGTCTACGGCGCGGTGAGCAACGCCGACAAGGCCGCGTTCGCCAAGGAGAAGTTCGGCTACGACGAGGTGCTCACCTACGACGAGCTGGAGGCGCGCGTCCCGGAGCTGACCGGCGGCCGCGGCGTCGACATCCTGCTGGACTCCATCGGCGGCCCGGTCCGCGCCAAGGCCCTGGACCTGCTGGCCCCGCTCGGCCGCCACGTCGTCTACGGCAACGCCTCGCAGGAGGACCACACCTACGAGGCCAACCTGATGTGGTACACCGCCAAGACCGTGGCCGGGTACAACATCGGCGGCCTCGCCGACCAGCAGCCCGACCTGGTCCACGGCCACCTGGTGGAGGCCGCCCGCCGGCTCGCCACCGGCGCCGTCCGGATCGAGACCACCGAACTCGCCCTGGAGGACGCCGTCAAGGCGCACGAGATCCTCGAACGCCGCGACTCCACCGGCAAGTTCGTGCTGCGCGTCAAGGCCTGACGCCCGCCGCGAGCCCTCCCAGGCCGCCTCCGCCCTCCGGCGGAGGCGGCCCTTCGGCGTTGGATGCGGATCCTTCGAGATCCACCCGCAGCAGGCCGTCCAGGTGCCGCGGCGAACCGGCTCCTCGTTCAGGACCACTTCAACCGGGCCGAGCTGTTCTCCCAGGTCGACTCCACCGAGGCCGCCGTCGCCGCGGCCCACTGGGTGCGCCTGCCCCCCGCTCGACCCCAGGCTCCCCGCCCGCGACGCGCCGGAAGACCCCCGGCAGGGGCCTGACCATGCGCCGTCCGCCGTGCCAAGCGGCGCCGCCGTACCGAGACGTCGGCGATCAGTCCGCCGTGGCGATCAGCGGCTGGAGCAGGATGTCGGGTTGGGCGCGCTGGAAGGCGTTCAGGTGCCACTTGTCGGCGAACAAGGCCAGCAGCACGTCGTCCGAGCGGCGGGTGAGCACCTCGCCATTGGTCAGACGGGCTTTGGCCAGGGCTGCGGCGCCGTCGGCGTCGGTGATCCGGGCCAAGCGGTAGGAGAGCTGGTCGAGGGCGATCGGGGAAGAGAACTCGTGCTCCATCCGGTGCAGGATCACGTCGAACTGCATCGGGCCGACCGCAGCCATGACCGGCGCCTGGTCGCCACGCCGGTCGGAGACCAGCACCTGGATCACGCCTTCCTCATCGAGTTGGGCGACGCCCTTGCGGAACTGCTTGGAACGGCTGATGTCCTTGGGCCGTGCCACCGCGAAGTACTCGGGGGCAAAGGCGGGCAGCGGGGGAAACTCGGTCTTCTTGCCGGTGTAGAGGGTGTCGCCGACCCGCAGAGCGCTCGCGTTGATCAGGCCGACCACGTCGCCGGGGTACGCGGTGTCGACCACGGTGCGCTCGGCTCCGAACACGGTGTGTGCGTACTTGGTGGCGAAGGAGCGGCCGCTGGCCGCGCGGGTGACGTGCATGCCGCGCTCGAAAACGCCGGAGCAGACTCGGACGAAGGCGATCCGGTCGCGATGGGCCGGGTCCATGTTCGCCTGGATCTTGAACACCAGGCCGGAGAACTCCTCGCCGACCTCGCGGCTGCCGCCCTTGGCCAGCGGGCGGGGCCCAGGAGCCGGCGCGAGGTCGACCACGGCGTCCAGCAGGGGCTTCACACCGATGTTGGTCAGCGCGGCGCCGAAGAAGACCGGGCTGATCTTGCCGGCCTCGAAGGCCTCCTGGTCGTAGCCGGGGCCGGAGGAGAGCACCAGCTCCAGTTCCTCCAGCGCGGTCGTCCAGGCTTCGCCCTCCTGCTCGGCGGCCTTCTCGGAGGTGAGCTGCTCCTCGAGGGCGGCGTGCGTGCCGGCCGGCACCTTGGTGTAGCGCAGCATCTGCTCGGTGTTCCCCGCTTCGACCAGGCCGCGCAGGTTGCCGGCGTTGCCCACCGGCCAGACGACCGGGACGGGGGTGATCCCGAGGTGCGTCTCGATGTCCTCGAGCAGGGTGAGTGCATCCCGGCCGCGCCGGTCCCACTTGTTGATGAAGGTGATCACGGGGACGCCGCGATGGCGGCAGACCGCGAAAAGCTTGCGGGTCTGCTCCTCCAGGCCCTTGGCCGCGTCGACCAGCATGATCGCGCAGTCGACGGCGGCCAGCACCCGGTAGGTGTCCTCGGAGAAGTCGGCGTGGCCGGGGGTGTCGACCAGGTTCAACACATGGTCGCGATAGCCGAACTGCAGTGCGGCCGAGGTCACCGAGATACCGCGCTCGCGTTCCAGCTCCATCCAGTCGCTGGTCACGCCGCGTCGGTCACCCTTGGCGTGCACCGCACCGGCAGAAGTGATCGCCCGCGCGTGCAGCGCCAGCGCCTCGGTGAGCGTGGACTTGCCCGCGTCCGGATGGCTGATCACGGCGAAGGTCCGTCGGCGGCCGGCCTCATGAAGGACCTGCGGGACGGGGACGGATTTTTCGGTGCTCACGGGTTTCCTCGGGTACGCATCGGCAGCAGGCCGGGTGACGCCTCTCCGTACCTGGTGAGCCGGGGATCACGTCCGCAGGCCCAAGAAGCGATAATAGGCTGCCGGACGGCGTGACCCCGAAATTCCCGTTTGCCGGCTGCTGCCCCGACTCCAGCCGGGACAGCAGCCGAACTGTCAGGAGTCGAAGCCGAGGCCGAGCCGGTCCAGGGTCCTCAGCCACAGGTTGCACCGACCCGCTCGGAGTGGATCATCAACTCGCCTTCGTCGAAGCCCTGTTTGGCGACGGTGCCCTCATGGAAGCGCCGGGCGACCTCCTCGCTCTCGCAACCGGCCACCTGCGGGGATCAGAGACGGCAAACACCTGTATCCGGGTGGCCGTTTCCAGGGATCGCCATCACCCCGAACCACCGCGGCTGCGCCATGTCCGGGACCGGCTCACCACCAGGCCCCACCGCCCCGGTCTCCTCCACCTGAACGGCGGTAGTGACCGGCACGGCTTCCGCCTCGGATACCGTGTTCCTGCACGGGGTGCCATAACGGATGTGGCGTCCCCTACGGAGGTAGCCAGCGTATGAGTTCCAAGCGCAGCCAGAATCCAGCCCTGCCCGTCCTCGACGACGCATACCGGCTCGCGTCGGTCAAGGACACCGAAGAGTCCACCCGCGACTTGGCCGCACGGCTGGCCACCACCGAGCTGCGCCGCGCCTCCCACCCCGGCCGGGTCACCTGGGATCCCATCGATCAGGCCGATCCCGTACCGGCCCCGCCGACTGTGGTCGACGGTGACGGGGACCTGTGGCTGCGGGACCGGGGCACCGGCACCTGGACCATGCCCGAATTCGACCCGAAGACGTTCCCGGCCCGCTGCGGCGAGGTTCTGACGTGGAATCAGCTCGCCTGTGAGTACGGCCCGCTGACCGCACTGGCCAACGACCGCCACATCGGCGGCGGCGGCCGCCGCCGCCGATGACCGCGCCGCCCTCTGAGTAGACCGCGCCCTGGAAGGACACCGACGCGGCCCTGACGGTGGCCCTTCTCCCCGACCGGGCGCGGATCGGGCAACACGGTCCGGCGGTTGTCCTGGCCGTGTGCCCGCTTCGAGGTGTTGCGTGAACCATGGGCCGCGCCGCCGAGATGACCGGCACGACCCCCGGCTTCCTGCGCTCCCTCGGCGAGCAGGGCCTCATCACACCGTTGCGCTCGGAGGGCGGACACCGCCGCTACTCCCGCTACCAGCTGCGGATCGCGATGCGCGCCCGCGACCTCGTCGCCCAGGGCACCCATCGACGTGGCCTGCCGGGCAGCCGGGCACCGCCGGCCGCCCCAAAGCCGAGTCCGCCGTTTCGGTGCACCGGCCGACCGTTGCGCACCGCTCCGGCCGCCCGGCACCTGCCCCACCGATCGCGGCCCTGCTGCACCGCCCCGGCGTCGACCAGGCGCTGCGTGAGTTCCACCCCTGCGTAAGCCGCTTCCGGGCCGCGGGATTCCGGGGGTCGTGTGAGGCCGCACCGACCTGCGCGTCCACTGCCCGGAGGGCCTCCCCTGGCGGGACACGGGGCCGAAAGCAGCGGTGAGGGATACTGCGAGCGCACAGGGCGATGGCCGGCGCGTCGGCGCCGACGGGACGGTCCTAGAAGCTGAGCAGGCCGATTGCGTGGCCGTCGTGGTCCACCACCGGCCACACGGCCAGGCCTCGGGCGCGCATGGTGGCGGCCGCCGCGTCTGCGGGCATGTCAGCGGTGGCGTACGGGCCACGGTCGAAGACGATGTCGCGCACCGGAGTCCGCTCGGTGTACCAGGAGCGGGCCTGGAACGGGGCGAGGTGGAGGCGCGTCAGCAGCCCTGCACAGCGGCCGTCGTCGTCGCGGACCAGGAGGTGGTCGGTGCCGGAACTCTGCAGGACGTCCATCGCCATGTCGACCATGACGTCGTCGCTGATCTGCAGCTCAGGGCATTTCATGAGGTCGCCGACCGTGGCGGCGGTCTCGGTACGTTCGAGGGTGATGGTCATGGGCGGACTCCTTCGCGTATCTACCGCCGGGACCGGCGGTGGGCAGGGCGCTGACGCTGGGACGGCCGGCGGGTGCGCCGGAGGGGCCGAGAATGTTGTTCGCTTGGTGAGTGGTGGGGCCGGGACCGGCGGCAGTCCTGGCCCCCACGTACGCGCTAAGCGGCGAGGGCGGCGCGGCGCGGTGCCCGGCGGCGGCCGGAGGAGCCCTTGTTGTCGCGGCCCGTGGCGGTGGCGTGGGTGTCGACTCCCGCGCGGGCGGGGCGGCCGCGGCGCCCGCGGCTCGTGGACGGGCTGCGGCGGGGGCGTTCGACGACGGGGGCGGCGATCACGGTGGGGATGCCCGTGGGCACCCGGGCGCCGGTGATGCGGGCCAGGTCATCGTCGCCGGCGCTGACGCGGGTGGTGACGGGGGTGATGGCGGCCGTGGCCATCATGCGGGCCATGTCGCGGCGCTGGTTGGGCAGGACGAGGGTGACGACGGTGCCGGACTCGCCGGCGCGGGCGGTGCGCCCACCGCGGTGCAGGTAGTCCTTGTGGTCGCTCGGCGGGTCGAGGTTGACGACCAGGTCGAGGCCGTCGACGTGGATGCCGCGGGCGGCGACGTTGGTGGCGATCAGCGCGGTGACCTGGCCGGTGCGGAACTGCTCCAGAGTGCGGGTGCGCTGCGGCTGGGACTTGCCGCCGTGCAGGGCGGCCGCCTTCACCCCGTTCGCGAGCAGGTCCTCCACCAGGCGGTCAGCGCCGTGCTTGGTGTCGATGAACATGATCACGCCACCCTCGCGGGAGGCGATGTGGGCGATCGTGGCGGCCTTGTCGTAGCTCTGCACGTGCAGCACGTGGTGCTCCATCGTGCTGACCGCGCCTGCGGACGGGTCCACCGAGTGGGTGACCGGGTCCTTCAGGAAGCGGCGGACCAGGCGGTCGACGTTGCGGTCCAGGGTGGCGGAGAACAGCATCGTCTGGCCGCCCTCGGCGACCTGTTCGAGCAGCTCGGTGACCTGGGGAAGGAAGCCCATGTCGGCCATCTGGTCGGCCTCGTCGAGGACCGTGATGCCGACCCCGTCCAGCTGGCAGTCACCGCGCTGGATCAGGTCCTTGAGGCGACCGGGGGTGGCGACCACGACCTCGGCCCCCTGGTTCAGGGCGTGGGCCTGGCGTCCGATCGACATCCCGCCGACCACGGCCGCCATGCGCAGCCGCACCGCGTGGGCGAACGGGGTGAGGGCGTCGGTGACCTGCTGCGCGAGCTCGCGGGTGGGCACCAGCACGAGGGCCAGCGGCCGGCGCGGCTCCGCGCGCCGGCCGGCGGTGCGGGCCAGTACGGCGAGGCCGAACGCGATGGTCTTGCCGGAGCCGGTGCGGCCTCGTCCGAGGACGTCACGGCCGGCCAGCGAGTTCGGCAGCGTGGCGGCCTGGATCGGGAACGGCGCGGTGACGCCCTGGCGGGTCAGCACCGACAACAGCGCCTTCGGCATGTCCAGCTCGTCGAACGCTTCGACGGCCGGCAGCGCCGGGGTGGTGCTCATCGGCATCGCGAACTCGCCCTGCAGAGAGGAGCCCTGACGGGATTTACGGCCGTCGGCGGCCCGGTCGCCGTAGAAGGAGTTGCCGCCGGAGCGGGATCCGTAGGAACTGCCGGAGCGGGCGGAGGCCGAGGATCGGGAGTTGGTGTTGCGGTACGGGGAGCGACTGGAGCGGTTCATGGAAAACCTTCCTGGGGCGGCACGTCACGAGGCGGCTCCGCAGCGCGGGGCGCCGGCAGGAGATCGCGAGAAACGGGCCGAAAGTATGGAGAGGGCGGGGCGTGGACGGTGAAACCGTGCGGCACGTCACCTCAGGTCCGCGCTCACCGCGAAAGGCAAGGAGCGAAGATCCTCGAACCGTGGGTGTCACGGCAGGGCGCCGATCCGGACGCGGCGCGGGACGTCTCGCGTGGGGATGGCCGCCGGTGGCGGAGCCAGGGGGCCGGAAACGGCCGGGGTGTGCGGTGTGGCGCAATGCCGAGGGGCCCGCACCGGGCATCATGTACGCGGTGCGGGCCCCTCGCTACCAGGCGGGTGCCGTGGCAAAAAAACTACAGCGGACGAATGTTCTCGGCCTGCGGGCCCTTCTGGCCCTGCGTGACGTCGAACTCGACCTTCTGGCCCTCGAGCAGCTCACGGAAGCCGTTGGCGTTGATGTTCGAGTAGTGGGCGAACACGTCAGCGCCGCCACCCTCCTGCTCGATGAAGCCGAAGCCCTTTTCCGCGTTGAACCACTTCACAGTGCCATTAGCCATAAAAAAATCTCCTTCAAGGGGCTGTCCGAAACCCGCACAGCGCGGACTTCGAGTCGCCGCGATGAGCACCCACCCGGGGAAGAGCCGGGAAACAAAAAGGCGCCTGCGAAACATCAGCAGGCGCACACAAAGTTCATGGGAACCACTACTGCAACTACAACGACTCTAGCAGGCCCAGGCCCGCCACGGGCGGAAATTCCACCCCGGTTCTGCAGGCCCCCCTCCCCGGGACCACAGGGCGCGAGGCGAGATGACCGCCAACCCCCATGAAAAACACCCTAGTTCGCCTGGGAGCTCCGCCCTCTCGACGCCCGCGACCCACCCTCCTCGGATGGGCGAGCCCCACGGGCGCCAGGACGGACCTGCCCGCGGCGCCGGCCACGCAGCGCGCCCACCGGCACCGTCCATGATCGTTTCGGACCGCGTACGCGAAACTCCTGCCGCGGCTCAGAAATCGATTGCACCGGAGAGACCCGCTCCCGCGATTTTCGGCGCATACTGCAGGTAATGAGAAGATCTGTAGCAGTCCGCCGCGCCCTGCCCACCAGCCCCTTCAAGGCCCAGACCGAAGCGCCACGCAAGCACTTCGCCGTCGGCGACCGCGTCACCCACGACACGTACGGCCTCGGCCGGGCCATCGAGGTCGAAGGAGACGGCGACATCGCGGTCCTCGTCGACTTCGGATCTCGGCGCGAACGCATCACCCAGCCCTACACCGCGATGTACAAGCTCTGACCCGAGACCGACGCGCTTCTCTGAGGCGGAGGGTACGCGCGACGCCGAGCTGGCCGCGCGTCCCCTCCGAAGCGCATGGGCGCCCGCCCCAGCGCCACTGAAGCGGTACCGGCGGTGACCGGCAAGGCACGCGAGACGCGCCGTTCATGGCCTCGACGACGAACCCCTGGCGAGGACTGTCCCCGCCCGTAAGAGCCCAACAACCCACGGCCGACCTGCAGACCACTTTCTCCCGCTCCGCAGCCAGTTGCCGAGCGGCGCTTCCGGGTCGGTGACCCGATCGACCGGGCATCCGCACGTGCCCGTCCCACCATCCGGCGGGAACCGATCGTGCAGCAGCACAGCCGCCGCGTCATGGATCTATGGCGCAGGCTTCGACCCCGCCCCACGCCCGGCCATCCCACCATCGAGACAAGCGCGGTGCGCCATCAGGCAAGGGTGCCGGTCACCTCGCCTTCTACCGGTGATGCCGGCCGTCGCCGGGCGGAGCGGCGGAGGCACCCTGCCCATCTCCATTCGCCGGCGGCGGCGTGCCCTGCCCCGGATCCAGCTCAGGCTTCTCGTGCTCGCCCATGAGCTGCTCCTCTCCCGAGACGGAGGGCACTGCCGATATAGAACATCGGGTCACGCATCGTGCCGTCTCGGTGACCCGCGGATTTCTGGGCGGGTCGTGTCGGGTCCGATCCTTGCGTAGTCGGCGAGGATCAGCAGCTATACGTCGGCAGCACGGGCCCCTGCAACGCCGCGATCGCCCGCTGCCGCGAACTCGGCCTGTTCGCCGAACGGATCGAGGCGTCACCGTACGACCCGGCATTCGACCGCACGGAGGTGCCGCCCCCGGCCGACGACGCGTTCTGGACCGCGCTCGCCGCCCTGGTCGCCGAACGCGATGGCATACTCCTGGAGACAATCTACGTCCGCAACGGATCCCGCTGGCACTGCCTGACGCCCGCCAACTTCGACGCCACACGCACCGCGCTGACTCCGCGCGCCAGGCTGGCCGTCTGGCCGGACCTCACCGCCGACATCGACCCGATCCTCGACGCCATGAGCCGGCCCGGCAGGCTTGAACTCCTCGTCGTGCAGCAGTTGGACGGCCGGATCTACACGCGGATCGCGGACCGGTGGATGGCATCCCGCACGGACTCCTACGGATACTTCCAGCGCTCCGACAGCCTCGCGCTGGTCCCACTCCAACCGGCCGAGCGCAACCCACTGATGACCGCGGCCCTGCCCGACGAGGACGGCGTCCTGCGTGCCCAGTGGCGTACCAACCCCACCCGGGCAGACCAGCGCCGCCCTTTCCTCCGCACGATACGAAGGGGCGAGATCCGCACCGGGAAGGTGGCCGCAACGCCCCAAATTCGGTGTCTTCGTCGACCTAGACGACGATCTCGGCCGAGCGACGGGCTTCATCAACGTCCCCGAGCTGTCCTGGACACACTTCGAGGCCATCACCGACATCGTGCAGGTCGGACAGGAGATCCGCTTCGAAGTCCTCGGCGTTGACCTGGAGCGCGAACGGGTCGCGCTGTCGCTCAAGGCCTCCCAGGAAGACCCATGGCGGCGCTACTTCGCCACCCACCACGTCGGCGAGGTCGTCCCCGGCACGGTCACCAAGGTCGTCCCTTTCAGCGCCTTTGTCCGCATCGAACCGGGCATCGAGGGCTTGGTCCATCTTGTGGAACTCAGTGCCCACGACGTCGCCGCACCTGCGGAGGTCATCCGCAAGGCTGACGATGTCCGCTCATGCTCATCGAGGAGATCGACTTCGCACGCCGCCGCATCCACCTCTCCATCCGGCGAGCCACGGAAGCGTCCGCCCACGACCCGACCGCCGCCAGCTTCGAAACGCCGCAGTAGCGGCACGGCGGAGGGTCGCCGCAGCATCGACGACGCAGAGGTATAGAAGCACTTGTCGCCCCGACAAGGGATCACCACAGGTCAGGCCACAACGGCGGCCTCGTCTTCCACCGCCCCGACGGACGCCCACCTCCACCCCGAATACGTCTTCAACCACTTCCATCAGCTCTGCCGCGAGTTCGGCGTCCCCCGCACCACCATCCACGACCTACGCCACCTCGCCGCCACCATCTCCATCACCGCCGGCGTCCCCCTCACCGTCGTCTCCAAGACCCTGCGACACGCAACCCTGTCCACCACCGCCAACACCTACGGCCACCTCACCACCGAAGCCGCCCACCACGCCGTCGACACCATCAACCGCGCCCTCACCACCGCCGACCAGCCGACGCCCACCCTTATCCGGCCACCCGAGAACACCCGGAACTCACGCACCCTGGACCCCCAGACAACGCACCACGGACAAGGGCCCGACACAGAAGGCAAGTTGATGCCTACGCCCGGAGAGCGAGAAGATCCATCCCAGATCCCCGATATCACCATGCACTCACAAGGCCCCGAAAACGCATCAAGGCCGTTTCCGCATCACTGCGAAAACGGCCTTCGACCTGCGAAAACGCTGGTCGGGACGACAGGATTTGAACCTGCGACCCCTTGACCCCCAGCGGCCGAAATCAAGGGGTTTCGCGTCCATCTCGTCCACCCAGTCCACAAACCCGCAGGTCAGCGCGGCGGCCTCCAGGCAGCAAGATGGGGTCTGTGACACGGGTGTGACACGGTCCGGGGGGGCACGTGCGGGGACGCACCTATATATAGGGGACAGACCTCCCGCGTACGGCATGCCCGTGAGGCCACCAGGAGCCCCGGAAGCAGTGAAGCCGGCCATCGCGATTCCTTGATCGTTACGGGCGCTTGCGCCCGTCTAGGAGAGCCACACGGCGCGACAGGGGCATTCGGTGAGGCCCGGGGCCGAGCATCACCTTGACACCCGGCTCCATCGCGCCTGGGCTGGAAGAAGAGAGTCCCCTCGCGACGGGAGGTCGCGCCATGCGACAGGCGAAGATCGAAACCTACTTTGAGCGAGCAGAGCAGCTAGAAGAGGAGGGTTACGCTGCGAAGGCAGAGGGGTACTACCGCAAAGCAGCACAAACCGGCTACCTGCCGGCCGTACTGAACCTTGCCAGGATCCTTTATGAGCAGGACCGGGATGACGAAGCCGAGCACTGGTACACCGTGGCGGCGCGCGCGGGTGATTCGATGGCGATCATCAACCTTGGCGGCCTCCTCAGCGCCCGCGGTGCGGTGGACGACGCACGCAAGTACTGGGAAGTCGTCGCCAACATGACCGACAACATCTTTGCGGGGACCGCGTGCTACTGCCTGGGGCGGTCCTATAAGGAACAGGGCCACCTCGGGGATGCCCAGCCCTGGTTTGCCAGGGCTGCTGCGCTGGGGTCTGAGGAAGCACGTGTCGAGCTGGACGCCCTGATGGCGGACGACATGAAGCGACTGTTCCGCCACGACCCCGGCTCGTGAACGGCCGGCGCCCCTGCGGAAGGCGCGGGGCCAGGCAAGGGGTCGAGTCTTGGGCAGCGCCCGCGCCCCCGAAACAGAGCCTACTGCGCTTTCCTTCCCGCCGTCTGCCCCTATTTTGTCTGCTTGATTCCTTCGAGGCCAGCAGCCAACAGCTCGGCTAGTACAGCGAGCACCTCGGCATCTTCTTTCGTTAATACCCCAGCGCCTGGGGCGTCGAGCGTGAGCATTCCCCAAAGCTCCTTTTTTGATGAGACGCTCGCAGCAACGAACGTTCGATATCCGCACTCCCCTGAAGCCCACTCCGGAGGTGCCGGATTGCACCCTAGCGGTGGCGTCTCAACGTCAGCTACGAATAATGGCCCGCTATTCTTGTCAGCCATACGCTTCAACAGAAACGCCCCGTTTCCCGCGGCGTCAGGGAATGTTGTTGTGGGGTAGCCATCGCGGCCAAAGGATAGATTTTCGATACATACTAGTGACTGACTCGGCGCTGAGGTGTGCTTGATGAACTTAAAGAATGAAGCTCGGACGTCATGACCAAATCTTGGAGCAATGGTGCGCGTGACTGCCTGTTTGAGATTTCGACGCGCCACGGTTACCGCCGCCGTGCTCTTATGTAGCCCTCGATTTGCGTCAATTAAGTCTTTGGCCACTGGCTCAAGCAGAATGCACAGCCTGTGTTTAACTGCGCTTTCGGTATCCTTACCAATTCTAGTCGTCTCATCTTGCGCAGCTCTGATACTTGCAGCAGCCCGCTCTTCGGCTGCCTTAGCCTCTCTAGTAACTTTTCGCGCCTGGCGCACAGGCAAGATGATCGCCACAAAGGTGCAGACGGAACCGGCAACGGCCACTGGCCAGTCCTGCTCCCAGAGCCTGAGCGCGTATGCGCTAGCAGTACCCACAGCGGCAGCAGTCGTTCCGGTTTCCCAGCGCCACAGGGATTTAACCTTCCTTAGCACCTTCCAGGCCATACGCCGATAGGTACCCGGATCGGCGCGTCGCAACACTCCTCCGCTCGGGTGATAATTTAGGTATTTGGGTATTGACTCCCCCTTGCAGATTTCTTATAACTATAGCTAGATAGCATGCCAAGCAAGGAATCCGAGCTACCCAAACCAAACAAGAAGCTTGCCCGAATGGGGGAGGTTTTCCATCGCAAAAAGGATCCCCCAAAGCCGCCTGCCACACCACCTCGGACCGCCGACGAACTCAATAGAGAGCTAGAAGCTAGCGTGCTTGAACTTCAAGCCATTGTAACCATTATCGCCGGTTTGGGTTAGCGATAAGGTTCCGCATTTTTGTAATCTTTCTTACAGCTTTTGCCGCCCCTGCGCCGTATAATCCGTCACCATATGGCAGAACGAGAACCACACAAATTAGACCAGGCGGCAATCGCCAAGACGTTGGGGGCAGAGTCCCTGCCGGTTGCCGATCCGGCGTATGGCAAGGGATGGCACTTCCAGGTCAACGACGAGGAGACACCGCTCAGTCTTGAGACCTTTCCTGATGCCGGCGTCGCCCGCATCGCCACCAAGACCGCTCGCATCGAGCTCTTCGGTGCCTCAACGCCGGTCGTTGAGGACGAAGGCCTGGTTTTCCTCCGCTCCCACGCTGAACACGATCGCACGTCCGTCACCCTGCATCCCAAGGGACTGGTGACCCTCGGCCTGGTGGTCGAGGAGACGCCGGCTGCGAAGCATGGACCTGACGATGTACCTGCCGCTCCAGTCGAACTTGACGCTGAAGTCGCCGACCGAGAAGCAGGTGAAGTCACCGATGCCGAGTCCGGCATCACGACCGCTGAGGACACTGTGATGGCGCCGGCCGCGGACAAGAGGCCCGCCCGGACCCAGTTCGCCACGCCACCAGCGAAGCCGGTGCGTCCGGCCGATGAGCAGCCAGTCCAGGCAGTCGGGATGCTTGCCCATCCACGTGGTGGGGAAGCCCCGGTTCAGGTGACGAGTGCCGACGACGACCCGCTGGCAACAGCCCGCCGTGTCCGCCAGGTCGAGCAGGCCGCCACGACGCCAGCTCCACCGTCCCAGGAGAAGGCCGAGGGCGAGCCAGAGCGCGTCAAGGTCACCGGCAGGTTGGGGAGGAACCCCACCATCCGTGAGACTGCCGGCGGCAAGCTCGTCGCCAAGTTCCCCCTGGCCGTACACAACGAAGACGGTACGACCACCTGGCTCGACGTCCTGGCCTTCAACGACCGCGCGGCAGCCCTGAAGAAGCGGGTCGAGGCTGGCGAACTCCAGAAGGGTCGGGAGGTTGACATCGTGGGCTACCGCCACGAGCGCGAGTACCAGGGACGAGACGGCACCACCAAGACGGCGCAGGAGATCTACTCAGTTGCCATTACAAAGCGCTGAATCGCGAACCATTTCACTCAATGACGCTCGATCTTCTGCGCACCGTAGATAAACCCATATGCACGAACGAGAACCCAACGACCAACTGCTCCCCGAGAACAACCACGAACGCAGCCAGGCGGAGTACCGCAGGATGTTTGACGTCCTGGCGGCGGATATCGCCTTTCACAGCAGTGAGCACCTCAGGCGAAACGAGGACGGGACAACGACCAAGGTAACCTCGTACCAGTGTTACGCCACCGAGGAGAGCATCAAGCGCAGTGCCGCCCTGCGTGTCCTCGGCTTCCTGGCCGGGCTGAACGAGGCGATCCCGCCCTTCATCGCAGGGTTTCGCTCCCAGGACGACTTTCCCTCGTACGCTTTTGTCCACCTGACCTACGAGGAGACCGTTCCGCCGGCCTCAGGGAACAGCCGATAGGGATTTTCCTTCTTGACGGAGATACCGCGGATATGTGATACATAAGAAACCATGGCAGAAGGAGCAGAACAATACGAGCAGCCGAAGATTAACCCTAAAGACGCCCGCAAACTTGATGCGGTCAAGGGAGAACTCCCCGGCCTCGCCGAAAGTCAGATAGCGGACCGCCTCAAGCGTGCTGGAGTTAGCGAAAGCGGCATTACCCAGGCACTCCATGTCGACCGGCCACGCGAAGAGCTAAGCGAGAGCGATCGCGGAGTGATTGAGAACATTCAAAAGAACTCACGCCGCCTGACCGAGTCAGAGAATCGAGATTTTCTTGTGCAGTCTGGGTTTAGTGAGCAAAAAGCTGACGAGCTCATGGCCGCCGCCAAGGCTGACCAGGAGAGCAAGGCGCATTGGAAGCGCCAGCTTGAGCGCACTGAGGCGATTGGCGCCAAGCTCATCGCCGAAAATGACGCACGCCAGCGAGCCCAGGCTCCCGAGACTCCTCGTAAGGATGACACCCGCAGATGACCCCCACCCTGACCGCGCGTAGCCTGGGAGGGTAGAGACCGTTCCTGAGCTGTACCGGGAGGCGCTATGGGCGCCAACGTACTTCTCGGCTTCGATGAAAACCAACAAGGCGTCTGGTTGCGTGACAAGGATCGCACTGCCCATGTTGCAATCCTTGGGAAGTCTCGCTTTGGCAAGACGACCTTGCTTGAGCACATGATCCTCGAAGATATGCGCGCCGGTATTGCCGCTGTTGTCATCGATGCGCACGGCGATTTGACGCATCGGCTCATTGAGCTTGCTCCCGGAAAAGCAGTGGCCAGCCTGGTGCTCGTGGAAGTGAACAGCGACCGGCCGTTTGGTCTCAACCTCTATGAGTGCCCACACCCGAAGACGTCCGAATCAGTCACCGCGACCATAGGAAACGTTGTTGAGATCTTCCTCAAGCTCATGGGAGCGCAAGGCGCCGGCTACCTGCCCGTGATTGAAAGCGGCCTTCGGAATACAGCCCGAGTCCTGATCGCCAACGGCTTGACGATGGCCGAGTTGCCGCGGTTGTACTTCGACGCTGACTTCCGCCACAACGCGCTTTCAGCACTCGATCACTCTAGCGACTACTGGCGAGAGTACGAACTCGCAAGCCCGCAGCGCCAGCAGGAAAAGCGTGACCCGATCCTCAACAAGGTTTCCCGGTTTCTTGAGGATGACCTGATTCGCCTGATGGTCAGCCAACCTGAGACCACTATTCCATTCCGCCAGGTCATGGAGCACGGCGGAACCCTTATCCTGAACCTGGCCGGCCTCGACCGAGAGAGCGTCTCCTTTCTCGGCATGGTCTTCCTCTCAGTTTTCAGTAACCTGATCCACCAGCGAGCACTCGTGCCCGCCAGTGAGCGCCCAAGGGTGCACCTCTATCTGGATGAGTATGGGCGCTTTGCCACACCCACGGCACAGCGCCTGCTGGAAGAGGGGGGAAAGTTCGGCCTGGCCGTCACTATCGCGCACCAGAACCTTTCCCAGACACCACAGACCGAAGCCCTGAACGTCCAAACGCTCATCACATTCCAACTGTCTGCCGAGGACGCTGATACCGTTTCCGCCAATCTCGATACGAGACCCCGGCGTACCAAGCAGGTAGCTCGCCCTCGCACCAGCCCACACTATGCAACACGCACTCGGACGATTTGGGATAGCCCTGATTCCGAAGGTCAGTACAACCGTCTCCGTGAGAAGCGAGATAGGCTCTACTATGACTCTATAGATGCCGACCTGTACCTTCAGGCGCTTGACAAAGCACTGAATCACCCCTTCACCTACAAATCCCATCACGGCCCCGGCTTGTATGAGTACAAAGGAAACTTCCCCATCGAGAAGATCCGCCAAGGGGAGACGTTCCCAACAAGCCCACCAGGCGAGTGGAGCGATCCCTTCAACCCGTGCTTTGGCATGTACTTTGATATATGCATTGAGCGCGGAGACGCGACATACACCCGAGGCCATCTTCCCAGCTTGCTAGCGGAGCCTTACCTGCTCAAGCCCGACACTGTTGCAAGCTCCTGGTTCCGAGTTCTTCTCTCCCAGCACGACCCGAGAAAGTCCGGCGCATGCGGCACGGATATTTTGAGGCCGCTATTCGATGACTTCTACAAAGTCTTGGCCCCGCTATATCTCCGCGAGCACTTTAGGTTCTGGCCCAATGATGATTTGGTGCGCAACTCCTCGCCGCCAGCACGCATGAGTGAGCGGTCACGCAAAACCCACAAGGACTGGCCGTATGAAGGCGTATGGAGCTCGGTGGCTTTTCCTGAGGCCGTTATATGGCTATGGCGCAAGATCGAGGCATGGATCGCCCTTCGACCCGCCTTGCAGCAAGCTGAGATGCAGATCGAGGCTCTTAGCCGAGAGCACTCACGAGAAGAGAGATACCAGGAGTACCTCGGCGAGCGCCGAACCAATGAACAGTGGATCGATATGATTGAAGAGCTCGACCAGACACACTCTGACAGACGAGCAGAGATCGCCAACGAGTTGGCCCACCTGCCCCGCTACGTGGCATACTGCAAACTCCAAGGGGAGGACGGGGAAGTTCAGGAACGGCGAATAACGACCTCCGCGCCCGCAACCCGTATTGCAATACTCCTCCCCTCGCCCGGCTCGCTCGAAGGTCAGCGCGTACTACTTCCGAACACCCCATCCATTCATGACCTTCGTGCGATGAGTCGCGATCGGTTCGGTACCCCTCGGGAGCAAATCGAGCACGAGATCCGTAGCCGTCAGGGTCGCCCCACAGGCCAGGAGACCCCTTCTGTCTCGGATCGGGACGCTTTGCGCGAGGAGGTCCGGTGGCTCAAAGATTCCGCTCGTGATGCCAGGCAGGAACCCCCACGAAGGAAGCCTCAGGAACCGAAGCGGCAGCCACCACCTATCAGCCGGCGCTCGCCCAGAAAGCCCGGGGAGTAACCCGTTCTCTTACACGACGCATACCGCTTGCTGGTAAGAAATCTCACGCCGGTCTGGCAAAGTCGGAAGATGGAGTACCCGATCATCCAGCCACATGGTTCTCCCCGATCCGCTCCGTTTCGCCTCACCGAGGTGGACGAGGCGATCCTTCGCGCGGTCAACCGGTTCCAGTACATGACCGCAGCGCAGGTCGGCCGACTTCTGTATCCCCGCTCGCACGATGAGAACCGCTACGCGCAGCGCCGTCTCCGCCGGCTCGCCGAAGCTGACTACCTTCTTCGTCTTCGCGAGCTACCCACGCCACGTTTCGGCTCAGCACCGCACGTCTTCACCCTGGCGGACAAAGGCCGCAAGCACCTCGCAAGCCGCGGCCTCTCCTTGGGCAGCAGCTACTACCGCCCGTCCGAGGAGCAGCAGAAGGCCCGCGACAACCCCTTCATGGAGCACACCCTTGCGGCCGTCGACGTCCTGGTGGCCGTCGAGCTCCTGTCGCAGCAGTGTCCGGCCGTCTCGATACCCCGGCTTCTCACCGAGCGCCAGCTCAAGCGGGAGGCGGTACGGGTGCAGCCCGCCGGCTATCCCGATGCACGCTCCGTGGCGGTGATCCCGGATGCGTGGTTCGAGCTCCGGGTTGGGGACGAATCCCTCTACGTGGCCTTGGAGTTGGACCGCGGTACGGAGGAGCAGAAGTACTGGCGCCGGAAAGTCGCCGCCCTCACCGCGTGGGCCATGGGGCCCTACCGAGGGCACTTCGACGCGGACAACCTGACCATCGCGACAGTGGTACCCACCGAGGCCAGGCGCGAGCAGCTCTCCTCCTGGACTGCCCGGGAGCTTGAAGCAATCGGCCATGCGGACCTCGCGGAGATCTTCCTCTTCACCGAGGCCTCGCCGGTCGAGACCGACCCGTTCGAGCTGTTCTTCGGCATGCGGTGGTACCAGGCCGGCGCCGACTACGCGGACAGCTTTCTCGACGCTCCCCCTCCTCTTGGGTCGGACACTGCACCACGGCTGGCTGTCCCACCGACGGCACCAGTCACGCTTGTCTCGGAGAAGGAGGCGGACCACGGCACGCAATGAGCCGCCGTGTCCGTGCACCACGGATTCCCCTTGGCACCTACCGCCAGTGGCGCGTTATTCCCCGGACCCTCTCGCTCCGGGCCGACGAAGCCCACGTCCATACCCACGTCCTCGGCAAGACCGGCTCAGGCAAGAGCTACTTCCTCGCCTCCCTGTTCCTCGCGCTGCACGAGGCCGGCATGCCCGCCACGCTGGTCGATCCGCACGGTGACCTCGCCCGCCTGGTCCTCACGCACCTGGTGGCGAACGGCTCCTTGGCAACGACCGAGCAACGCCGCGAGTTGGTGTACCTGGACATCCCCAGAGCCGCGGCAGAAGGCCGGTACCTGCCCTTCAACTTCCTCGCCCAGCCCTACGACGACCACGCCATGGCCGAACATGTGGCGGAAGCGGCCCGCCGTGCCTGGCCCGAACTCGCACATGGTGCACCGACGTTCGAGAACATCCTCAAACACTCGGTGATCGCCCTGCGTCAGGCAGGCCTTCCCCTGACCAAGCTGTCAGACCTCCTGGTCGACCCCGTCCTCCGCACGACCGTGCTTGCCCGGGTCAGCGACCCCCAGGTGATCCGCTTCTTCCGGCTTCGCATGGATCAGTGGGGCCGCGAGGCGCCCCTGATGAAGGAGTCGACCCTCAACCGGGCAGATCTCCTGACGCTCTCCCCAGCCCTGCGCTACGCGCTGGGCCACGCAGACAACGCCCTGGACTTCCGCCGCATCATCGACTCGGGGACCAGCGTCATCATCAACCTAGCGTTCCCCTCCCCTGATGTCCGCCGGCTCTTTGGCTGTCTCCTGACGGTCGGCATGGAGGCCGCTGCCCTCAGTCGGGCTGGCGTCGGTGCCACGGCCCCTCGCCGATCCCACCATCTGATCCTGGACGAGTTCTCCCAGTTCATGGCACAAAGCGAGGAAGCCCTCACGCGCATGCTTTCGGAGAGCCGCAAGTACCAGCTGTTCTGCGTCATGGCACACCAGAACTGGAGCCAGGCCTCAGACCGCCTCAAGGGCGCCCTGCAGAACGTGGGGCTGGAGGTCATCCTCAAGGCCGGCAGACCGGACGCCGAGTACTCCGCCCGCATGTTCGGCACCGTGAACCCCGATGCCGTTAAGCACCTGGTGGCCGACGACCAGGCCGAGGAGCGGACGCATCCGACGTACTACCCGCTCCAGGAGCAGTGGGAGCGCCAGGTCCAGTGGGTCCAGCAACTCCACACCGGCGAGGCCTACATCCGCCTGCCCAACGACCGCGTGCAGAAGGTCAAGACCCCCTCACTCCCCCATCTCGCTGTCGACCCTGGCCTCGTCGCCTCGGTTGAGGAGTACTACCTCCGCCACTTCTTCCGGCCAGCACCAGACCAGCCCCGTGCAGGCCAGCGAGCACCCCAGCCCACTCGCCCGCCAATCTCCCGCCGGCGCCTCCGTCGCCAAGTCCGCGAGTTCGTGGAGCCCACAACGGTATTCCGGCTGCCCACACTCAAGCCTCGCAATAAGGGATTTGGGGATTGATTTTTGGGCGCCATATATGTTATAAGCAAGACATATGATACGAACGCAGGTTTATTTACCCAAGGCATTACACCAGATACTGCAACTGATCGCCCAGCGCGAGCACAAGCCAGCCGCTCAAGTTATTCGGGAGCTACTTCAGCAGGGAGCTCAGGAGAAGCGCCAGGAGACTGCCGGCCGCGGGCTTCTACGACTTGCTGCCATTCATGGCAAGGGGCCAGCCGACTTGTCGTCTCGTATCGACGACTACCTCTATGGACAAGAATGACGTTCAAGCCATAATTGCTGACTCAAGTGGCCTGGTGTCTCTCATCACTGACACCGACAGTCTCCACGAGGAAGCGGTTCAAGAAGCTCGGCGATTAGAAGACAGCCAGAGCGTCATCATCGTCCCAGCCGACGTGTTCAGCGAGACCATCAACATTGTGGGCAGGAAATCAGGGCACGCGACGGCCTACAGCGCAGCCCACGTACTACTCTCCCCTACAGGCCCATTCTCGGTCATTGACACTCCGGAGACCGTTCGACAACAAGCCCTAACCTTCTTCCGCGAGCGCACCAGTTCAGTCAGCTATACCGACTGTGTCGTGATGGCGTTCGCCGAGCACTACGAAACCAGGGAGATTTTCGGCTTCGACGCTGCTTTCAGCAAGGCTGGTTACAAGCTGCCTCCAGGGCATAAGGAGGCTGCGACATGAGATACCTGGAGTCGAGAGCCAATGTCGCAAGTGGTCACCTCGTCATCAAAGGCACCAGGATTCGTATCGCCCAGTTTCTCAAAATGGTCGAGGAAGGAACCACGCTTGACGAGCTCCACGATTGGTATCCCTGGATTCCCCTTCCAATGCTAAAGGGTGCTCTTCGGGAGGCCACGCAGTCTGATGTGAAGCGGACCGCCTGAACTTCCTGGGTAGACAGTGACTCCCCTTTTCTTTCCCTCCCTTATAGGAAGATCCCTGCGGCTGAGCCTCTCGGGTCAAGGGACGCCGAAGGCGGCTTGCGAAGCCCTTGACGCGAAGGTGTGCCGCGGCAGCCTGTTTCCGAAAGGGAGGAAGAAAATCCTGTAGTCCACTGTGCTTAGTCGTTTCTGAATTAGCCTCGGCATCCTATTTTGCCTCTTGACACGGCTTATAGTTTTTGGTATAAGCAAGAGGTTCTTTGACAAGGTATCTAGTTTAGAGAAAAGGTGAAACACCATGTCTGACGACCATTCGATTCCGGCGATCAAGGTCGACTCTAAGTTGGTCAAGATCGGCAATCTGTACTTCGCCGACGGCGAGCTCTTGGAGATCTTGACGGCACCGCACAAATTCAAGACGTCCGACAGCCGTCCGGGAGACACTCCCTGTGGCTGCGGCCAGCCCTATGGTCATCCGGTTCACTGGGTCGACGAGATCCAGTGGGATGAACCGTATCGGCGTCCGTTCGAGTCCCACTGAGGACTCGCAACCCGTCTATCCGTCTCGCACCGAGAAAAGGTGAAACAGCATGGCAAATCCTCCTGATCTTCGGCGTGTCCGCAAGGGAGATAAGAATCTCCGCGGGGCATACCTTCGTGAGGCATACCTCAGTGATGCAGACCTCTATGGGTCAGATCTCCATGGAGCAAACCTCCGTAGGGTACATTTCCGTGGGGCAGATCTCCATGGAGCGAACCTCCGTAGGGCAGACCTCCGTGGGGCAGATCTCCATGGAGCAGACCTCAGTTGGGCAGACCTCCGTGGAGCAGACCTCCGTGGGGCAAAGCTCGACGAGCCAGTAAGGCGATGCGCCAGAGAACAGGGAGCAATTCTGTAACTTCAGGCTCTGCCATGGCACACCAACTAGGTACCAACTAAAGAATGACATTGAGTCTTGCATGACTGGCTGTGGGCACGCTGTCCACTACCGACCTTCGAGGTCACCAGCCGCGCAGGGCTTTTCCTATTTGGGGGTCTACGTATGTGAGCCCGTTTCGGGCGCCTTGGCTACCAAGCCACATCCACATACCACGACCCCCTTTTTCTTGCCCTATAGCCCTCGCCGGTAGCAACGCCCCATGTCGCAGAATAAAAGTTCTACACCACACCCCCGTGCCCAACTCTCCACCTAACAGCGACATGTGATCCTGTAGTAGATCGCCTTCTTCCCTCCTAGCCTCCGGCCTCCATGTCGCCGGGGGCTTTTTGCATGCCCAGCATTTTGCCTCTTGAATTATCCCGTAGTTTTTGGTATAAGCAAGAGGTTCTTTAACAAGGTATCTAGTACCTCGCTTGAGAGTGGCTTTTTGTGGTCAACCCTTGTTTGACCCTAGGGAGCCATTCTCACAGAGAGGAGGTGGGCAACAATGATTTCTCCTTGGATTTCGATTCCAGTGCTCATCGTCGTAGGCGCCATATTTCCTGCCATCAGAGATTCGAGCCTCGGCTCGAAACTGCATGCGCATTGGATTCTTATCGTTGTAGTTGGATTGACGATGGGACCCCTTGCACTGCCGCTGGCATGGCCCTTGGCTATGCTTGCGGGAGTTGGCGCAACCTCCCTTTCAGCAGCACTGTTCACGCCTCTGTACCTGTACTGCGTAGTCTGGGAGTGATGAGAGTGATTCGAATTAACCTCACACTGACATAAACTCGCAAGAGAGGAGGCGAAACAACATGCCAAAGGCAAAAAAGAAGGCCCGTGACACCCTCTTGGAGCACATGGAGTTTTACTGCACTTCCGATCAATGCACCGACGAGGTGCACGAAGAACTGCTCAAGAAAGTCGAGGCAGAAGCTTGCAAGGCGCTTCTCGATGAGCAGGAAGCGAAAGATGAAAAAATGGCGAAAAAGATTCTCAGGTGGAATGGCGGCTGGTAGTAACCAGCTTCCTTTCGAGTGCTGAGCCGAAAACTCGCCAATCCAATTGGTCTCACACCGAGAGGAGGTGAAATACATGACTCCTGAGGATGTCCTATTCAGGGCAGCAGACAAGATGGAAGCGTCTGGGATTTTTCAAACTCAGCTTCCTTCTGTTCAAAGCATTGCGTTCTTCATAGAGGGTCTCTTTGTGATTATCGCCGCAGATCCAGGGTTGGATCTTGGTGTCGATGATCAGGATTTCCTGTGTGATGGTGCGCTTGCGTTGTTCGCGAAACAGATTCATTACAATCATCCCGAAGAGTTCAGCCGAGAGAGCATCATTCTTGTGTTGCGAGCAGCAGCTCGCCATGACTTCGAGTCCCACTGAGGACTCGACCCACCTATACATCTCGCACCGAGAGGAGGTGAGACAACATGGCAAATCCTACTGACCTCTGGTGCATCCGCAATGGATATAAGAACCTCAGTAGGGCAAATCTCCGTGGAGCAGACCTCTATGGGGCAGATCTCCGTGGAGTAGACCTCTATGGGGCAGACCTGACTGGCGCAGACCTCCGTGGAGCAGACCTCCGTGGAGCAAAGCTCCGTGGAGCAAAGCTCTGTGGGGCAAAGCTCGATGGGGCAGGAAGGCGACGTGCCAGGAAACAGGGAGCAATCCTGTAACTTCAGGCTCCGCCATGGAGCAACAACTAGGTACCAACTAAAGAAAGAACAACTCGGTCTTACACCACTGGCGCGGGCATGCTGCCCGCTATGACCAACTAAGGTCAGCCAGCCTGTGTAGGGCTATTTTATATTCGGGGGTCTATGACTGTGAAACGATGTGCTCTCTTACGGCACCTTGGCTACCAAGCCACTCACACTCAGATGACCCCCTTTTTCATGCCCTGGCGGGTACTCGGGTGGCCGGGAAGTTTTACCCACCTCGCTTGGCCCGGGGCCCGACACGGGAAGCCCAAATCGGGGCTTCAAGGGGCAGGCGGTGCTGCCCCGATGTGCCGGCGAAGCGTACGGGCTCCCCGCTCCCAGCCCAAGCCAGGCCACCGGCCAAAGCTTCCCGGGGAGCAAGCCTGCCGGGCTGTGCCCTCCCCGCTCGCGCAAACTTCCGCAAACTCGTAGTGGTCGGGCCGTTGCATGCTGCAAGATCGGACACACTGCTCGTCCATCCCACGCAGGAGGGCTCATCATGGCGCTGCACATGCTTGGCAAGGACCCCAACAGCCCCGACGGTGACTCGCCCACCGTGTACTACGACGACGAGACGGACAACTACCTCATCCAGGGGTGGAAGGTCCTGGACCAGGAGCGCCGCTCCCAGCTCAAGCTGCCCGGCCACGAGGACGTGGTCGAGTTCCCCCGCCGCATGATGCAGTTCTTCCCGGAGGTGAATGGTGGGCCAGACGCCCACGCTTAAGGAACTCCTCGCTCAGTGCCAGGAGTCAGCGCTGCATCTTGAGATGCGCGACGGGTACATGCGGGACGACCCCATGTTCCTCGCCTGGCAGGCCGGCCACCGTGACGACCCTGCGGACCGCGCGTCGTGGTGGCGTCCGTGGCTGGAGCTGATCCGTCAGACCGTTGACCGCGGTGTCGCTGTTCGCCGGGCCCGGATCGTCTCCGAGCCGGTGAGCGAGTACATCCGCTTCGAGTACGACATCACCTTCACCAACGTCGCGGCCGGCGAGGAGGTCCGGTGGCTCCCGCGGAGGTTGGCCACTGATCTTGCCCTACCGGGCAACGACTTTTGGCTCCTGGACGGCAAGACCCTGCTGGTCATCCACTTCTCAGGAGACGGTGACGTCACCCACCGGGAGGTCATTGACGATCCCGGCGTAACTACCCTCTGCGCCAAGGCGTTTGAGGCCG
Source organism: Kitasatospora sp. NPDC101108 (assembly GCF_055584725.1). NCBI lineage: Bacteria > Bacillati > Actinomycetota > Actinomycetes > Kitasatosporales > Streptomycetaceae > Kitasatospora > Kitasatospora sp. NPDC101108. Next base: position 52,671 of record NZ_JBVJLM010000026.1, read on the forward strand.
TCTGGGAGCGTGCCACGCCCCACGATCAGTACACGCTGAACTGATCTGACTCGTGGCACCTACCTCTCCTTCATCCAGCGTTGAGAAGGCCAAGCAGTCCCTGGGCCAGCGCCTGCGTGAGATCCGCAAGGATGCCGAGTTGACCGGCCGGGCGCTGGCTCACCTGTGTGGTTGGCACGAGTCCAAGTGCTCTCGTATCGAGCACGGCTCGGCTACCCCAACGGACGCGGACCTTAGGAATTGGGCCACCCACTGCGGGGTGCCCGAGCAGGCCGAGGACCTCATCGCTGTTGCCCGGGGCATCGAGGGTATGTACGTCGAATGGCGTCGACTCGAACGCTCCGGGCTCAAGCGTGTCCAGGAGTCAGTCCTGCCGCTCTGGGAGCGCACTGAGCGCTTCCGCATCTACTCGTCCTGGCTCATCCCTGGTCCACTCCAGACCGCCGGCTACATCTGCTCGCTCCTTGAGGCAGCCCGCACGAGGCGCAACTTGCCTGATGACGTCGAGGACGCCGTTGCGGTCCGTCTTGAGAAGCAGCGGGTGCTCCAAGAGGGCAACCACCGCTTCGCGGTGCTCCTTGAGGAGAGCGTGCTGCGCTACCGCCTGGGTGACGTCGGCACGATGGTCGGCCAGCTCGGTCACCTGTTGTGGGCCGGCGCTCTCCCGTCGGTCAGCTTGGGCATCATTCCCCAGGACGCCGACCGCTCCCAACTGCGGCCTGTCGAAGGCTTCTTCATCTTTGACGACGTCCAGGCCAGCGTGGAGCTTGTCTCCGCCCATCTCACCATCACCCAGCCCCATGAGATCCGGCTCTATGAGCAGACGTTTGCTCTGCTTGCCCAGCAAGCGGTCTACGGAGCCAGGGCTCGTCAGTTGGTCACCACTGCCATTAACGCCTTGGAGTGAACAGCCCGCAAGCATCTGCAAGCTCGTGGAACTGCACTGTCGCCCGCTTCTACGGTCGAGGCTCGTTGCTGATCGCACACCACGGGCAGGGGGCGGCATGGAGCACGGCACAGCGCAGCAGGGGCACCCGGCAGTCGCCATTCTTGTCAGGTCAGACCCGGTTGCCCGTGCCCGACGCCGTGCCCACCTGCTTGCGCGCCGGACAAGTGGCTACCGAGCACCTGGTGCCGTGGTGCTTCCCTACTGCCCGCAGGCCGCCGGGATTGCCCGCCGGCTCATTCGCCAGAAGCTCACCGCGTGGGAACTGCCCGAGCTGATCGATCCCGCAACGCTCATCATCAGCGAGCTCGTCGGCAACGCCGTGAAGACTGGCTGCCAGGCCTTCATGGTCGTTCGGATTCACCGCCTGCGGAGCGGCGTCCGTCTGGCTGTGCGCGACGGGTCACGGGCTCTGCCCGTCCTGCTTGCGGCTGGCGCGGACGACGAATGCCACCGCGGCCTGGCCCTCGTCCACATGCTCACCAACGGCCACTGGGGCGCAACCCCTGACCCCTTCGGCAAGACCGTGCACGCCGACCTTGCGTACCAGCCCGATTCGTCCACCCAGCGGAGGATCAGTTGAGTACACCACCGCTCATCTCGCCAAACACCGTGCTCGCCAACGCAGTTCACGACACCATCGACGTGCTCAGGCCTCGCTTGTGGGCCTCGGACATCGAGCAGATCCGCTTTGCGGTGGGTACGCAGATCAACGGCCGGCCCCATCTCGGGACACACCTCGTGCAGAGCCTCGCCTTCCTTCTGGCCGAGCAGGCCGGCAATGAGTTCGGTGTCGAGGCCTCGGTCGACTTCTGTGCCTTGGACAACTCGCCGGGCCAGACCCTCAGCGTCCAGGACCGTACGTACCAGCGCACGTACTACCACCAGCTCGGGCCGGACCAGATCCGCGCGTTGGTGGCCGAGCACTACGCCCCACTGTTTGACGCCCTCAACCGACGCACCGGGGTGCCCTACACCGTCACCACCTACACCCAGCAGCAGGACAGCCCTGAGTTTCGCGCCGAGTTCCTGCGGACCCTGGAGTACCTGGACGAGATCCGCTTCTGGCTCTCTCCGGCAACGGGTACCGCGCACATACGGCTCCCCTGCCCCGACTGCGGCTTCGCGGAGAAGTACGCCGGGACGACTCGCCTGCTCGACCTGGACGACTCGGGCGCCCTGTTTGAAGCGTTCTGCCACGAGCACGGCCGGTACGAGGCCGACCTGACGCCCCTGGGTGGCGGCTACATCGACCTGGCAACGCTGTACCGCAACGTGGTGAAGGAGCGCACTTACCGCGCAAGCGAGCGCACCCTCCATGTCATGGTCAAGGGCGGTGACTGGGCCTTTGGCTGCACCCTTGTCGACGGTGCGCACGCTGCGATCGGGCTGCCGGACCCGGCTCCGGTACGCATCTTCACCCCCCAGGTCCTCGGTTCAGACGGCGGGAAGCTCTCCAAGTCCCTGCTTCGTGAGGCTGGCCCCAGTAGCGATACCCCCTCGGGCTGGCTCCTTGATCCCCTCTCCTGGCCCGGGACGCACGCGGACTACGTGGATGCGCTCGCCGCTCTCGGCGAGCTGCTGCTCTCAGACCCCAGGCACTTCTACCGCTCGTACACCACAACCGCATTGGAAACGCTCATGACCACCCGTCCGTCCGTCCGGCGCCCGTCCAAGCCGCAGGGCCGACCCCGCGACCTTCGCATCTTCAAGCAGTACTTCGACATGATCGCCCGCGGCGAGAAGACTGTCGAGGTGCGCGTCCAGTACGACTCCATGAAGCGGGTGCGGGTCGGTGACCTGATCAACTTCACCTGCCGGCAGGAGCAGTGCCTCACCCGCGTCACCCGCATCGGTACCTACAAGACCTTCCGGGAGATGTTCGGCACCGAGGACCCCGCGGCCGTCAACCCGCACGCCACGGAGGAGGAACAGCTTCGGGCCATCCACTCGATCTTCCCGCCCGACAAGGAAGCGCTGGGTGTGATCACCTTCGAGATCGAGTTGGTGAACCCAGATGAGTAGCAGGCAGCGGCGAGTCCTGGTCATCTGCAAGGGCAACCACTGTCGGTCCCCCATCGCCGCCCTCATCATCGCCGAGCGCTCCAGCGGGGCGCTTGCCGTCCGCTCGGCCGGCCTTCGTGAGTGGCACGTTGGCAAGCCGGCGCATCCCTTGATGATCCAGGCTGCCGCAGCCTTCGGCTACGACCTCACCGCCCACCGAGGGGCCTTTCTGGACGAGGACCTGCTCGCCTGGGCCGACGACCTGGTGGCCGTGGACGAAGAGACCGCCCACGCCGTGAAAGCCCTGGCCGGACCGAACCGCCCTGTTCGCATCCTCGGTACTGGCATCACCGACCCGTGGGGCAAAGCGCCTGAGGCCTTCGCCCGCACCATTGTCCAGATCCAGGAGGCTACGGCTCTCTTCTCTGCCACTTGAGAGCACCATCGAGAACCACGAAGCCCCGTTCGGGTATCCCACTCCCGGGCGGGGCTTCGTGCTGGCTAAGCAGAGGGGCTTTACCGAATAGCCCTGTCGCCCTTTATTGCCATATTGACATAATGGTGCGGAATTCGCTATTCTGGATTGGTTAAGAAATTCTGCAAGGAAAACCCGCTGGGGGTTCCCTGTGGATTTAACTTACCTATGGTTATTTCGATCGCCTCACAGAAAGGTGGTGTTGGCAAGACATCATCCGCTATATCACTTGCAGCTGGCCTTGCGCGCCGGGGAAAGCGTGTCCTTCTCATCGACATCGACTCACAAGCTAACAGCAGCAAGGTGCTGCTCGCTAACTATCCACAGATCCCCAAGCAGCAAACCGTCTTTGCAACAATTCTTGAGCGAAGTCCCCTGCCAACGCACCCGACGAGTGTTGCAAACCTTGAGATTGTCCCCTCGCACATCTTGCTCTCGAACACAGATGTCGAGCTTACGACTGCCATCGATCATCGCGAGGAGCGGCTCAAGAAAGAGCTCGATGCCGTCAAAGACAACTATGACTACATCTTCATTGACTGTCCGCCTACCCTGTCATGGCTGACCATTAACGCCTTTACAGCCTCAGATAAAGTGCTCGTCGTTGTTGCCCCTGGGTACTTCGAGCTTGACTCGATTGTTCAGATCAGCAAGACGATCAAGGAAGTCAAGGAGTACTTCAATCCTCACCTTGAGCTAGCTGGCTTTCTGTTCACCATGAGTGACCCGACGGTCAATAGCAAGACCTCGCTGCAGATTCTGCGCCAGACCTATACGGGCGCCGTCCTTAACACGGTCATACCTCGAAACACCGACTTGCGGGACGCTCACTTTAACCGCCAGGATGTCTTCTCATTCAACCCTAAATCGGCTGCAGCACTCGCCTATAGCAAGTTGATCGGTGAGCTGTTTGAAGTATGAATAAGAAGTTGAAAATCGATGCCATAACAAGTGACCTTGAGGGATCATCATTCTTCCCAAGTAAGCCGGCAGCTCCCCAGCCAGTGGGTCGCTATTCCAAGCTGCTTACTTTGGACCGAGAGCCAACTCAATCGGCACCTGTTCGCTCTAGCGACCGCCCGACCGGTAGACCGGGCGACGAGGCGACCGCCCGACCGGTAACAAAGCAGGGCATCAAAAGAACGCTTGTTCGCCGCGGGTTTGAGTTCGGTGATGACCAGCTGGCAGCGCTCAAGAAACTGTCGCTTCAGGAACAGCTAGACGGCGAAGACGGCAGCATGAGCGCAATGGTGCGCGAAGCCCTCGATGACTACTTCACTAAGCGTGGACTGTAATCTCTCTTTTCATAGCTCCCCCCATACGCTCTAGCGACCGCCCGACCGGTAGACCGGGCGACGAGGCGACCGCCCGACGAACCGGCCGATCGGCCGACCGTACGGGACTATACACAGGTATTTCTATTTGCTTCACTGGTTACGGAGCTCCAGCGGTAGTGAGATTTCACAGCTGGATTACTGACGCACGTTGGCTATAAGGCACTCGGTTCACTACCGAGAGAGCATGAGACACTGATCCCGTTTTAAACAACATGCCAACACTATTTTTTCGTTGCTTGGCAACGGGGAGAAAAGCGGACAGGGCTACCAATGAATCGTAACCCCCGGGGGTTCTAGGGGGAGGGGCCATTGCGGCTTGGAGTAGACAAACGGGCTCAATCCACAAACTAGTGGATCGATCTATGACGCTGTGCAGCAGCCGTTTCCCGAGGAACTGAAATCTCAGTTCCTTGACTTTAGCGAGCATCAAACTTGATCGAGTAGCTTGTGTACCCGGACGGGTGGCGTACCGTCTCAGGCCGGTACATGAGCCGGTACATCCAGTGGAAGCAGTGGGGCGCCCTGTGGGCGATCAGTAGCTGGAAGGAACAGCCCGCTGACCAGCGGGTTCGAGGGGTGCCAAGACGGGGGGAGTCAGCCGCACCTCAGGGTCAGAACCCAGCTCCCTGCGGTCGGCGGCGCGGCTGACTCCCCCCGTCCTCTCCGCCTGCACATGGCTTCGCGCATGGCCCAAAGGGTGATGCAGGCTCCGAGGCCACCCCCAAGGGGGGACACAGTGGCTGGCCCGGCGGCTTTCCTTCCAGACCTTCCTTCCGCCGTGCCAGCAATAAGCCGCGTACGCGGATGAGTGGATTCGGCGTTGCCGGAATCCTTCGAGCTGGATACTCCAGGAACCTGGGCCCCAAGAACTGGTGGGTGTGAGCCTGCCGGGTTGTTCCTCCGGGTTTTGTGTCTGCCTTCCTCGCACGCCTTCGCAGGGTGCCACATGGCATTCGGCGCTGGTTCAAGGCGACCGATGGTCCCGCTGCGGCGGCTCGTTGCCACTCGGCCTTGACCAACCGCCGGCCATGCGGGCGGGATAGGGCGTCGCGAGGAAGCGACAGAAAGGAGGTGAGGTCGATGTACTACCGAATAACGCAGGTCTACGAGGTCCCAGCCCGAAGCCAGGTTGAGGCAACAGATGAACTCCTGCGTGCCCGTGAGACAGGAACGGATCGAGGGTTTCTCATTCACACCACGATTCGCCCGCAGCAGCGAGGACTAGGAAGCGTTTCCGCGCCGGCATCGTGGTGGCGCTTGGTTCTCCGCCAGCTTGTCGGGCGATGAGCCCGGCTGGCCCGTCCGGATAGCGGCGGGCAGTGCTCGAAATGTCCCATATTTTCCCGCCTGCAGGCGTTTATCCCCTTATAGGGCGGGCAGGCTACATATAATTCGGATTCTCTGCCAGCTTCCCCAATCTGCAAGGGTTCGGGTTTCCTCGCCACCGCCTCCAGGGTTGGAGCTGCATGCAACCCACACTCGATGAGATCCGCTCGTGGGCAGCCACCGTTGATGTTGGCCGGGCAGCCCAAGCGCTCGGGATTTCCAAGTCTCACCTGTATGAGTTGATCAAGGCTGAGCTTGTGCCGTTTCGTGTCGTCCAGTTTGGCCGGCGCTACCGTGTGATCACCGCCTCCCTGCTCTCGTATCTTGAGGCAACAGGGTAGGGAAGGGATCGCCGCCACCCAGTCTCTCGGGGGGATTCCTACCGTAGGTGCACTATGTCCGATCCCATTTACAAAGTCGTCCTCAAGGACGGGACGGTTCGCTACCGCTTTGTCATCGACGCGCCACCTGACGCGACTGGCAAGCGCCGGCAGATCCGCCGGACCTTCGACACCAAGAAGGAGGCGCGGGACGAATACGCCCGCATCCGCCACCAACGGGCAACCGGCAGCTTCATCGCGCCCTCCAAGATGACCGTTGACGAGCTCCTGGACATCTGGCTCGCCACCGCGACCCGGGACGTTGAGGAAGCAACCGCCACCAACTACGACAACGCGATTCGTCCCGTGCGCCTGTTCCTCGGACAGAAGCGAGTGCAGCAGCTCACCGAGGAGGATGTCGAGGCCCTGGTCGACTGGATGGCCACGAAAGGCCGGCAGCGCGGCGGGAAGGTTGGTTCAGGCCTCGGGCTTCGCTCAATCCGTCTCACCCTCGGCCGATTTCGCTCCGCCCTCACCCTTGCCGTCCGCCGCGGCTGGGTGACCCGGAATGTTGCCCAGTACGTGACCATCTCCCGCGAGGTGAAGCAGAAGGCCAAGGCCGTCACGCCCAAAGAGCGCCCCTGGGACGAAACCGAGGTCAAGGCCTTCATCGGGGCCATTCAGCAGGACCGTCTCTACGGCGGCATGATGCTTTCACTCATCGCCGAGCGGCCGGCCGAGGTCTGCGGTGCCCGTTGGGAAGAAGACGTCGACCTCGACCAGGGGACCGTTGCCGTGTGCAACACCCGCACCATCGTCTACGACCGGACCTTGGAGCGGGGACAGCGCAACAAGGTCGTTGAGAAGGACACCAAGACCGATGCGGGAAAGCGCGTCCTGCCGTTGCCGGTCCCAACCATCAAGGCGCTGCGGACCTTCCGGGCCGTCCAGGCCGCGGAGAAGCTCGCGGCGGGTCCGGCGTACAACGACAGCGGCTATGTCGTCGTGGACGGGTTGGGCAACCCCTTCAAGACCGACAAGCTCCGCCGCGAGGCCTACCGGCTCATGAAGCTGGCCGGGGTACGGCAGGTGCGCCTCTACCTGGCCCGCCATGCCGTCCTGTCCTGGATGGCCAACAACGGGGTGCCCGACACCGTCGTCTCCGCGTGGGCCGGACACACCGACCTGTCCTTCACCAAGCGGGTGTACGTCCACCCCGATCCGCAGAGCCTCAAGGCCGGGTCGGACAAGCTCGGGCAGCTGCTCGCCTGAAGATCCACAGGAGACTGTGACAACATGTGACACGCTGTCCGCCCGAAACACCAGAAGCCCCGGCTCACATGATGTGAACCAGGGCTTCTGACCTGCGACGATGGAGTTGAACTCCAGTCGGGACGACAGGATTTGAACCTGCGACCCCTTGACCCCCAGTCAAGTGCGCTACCAAGCTGCGCCACGTCCCGTGGTCTCGGTGCCGCGCGGCGGGGCCTGGGGGGCTCTGCCGGGTGGCTTCTCGACCTTGTCTCCGGTTGTCCCGGCGACGTGGAAAACAATACAGCACGTCGGGGGGTGCTCGCTGCCAGGTATCGGGGTGGGGGTGGTCAGGGGGTGGGGTGGCGGGCGTCGTAGGTGAGGAAGGCGGGGCGGCGGGCGGCGAGGAGGAGGACGCAGGCGACGCAGGCGAGGCCGCCGGTGATCACGGAGGTGGCGGGGTTGCTGAGGGCGGCGACGGCGCCGGACTCGAAGTCGCCGAGGCGGGGGCCGCCGGCCACGACGACGATGAAGATGCCCTGGAGGCGGCCGCGCATCTCGTCGGGGGCCGCGACCTGCATCATCGTGTTGCGGAAGATCATGCTGACGGTGTCGGCGCAGCCGGCCACCGCGAGCAGCAGGAGGCCGGGCCAGAGGCTGTGGAGCGCGCCGAAGGCGGCGATGGCGAGGCCCCAGGCGGAGACGGCGGCGAGGATCGCGACGCCCTGGCGGTGGACCCGGCCGACCCAACCGGAGAAGAGGGCGCCGATCAGGGCGCCGACGGCCGGGGCGGAGACGAGCAGGCCGACGGTGCGGGCGTCGCCCGCGTAGAAGGTGACGGCGATGGCCGGGAAGAGGGCGCGCGGCATGCCGAAGATCATCGCGGCCAGGTCGGCGAGGAAGCTGGTGCGCAGGTTGGGCTGCTCGCGCAGGAAGCGCAGGCCGTCGAGGACGGAGGCGCGGCCCTTGCGTTCGCCCTGGGGCCGCATGGCGGGCAGGCGCCACATGGCGTAGAGGGTGCCGGCGAAGGCGACGGTGTCGACGAGGTAGGCGGCCTGGGCGCCGAAGGCGCCGATCAGGACACCGCCGAGCATCGGGCCGACGGTGAGGCCGAGGTTCATGCTGACGGTGTTCAGGGCGTTCGCCGCCGGGAGCTGGTGGGCGGGGACCAGCCGGGGGATCATCGCCGAGCGGGCGGGCGAGCTGAGTGCGAAGAACCCGGCCTGGAGGGCGACCGCCGCGTAGAGGACGGCCACCAGGCCGAGCCCGGCCAGGGCCTGGGCGGCGAGCAGGGCGGAGACCGCGGCCAGGCCGGCCGAGCCGATCAGACCGAGCTTGCGGCGGTCGGCGGTGTCGGCGATGGCGCCGCCGTACAGGCCGAAGGCGACCAGCGGGAAGAGCGAGAACAGGCCCACCAGGCCGGTCGCGAAGGCGGAGCCGGTCAGATCGTAGACCTGGACGGAGACGGCCACCGCGGTCATCTGCTGGCCTATGGAGGACACCGCCTGGCCGGACCAGACCCGGCGGTAGTCGGGGTGCTCGCGCAGCGGGCTGAGGTCGGCGAAGGCCCTCCGGTACCAGGGAACGTCCGCCGGGGCGGAGGAAGCGGCCGGGATGGGGGAAGCGGCCGGGGCGGGGGAGGTGGCAGGGGAGGTGGCAGAGGAAGGGGCGAGGGCGGCGGCCGGGGCTTCAGGGGGTTGGTTGGTCGTCACAACGGTCCATGGTTGCTCCGGCCTCCGCCGATACCAACACCGGGTCCCGCTCTGCCCGCCCGCCGACCCGCCCGCCGACCGGACTCCGCGCCCGGTCGGCCGACGACGCCGCTCCCGCGCCCTACCTGCTCAGCACCTGCTTCTCCCCCGCCTCCACCGCGAAGTCCAGCCGGTTGCCCGGCGGCGGGAACGGGCAGATGAAGTGGTCCGCGAAGGCGCAGGGCGGCAGGTACGCCCGGTTGAAGTCGAGGACCGTCCGGCCGTCCCCGTCGGGCGCCGGCAGGGTGATGAAGCGGAACCGGTAGGTGTCGATCCCGCTGGTGGCGTCCGCGATGACGCCGGTGAGGCGCTGCCCGGCACGGCTGACGGTCAGCGTGCGGTGCTCCCCGGCCACGGTGAACTCGATCGTCCCGGTGACCGCCAGCGGGCGGTCCTTGCCGTCCGCGTTCGCGACCAGTACCGACTGCCCCTCCTCCTCGAAGGGGGTGTAGACGGCGGGTACGGCCCACTCGGGCGCGTACGGGTAGGCGGCGATGCCCGCGAAGCGCGTCCGGCCGGGCGAGGAGGGGTCGAAGACCCGCAGGGCGAGCTCGCCCTCCCGCTCGATCGGGACGAGCAGCAGCTCGCCCAGGGTGGCGGTGTCGGCGGCCGGGTCGGTGTCCGGGCGCAGCAGCACCTCACCGTCCACCGGGCCGTCTGCGCCGTCGACGGTGATGCCGTCGGCCGCCGCGGCCCGCAGCCGGACGCCCTCGGCGTCGGCCCACCACCGGCCGGGCAGGCCCGGGACCTCGACCGGTTCGGGCTCCAGCCAGTGCGTTCCGGTGAGGGCGAGCTGGCCGTGCGGCGCGCTCACCGACGCCGCCCGCCGGTCACTCCAGTGCTTCCAGTCCTCCGCAGCCGTCGCCGTCATCGGTCAACCCTCCCGGTCCGGTCCGCGGACGGCCCGCCGTTCGAGCCGTCCGTCTCGGTCATCCTGCACAACGCCGTGCGCCGGTACGGATCATTCCCCGGCCTCGGCAAGCCGCCGACCCCGCAAGGAGACTGCAAGGAGCCCGTAAGACACCGCAGGACACGGCAAGGAGCCGCAAGCAGACCGCAACACGGCGGCAGTGCGGCGGCAACACGGCGGCCCGGACACCGGGCCCTCAGCCCCCCTCAGCCGCTCGGTCCTTCAGCGGCCGGAACAGGCCCTCCTGAACCACCGACACCACCAGCTGCCCGTTCCGGTCGAAGAGCTGCCCGCGCGCCAGACCGCGGGCGCCGTGGGCGATCGGGGACTCCTGCTGGTAGAGCAGCCAGTCGTCGGTCCGGAACGGCCGGTGGAACCACATCGCGTGGTCCAGCGAGGCCATGTCGAAGTGGCGGGTGCCCCAGAGCGGCTCGACGGGGGCACGGACGGCGTCCAGCAGCGTCATGTCACTGGCGTACGTCAGGGCGCAGACGTGGATCAGCGGGTCGTCGGGCAGCGGACCGTTGGTGCGCAGCCAGACACCGCTGCGCGCCTCCACGTCCACCAGTTCCTCCTTGTTCCAGCGCAGCCGCTCGACGTAGCGGATGTCGAAGGGCTGGCGGCGGCTGATGAAGGGCGGCAGCTCACCGAGCCGGGAGCCGACCTCGTCCAGGGCGCTGGGCAGGCCCTCGGGCGCCGGGACCGACGGCATCGGGTACTGGTGCTCGATGCTGCCCTCCTCCGGTCTGTGGAAGTCGGCGGTCAGCGAGAAGATCGACCGGCCGCCCTGGATGGCGAGCACCCGGCGGGTGGTGAAGGTGCGGCCGTCGCGGATCCGGTCGACCTGGTAGACGATCGGCACGCCGGGCACCCCGGGCCGCAGGAAGTACGCGTGCAGCGAGTGGACGGGGCGCTCGCCCTCGACCGTGCGCCCCGCCGCGACCAGCGCCTGCCCGGCGACCTGCCCGCCGAAGGTGCGCTGCAGCGCCTCCTCGGGGCTGCGCCCCCGGAAGATGTTCAGTTCGATCTGCTCCAGGTCCAGCAGATCGACGAGGTCGTCGACGGGGGTACCCATGCGCGCGCTCCCTCTCGTGATTCCGATCGAGTTCTCCAGGTCATTCGAATTCTCCGGCGACCCGGGTCATTCCCGCTCACCGGCCCCCAGCGACCGATTCACTCGAACGTGAAAACGAGTGGACAGGTCGACGAACGGCCGCGCACGCTCGAACCGCCCTCGGGGCAGGGCGAAGCAGGAAGCAGGAGGATGGGGAGGTGATCCAGGGTGACTTGTTCGACGATCAACCCGACGACCGGCCGGACGGCCAATCCGACGATCGGCCCGACGACCGGCTCGGCAGTTTCCCGGGCGCGGGCGGTCGGGCCGCGCGGGTACGGTCCGAGCCCGCCCCCGGAGCCGTCCTGCTCCCCGGCTGGCTGGACCCCGCCGCGCAGCTCCGGCTGGTCGCCGCCTGCCGGGAATGGGCCCGGCCGCCCGCCGGCCTGCACAGCGTGCGGATGCCCACCGGCGGGGTCATGTCGGTGCGGATGGTCAGCCTCGGCTGGCACTGGTACCCGTACGGCTACGCCCGCGTCGCCGAGGACGGTGCCCCCGTCAAGCCGTTCCCGGCGCTGCTCGGGGAGCTGGCCCGACGGGCGGTGGCGGAGGCCTACGGTGACCGGGTCGGGGAGATCGCGGGCGCGACGGCGTACGAACCGGACACCGCGATCGTCAACCACTACCCGCACGGCTCGAAGATGCGCCTGCACCAGGACCGCGACGAGCGCGCGAACGCCCCGGTGGTTTCGCTCTCGCTGGGCGACGACTGCGTCTTCCGGCTCGGGAACACCGCGACCAGGACCCGGCCGTGGACCGACCTGGAGCTGCGCAGCGGGGACCTGCTGGTCTTCGGCGGGCCGGCCCGGTTCGCGTACCACGGGGTGGTCCGGACGCTGCCGGGGACGGCGGATCCGGCACTCGGGCTGGTGGGACGGCTCAACGTCACGGTCCGGCAGTCCGGCCTGAGCGCATAGGGGGCGAGGGGCTCAGGAGCCGAGGGGCACAACAGCCGAGGAGACAGCAGCCGAGGAGAGGAACGCCCTACCCCAGCAGCCCCAGCCGCCGCGCACAGGACGGCCAGGCCTCCCACCCCTGCTGCCGCACGATCTCCTCCCCGACCGTCGTCTGCTCCCACCGGTTCGCGTGGTCGGGCCGGTCCGCGAAGTGCAGACCGCCGGACTCCGCCCAGGTGGGCGGCCGGATCTGCAGGCCGCCGTAGAAGCCGTTGCCGGTGTCCGCCCGCCAGTCGCCGCCGCTCTCGCAGTCGGCGAGCTCGTCCCAGACCAGGTCCGCGACCCGCGGCGCCGCGCCGGCCCGGACACCGCCCGAGACCACGACCGCCGCCACCACCACGGTCATCGCCACGGCGATCACCACCACGGCAGCCATCGCCACCGCCACCGTGGAAGCACCCTCCCGGATCACGGCCCGGGACGTCCGTTCCTCACTCGCATACGGCACGGCAGCCGACCCTAGGCAGGTCGGCCCCGACCGGGCCGCCACCCGCCCCGGACACGCCGGGAACGCCACCGGCCGCTCCCCCGCGTGGCGGAGGAGCGGCCGTGACACGACCCGAGCCGACCGACGGTCAGCTCATCGGGTCTCAGATGCTCAGGGTCTGACCCGGGAAGATCAGGTCGGGGTTGCCACCGATGACCTTGGCGTTGTTCTTGTACAGGTCGTGCCAGTCCAGGCCCTTCGCGGCGGCGATGGAGCTCAGGGTGTCACCGGACTTGACGGTGTAGTCGCCCTTGGCCGGCTTGGCGCCGTTCCAGGACTTGGCGGCGTCGGCCTTCGGCGCGGCGTCGGCCTTCGGCGCAGCGGCCTTCGGGGCGTCAGCCTTCGGCGCGGCAGCGGCCTTGGGGGCGGCAGCGGCCTTGGGGGTGGCGGCCTTCGGCGCGGGGGCCTGCGCCGGCTTGGCGGCGGAGGAGCCGGCCGTGGTGTCGACGGCGGCCGGGGCGCCGCCCTTGGTCAGACCCGCCTTGACGGAGCAGACCGGCCAGGCGCCGGGGCCCTGCGAGGCGAGGACCTTCTCGGCGACGGCGATCTGCTGCGCCTTGGTGGCCTGGTTGGCCTGCGCGGCGTAGGCGGTGCCACCGTACGCGGCCCAGGTGCTGGAGGTGAACTGCAGACCGCCGTAGAAACCGTTGCCGGTGTTGATGGCCCAGTTGCCGCCGCTCTCGCACTGGGCGACGGCGTCCCAGGTGGAGACGGGCGCGGCGGAGGCCGAGGTGGCCGTGACGAGGCCGGCCACCGGCAGGGCCGCGACAGCGGCGCCCGCCACGACGGCCATCCGAACGCGGTTGCGCTTGGTGGCGGCGGTGGTGGCAGCGGCGTTCTCGTGACGGAAGGTCATGGGGTTCCTCTCGACAGCCCCGGGCGGGCATGCGGAACCAGACCCTGGAGAGGGCCGCGTTTCGCTTGCCGCGTCCGTCGGACGGCCGTGCACGTGTCGGACGTGCCGCTGCCGCCCCGGCCACCCAGCCACTCGCCGGCGACCTGTTCGAGCGATCGCGTCGGCGGGCACCTGCCGCGCCCGGCGGGACCGGGGGGCGGTGCGTCGGGGGTGAGCCCGGGTGGCGCTCGTTGCGCCGCCAAAGAAGCTACGAGCCGGTCACCGGGGAAACCAAAACTCCACCGGTCTGCCCAGCTCAGCAGCGGGTTACCGACGGTAACGACCATCGATTCATGACCGAAATGTCCGGTATGGCCATTGATTCCTAGATCAAACATCGATGAGCCGTGACCCACCTCACAGCTTCATTCCGGCAGTCCCGCCCTCGACATCGACAGATTGCGACAACGAGAACACATGGCGCGATCGGATCCGGGGCAATTCCCGTCAGCCTCGACGGGCACCCGTGACGCCTGACACAAGGGCCCGTTGGGCATGGCGACCTCCCCGAGTCCGCCCCCCGTGACCCCAACCGCACCCATCCGAGGAGACCCTGTGCCGCGCATGCTCGACGTCAGCGACGAGGTCCGGTCCGAGATCGGCGACGACGAGGCCGACCGCCTGCTCGGCGGCGACCGCGCCCCCGACAGCTACGAATGCACCTCCTGCCGCACTCCGGGCGACACCCACGCGGAGCCCACCAGCACGGTGCTGTTCGTCGGTGACGAGACCGCCGTCCTGGCCTTCGCCCACGCCCGCTGCATCCCGTCCCAGGTCGTGCCGGTCGCCGAGGAGCAACTGGCCGGCGCCGTCCGCAGCATCAGCCAGTCCCAGCCCGCCGCGCCGAACCTGACGGCCCCTGCCCCGGACTTCGCGGTGCCCACCCGGGACTTCGCCACCCCGGATTTCCCCGCTCCGGCCTTCCCCACCCCGGACTTCCCCGCTCCGGAGTTCGCCGTCCCCGCGCAGGGCGCCGCCGGGGCCCCGCCCCAGCCGGCCGCCCCCGGCCAGGCCGCCATCCTCGGCATCACCTGCGGGCTCGTCCTGCACGGCAAGGTCGGCCACGCCGCACTGGTGGTCGAACCCACCGGCCCGGTCGGCCGCCCCGGCAGCACCTCCGGCGAGGACGAGTTCCTCGACCTGCTCCAGGACGCGGGCTTCCAGCGGGTCGGCGACCTCGACGAGACCCCGGAGCAGCTGCCCGGCTGGTCGGTCCTGGTCGCCATGGGCAAGCTGCACGCGATCCTCCAGCCCGCCGCGGCGGGCGGCAGCACCGGCTGGTGGCAGGCGCACCAGCCGCTCCAGGTCACCGACGCCTGGCGGATGGCCGCCAGCCAGCTCTCCGAGGTGACGATGTACGCCGTCCCGGCCGGCATGGTCGGCCGTCAGCCCCGCGAGGATCTGCTGCGCCAGGCGCTGGAGCGGGCGGTGGCGCTGGGTCAGGTGGTCGCCGCCTCCCTCCCGCTGGCCGGCACCTGATCCGCTCCGGCGCTTCGGACGGTGGCCGCTGACCGAACCCGGTCAGCGGCCACCGTCCGTCAGACCCGCCCGTCGACCGCCGCCCCGGCCCCACCCCGGCCCCGGCCGCCGAACGGCTCCCGGCCCCGTCCACCGAACGCCCCGCATCCCCCACCGCCCCTCACTCGTTGGCCCCTACGTGTACAGCTACGACGTCTCCGCGCCCGCCGGACGGTCCACCACCTCAGCCCGCTCGATCCCGGGCATGCGCCCCTCGTACGACGCGGAGCACCCTCACTCGACGACCCCGATCTACGACGAGCTGTACTCCGAGTACCGACGACTGTTCCGTGCCCTGCCCGGCGACCGCTCGGGCGAGGAGGACCTGAGGTTCACGGGCTTCGCGATCCGCGACAGTCATCCGCTGCTCGGCGAACAGCGTTCGTACCCGCACCCGCACCCGCCCCAGCACCAGGCCTTCCACACCTACGCGGGCCAGCCGTCCGGCCTCCCCCAGTTCATGCCGTCGCAGTCGCAGCACTCCCCCACCACCAGCCGTCCCGGTCCCACCCCCGCCCCCGCCCCTGACACCGGCACCGGCACCGGCACCAGCGACGGCCACGAACACGGTCACCGCCAGAGTCACGGCCACGCCCCGCCCCCCTCCCCCCAGTTCACCAACGGCCAGGGCTGGGTCGCCGCCGGCTACCTCGGCCCGCTCCCGCACGCGACCCCCGCCCCGCCCCCAGCGCCCTCCCCGGTGCTCGGCACGGTCACCGGCCTCGCCGCCCAGTCCACCGGCGGCCGCCACCGCCACATGCTCTCGCTCCCCCCGGGCCGCGCCGGCGACCACCACTGACCCAGCCGGCAAACCCGGCGGGCCCCGTGAAGCCCGAAGGCCCTGGCCCGTAAATCCCGGACCCGTAAAGCCCGAAAGGCCCGGCCCGTAAAGCCCGGAAAAGCCCGAGGACCCCGCCACCACCGGTGACGGAGCCCTCAGCCGTACCACTACCAACGACTGCTACTACTACTGCTGCTACTTCTTCTTGCGCTTCTCCCGAACCCGCACCGAGATCGAGATCGGCGTCCCCACGAACCCGAACTCCTCACGCAGCCGGCGCTCGATGAAGCGGCGGTAGCCCGCCTCCAGGAAGCCCGAGGCGAACAGCACGAAGCGCGGCGGCCGGATGCCCGCCTGGGTGCCGAACAGGATGCGCGGCTGCTTGCCGCCCCGGATCGGGTGCGGGTGGGCGGCCACCAGCTCGCCGAGGAAGGCGTTGAGGCGCGCGGTCGGGATACGGGTCTCCCAGCCCTCCAGCGCGGTCTCGATCGCCGGGACGAGCTTCTCCATGTGCCGACCGGTCTTGGCCGAGACGTTGACCCGCGGGGCCCACTGCACCTGGACGAGGTCGCGCTCGATCTCGCGCTCCAGGTAGTAGCGGCGCTCCTCGTCGAGCTGGTCCCACTTGTTGTAGGCGACGACGACGGCGCGCCCGGCCTCGACGGCCATCGAGATGATCCGGGTGTCCTGCTCGGCGAGGGTCTCGCTGGCGTCGATCAGGACGACCGCGACCTCGGCCTTCTCCAGCGCGGCGGAGGTGCGCAGCGAGGCGTAGAAGTCGGCTCCGGCGGTCAGGTGGACCCGGCGGCGGATACCGGCGGTGTCCACGAACTTCCAGGTCTTGCCGCCGAGTTCGATCATCTCGTCGACCGGGTCGCGAGTGGTGCCGGCCAGCTCGTTGACGACCACCCGCTCCTCGCCGGCGACCTTGTTGAGCAGGCTGGACTTGCCGACGTTGGGCCGGCCGATCAGCGCGATCCGGCGCGGGCCGCCGGGGGCGGCGTCGCCGAAGGTCTGCGGCGGTGCCTCGGGCAGCGCGTCCATGACGGCGTCCAGCAGGTCGCCGGAGCCGCGGCCGTGCAGGGCGGAGACGGGGTACGGCTCGCCCAGGCCGAGCGACCACAGGTAGGCGGCCTCCGCCTCGGTGGACGGGCCGTCGACCTTGTTGGCGCACAGGACGGTCGGCTTGCCCGCCCGGCGGATGATCTTGATCAGGGCCTCGTCGGTGTCGGTGGCGCCGACGGTGGCGTCCACGACGAACAGCACCGCGTCGGCCTGCTCGATGCCCAGCTCGGCCTGGGCGGCGACCATGGCGTCGATGCCGAGGACGTCGATCTCCCAGCCGCCGGTGTCGACCACCTTGAAGCGCCGGCCGTTCCAGCTGGCCTCGTAGGTGACCCGGTCGCGGGTGACGCCCGGCTTGTCCTCGACGACGGCCTCGCGGCGGCCGATGATGCGGTTCACCAGGGTCGACTTGCCGACGTTCGGGCGGCCGACGACGGCCAGCACCGGCAGCCGGACGTGCTCGGCGCCGTCCACGCCGTCGAAGCCGTCGAGGTCGAAGCCCTCTTCGGCGGCGAGGGCCATGAACTCGGCGTAGTCGGCGGCGTCCAGCTCACCGGGGCCGGTGGCGGAGTGCTCTGCGGTCATGTTCGTCTGTTCCGTTTCCCGGCCCGGCCCTTCCCAGGGGCGTGCCGTGCGTACCTGCCCCGAGGGGGCAGCGCGATGGTTTCCGCCGCGGCGCCTCGACGGCCCGCGGTTCGTTCAATGGTCGCCTGACGAGCCGAGTCGTCCAAACAGCTGATCAGACCGAGGACAGCCCCGCCCGCTCCTCCACCAGCGCGGCGATCCGGTCGATCACCTGCTCCAGGGTGAGCTCGCTGGTGTCCACCAGCACGGCGTCCGCGGCCTGGGCCAGCGGGGCCGTCTCGCGCGAGGAGTCGGCGGCGTCGCGGCGGGCGAGGTCGGCGGCCATCGCGGTGATGGTCGCCTCGTCCACGCCCTTGGCGCGCAGCTCGGCCGCCCGGCGCTCGGCCCGGGCCGTCTCGGAGGCGGTCAGGAACACCTTGACGGTGGCCTGCGGGAACACCACGGTCCCCATGTCCCGGCCCTCGGCGACGATGCCGCGCTCGGCGACCTCGGCGCAGCCGCGCTGCAGCTCGACCAGTCGGGTCCGCACCGCCGGCACCGCGGCCACGGCGCTGACCTGCGCCGTCACCTCGGGGCCCCGGATCGGGCCGGAGACGTCCCGGCCGTCCACGGTGATGGTCGGACCGTCGGCGTCCGTACCCGACACGATGACGGGCTTGCCGCACGCGACGGCCACCGCCTCCGCGTCGGTCACGTCGACGTCGTTGGCCAGCATCCACCAGGTCATCGCCCGGTACATGGCGCCGGTGTCCAGGAAGCTCAGGCCCAGCCGGGCGGCGACCGCCCGCGAGACGGTCGACTTGCCGGAGCCGGAGGGTCCGTCGATGGCGACGACGACCGGGGCGTGCGCTCGGTCGGCAGTGTCCACGGGGGCGAACCTCTCTCTGAGCATGGAAGCCGACGCCTGCGTGGGCGGACGGCCGGGGATTGTCTCCCTCAAGGTTAATGGACCGCCGACGCACCCCGTCCCGGACGGTCACCACCCCATCCCGGGCAGGACGTCCGCCAGCTCCGGTCCGGGCCCGGGCTCGCAGCCGATGACGCCGTCGCGCGGGTTCATGATCCCGACGTACCACGGGCCGTCGGCGTCGAGCCGCGAGACGCAGCCGATCCCGAAGCGGATCAAGGCGATCGGTTGGCCCAGCTCCGCGCCGTTCAACCCGTCCACGGCACGGATCCCGTCGGTACTGACCAACCGGGCGCCCTCCGCCCCACTGACCTCCCGCACCCGCTCGATCGTCCACCCCTCCGGCAGCTGCGCCGCCGCCAGCTCGGCCTGCTCGGCCGCCGGATCCACGGCCTCCCGCACGACCTCCAGCACCGCGTTCCCGAGCCGGGGCCGCACGTACTCGCCGTCCCGCTCGATGCCGAGCACCCCGCCGAGGAAGGCCATCGACCGCACCCCGCCCGGCGTCTGCCACCGGAACGGCACCTTCGACACGTGCGAGGGGAAGGCGTTCTCGGTGAACCGCGCTGGGCCCGTCTCCACTGTCCGCCGCTTCCAGGTCCGTCGCGTCGCCCGCCAGTGGAAGTCCGTGCGCGGCTCCGGCCCGGCCTCGGTCTGGGTGTGGGCGAAGAAGGCGGTGATCCACCCCGAGACGAAGTCCCCGCCGGACTCCGACTCCCACTTGTACAGCGAGCGCCAGAACTCCTCGTCCACCGGCCCGCCCGCTGCCGTCGCCGCGATCTCCGCCAGCACCCCGCGCAGCTCGGCGAACCACGGCCCGAGCGGCTCGAACCAGTCCGCGAGCTCCCCGACCCGCGCCGCCAGCAGCGCCCAGTCCTCGGCCGTGCCCTCCAGCCGGACCTTCGGGATGCCGCACAACGAGATCCAGAGGAACTCGTAGTACGGGCTGACCACGTCCATCAGCGCCACCAGCACCGCCGAGACATCGTCCGGCGTGGTCGTCGAGAAGGCCGGCTGGAACAGTTCGACCAGCTCCGGCCCGATCGCCTCCGCCAGCGGCTCCCGGACCAGCCGGATCGACCGCGCCCAGTCCGCCTCGGCACTCAGCAGGCTGTCGTCCCTGACCTGGACGGTCCGCTGCTGCCCCGGGGTGGCGCTGAACAGGCCCTCGTACCGCTCCGCGTTCAGCCGTACGTGCACCGCGACCTCGTGCACCACCGCGTACCAGAGCACGTCCGGCGACAGGCTCAGCGGCAGGTGCTCCGCGAAGGCCGTGTGCGCGGCCCGCAGCAGCAGACTCCAGGTCGGCTCCGGCGCCTTCCGCCGCGGGTCCTCCTCCCGCGGCACCGCCAGCAGCGTGTCCGTGCTGCGGTGGAGCACGGTGAACTCCCCGCCGACCACGGCCGCCAGGAAGGCGTCGTTCCCGACGACGTCCAGCCGGGCCACGTCGCCCGGTTCCTGCCCGTCCCCGAGCCCGACGTCGACGACCACGGCGTCAGCGCTCACAGCCTCACCGACCACAGCCTCACCGACCACAGCCTCATCGATCACAGCCTCATCGATCACGGCCTCACCGACCACGGCCTCAACGACCACGGCGTCATCGATCACAGCCCGCCCCCGTTCTCCCGCTCCAGCACCGCGTGCCCGAGCCGGGGCCGCAGGAACTCCCCGTCCCACTCGATCCCGAGCACCCCGCCCACGAAGGCCATCGGCCGCTCGACCCCCAGGCACTCCCACACGAACGGCACCGTCGACAGGTGCGAGGGGAAGTCGTTCACCGCGAACGCGTCGTGGTGGTACGGCCAGTCCGCCGCCTCCCGCCAGCCGAAGCCCTGCCGCAGCCGGGGGCCGTCGGGAGTCTGGGTGTGGGCGAAGAACGCGGTGAGCCAGCCGGTCACCACCCGCGGTCCGCCGGACACCGAGTCCCACTTGTACAGGGAGCGCCAGAAGCCCTCGTCCACCGGCCCGCCCGCCGCCGTCGCCGCGATCTCCGCCAAGACCGGGCGCAGCTCGGCGAACCACGGCGCCAGCCAGTCGAAGCGCTCCGCCAGCGCCCCGACCCGCGCCGCCAGCAGCGCCCAGTCCTCGGCGGTGCCCTCCAGCCGGATTTCCGGGATACCGCAGCGGGTCTCCCAGCGGAAGTCGTAGTACGGGCTGACCACGTCCATCAGCGCCACCAGCGCCGAGGCCTCGTCGTCCGGCGTCGTGGTGGAGAAGCGCGGCCGGAACAGCTCCACCAGCTCGGCGCCCAACGCGGCAGTGAGCGGCTCCCGGACCAGCCGCAGCGACCGCGCCCAGTCGGCGCCCCCATCCGCCCCGCCCGCCGCACCCGCGCCCATCAACGTGTCATCACGAACGGTGAGCACCCGCTCCCGGCCCGTCGCGCCGAACAGCACCCGGTAGCGCGGCGGGTACATCCGTACGTGCACCGCGACCTCGTGCACGACGGCGTACCAGAGCACGTCCGGCGACAGGCTCAGCGGCAGGTGCTCCGCGAAGGCGGCGTGGGCGGCGCGCAGCAGCAGACTGCAGGTCGGCTCCGGCTCGACGAGTTCCGGCTCGACGAGTTCCGGATCGTCGAGCCGCGGGCGGACGGGCCGGGGCAGCTCGACCATCGCCGTCACGCTGCGGTGGCGGATCCGGAACCCCCCGCCCATCACCGCCCGCAGGAAC
Organism: Kitasatospora sp. NPDC101108; assembly: GCF_055584725.1. Lineage (NCBI taxonomy): Bacteria > Bacillati > Actinomycetota > Actinomycetes > Kitasatosporales > Streptomycetaceae > Kitasatospora > Kitasatospora sp. NPDC101108. The sequence continues at coordinate 73,975 of NZ_JBVJLM010000026.1, forward strand.
CGCTCGTTCCCGAGGTCCACCGGCTCACCGGACGAACCGTGCCGGGCCTCCCCCAGCGGCAACTCGATGATCACTCCCGCTCCCCTCCCGCCCGCCCGCCCTCGCCACTCCAAGGCTCCCGCTCCCCGGCCCGGTCCCGGGACCCACGCCCCTGCCCGCTGCCGTTCCCGCGCCCCGCCCGACGGCCGTCAGTCCCGAACGCTCCAGCCGCCCGCGCGCAGCGCCGCCGTCAGCCGCTTGACCGACGTCGGCGCCACCGACAGCTGGACGAAGCCGACCTGCTGCCCGTCCGAGTGCTCGATGAGGACGTCCTCGATGTTGACCCCGGCCTCGCCGACCTCCCCGAACAGCCGGCCCAGCTCGCCCGGCTGGTCGCCGAGCACCACCGCGACGGTCTCGTACCGGGTGGGCGGGGCGCCGTGCTTGCCGGGGATGCGGGCCTGGCCGGTGTTGCCGCGCCGCATGACCGCCTCGATGCCCTCGGCGCCGGCCCGGCGCTCGCCCTCCTCCTCGGCCGCCATGGCGCGCAGTGCGATGACGGTCTCGCCGAGGTCGCCGGCGACCTCCTCCAGCACGTCGGCGACCGCGCCCGCGTTGGCGGACAGGATGTCGACCCACATCGCCGGGTTGGAGGCGGCGATCCGGGTCACGTCGCGCACGCCCTGGCCGGAGAGCCTTATGGCCGTCTCGTCCGCGTTCTCCAGCCGGGCCGCGACCAGCGAGGAGACCAGCTGCGGGGCGTGCGAGACCAGGGCCACGGCCCGGTCGTGCGCGTCCGCGTCCATCACGATCGGCATCGCTCCGCACAGCGCGACCAGTTCCAGCGCGGCGTTGAGCGTGTCGGTGTCGGTGTCGGCGGTCGGGGTGAGCACCCAGGGGCGGCCCTCGAACAGGTCGGCCCGGGCGGCCAGCGGCCCGGAGCGCTCGCGGCCTGCCATCGGGTGACTACCGATGTAGTGGACGGTGTCCAGGCCGAGGGCGGCGATCTCACTGCCCGGGCCGGACTTCACGCTGGCCACGTCGGTGTACCAGTGCGCCAGGTTGCGGCGCTGGCAGTCCGCGAGCACCTTGCCGACCAGGGCCGGCGGGACGGCGATGATCGCCAGGTCGACCGGGCCCTCGGCCGGTTCGGTGGTGCCGGCGCCGAGCGACTCGGCGGTGCGGGCGGCGTCCGGGTCGGCGTCCTCCAGATGGACGGTCAGCCCGCGTGCGGCCAGGGCCAGGGCTGCGGAGGTGCCGATCAGTCCGGTGCCGACGACGACGGCAGTGCGCATGGCGGGTGGCTCTCCTCGATCACGGTTCTCGACTGGACGGTTCTCGCTGGCGGTGCTCAACAGGTGCCACGGTCCCAACGGGTGCCGCGCCACCGGAACCGGCCGGGGGCACCCGCGCCCCATCCTCCCATCCGACGGCCCCCGAAAACCCCGGCCCCCGAAAACCCCCGACCCCGCCAACCCCGCCGACCCCATCAACCCCCAACCCTGCCAACCCCGTCAACCCGGCCCCGCCAACCCCGGGCCCCGCACCCCCGGCGCCCCCGGCAACCACCGCGCCCCCGTCCTCGTCTCCCACGGTGCACACGCCGCGCCCCGGCAAATCCGGCGACGCCCGGCCCCGAGCGGGGCACACTGGCCGCCAGGGGGCGGCGGGGCGAGCCGCGGCACACCGGACGCGAACGAAGGGGTTGCGCATGGACGACCAGCACAGCAGTCACACCGGGCCGTCGAAACCGCCGGCCGTACCGGCCCACCCGTCGGTGCTGGAGTCCGTCGTGGTGTACGCCGAGGGCGCGGTGTGCCGCCGCCGGGCCACCGTCCCGGTCCCGCCCGGCGGACGGCTGCGGCTGACCGGCCTGCCCGGCTCGCTGGACGCCGACTCGCTGCGTGCCCGGGTGCTCGCCGGACCGGTCGGCACGGCGGTCGTCGAGGCCCGTCTGGAGACCGTCGCCGAGCTCCACGAGAGCGACGAACTCCCGCGGCTGCGCCGCGCGTTGGAGGAGGCCATGGAGCGCCAGGGCGCACTGAACGAGCGCCACCGGCTGGTCCGGACCGCGATCGCCGAAACCGCCGCGCTGCGCGCCGTCCCACCCCAGCGCCGCCGCGACGAACCGCTGCGCCGCACCCCCGCCGACGCCTGGCTGGAGCTCGCCGACTTCGTCGACGAGCGACTGGCCCGCCTCCAGGAGCGCGCCGAGCAGCTCACCCGGGAGATCGAACTCGCCGACCACGAGCGCCAGTTGGCCGCCGACCGACTGGAGCGCGCGTCCACCGCCGGGCGGACCGAGCCGGTCGAGGCCACCGACACGGTCGTACTCACCCTGTCCGCTCCCGAACAGCCCGGACGAGCCGCCCAGGTGGAACTGGAGCTGGAGTACGGCGTCCCCGCCGCCCGCTGGGTGCCCGCCTACCGCCTCAGCCACCGCACCGGCGCCGACACCGCCCAGCTGGTCCTGCGCGCCGCCGTCGCGCAGCACACCGGCGAGGACTGGACGGGCGTACGGCTCGCCCTGTCCACCGCCGACCTGGAGCGCCGCACCGACCTGCCCCGGCTCTCCTCCCTGCGGATCGGCCGCAGCCAGCCCGCCCCGCCGCCCTCCGGCTGGCGCGAGCCCCCGGCCGGCCTGTCCGACCTCTTCACCGGCTACGACGCGGCCGCCGCCGAGCGTCCCGTCACCCCCCGCCCCGGCGCCCCGATCCCGGTCGCGGCCGTCACCAGCTACACCGCCGGGCCCGCCGAAGCCGCCGAGCGCCGCCGTGGGCCCCGGCCCGGAGGCGCCCGGCCCGCCGCCCACGCCGACTTCCGCCCGGACGAGGCGGCATCGGCCGGCCCGCCCGCCGGCGGCTCACTCGGTGTCCAGGAGCCCACTCCCCTGCCCCCACCACCCGGCTTCGCCGGCTACGGCGCCGCACCCGCCGTGAGCGCCCCACCCCCCTCGCCGACCACCCCCGCCCCCGTGCCCCAAGCACCCGGCGGCGCCCCCATGGCCCAGGCCTTCGGCGGCGCGCCGCCGCGGATGGCCCTGCGCCGCCCCGCCGCCCCGCCCCCGGCCACCGGCCTCGCCCCCGACACCGTCCTGCTCGACTACCCCGGCCTCCGGCTGGCCGGCCCCGACGACCCCGCCGACCGCCGCGGCACCCTGCGCCCCGACCCCGCCCGGGTCGAGCGCGCCGAGCTGGAACGCTTCCTCCCCGGCGGCCCCGGCGGCGCCCGGCTGCGCGACCTCCCGCTCCCCCGCCACGCCGTCCCGCCCCGCCGGTCGGCCGGCTCCTTCGACCACCGCTTCGACGCCGCCGCCCCCGCCGACATCCCCTCCGACGGCACCTGGCACTCCGTCACGGTCGACGAGATCCCGCTCTCCGTCAGCCCCGAGTACGTCACCGTCCCCGCTGTCGAGCAGAAGGTGTACGCGACCCTGGTGCTCGCCAACCGCACCGACCGCGCCGTGCTGGCGGGCCCGGTCGAGGTCACCGTGGACGACGAGTTCCTGCTCACCGCCGCCCTGCCGACCCTCGCCCCCGGCGAGACCCGCCACCTGGGCGTCGGCGTCACCGAGAGCATCGAGGTGGCGCGCCGCACCCAGCTGCACGAGTCCGCCACGGGCATGCTGAAGGGCAACAGCACGGTGCTCGACCACCGGGTGCACGTCCAGCTCGCCAACCGGCTGGGCCGCGCCGTCACGGTCGAGGTCCGCGAACGCGTGCCGCTCGCCTCCGATGCCGAGATCCGGATCGAGGAGCGCGCCGACTGGCACGCACCGGCCGTCCCCACCCCGGAGTGCCCGCCCGGCACCCGGCTCTGGCGGATCGAACTGCCGCCGGGCGGCCGCACCGAGCTGGACGGCGGCTACCAGATCAAGATCCCGGCCGGAAAGGCCATCGTCGGCGGAAACCGGAGGAACTGACAGATGACCGAAGAGACCGTCCCCCTCCCCGTCACCGCCGTCACCTGCCTGGAGGACCGCGCCCAGGTCGAACGCGCGGTGACCGTCGAGCTCGCCGAGGGCGTCCAGCGACTGCGGCTGGGCCCGCTCACCGCCCTCGCCGTCGACCGCACCCTGCGCGCCGAGTCCGCCGCCCCCGGCACCCGGGTGCTGGAGGCCCGGCTGGTGCGCACCTGGACCCCGCGCGCCCCGCTGCCGCCCGGTCCGGAGGACTCCGCGCTGCGCCACCGGCTGCACGAACTGGAGACCGAGTCCCGGCTCGCGGAGCAGACCCGGGCCCGCCTGGAGGCCCGTCTCGCCCTGCTCGCCCAGCTGAGCTCCGACCTGCTGCGCGAGGTCGGCGAGGGCGCCGGCGTCGGTGAGATCGAGCGCACCCGCTGGGCCCGCGAGCTGGACCGGGTGGACGCCGAGCGCGAGCGCTACGGCGAGGAGCTGCGCGCCACCCACTCCCGGCTGCGCCGGCTGGACCAGGAACGCTCCCAGGCCCTGCTGGCCCTGGACCGGGCCGAGGAGGAGCCCGCCGAACTGCTCGCCCACCTGGAGCTGACCGTCGAGGCCGAACGGCCCGGCCCGACCGCGCTGACCGTCCACCACCTGGTGCCCTGCGCCCTGTGGCGCCCGTCCTACCGCGCCACCCTGACCGGCGGCGAACTGCGCCTGGAGTCGGAGGCGGTGGTCTGGCAGCGCACCGGCGAGGACTGGACCGGCGCCCGGCTGACCTTCTCCACCGCCCGGTCCGCGCTGGCCACCGATCCGCCCGCGCTCACCGAGGACCGGCTGACCCTGCGCGAGCGCACCGACGAGGAGCGCCGCACGGTCGAGGTCGAGCTGCGCGAGGAGGAGGTCGGCACCCTCGGCCCGGGCGCCGCCGTCCCCGGCCTGGACGACGGCGGCGAGGTACGGGTGCTGCCCGCCCCCGCCCCGGCCACCGTCCCCTCCGACGGCCGGGCGCACCGGGTCCCGCTGGGCGCCTTCACCAACCCGGCGAAGACCGAGTTCGCCTGCGCCCCCGAGCTCTCCCCGCTGGTCACCCAGGTGGTCCGGTTCCGCAACGCGGCCGGGCACCCGCTGCTGGCCGGCCCGGTCGAGCTGGTGCGCGGCAGCGGCTTCGCCGGCCGCGGCGAGCTGCGCTTCACCGCCGCCGGCGCCGAGGCCGAGCTGTCCTTCGGCAGCACGGACGGCTACCGGGTGGTCCGCGAGACCGACGAGCGCCGGGCCACCGCCGCCCTGAGCGGCCGCCAGACCACCACCCGCACCGTCCACCTGCACCTGTCCCGCTTCTCCGGTCCGGAGGAGCGCGACGAGCAGCTGGTCACGGTGCGGGAACGGGTCCCGGTCTCCGAGGTGGCCGACGTAGAGGTGCGGCTGCGCAAGGAGGAGTGCTCCCCGGCGCCGGACTCCTTCGACGCCGAGGGCATCGTCCGCTGGGACGTCCCGCTCGGCCCGGGCGCCCGCCGCAGCCTCACCCTGGTGTACGAGGTCTCCGCCTCGGCCAAGGTGGCCGGGCTGTGAGGCCGGACCGTACGGCCGCCCCGGGACCGGGCCGTGAGGCCACCCGGCGGCCACCGTACGGCCCGCCGCCCGTGACGACCGCTCAGGACCGGAATCGGAATCGGAACCGGAAAGCGGGTACAAAAGGAACATGATCCTCCATCTCGCACCCCTGGACGACTGGCTGGCCGATCCCGGCCGCCCGTACGCCACCGCGTCGCTGCTCACCGACGGGTTCATCCACTGCTCGGCGGACGAGCAGACGGCTCTCGCGGTGGCCAACGCCTTCTTCACCGACACCCCGGACCCGCTGATGGCGCTGCTGATCGAGGAGTCACTGGTGGAGCCGATGGTCAAGTGGGAGCCGCCGCACGGCGCCCCGCCGCCCGGCGCCACCCCCGGGGTCCTGTTCCCGCACATCTACGGCCGGCTGAACCGCACCGCCGTGGTCGGCCTGGAGAAGGTCGAGCGCGGCCCCGACGGCCGCTGGTCCTCCCTCAGTCCCTGGAGCTGAGGAACCGCGGCCCGAGGAACCCCGGGCCGCAGAACCGGGGACCGGTGAACCCCCGGCCGCTCACAGCCACCCCCGCTCCCGGGCCGCCATCCCGGCCTGGAAGCGGGTGGTGGCGCCCAGCGACCGCATCAGGGCCTGCAGCCGCCGCTGGGTGGTCCGGGCGCTCCAGCCCAGCGAGCGGGCGATCGACTCGTCGGTCAGCCCGGCGGCGAGCAGGCCGAGCAGCTTGCGGTGGTCGGCGTCCGGCTCCGGCGACGCCTCCCCGGTGCCGATCGCGGCCTGCAGCTGCACGGCCCGCTCCCACTCCGCCTCGAACAGCGTGTCCAGCGCCTGGAGCAGCGCCGAGGGGTGGATCACGTAGGCCGCGTCCAGCACGCTGTCGCCGACGCTGATCGGGATGATCGCCATCCGGTCGTCCGAGATGATCATCTTCATCGGCAGCGTCGGCCTCACCCGCGCCTCCTCGCCGTCCGCGACGCCGACCATGATGTTCTTCTCCAGCCGGCCGGGCCAGGCCACCGCGTCCCGGTCGTAGATCGTCCGGAACCTCAGCCCCTCCCGCAGCCGCCGCCGTTGCAGCGGCATCGCCGCCACCGGGTCCTGGATGTACGGCGGGCGGTCGAAGCCGCGCACCTGGTACTGGCTGGTCCCGGTGATGTGCTCCAGCCGCTGGGCGATCGCCTCGCCGCCGGTCAGCACCTCCACCGAGTGCGCCGGGTCGGTGTAGCGCGAGGCCTCCCGGAAGGCGTCCATCAGCCGGTGCATCTCGGCCCGGGCGTGCCGCAGTTCGGACTCCCGGTGGCCGATCAGGGTCCCTATCGCGACGTCCGGGGCCACCGGCAGGTAGCGCTCCCGGTCCACCGGCGCCCGGGTGGCCATCCCGTGCTGCGCCAGCCGGTCCAGCGCGCGCACGCACTGCTGGAACGTCAGGGCGCAGCTCTCGGCCAGCTCTTCCGCGGTGGACTGCGGATTGGCCACCAGCGCCGCGTACACCTGCCCGTCCGGCTCGGCCAGTCCCAACGGGCCGAGCGCGTGCCCCGCGGACCGCCCCAGTGCTGCATCGGACACGACGCCGTCTCCCCCTGTTCGCCCCGGAACACCCCCTCCGGCGCCGTGCTGGCGCAGTCCCGCCACTCGGCGGCCCGGTGCTCCGGTGGCCATCCTCGGCCACGGATCATGACACTGACAAGGCCGTGACCAGCGGTTGCGTCCCGGCTCACAGCCAACGCCGGAGGGCCCCCCGCCCGTGACGGGGGGCCCTCCGGAGAAGTGCCTGAACCTGCCGGTTACAGACCGACCTCGCGCATCAGCTGGCCGACCTCCGGATTGGTCAGGCGGCGCAGCCAGCCGGACTTCTGGTCGCCGAGCGCGATCGGACCGAAGTGGGTGCGCACCAGCTTCTCGACCGGGAAGCCGACCTCGGCCAGCATCCGGCGGACGATGTGCTTGCGGCCCTCGTGGAGGGTCACCTCGACCAGGTAGTTCTTTCCGACGTTGGAGACGACCTTGAAGCTGTCGGCACGGGCGTAGCCGTCCTCCAGCTCCACGCCCTGGGCCAGCTGCTTGCCCAGGTCGCGCGGGATCGGGCCCTGGATGGCGGCCAGGTAGGTCTTGGTCACGCCGTACTTGGGGTGGGTGAGGCGGTGGGCCAGCTCGCCGTGGTTGGTGAGCAGGATGATGCCCTCGGTCTCGGTGTCCAGCCGGCCGACGTGGAACAGCCGGGTCTCCCGGTTGGTCACGTAGTCGCCCAGGCACTGGCGCCCGTCCGGGTCCTCCATGGTGGAGACCACGCCGGCCGGCTTGTTGAGCGCGAAGAACAGGTAGGACTGGGTGGCGACGGTCAGGCCGTCCACCTTGATCTCGTCGTTCTGCGGGTCGACCCGCTTGCCCTGCTCGGTGACCCGCTTGCCGTTGACCTCGACCCGGCCCTGCTCGATCAGTTCCTCGCAGGCGCGGCGGCTGCCGACGCCGGCCCGGGCCAGCACCTTCTGCAGACGCTCGCCCTCGGGCTCGCCGAAGGTCTTGGGCAGCTTGACGGCCGGCTTGTCGTGCCGGGCGAGGACGGCGTCCTCGATCTTGGCCTGCAGCTCGCGCGAGCGCTGCGGCTGGCGGCGCGGGTCGCCCGGGGCGCCCTGGCCCTCCCGGCGCGGGCGCGGGGCCGGACCGGGGCGACGGCCGGCGAAGCCGCCGCGCGCCGGGGTGGCGTTGGGGCCGCCGCCGTACTCGGGGCGGTCGTACTTGCGCTCCTCGGGCCGCAGCGGGCGGTCCGGGTAGCGGCGGTCGTCGCGCCGGTCGTCCCGGCGGCCGCCGTCCCGCCCGTACGAGCCGCCGCGCGAGCCCGAGCCCGAGCCGCCGCGCGAACCCGAGCCCGAACCCGAGCCGCCGCCGTAGGAGCCGCCGCGACCGCTGCCGCCGCCGTACGAACCGCCGCCGTACGAACCGCCGCGCGAGCCCGACCCCGAGCCGCCGCGACCGCTGCCGCTGCCGCCGCCGTAGGAGCCGCCCCGGCCCCCGCCCTGTCCGCCGCGACCGCTGCCGCCGCCGCTGTTCCTGCCGTTGCCACTGCTACGCATCAAAGTGTCCGTACGTCGTTCCGTCTGGGATGTGCGGTCGTCTCGGCCGACCTCACCTCCCCCTACCGATCGTGCGTTGCCCGACCGGCCTCGCCACTACCGTCCGCGGCCTGCACGGCAGCGGCGGCGACCGCCTCCGCGATCATCGTGCCCTCCAGGGACTCCGCTTCCACGTCGTCGACCTCGGGCAGGAAGGGAGCGAGCTCCGGCAGCTCGTCCAAGCCGCGGAGCCCCATCCGTTCCAGGAAGTAGTTCGTCGTCCGATACAGGATCGCACCTGTTTCGGGCTCGGATCCGGCCTCTTCCACCAGTCCTCGCTGTACCAGGGTACGCATCACGCCGTCACAGTTCACACCGCGGACGGCGGAAACCCGAGATCTGGACACCGGCTGCCGGTAGGCGACCACCGCCAGGGTCTCCAGCGCGGCCTGGGTCAGCCGGGCCTGCTGGCCGTCCAGCAGGAAGCGGTCGACGGCCGCCGCGCAGGTGTCCCGGCTGTAGAACCGCCAGCCGCCGGCCACCAGCCGCAGGTCGAACCCGCGCCCCTGGGCGGCGTACTCGGCGGCCAGCTCGCGCAGCGCCCGTGCCACTTCGGCCCGCGGCCGCTCCAGCGCCCCGGCCAACCGCTCCTCGCCGACCGGCTCGTCGACGACCATCAGGACGGCCTCCAGCTCGGCCCTCAGCCCCGGCCCGACGGGCTCCTCGGGAGCAGCAACGGGCTCCTCGGGAGCAGCGACGGGCTGCTCCGGCACCGCCGCCGGCCCGGCCACCGGCTCCGGCAGCAGCGCGAAAGCCGGCTCCAGCCACTCCTCGGCCCTGGGCCGCCCCGGCAGCCCGAGCGGGCGCCGCACCGGCCGCCCGCCGTCGTTCCCGCCGCTCATCGCCGCCCGTCCTCCTCCTGGGACCGCTCCGGCTCACCCGCCGGCCGGTCGAACTCGTCGGTCACCTCGACCGCTCCCCGGCCCGCCTCGGCCACCCAGCGCACCCGCAGCTCGCCGAGCGCCTCCGGCTGCTCGAAGGCCAGCACCCGCTCCCGGTAGAGCTCCAGCAGCGCCAGGAAGCGGGCGACCACCACCAGGGTGTCCGACGCGTCCCCGACCAGCTGCTGGAAGGAGGCCTCGCCGAGGCCGGTGAGCAGGTCGACCACCAGGGAGGCCTGCTCGCGCACGCTGACCGGCGGGGTGTGGATGTGGTCCACGTACACCACCGGCTTCGGCCTGGGCTCCATGGCCTTGGCCGCCAGCCGGGCGAGCCGCTCCGGCCCGACGCTGATGACCACCTCGGGCAGCAGCTCCGCGTGCCGGGGCTCCAGCCCGACGGTCCGGGGCCGCCGCAGCAGCTCGGCCGCCCAGCGCTCGCCGAACAGCGCCGCCGCCCGCTTGTACGCCCGGTACTGCAGCAACCGCGCGAACAGCAGGTCACGCGCCTCCAGCAGGGCGAGGTCCGCCTCGTCCTCGACCTCGGCCACCGGCAGCAGCCGGGCGGCCTTGAGGTCGAGCAGGGTGGCGGCCACCACCAGGAACTCGGTCGCCGCGTCCAGGTCCCAGTCCGGGCCCATCGCCCGGATGTGCGCCAGGAACTCGTCCGTCACGGTGGCCAGCGCGACCTCGGTGACGTCCAGCTTGTGCTTGGCGATCAGGCCGAGCAGCAGGTCGAAGGGGCCCTCGAAGTTGTCCAGCCGTACCCGGAAGCCGCCCCGCGACTCCTCCTCGGTGGCGTTCACGGCGCTGGCGGCTGGTTGGACGGTGCTCGGCATGACGGTCCATCTTCACCCGCCCGCCCGGCCCGGCCCGCCCCGGGTCCCACCGACACGCCGACACGCCGACACGCCGACCAGCCGACAGATCGACCCGCCGACCCGCCGACCCGGCGCGCCGCCCTCGGCGCCCGGAGGGGGCGCCCTACCGGCCGCGCAGCCGCCGGACCAGGATCGAGGCCTCGCCGCGCTGTTCCAGGTCCGCCAGGACGACCGCGATGGCCTCCCGGACGATCCGTCCGCGGTCCACCGCCAGGCCGTGCTCGCCGCGCAGCACCAGCCGGGTGTGCTCCAGGTCCATGAGCTCCTCGGCGGACACGTACACCGTGATCTTCTCGTCGTGCCGCTCGCGCCCGCTCGGGCGGCGCGGCGCACGGCCGCGCGGGCGGGCGCGTCCGGCGCCGGCCTGCTCCTCGGGGGCACCCGCGTGGGCCCGGCCCGCCGGTGCGGCGGCGGGGCGGCCCCCGGTCACGGTCTTCCCGGCCTGGACCTCGCCCGGCGCGGCGCCCTGGCCCCCGGCCGTCCGCTGGACGGGCGGCTGCCCGGGCGCGGGCACCGTGGCGGCGGGCTGCTGGTCCTGCGGCGCCCGCCGGTCGTCCTGGGCGGCCTCGGCCCCTTCGGCGCCGTCCGTGCCGTTGACGGCCCGCGCGGTCTCCGGTCTGGATGCCTCGGCGGCCGGACGCGGCGCGAGGGACGGCGACAGCGCCATCCCGCCGGTGGTCCGGAACAGCTCGTCGGCACCCGGGAGACTCACTCGGCGGGGCGGCACCGGTCGAGCACCTCCCTGGCGAGCTGGCGGTAGGCGGCGGCACCGACCGAGTTGGTCGCGTACGTCGTGATGGGCTCGCCGGCGACGGTGGTCTCCGGGAAGCGCACGGTCCGCCCGATGACGGTGTGGAAGACGTGCTCGCCGAACGCCTCGACGACCCGCGCCAGCACCTCGCGGCTGTGCACGGTGCGCGAGTCGTACATGGTGGCGAGGATGCCGTCCAGGCGCAGCTCGGGGTTGAGCCGCTCGCACACCTTCTCGATGGTCTCGGTCAGCAGCGCGACACCGCGCAGCGCGAAGAACTCGCACTCCAGCGGGACGATCACGCTGTGAGCGGCCGTCAGCGCATTGACCGTCAGCAGGCCAAGCGAGGGCTGGCAGTCGATGATGACGTAGTCGTAGTCCGGCAGCAGCGGCTTCAGGGCGCGCGCCAGCGCGGACTCCCGGGCCACCTCGCTGACCAGCTGCACCTCGGCGGCGGAGAGGTCGATGTTGGAGGGCAGCAGGTCCATGCCGGGGACGGCGGTCTTGAGCAGCACCTCATCGGCCGTCAGGCCCCGCTCCATGAGCAGGTTGTAGACGGTGACGTCGAGCTCCATCGGGTTGACGCCGAGGCCGACGGAGAGCGCGCCCTGCGGGTCGAAATCGACGAGCAGCACCCGGCGGCCGTACTCGGCCAGCGCCGCGCCCAGGTTGATGGTCGACGTGGTCTTGCCGACGCCGCCCTTCTGGTTGCACATGGCGATGATCTGGGCGGGGCCGTGCTCGGCGACCGGCGCGGGGATCGGGAAGTACGGGAGCGGACGGCCGGTCGGGCCGACCCGCTCGCGGCGCTGGCGCGCGGCGTCGGGGGCCAGCGTGGCGGCGTACTCCGGGTCCGGCTCGTACTCGGCGTCCGGGTCGTCGTAGGCACCGTAGGCGAACTCGCCGTAGGCCAGGCCGTAGGCCGCCAAGTCGGCGTCGTGGTCGGTCACCGTGGTCACCTGCGCTGTGTTCTGGCGTGCTTCGAAGGTACGGAGTGCGACCGAGCCGACCTCGGCCGAGCCCACGGAGGGCTGCCGGGCCCCGGGCTCCTCACTCGGCTGGCCGGCGGTGTGCTCCGCCAGTCCTGGCTGACCACCCCCGGGAGCAATTGTCGACTCATTCACAAGTCGTCTTACCTCCTTGGGGATCCAGGACTCTATGTCGATTCGTCAGCGTGGCAGCATGCCGACGGTTTGCGACTCTAGGCCGTTCAAGGCGTTCGCAGCAACACAATCCACGGTAGTGGGCACGATGTGTCGACTATCGGGCGGGCTGCTGTCAAGGGATGAGCGGGCTTATGACCCTAACGTTTCCGCGGGCGGCTGCGGGTCGGGTGACACGACCGACGGGAATTGACGACAGAGCGACCCGCCCGGTCCACCCGGCGTTCACGGGCACGGCGAAGCCCCCGGCCCGAACGGATCGGGTCGGGGGCGAACGACCGCCGTGCGGTCAGGGAGTTCAGGCGAGCACGCTCTCCAGCGTGACCGACTCCAGGCCGAAGGCCTCGGCCACGGCCGGGAAGGTGATCTGGCCCTCGTGGACGTTCAGGCCCTTGGCGAGCGCCGGGTCGCGGCGCAGCGCGTCCTTCCAGCCACGGTTGGCCAGCTCCAGCACGTACGGCAGGGTGGCGTTGGTCAGCGCGTAGGTGGAGGTGTTCGGGACGGCGCCCGGCATGTTGGCCACGCAGTAGAAGACCGAGTTGTGGACCTGGAAGGTCGGGTCGTCGTGCGTGGTCGGGCGCGAGTCCTCGAAGCAGCCGCCCTGGTCGATGGCGATGTCGACGAGCACGGAGCCCGGCTTCATGCGGGAGACCAGCTCGTTGGTGACCAGCTTCGGGGCCTTGGCGCCCGGGATCAGCACGGCGCCGACGACCAGGTCGGCGTCCAGGACGGCCTTCTCCAGCTCGAACGAGTTGGACATGATGGCCTTGATCTTGGTGCCGAAGATCCGGTCGGCCTCGCGCAGCTTGTTGATGTCGCGGTCCAGCAGGGTCACGTCGTAGCCCATGCCGATGGCGATGGTGGCCGCGTGCCAGCCGGAGACGCCACCGCCGATGACGACGGCCTTGGCCGGGTGGGTGCCGGGCACGCCACCGGGCAGCACGCCGCGGCCGCCGGCCGGACGCATCAGGTGGTACGAGCCGACCTGCGGGGCGAGGCGGCCCGCGACCTCGGACATCGGGGCGAGCAGCGGCAGCGCGCCGTTGCCCAGCTGCACGGTCTCGTACGCGATCGCGGTGGTGCCGGAGGCGACGAGCGCGTCGGTGCCGGCCCGGTCGGCCGCCAGGTGCAGGTACGTGAAGAGGGTCTGGCCCTTCCGCAGCCGGTGGTACTCGGAGGCGATGGGCTCCTTGACCTTCAGCAGCAGGTCGGCGGTGGCCCACACCTCGTCGGCGGTGGGGAGGATGGTGGCGCCGGCGGCCACGTACTCCTCGTTGGGGATCGAGGAGCCGAGACCGGCGTTGTCCTCGATGTAGACCTCGTGTCCGTTGCGGACCAGCTCATGCACGCCGGCGGGCGTGATGGCCACGCGGTACTCGTGGTTCTTGACCTCGCGGGGGATGCCGACCTTCACGACTGAACACGTCCTCTTGCCATGGGGGTCCCGACCGGAGAAGACCGGTGGGCGACGCGCACGTGGGGAGCCTCCGGGCAGGCCGGGGCAGGGGATCGCTGCGCGACTGAGTTCGAGTGTAATGAAGCCCAGGCGGCGTGTCAGCCTTCCAAATCGAATAATTTCGCCGAACACATTGGCAGGTTCGTAGGCTTCCACTGGAACTTACCCGCCATAAGCGCTCCAACCGGGCACTTTCGACGATACCTCCGAAACCCCCCTCACCACCCGCCGTCGGCCCGTTCCCGCAGGTCCGCGAGGGCGGCCCCGACGGCCTCCCGGCCCCGTTCGTCGCCGATCCGGCGCAGCACCGCGAGAGCCGCCCGGTACTCCCGGTCGGCCTCCTCGAAGCGGCGCTGCGCGGTGTGCGCCTCGGCCACCCGGGCCAGCAGCCGGGCCTCCGCCGCGTGGTCCCCCAGCGACTGCCGCAGTCCGAGCGCCCGCCCGTACCAGTCGGCGGCGCGCACCGCGTCGCCCAGCGCCCGGTGGCAGCCGGCCGCGCCCTCCAGGGCCCGGGCGCAGAGCGGTTCGTCGCCGACCGCACGGGCGTGCTCCAGGGCGGCCCGGTAGTGGGTGCCGGCCTGCTCCCAGCGGCCCGCCGCCGCCTGGAGGTCGCCCAGGTTGAGCAGCGCGGCCGAGGCCCGGCGGGGGCGGCCGTTGCGCTCGGCGACGGTGAGCACCAGTTCGTGCAGCCGGTACAGGTCGGCGGGGGCGGCCGCGCCGGTCAGCGGCAGCGCCCGCAGCAGCGCGGTGACCAGCCGACCGGCCGAGCCGTCCAGGTCGCCCTGGCCGATCGCGTCGGCCACCGCGCCGAGCAGCAGCTCCCGCTCGCCGAGCAGCCAGTCCCGGGCGTGCTCGGCCGAGCTCAGCCGCAGCGCGGCCGGCAGCGGGTCGGGGGCCGGTCCGTCGCCCGGGTCGAGCAGCGCGCGGGCCGACTCGGTGAGCCGGACCAGCCGCTCCAGCAGCCGGGCCCGGGCGAGTTCGGTCTCGGCAGGCCGGTCCTCCTGCTCCCGCAGCCGGACCAGCCGCGGGTAGAGCCGCCCGGGCACCCGGTAGCGCGGGGTGCCGTCGACGGCCGGCGCCTCCTCGCCGAGCAGTTCCCGCTCGGCGAGCGCGGCCAGCGTCGCGGCGGCCTCCGGCGCCGGGCAGCCGACCAGGGCGGAGGCGGTACGCGGGTCCGCGGTCTGCGCCGGGGCCAGGGTGAGGGTGCGCAGCATCCGCGCCTGGGCGGCCGACAGCCCCCGGTACAGCAGGGTGAAGGCGCCCAGCAGCGGGTCGTTGTCGGGGACGGGTACCGGCTCCGCGGGCTCCGGCCCGGGCTTCACCCAGGTCGTCGGGTCGGCCGGGGCCGATCCGGCGGTGGTGGCGGCCTCGGCCGCCTTCCCCTCCCCCTTCTTCTCCTGCGGCCCAGGCCGCCCCGACCGGTCGGCCTTCCCGGCCCTTCCGGCCCTCCCGGCCTTCCCGGGCTTCCCGGGCCTGGCCGCGTCCCCGTCGGACTGCGCGGGCTCCGACTGCTCCCCCACCACCCGGTTGAGCTCGCGCGCCGCCTCCGTGACGGCGAGCTTCGGGTCGCCGCGCAGCCACCCCGCCATCAGTCGCAGCGTGGCGGGCCGGGCGGCGCAGGCCTCGGCGAGGTCGGCCCCGCCGACCGGATCGCAGGAGATCCGGGTGCCGCCCACCAGGTCGGCCAGCAGTTCCGCGGAGGCCTGCCGGTCCAGCCCGCCGAGGATCACCGGGTCGATGTCCTCGATCCCGGTGAGCGGCCCGGCCGTGGTGGCGACCACCAGGCAGCCGGGTTCGTCGGCGAGCAGCGGCCACACCTGCCCGGCGTCCCGCACGTCGTCCAGCACCAGCAGCACCTTGTGCCCGGCCAGCGCCTCCCGCAGCGCCACGCAGCCCGGCTCGTCCCGACCGTCCTCCACCACTCCGGGCAGCGGCACGGCGGCCTCGGGGTCCAGCTGCTCCAGCAGCAGCCGGGCGGCCCGGCCCGGCGGCACCCGCCCGCCGTCGGGGGCGGAGAGCCGGGCGAACAGCACGCCGTCGGGGTAGTCGGCGGCGACGGTCCGGGCGAAACGGGCGGCGAGCGCCGTACGGCCCGAGCCGGGCCGCCCGGCCAGCACCAGGACGGGGCAGCGGCCGCTCACCCGCCGGGTGGCACCGGCCCGCAGCGCGGCGAGCTCGGCGCGCCGCCCGACGAACAGCGCGGGCCCGGCCGGCAGTCGGTCGAGCCCCGGGACCGCGCTCGCGGGCGCGTCGGGGCCGGGGTCCATCGTCGCCGTCTTCCTCGCCACCCGTGCCCACTCCCGACGTCGTCCCGCGCTCAGCGCTCGGCGCAAAAAATGCGGGCGGCCCGGGACGGGCGCCCTGTCTGGGAAGCGTAGTTCGACCGTCCGGCTGATCCGAGGTGACATCCGGTCGTACGAACCGGCAAATCACCCCAAGGCATCAAGCCGGGTCGTTCGCCGACGTTCCTCGGGGCGCCCGCGCCTCGGGTTGCTCAGACCTCGGGAGGCTCAGACCTCGGGAGGGTTCACGCCTCGAACGGCCGGGCCGGCCAGGGCGCGTCCGGGCGGCGCAGCCCGTCCAGGCCCTCCGGGGAGGTCAGGGCGGCGTGCAGGGCGAGGGTTCCGGTGATCAGGGTCGGGTTGTGCAGCCGCCCGGCGTGGATCCGCCGGATCAGTTCGGGCACCGGCACCCAGGCGACCTCGATCTCCTGCTCCTCGCCCTCGGCCGCGAAGCGCTCGCCCTCGGCGTCCGACAGGTCGGTCGCCAGGAACATCCGCAGTGCCTCGTCGGTGCCGCCCGGGGAGGTGTAGTAGTCGGCGAGGATCCGCCAGGTGTCGGCCTTGCAGTGGGCCTCCTCGTACAGCTCGCGCTGGGCGGCGTGCCACGGGTTCTCGCCCGGCACGTCGAGCAGGCCGGCCGGCAGCTCCCACAGCCGCTGGCGGACCGGGTGGCGGTACTGGCGCAGCACCAGCACCCGCTCCTTGTCGTCCAGGGCGAGCACGGAGACCGAGCCCGGGTGGGTCTGGTAGTCGCGCCGGGCCCAGCTGCCGTCGGGCATCCGGACCTCCTCGCTGCGCACACCGGTGACCTTGCCCTGGAACGGCGTGGAGCTGCCCCGGACCTCCCACTCCTCGGCCGTGTCGGCGATCACCACGTCGCGCTGCTCGTCCATCGCTCTCCCCTTTTCGTCAGTACGACACAATCTAACGCCGGACGGCGGCCCCGCGGGAATCGCGGGGCCGCCGTCCGGTGAACGACCGAGGCCGAGGAGAAGACGACTACTCGCCGGCCGGGGCGGTCTTGATCGCGATGGCGGCCTTGACCAGGCCCGCGAACAGCGGGTGCGGGCGGGTCGGACGGGACTTCAGCTCCGGGTGGGCCTGGGTGGCCACCAGGTACGGG
>NZ_JBVJLM010000027.1:0-83033 GCF_055584725.1 Kitasatospora sp. NPDC101108
ACGCTGCGGCCCGAGGCCGGAACGCTCCGCGCCTCGGGCCGCACGGGCTATCCCGGCCCTGAAGGACCGGGCTTGCGCCCGAATCAGGTGGGTCATTGCAGTCGACGGCAGCTGGATCCTCCACTGATCCTCCCGCATCACCGACCAAGAAAGCAGACCACCATGCAGCACCGCGTCCGCGCCGTCCTCCTAACCCCGAACAACAGCACGCTGCTGATCAAGCGCATCCGACCCGACATAGACCCGTACTGGGTGATCGTCGGCGGCAAGATCGAACCGACCGACGCCAGCCCCGAGGACGCCCTGTTGCGCGAGGTCCGGGAGGAGATCGCCGGCGAGGCCGAGATCGTCAGCCTCCTCCACACCATCAAATCCGATGAAGAGCGCCAGGATTTCTACCTCGCCACCATCGACAACTGGAGCTTCGAAGACCGCACCGGGCCCGAGTTCAGCCAGGAAGGCCGAGGCGAGTACCTCCTCGAAGAGATCCCCCTCACCGTCGAAGCCCTCGACGTGATCAACCTCCTGCCCCAGGAGATCGCCACGGTCCTCCGCGAGGCGCTCGAACGTGGGGACTTCCTTGCCGCCAGATAACCGCAAACCGGCAGCTGCGCCGATCACTTCTGACACGCACCCATGTGCACTGGCGCCGTGCTGGATTGCCCGAAGACATAACGGTGCGTCAAGTAACGTGATACGTTCTGTAATCCAACCGAAAATAGGTGACCCCGGCAGCGCGCCAACGCTCCGGGGTCCGGCAACAGGAGTCCAACCTCCCGATGCGCGTCCATCGTAGCGCCCACGTGCGCAACTTCATCGTGCTGCCCAACGCCCTGCTCCAGGACCGGCGGCTGTCCTACACCGCCCGAGGCCTGCTCGCGGACCTGCTCTCCCGCCCCGACGGCTGGCGCGAGGACGGCCGCCACATGGCCGACACCAGCCCCCAGGGCCGCGGTGCGATCCGCAAGGCCCTGAAGGAGCTGACCGCGGCCGGCTACTACCGGATCGAGACGATCCGCCTGCCCGACGGCACGATCATCACCGAGAACCACGTCTACGACACCCCGCAGCTCGCGGCGCCGAGTACCACCCCTCCGGTCCCCGGTGAAGCGGCAACCGGCTGTGCTGGCAGCCCTGTTGTAAAGAACCGGTGCCAAGAACCCTCCCTCCCCACGAG
Organism: Kitasatospora sp. NPDC101108; assembly: GCF_055584725.1. Classification (NCBI taxonomy): domain Bacteria; kingdom Bacillati; phylum Actinomycetota; class Actinomycetes; order Kitasatosporales; family Streptomycetaceae; genus Kitasatospora; species Kitasatospora sp. NPDC101108. The sequence continues at coordinate 1,178 of NZ_JBVJLM010000027.1, forward strand.
CCCGGCCGACGAAAGCGACCCAGGAGGACGGGAGGTGCCACCCGAGATCCGTGAGGCAGTGGCAACCCTGTTCCGCGTGATCCGACCCGAACCCCGTCTGCGCCTGGGCGAGGCCGAAGCCCAGGAACTGGCGCCCCTGGTCGCGCAGTGGCTGGCGCGCGGCAGCACCTCAACCGACCTGACCCACGCCCTGCTGCCGGGCCTGCCCGTCCCGGTGCACTCGGCGGTCGCCGTGCTCCGCTACCGCCTGGAGCACAAGATGCCGCCCGCCCGGCCCGATCCACGGCCACCGGTCCGGTACGCCGAGTGTGCCAAGTGCCATGACCCCGTGCCCCGACCGGGCATCTGCCGCCCCTGCGCCGGCCTGACAACCGGAACCCTCACGGTCGGCCAGGGGGCGGACGTGGCAGCCGCAGGTGCCGCCCGCGTCCGGACCGCCCTGCGCTCCGCACTGACCGGCAGTCGGCCCGCACACATCGCAGCCTGAGGCACGCTCTCCCACCGGTCCGAGGAAAGCTCTGGCAGTGGGGGCGGATGGTGGGGAACGGCGGCAAACGTGCCCAGCGCAGCAGACCACGCGCGGGTGTTCACTCAGCGGACCGCGGAAACGCCGCTGCCCGGGACTTCCGCAGAAGTCCCGGGCAGCAGGTAGACGATCGAAAGGCCTCAGACGTTGAAGCCCAGCGCCCGCAGCTGCTCGCGCCCGTCGTCGGTGATCTTGTCCGGGCCCCACGGCGGCATCCAGACCCAGTTGATCCGCAGGTCCTGGACCAGCCCGTCGGTGGCGGTCTTGGCCTGGTCCTCGATGACGTCGGTCAGCGGGCAGGCCGCCGAGGTGAGCGTCATGTCGATGGTGGCCACGTCGGACTCGTCGATGTGGATGCCGTAGATCAGGCCCAGGTTGACGACGTCGATGCCCAGTTCGGGGTCGACGACGTCCATCAGGGCCTCGGTCAGGTCCTCGACCGAGACGGTGCCGGCGGTGGTGCCGACGATGCCGCCGTTCGGCTGCTCCTCCGCTGCGGAGGGGGTTTCGTCACTCATTGGTTCTGTCCTCCTCTGCAGGTCAGTCGTTCACGACGGGGTTCTGGGCGAGCGCCTGGGCGGTGGCGTCCTTCCAGGCCATCCAGCTGAGCAGGGCGCACTTGACCCGGGCCGGGTACTTGGAGACGCCGGCGAACGCGACCGCGTCCTCCAGCACCTCCTCGTCGCCCTCGCCCTGGCCCTTGCTCTGCATCAGCTCCAGGAAGGCCTCCTGGACCGCCTGCGCCTCGCCGACGGTCTTGCCGACCACCAGGTCGTTCAGCACCGAGGCGCTGGCCTGGCTGATCGAACAGCCCTGGGACTCGTACGAGACGTCGACGACCTTCGCGCCGTCGAGCTTCACCCGCAGGGTGATCTCGTCGCCGCACGTCGGGTTGACGTGGTGCACCTCGGCGTCGCCGTCCCGCAGCCCCTTGCCGTGCGGGTTGCGGTAGTGGTCCAGGATGATGTCCTGGTACATCGAGTCGAGCTTCATGGTCGTCCTGCCCTGTCCCGTCAGCCGAAGAAGTTCCGGACGTGGTGCAGGCCGTTGATCAGCGCGTCGACCTCGCCCGGCGTCGAGTACAGGTAGAACGACGCCCGCGTGGTCGCCGGAATTCCGTACCGCAGGCAGACCGGCCGCGCGCAGTGGTGTCCGACGCGCACGGCGATGCCCTGCTCGTCCAGCACCTGGCCCACGTCGTGCGGGTGGATGTCACCGAGGGTGAAGGAGATCGCGGCGCCGCGGTCCACGGCCGTGCGCGGACCGATGATCCGCAGGTCCGGGACCTCCAGCAGGCGCTCCACCGCGTACTCGGTGATCGCGTGCTCGTGCGCGGCGATCTTCTCCATGCCGATGGCCGACAGGTAGTCGATGGCCGCGCCCAGCCCGACCGCCTGGGCGATCGGCGGGGTGCCCGCCTCGAACTTGTGCGGCGCCGGGGCGTAGGTGGACGAGCCCATGGTGACGGTCTCGATCATCTCGCCGCCGCCGAGGAACGGCGGGAGGTCCTCCAGCAGCTCCTGGCGGCCCCAGAGCACGCCGATGCCGGTCGGGGCCAGCATCTTGTGGCCGGTGAAGGCGACGAAGTCGGCCTCCAGCGCCTGCACGTCCAGCACCATGTGCGGCGCGGCCTGCGAGGCGTCGATCACGACCAGCGCGCCGACGGCCTGGGCCCGGCGGACGATCGTCTCGACCGGGTTGATCGTGCCGAGCAGGTTGGAGACCAGGGTGAAGGAGACCACCTTGGTCTTCTCGGTGATCAGCTCGTCGATGTTCGACAGGTCGAGCCGGCCCTCGTCGGTCAGCCCGAACCACTTGAGCTTCGCACCGGTGCGCTGCGACAGCAGCTGCCACGGGACGATGTTGGAGTGGTGCTCCATCTCCGTGATCACGATCTCGGAGTCGGCGTCCACCCGGTACGGCTCGTCGGCCCAACCGAGCATGTTGGCCACGAGGTTGAGCGACTCCGAGGCGTTCTTGGTGAAGATCACCTCGTTGCGGCTCGGCGCGTTGACGAAGGCCGCGACCTTGTCGCGGGAGCCCTCGTACATCGCCGTGGCCTCCTCGGCGAGCACGTGCACGCCGCGGTGGACGTTGGCGTTGTGCCGCTCGTAGTAGGCGTTCAGCGCCTCCAGCACCTGGCGCGGCTTCTGCGAGGTGGCCGCGTTGTCCAGGTAGACCAGCGGCTTCTCCTCGTGCAGCAGACGCTGCAGGACCGGGAAGTCCTTGCGGATCGCGTCGGTGTCGAGCAGACCGGTGAAGGCATGTGTCACTCGGACGCGCCCCCCTTCACATACGCCTCGTAGCCCTCGTTCTCCAGCTTGTCGGCGAGCTCGGCGCCGCCGGACTCGACGATGCGGCCGCCCGCGAACACGTGGACGTAGTCGGGCTGGATGTAGCGCAGGATGCGCGTGTAGTGGGTGACCAGCAGGGTGCCGACCTCGCCGGTCGAACGGACCCGGTTGATGCCCTCGGAGACGATCCGCAGCGCGTCGACGTCCAGGCCGGAGTCGGTCTCGTCGAGGATCGCGATCTTCGGCTTGAGCAGCTCCAGCTGGAGGATCTCGTGGCGCTTCTTCTCACCGCCGGAGAAGCCCTCGTTGACGTTGCGCTCGGCGAAGGCCGGGTCCATCTGCAGGGCGGCCATCGCCTCCTTGACCTCCTTCACCCACAGCCGCAGCTTGGGGGCCTCGCCGCGGACGGCGGTGGCGGCGGTGCGCAGGAAGTTGCTGACCGAGACGCCCGGGACCTCGACCGGGTACTGCATGGCCAGGAAGACGCCGGCCTTGGCGCGCTCGTCGACGGACATCTCCAGGACGTCCTCGCCGTCCAGCAGCACCGAGCCGCCGGTGACGGTGTACTTGGGGTGGCCGGCCAGCGAGTAGGCGAGGGTGGACTTGCCGGAGCCGTTCGGACCCATGATGGCGTGGGTCTCGCCCTGCTTCACGGTCAGGTCGACGCCCTTCAGGATCTCGCGCGGGCCGTTCTCGGCCTCGACGGAGACGTGCAGGTCGCGGATTTCAAGGGTTGCCATGTGTACTCAGGACTCCTGGTTGACGGAGACGAGCACATCGTCCCCTTCGATCTTTACGGGGTAGACAGCGACCGGCTTGGTGGCGGGCAGGCCGGAGGGCTTGCCGGTGCGCAGGTCGAAGCTGGAGCCGTGCAGCCAGCACTCGATCATGCAGTCCTCGACCTCGCCCTCGGAGAGCGATACGTTCGCGTGCGAGCAGATGTCGTTGATCGCGAACACCCCCTCGTCGGTGCGGACGATCGAGACCGGCACGCCGTTGAGGTCCACGCGCTTGGGCACGTCCTCCTGGAGGTCGCTCAGCGCGCAGGCACGGAGGAAGCTCATCGGGTTCAGACCGCCGCTTCCAGCTCGGCGTCGATCTTCTCCATGAGCTGGTCCTGGACCTCGGCCACGCCGATCTGCTGCAGCAGCTCGGCGAAGAAGCCGCGGACCACCAGGCGGCGGGCCTCGTCGGCCGGGATGCCGCGGGCCATCAGGTAGAAGAGCTGCTCGTCGTCGAAGCGGCCGGTCGCCGAGGCGTGGCCGGCGCCGACGATCTCGCCGGTCTCGATCTCCAGGTTCGGGATCGAGTCGACCCGGGCGCCGTCGGTGAGCACCAGGTTCCGGTTGAGCTCGTAGGTGTCGGTGCCGAGCGCCGCGGCGCGGATCAGCACGTCGCCGACCCAGACCGCGTGGGCGTCCTGACCCTGCAGCGCGCCCTTGTACGCCACGTTCGACCGGCAGTGCGGCGTGTCGTGGTCGATGACCAGGCGGTGCTCCAGGTGCTGGCCGGCGTCGGCGAAGTACAGGCCGAACAGCTCGGCCTCGCCGCCGGGGCCGGCGTAGTTGACCCGCGGGTGCAGGCGGACCAGGTCGCCGCCGAAGGTGACGACCACGGACTTGAACGAGGCGTCCCGGCCGACCAGCGCGTTGTGCTGGGCGACGTGGACGGCGTCCCGCTCCCAGTCCTGCACGGAGACGAAGGTGAGCTTGGCGCCGTCGCCGACCAGGAGCTCGACGTTGGCGGCCCGGGTGCCGGTGCCCGCGTGGTTGAGCACCACGACGGCCTCGGCGAACGGCTTGACGTCGATCACCACGTGGGCGAAGCGGACCCCGCCCTCGGCGCGCACGTCGATCTTGACCGGCTCGGTCAGCACCGCGTCCTTGGGGACGGTGACCACGAGCGCCTGCTCGAAGGCGCTGAAGGCCTGCGCGGCGACCCGGTCGACCGGCGTGCCGGCCTTGCCCAGGCGCGCGTCGTCACGGCCGACGGTCTCGGCGGTGACGCCGTCCGGCAGCGCGAACTCGACCTTGTCCTCGCCCCGCTCGGCGTCGGCGGCGGTCCCGTCGTGCAGCCCGCCGAGGCGGTGCAGCGGGGTGAACCGCCAGTCCTCCTCGCGGCCGTGCGGCACCGGGAAGTCGTTCACGTCGAAGGAGGGCTTGACGGCGACGCGCGCGTCGATCGGCTGCTGGACCGCGGTCCGGCCGGTGCCGGGGCCGGCGAGCTGCGCGCCCGCGCCGGCGGTGCCGACCTCGATCGAACCGGCGGTGGTGGAGCCGGTGGTGTTCTGCTCAGCCATGGCTGTTCGTAGTGCTCTCTTCCTCGGAAATCAGTGGACGGCGGTGGCGGCCGGGGGTCAGCCGACCGCGCCCTCCATCTGCAGCTCGATCAGCCGGTTGAGCTCCAGCGCGTACTCCATCGGCAGCTCGCGCGCGATCGGCTCGACGAAGCCGCGCACGATCATCGCCATCGCCTCGGTCTCGGTCAGGCCGCGGCTCATCAGGTAGAACAGCTGGTCCTCGCTGACCTTGGAGACCGTCGCCTCGTGGCCCATGGACACGTCGTCCTCGCGGACGTCCACGTACGGGTAGGTGTCCGAGCGGGAGACGGTGTCGACCAGCAGCGCGTCGCACAGCACGTTGGACTTGGCGCCGTGCGAGCCCTCGCCGATCTCGATCAGACCGCGGTAGGACGTCCGGCCGCCGCCGCGCGCCACCGACTTGGAGACGATGTGCGAGGAGGTGTTCGGCGCCATGTGCACCATCTTGGCGCCGGCGTCCTGGTGCTGGCCCTCGCCCGCGAAGGCGATCGACAGGGTCTCGCCCTTGGCGTGCTCGCCCATCAGGTAGACGGCCGGGTACTTCATGGTGACCTTGGAACCGATGTTGCCGTCGACCCACTCCATGGTCGCGCCCTCGTACGCCACGGCGCGCTTGGTGACCAGGTTGTAGACGTTGTTCGACCAGTTCTGGATGGTCGTGTAGCGGCAGCGGCCGCCCTTCTTGACGATGATCTCGACGACCGCCGAGTGCAGCGAGTCCGAGGAGTAGATCGGCGCGGTGCAGCCCTCGACGTAGTGGACGTAGGCGTCCTCGTCGACGATGATCAGCGTCCGCTCGAACTGGCCCATGTTCTCGGTGTTGATCCGGAAGTAGGCCTGCAGCGGGATGTCGACGTGCACGCCCTTCGGCACGTAGATGAACGAGCCACCGGACCACACGGCCGTGTTCAGCGCGGCGAACTTGTTGTCACCGGCCGGGATGACGGTGCCGAAGTACTCCTTGAACAGCTCCGGGTGCTCGCGCAGCGCGGTGTCGGTGTCCAGGAAGATGACGCCCTGCTCCTCCAGGTCCTCGCGGATCTGGTGGTAGACGACCTCGGACTCGTACTGGGCGGCGACACCGGCGACCAGGCGCTGCTTCTCCGCCTCCGGGATGCCCAGCTTGTCGTAGGTGGCCTTGATGTCCGCGGGCAGGTCCTCCCAGGACTCGGCCTGCTTCTCGGTGGAGCGGACGAAGTACTTGATGTTGTCGAAGTCGATGCCGGAGAGGTCGGAACCCCAGGTGGGCATGGGCTTCTTGCCGAACAGCTTCAGGCCCTTGAGCCGCAGGTTCAGCATCCACTCGGACTCGTTCTTCTTCGCGGAGATGTCGCGCACGACCTCCTCGCTGAGCCCGCGCTTGGCCGCGGCACCGGCGGTGTCCGGGTCGGCCCAGCCGTACTCGTAAGTGCCCAGGCCCTCAAGCTCCGGGTGCGAAACGGTGTCAGTCATGCGAGCTTCCTAACGCGCGGACGCAGAATCTTCGGTGGACGTACCGGCAGTCGGCGCTGCATCGGAGCCGTGGCCCGCGGAACGCCGGGCGGGCGACGATGCGGCACCGGGTGCCGGCACATAGGTGGTGCAGACCCCGTCGCCGTGGGCGATGGTGGCCAGCCGTTGCACATGGGTGCCCAGGAGCTGGGAGAAGACCTCGGTCTCCGCCTCGCAGAGCTGCGGGAACTGCTCGGCGATGTGCGCGACCGGGCAGTGGTGCTGGCAGAGCTGGGCGCCCGCCGGGGCCTTGGCCACGGCCGACGGGACACGCCGCACCGTGGCAGCGTACCCGTCCGCGCTCAGCGCCTCGGCGAGGGCCTCGGGGCGCTCCCCGGCCTCGGCCCGCCGCAGGGCGTCCAGGTACTTCTCCGCCTGCTTGCCGAACCGGGCGCGGGCGAAGGCGGCGACCGCCTCCTCGCCCGCCTTCCCGCCGCCGACCGAGTCCGCGATCCAGCGCAGCGCGTCGGCCGCGAGCTGGTCGTAGGCCTGGTAGAAGGCGTCCCGGCCGCCGTCGGTGAGGGCGAAGACCTTGGCCGGACGGCCGCGGCCCCGGCTGCCGTAGACCCGCTGCTCGCGGGACTCGACCAGACCCGCGGCGGCCAGCCCGTCGAGGTGGCGGCGGACGGCGGCGGCGGTGAGGCCGAGCCGGTTCGCCAGGTCGGCGGCGGAGGAGGGGCCGTGGTCGAGGATCGACCGGGCGACCCGGTCGCGGGTGGCGCGGAGGCCCTCCAGCAGCACCTCGGCCGCCGTCACGGGCACGTCGCAGTGGGAGGCCGACTCGGCCTCCTGCTGCTGGGCGTGCTCGCGCATGTTTTTCACAACACCAGTGTTGCGTAATTGCTTCCGAGAGGACAAGCCGTGATCCAGGCCTCACCGGTGTCATCTGTCACGCAGGCAAGCCTTACCTGATCAGCGGAAACGATCACCAAGGCCGGTGTCCGGTCCGTCCGTTCGGTCCTCTTACACTCGCCGGTATGAACCCCGTACCCGCGGTAGAGATCGCCGGGCTGGTCAAGCGCTACGGCGACAAAGCCGCGGTGGACGGCCTCGACCTCACCATCGCCCGCGGCGCGATCACCGCCGTCCTCGGCCCCAACGGCGCCGGCAAGACCACCACCATCGAGACCTGCGAGGGCTACCGCCGCCCGGACGCCGGCACCGTCCGCGTCCTCGGGCTCGACCCGGCCACGCAGAGCACCGAGCTCCGGCCCCGGATCGGCGTCATGCTCCAATCGGGTGGCGTCTACGCGGGCGCGCGCGCCGTCGAGATGCTCCGGCACACCGCCGCGCTGCACGCCCACCCGCTGGACGTCGACGCCCTGGTCGAGCGCCTCGGCCTCGGCTCCTGCGGCCGCACCACCTACCGCCGGCTCTCCGGCGGCCAGCAGCAGCGGCTCGCCCTGGCGATGGCCGTGGTCGGCCGCCCCGAGCTGGTCTTCCTCGACGAGCCCACCGCCGGCCTCGACCCCCAGGCCCGCCGCGCCACCTGGGACCTGGTCCGCGACCTGCGCCGGGACGGCGTCACCGTGGTCGTCACCACCCACCACATGGACGAGGCCGAACAGCTCGCCGACCACGTCGCCGTCGTCGACCGCGGCAGGGTCATCGCGAACGGCACCACCGAGGAGCTGTGCCGCGGCGGCGCCGAGGACGCCCTGCGCTTCGACGGCCCGCCCGGACTCGACCTCGGCCCGCTGCTCAAGGAGCTGCCCTCGGGCGCCACCGCCGCCGAGACCGCCCCCGGCAACTACCGCGTCGCGGCGCCCGTCGACCCCAGCAGGCTGCTGGCCACCGTCACCGGCTGGTGCGCGGCCTCCGGCATCCTGCCCGAACGGCTGTCCGTCCAGCGGCGCAGCCTCGAAGACGTCTTCCTCGACCTGACCGGACGGGAGCTCCGCTCGTGACCACCGTGGACTACTCCCCGAAGCCGGGAGCGGCGCCGGTCGGCCGGATGCTGCTCGCCCAGACCGCCTTCGAGACCCGCATGCTGCTGCGCAACGGTGAGCAGCTGCTGCTCACCGTGGTCATCCCGACCGTGCTGCTGGTGCTGTTCTCCGCCGTGGACGTCGTCGCGGTGGAGGGCCCCGGCAAGCGGGTCGACTTCCTGGCGCCCGGCCTGCTCGCGCTGGCCGTGATGTCCACCGCCTTCACCGGGCAGGCCATCGCCACCGGCTTCGAGCGCCGCTACGGCGTGCTCAAGCGGCTCGGCGCCAGCCCGCTGCCGCGCTGGACGCTGCTGACCGCCAAGACCGGCTGCGTGCTGGTCACCGAGGTGCTGCAGGTCGCCCTGCTGTCGGTCATCGCGCTGGCGCTCGGCTGGTCCCCGCACGGCAACCCCGTGGCCGTCGCCGCCCTGCTGGTGCTCGGCACCGCGGCCTTCTCCGGGCTCGGCCTGCTGATGGCCGGCACCCTCAAGGCCGAGGCCACCCTGGCCGCCGCCAACCTGGTGTTCATCCTGCTGCTGCTGGCCGGCGGGGTGATCGTGCCGCTCGGCAAGTTCCCCGGCGCGGTGCGGTCGGTGCTGGAGCTGCTGCCGATCTCGGCGCTCTCGGACGGGCTGCGCTCGGTGCTCCAGCACGGCGCCGGGGTGCCCTGGTCTGACCTCGGCATCCTGGCCGGATGGGCCGTCCTGGGACTGGCCGCGGCCGCCCGGTTCTTCCGCTGGGAGTGATCCGCCCGCTCGGCGATGTGCGACGCCCCCCGGCCGCTTGAGGCCGGGGGGCGTCGTGCGTTCGGCCGCGGATCAGCCCTGGCTGCCACCGCGGCGCTTGCGGGCGAGCAGCACGAGCGCGCCGCCGACCAGCAGCACCCCGCCGCCGGCCGCCGCGATCATCGGGGTGGCGTCGCTGCTACCGGTCTGGGCGAGCGCCGGGGCGCTGGTCGCGGGGGCCGGAGCCGGGGCGGCCGGGGTCTGGCTGGGGGTGGGGGTCGCCGACGGGGTCCTGCTCGGGGTGGGCGTCGCCGAGGGGGTGCCGGTCGGCGTCGGGGTCGGGGTAGGTGTGGGAGTGGGGGTGGGGGTCTTGGTGGGGGTCGGGGTGGGCGTGGGGGTCGGGGTGTGGCACGGCGCGATGGTCTTGGTCTCGTCGACGTTCCAGCCCTTCTCGGCCGGGGTCTCGGTGGTCTTCACCACCAGGTGCGCCGTGACCGGGGCGTCGTGGTCCTTCACCGGGAAGGTGCCGTGGAACTCCGCCGGGAACTCCTTGGCGTCCAGGACCTTCTCGTCGCCGACGGTGAGGCTGACGGTGTTCTTCACGTCAGGCTTGGGGCTGTAGTTGATCAGGTCGATCACGACCTTGTCGCAGGTCACCGACCAAGTCGGCACGTGCGCCGAGGCATTGGTGGCCAGCGCCAGGGGCAGGAGGAATCCGGCCGCCGCCGTGCCGGCGAGTGCCGTCGCACCGATCCGCATGTGCCGCTGCTGTCGCGCCATTACGCTGTTCCCCTCCGAACGGTCTTGCGCAGTAGGCGCGTTGAGTGGTTCGCGGTGGCCCACTACGACATGTCCGGGGGACTCTACCGGCACTCCCGCACCTCGCCACACCCCGCCGTGCGACCGGATTTCGCCTGTCGGTCCGTTCCCGGATGTGCTTGACCAGCTCATCACGGCCGCCACCTCGCAGAACGCGGATTCGACAAAGTTGAATGAACTTCGTCACTTTGGCCACGGAGCAGCGCCCCCGGCGATCGGATTCGATCATCGGGGGCGCAATATCGATCAGCCGACGAGCGTGCGGAGATCTCCGATGGCTCAGGCCTTCCCGGCCGACTTCCGCCGGACCGCCACCACGATCCCGGCACCGGCCGCCATTGGACGGGCTCGGGTATGCGCATGTGCTGGATCTCCGCTTACGTGCCGCGCTCTTTCGGCAAGGCGGGCGATTGGTCAAGACCAATGACCGCCTTGCCCCAACAGTTCCGTTTGCGCGTCCGATCGCCGCACCCCGCGCCCCGCCCCAAGATCGCCCGTAAGGCCGCCTACGATTGGTGCCGTGCGTACCCCCTTCTCCCTGCTCGCCGAGCGCTGGCAGCCCTCCGCCGCGATGGTCCGGCGCGCCACGTTCGCCGCGCTAGTGATGAGCGTGGTGATCGTCGTCACCGGCGGCGCCGTCCGGCTCACCGCCTCCGGCCTCGGCTGTACGACCTGGCCCCGCTGCACCGCCGAGAGCCTGACGCCCACCGCGGAAATGGGCTTCCACGGCATCGTCGAGTTCACCAACCGGATGCTCACCTACGTGCTGAGCGCGGCCGTCGGCTGGGCGATTCTGGCCGCCCGCTGCCACCGCCCGTGGCGGCGGAGCCTGACGAAGCTCGGCTGGGCGCAGTTCTGGCTGGTGATGAGCAACGCCGTCCTCGGCGGCATCACCGTGCTGACGGGCCTGAACCCCTACACCGTCGCGCTGCACATGATCGCCGCGATGGCCCTGGCCTGGGTCGCGCTGCTGATGTGGGAGCGCAGCAAGGAAGGCGACGGCGCCCCCGAGCTCGCCGTCGCGCGCCCCATCCACCAGCTCTCGTACGTGCTGGTCACCGTCGTCGGCCTCCTGGTCGCGGCGGGCACCCTGGTCACCGGCGCCGGCCACCACCCGGGCACGCCCCAGGACAACAAGATCGTGCCGCGCATCCCCATCGACTACGACCGCCTCGCGCAGTTCCACGCCGACTTCGCGTTCGTCTCGGTCGGCCTGACCATCGCGATGATCTTCGTCTTCGCGGCGATCAAGGCCCCCCGGGCAGCCAAGTCCCGCACCAAGGAACTCCTCGCGGTGCTCTTGCTCCAGGGCGTCCTGGGCTTCATCCAGTACTTCACCGACGCCCCCGAGCTGATGGTCGGCCTCCACATGCTCGGCGCGACGCTGACGTGGATCGCCGCCCTCCGCATCCCCCTCGCCCTCCGCACCCGCGCGGTCGAGGAGCTCCCCGAACAGCTGCCCGCCCAGGCCCCGCAGATCGCCACCGTCTGAGCAGAAGCAAGCTTCAACGGCGAAGGCCCCCATCCACGATGGGGGCCTTCGCCGTATCCCGCACGCGCTGCGCAGCATGCTCGCACGGGTCAGCGCCTCGGCAGCCCCAGCTCCTTCAGGTAGCCGATCCGCGCGTTGATGGCAGCGGAGAAGTGCCGCCAGTCCAGACTGTCAACGGGCTCGCTCGGCTTCGGATCGGTCGCGGACGACGTGACGTAGCAGACCGCGTCATAGAGCTGCTCGGCCATCAACCGCTGGCAGAAGATGCCGAACCGCTCCTGGTAGGACTTGCCGCGCCAGACGTCCTCGACCGGGAAAGCCCCCTCGGCCGGCTTCACGGGCCGCCTCGATCCTTCCTCGTCCTGCATGATGAAGAAGTAGCCGAGCCAGGGCTTCTCCCCGGGGTAGAGGTCGGCCAGCGCCGCCCTTCGAAGGTCGACGGCGCTGCCGAGCGCCTCCTCGACCCGGTTGTTGTAGTTGTTGCCGAAGGACGGACCGCCCAGGGCCTTCATCTCGAAGGCGGCCACCAGCGTGTTCTCGTAAGCGACGACGACGTCCCACTGCTTCTGCGGCCGGTAGTAGCCGGGGAGCTCCAGACGCTGGGACGTGGTGACCCGGATGCTCTCGCCGGGGTAGCCCGCATCGAGGAAGAACTTCGCCAGGAGGGCCGCGATGGAATCGAAGTGCTTGCCACCTCTGACAGAACCCGCCGTGCCGGCGCCGACTGCGGCCTTGATCGCCGACTGATCATTCTGGGCCTGCTTGACACCCCAGTACGCCGCAACGGCGTCCTCGAAGTCCTGGCGGGTGACCGTCAAGGTCGGTTCCTCCTAAGCGGGTAGCTCGGTGAGCCCGTAGACACGCAGTGCTGCCTCGGTGGCCGCCTTCACGTCCCGCCTGTCGAAGGCGTCGATCAGGGCTGCACGGTCTTCCTCGGCGATGGCCGCCGGGTCCGGAACCCGGATCTTGCGGAGGTACTGCGCCTGGAAGCGGAGCGTTCCCCCACGCATCTTGACCGCGTACGCCTCCACGAACGCCTCGGCCACCTTGGAGAGGAGCAGTCCACCGAGAACGCGCATGTCCCAGACGTCCGAGACGATGAAGTACAGGTTGTGGTGAGGGTACAACTTCCCTTCGTCGAGCACCGGATGGATGGTCAGCTTCATGTCCGGGAAGAGAAGTTTGGGCCGAGTCCTCAGTCCGTGATCGACCTTGTCGATCGTCTTGTACCAGCGGTCCGGCTGCTTGACCGCCACGTACCTCTTGCGCAGGGCGCCGCTGTGCCGGCGGAAGTAGGCGCCGAGTTTCGGATAGGCGGAAAGGTCGACGAGTTCGCCCCGGGAGTTCCACGGATTGACCAGGCAGGACCCGCTCCAGTCGATGGAACCGCTGGTGGTGTCCCGGACCATGGCCAGGGGCAGAAGCCGGTCCGGCTCGACCAGTTCGCGGTCATCGGTGATGAAGACCTTGTCCGCCCCGGTCGCGATACCGATGCCTACGCGTGTCCCCGTCGCCTTGTCCTCCAGCAGCCCGAACCGGTCGCTGAGGTCTTCCAGGACGGCGAGCCTGGCAGGCGAGGCCGCCGGCCAGGAATCCTCACCGGGGAACCAGTGCGGCAGGACGGCCGCCTGGAACGCGGCCGTGGCGATCGGCTCCCGATCCTCGCCGTTGTACCAGGCAAGGAAGTCACGGGCCTCCGGCTCCCCGAACGCACGGGTCGTGTCAGCGGCAACCGCGCCGCCCTGCGGCTGGCGGGAAATGATCGTGACAGCGGGGTACGCGGAGACCTGCTCCTGGAAGGCATCCACGTCGTGCATCACCAGCGCCAGATCCATGCTGAACTGCCCGGTCACCAGCTGACGGAGCTTGCGGCCGTACTGGTTCCTCATCCAGCGGTCCGCGCAGATGAAGCCGAGACGGCCGCCCGGCTTCAGGCTCCGGAGTGCCACCTCGTAGAAGCCGATGTAGATGTCGGCGCGGCCGCCCATCGTGGAGCAGATGGTCCGGTAGGCGTCCATCCGGTCATCAGGGACATCCTCCAGCCTGATGTAGGGGGGATTGCCGACGACGAAATCCGCGCGGTGCTCGGCGTCGGTCTGGAGGAGGTAGTCACCCTGTTTCACCCAGTGCGCAGCGACCTTCCGAGCCTCACTCCGCTCCCAACCGTCATCCCGAAGGCACTGCTCCACGACTCCACGGCTCTCGGCCACATTGCGCCCGAGCAGGTCGAACGCCTGGACGGCGTTGACCGCATCGGTGATCGGACGACCGTGGGCTCGGCACGAGGCACTGATCCGCGAAGCGATCACGCCGAGGAACGCCCCGGTGCCACAGGCGGGCTCGACGACCTTCAGGTGGGCGAGGTCCTTGTCCGGCGTGTAGCCCAGCAGATCGAGGATGAGCTCGACGACCCAACGGCGGGTGAAGACCTCGCCGTGTTCGACTGCTTCCGCGGGGACCTCAGGCAGCGCCTGCTTGTCGATGTCGGAGTGCGCCAGAGTTGCCACGGCTCGACCCTACAGTGGGCGCTTCAGTGATCATCCGAGGCCTGACCAGGATCAATTGACAGTGGGCATCGCTGGCGTCACTCTCTGCGCCCGCCCGTCCCGCACCAAGGCCCCCTGCTGGCGTGCTGTCGACGTCGATCGAGCAGGCGGATCGACGTCGTCACAACAGGTGCCGGCCGTCGTGGCTCCGGACACGCGGTGTCGGGTCCTCCCGAAGCGCGTCCAGCACACGCACGGCATAGACCTCGGCCATGCGCTCGGACACCTCGCCCGGCGTCAGCCAGGCGACCTCAATCGACTCGGCCGAGAGCCGCGTCTCCCCGCTCTCCGGTCGGCAGCGAAACACAAGAGCGACAATCCCGCGGCTCACGTTCTTGTAGACGCCGGTCAGTCGCTCCACGCCGACCTTGATCCCGGTCTCCTCATAGACCTCGCGGCGCATGCCGTCCTCAACGGCCTCGTCCAGCTCCAGCACACCGCCTGGAGGCTCCCAAGTCCCGTTGTCAGCCCGGCGAATCGTCAGCACACAACCGTCCTCGCGCACCACCACCCCCGCGACGGAGACCGAGTGGAGCAGCGTTGACTGGGACTTCCCAGCACTGTTACTCATGTGCAGGAGAATAGGAGCCCTGAAGGACTATGGCGAGTGGTGAAGTGGCCTCGTCGGCCACAGCAAAGTACCTACAGATCGCGGCTGACATCGCCGCACAGATCAAGTCAGGCGCTCTCGCTCCCGGTGCAACCGTGCCCAGCGAGGCCGAGCTCATGCAGCGATACGGAGTCGCATCCGGGACGGTCCGCAAGGCCATCGCCGAACTCCGAACGACTCAGCTCATCGAGACGCACCACGGTCGAGGCTCATTCGTCCGCTCCCGCCCGCCGGTGCAGCGGAAGTCTGCGGATCGATTCCGCCGCACCCACCGCAAAGCAGGCAAGGCCGCATACCTTGCAGAGGCGGAGACCTCCGGCGGCATCCCGTCCGTGACCGTGCTGTTCGTAGGCCCCACGGCAGCACCTTCTGAGATCGCCGATCGCTTGGGCCTTCCCCCTGGCACCCAGGTCTTGGCCCGCAAACGCCGGTACTTTCGTGACGGGGTACCCACCGAGGAGGCCACGTCGTACCTCCCGTGGGACGTGATCAAGGACATCCCTGAAGTCTTCGCCGAGAACCCCGGTGGCGGCGGCATCTACGCCCGCCTCGAAGAGCACGGCCACTCCCTCGCCGAGTTCACCGAGTCCGTGCGGGCCAGGCTCGCGACCAAGCCCGAAACGAAAGCACTCGCTCTGAGCCCCGGTGCGCCAGTGATTCATCTTGTTCGCGAAGCCGTCACCAGAGACGGCCGCGTGGTGGAGGTATGCGACACCGTCATGGCGGCCGATCAGTTCATTCTTGACTATCGCTTCCCCGCACATGACTGACTGACGATCAACTTCCTCAACCCGTCGCGAGATTCATCTCGCGACGGGTTGACTCATGTACAGGAGTCGGGCACTCTTCTACTCGTCACTCATGTACATGAGTGCATGGCAATACCTCATTTAGAGGAGATGGTCATGTTCGAGGCCGACGTGCTGGAAGTTCCCAAGCAGCACACTTCGCTGGAGTGTCGTTCGATTCCCGCCACCAACTCGGTGTCGATATCGACGGCTGACCTTCCGCTGCCCTACCGGCCGGGGTCGGTGACAGCTGCGCGCCGGTTCGTCGGCGCGCAGCTGCGGGACTGGGGGCTCGACGACCTGGTGGACGACGCCACCGTCATCGTCAGCGAGTTGGTCACCAACTCCCTCAAGACCGGCTGCCAGACGCACATGCTCGTCGGCGTCCGCCGTCCGGCGGACCGCACCGTCCGCATCCTCGTCGGTGACGGTTCCCGATCGATGCCCGTGATGATCCAGGCCCGGCCCGACGCCACGTCGGGCCGGGGGCTGGCCATGGTCCACCGGCTCACTCACGGCCGCTGGGGTGTCACGCCCCTCCCGTTCGGCAAGGTCGTCCACGCCGACCTCGCGACTCCCGCGCCGATCCCCCGGTGAACCGGCAACCTCCGCAGGACACTGACGCCCCCGATGACGCACTGCCGCCGTCACCGTCCATCCCCGGTCCCACGCGGATCTGGGCCGCCTACGGCGTATCCGCCGCGGCCGGGCTGCACGTCGTCATCGCGGCCCTCGTACTGATCAACCGATCCCACTGAACTCCCGGCCGCGCCGCCGATCCGGCGGCGCGGCCGGGATCACCTTCACTCACACCACCATGAACCAGGAGGCGCAGTACAGATGACAACCGCACCGTGGGGCACCACCCGCATGGGCCCCTACCCCGAGTCCAGCCCCTTTCCCACCCTCACACCCGTGATCGACCCTGAGACGCAGGTCGCCGTCCTCGTGGACGAGTACGGCCGCACGGTCGAGATGGGTGCGCACGGCACCAGCACCAGCGGGCTCACGCCGACCACCACCTCGCCCGGCGACGGGGCCGGGCCGGGTGGGGCCACCGATGCCGACAGCACCGAGTCCTACGACCAGGACCAGAGTTCTGGCTGATGGGCTACCGAAGCGGGTCGGTGCTGGTACTGACCAATCCCCTTGACGTGACGGCGGACGCGGTGCTGCGGGTACTCGCGGAGCGCCACGTCCCGGTGGTTCGCCTCGATCCCGGCACTGACCTGCACACGGGTGCCTCGCTGACCGCCGCGTACCGCAGCGGCGACCAGCGGGGCACCCTGCGCACCGCCGGCCGGGAACTCGACCTCTCCGCCGTCCGGTCCGTCTGGGTGCGCCGGGCCTCGCCCTACGAAGGCCCGCCCGAACTGGACGGACAGGACCGCCGGTTCGCCGCCTCACAATGTCTCTGGGGCGCGGGTGGCATCCTCGCCTCGCTCCCCGGTGCGCTCTACATGAACCATCCGTGGGCCAACCGCGCCGCCGAGCACAAACCGGCGCAGCTTGCCGCCGCGCAGCGCATCGGGTTCCTGGTTCCCGACACCCTGATCACGAACAACGAACAGGAGGCGCGGGAGTTCGTGACGTCCCACGCCGGTGGGGTGGTCTACAAGCCGCTCTGGAACACCCCCTATTCGGTCAACGGGAAGCCTCAGGCCGTCTGGGTGCGCGAGGTGTCCGGGACCGAACTCACCTCGGCGATCAACGCGTGCCCGCACATGTTCCAGGCGAAGGTGCCGAAGGCCTTCGACATCCGGGTGACCGCCGTCGGCAGCAGCCTGTTCGGTGTCCGGATCGACAGCCCCGACCTCGACTGGCGCCGGCGACAGGACCGGATGACGTGCACGCCGATCGACATCCCCGGACCGGTCGCACGCTCGATCGGCGCCTACCTCGGCGAATTCCGCCTGCTGTACGGCGCGTTCGACTTCGCTGTGACCGTCGCCGGGGAGTGGTACTTCCTTGAGTGCAACCCGAACGGTCAATGGGCATGGCAGCCGGCCGAGACCACCACGGCGATCGCCCACGCCATCGCCGACCAGCTAGCGAAAGGCTCCGACACGTGAGCACATCGGATCAGCTCCGCGCCGCCTTGGTCGACGCGTTCACCGGGGAAGACGAGATCACCGACCCTGCGTGGGAGAGCGCCGCCAGAGCGGTCCCCCGGGAACTGTTCACGGGCTCGTTCTTCCTTCCGGTCCCGGCGACCAACCCGCCCACCTACCGGCCGGTGTTCAAGGGCGAGCCCGGATGGCTGGAGCACGTCTACTCGGACGAAACGCTGATCACCCAACTCGACGGGCGGACACGCCCCGAGGACGTGACCGGCGGCACCGCGACCGGGGCCCCGTCCTCGTCGTCCACCCTGCCGTCCCTGGTCCTGCGGATGTGGCACCAGCTCGACACCGAGGCCGGGCACCGGGTCCTGGAGATCGGCACCGGGACCGGATACTCCACCGCCCTCGGCGCACACCGACTCGGCGGCTCCAACCTCACCAGCATCGAGTACGACCCGCAGGTGGGCGAGGCGGCCGCAGCCGCCATCAAGGCCGCCGGCTACTCCCCCCGACTGATCATCGGCGACGGGCTGCTCGGCGACCCGGACGGAGGCCAGTACGACCGTCTCATCGCCACCTGTTCCGTCCGCTACGTCCCGCTCCCGTGGCTGCACCAGGTGAAGCCCGGCGGCCGAATCCTGGTCACCCTGTCCGGCTGGGGCTACGGCTTCGGCCTCGCGCGGCTGACCGTCACCGGCCCCGGGCAGGCCACCGGCCGCTTCCTGCCCGGTTACACGAGCTTCATGATCGCCCGCCCCCACGACCGGCCACCTCGCCAAAGCCTGTCGCTGCTTCCCGGAGACGAACGCCCCACCCGGATCGACCCCGAGATCATCAGCACCTGGACGGGCAGTTGGGTCGCACAGCTCGCGGCGCCCTCGGCCGAGCGGATGGGAGCCGGCGGGCAGCAGATCCTCTCCGACGTGGCCACCGGTTCGCAGGCCCGGACCACGCCCAACCCCCAAGGCGGGTGGACTGTCGTCCAGCGCGGCCCGCTCCGGCTCTGGGACCAGGTGGAGGGCGCCGTCGAAGCCTGGCAGCAGGCCGGCGAGCCGCATCAGGAGGACTTCGGGATCACCATCTCCGAGTCAGGGCAACGCGTGTGGATCGGGCACGAGAACGGCCCGGGCTGGAACCTGCCCGTCTGAAACGGCGAACGGCCCGGCTCCCCGCACGGGGAGCCGGGCCTACTGCGGCCGGCGGCGGGCGCGGATCAGCGCGACACCGATCGCGAGGGGGAAGGACAGCAGGAAGAGCGTCACCGCGGGCAACAGCGGGTCGCCGTCGACTATCGCGTTCACGAGCGTGCGGATACCGACAACGATGAAGTGCATGCGCGTACCGTAGCGCTACCCCTCGCCGGGCCGTCCGGTGCCCCTGACCAGCGACAACGGCCCGGCTCCCCCGCCTAGGGGGAGCCGGGCCGTCGGCGTTCGAACGAGGCGCGGTCAGCCGCCGAGCTGGATGCCGGCCATCCGCTTCCACTCGTACGCGCTGGTCTTCACCTTCAGCCCCAGCTCGCCCTCGAAGTTCTCGTGCAGGGTCAGCCCGGCCAGCTCCGCGGCCCGTCGGCCGACGGCGTAGGTGGGGGCCACCTGGTCGCCCCAGGCGCCGTCCGCGCCGACCACGACGATGCGGGTGGCCACGGCGCCGACGTACTCGACGACCGCGTCGGCGCTGCCGCCGTGCTGCTGGGCGAAGCTGGTCAGGTGCTTGGCGATGCGCTTGGCGCGGCGCTCGGTACGGGCGTCCGGCGCGGCGGCGGTGGCGGTCGATGCGCTGCTCATGCCCGCATGCTACCCACCGGTAGACGAGCTGGCGACGGGAGCGCCCTGTGCACCGGGACACATACTCGGAATATGACGTTCAAAGGCTGGCCGAGCGAGGCGCTGGACTTCTACGAGCACCTCGAAGCCGACAACTCGAAGTCCTTCTGGCAGGCCCACAAGGAACAGTACGACACCGCCGTACGGGCCCCGATGGAGGCGCTGCTCGCCGAGCTGGAGCCGGAGTTCGGGCCGGGGAAGATCTTCCGCCCCAACCGGGACGTCCGCTTCAGCGCCGACAAGTCCCCGTACAAGACCCACATCGGCGCGCACCTGGAGTCCGGCGGCTACATCCAGCTCTCCGCCGACGGCCTGGCCTGCGGCAACGGCATGTACCAGCTGGCCCCCGACCAGCTGGAGCGCTACCGCGCCGCCGTCGCCGAGGACGTCAGCGGCGCCGAGCTGGAGCGGGTGATCACCCGGGTGGAGCAGGCCGGTCCGCGGGTCCACGGCCGCGACTCCCTCAAGTCGGCCCCGCGCGGCTACCCCAAGGACCACCCCCGGATCGAGCTGCTGCGGCACAAGGGTCTGGTGGCCTGGCAGGAGTGGGAGCCCGCGAAGTGGCTGGGCACCCGGGCCGCCCACACCCGGATCGTCGACTTCCTGCGCGGCTCCCAGCCGCTGCGGGACTGGCTGGACGGCCACGTCGGCCCGTCGGAGCTACCGGCACGATGAACGATGAACGCGGAAGAGCCCCGGTCCACCAGGACCGGGGCTCTTCGCCGTACAACAGGCCTTACTTGACGAACGGATCGATCGCGCACACCACGAACAGCAGCGACAGGTAGGTGATCGACCAGTGGAACAGCCGCATCTCCTTCAGCTTGGCGCCCACGATCCCGGCCTTCGCCCGTCCGTACAGCGCGTGCGCCTCGCGCAGCCAGAAGCCGCCGAGCAGCACCGCGGCGACCGGGTACAGCCAGCTCATGTGCCCCAGCGGCCAGACCGCCAGCGAGACCGCCACCATCACCCAGGAGTAGGCGACGACCTGCTTGCCGACCGCCACGTTGCCCTTGATGACCGGGAGCATCGGCACTCCGGCCCGCTCGTAGTCGTCGCGCACCTTCATCGACAGCACCCAGGTGTGCGGCGGGGTCCAGAAGAAGACGACCAGGAAGAGCGCGACGGCCGCCCAGGACACCGAGTTGGTCACCGAGGACCAGCCGATCAGCACCGGCATGCAGCCGGCGATGCCGCCCCAGACGATGTTCTGCGAGGTGCGCCGCTTGAGCCCCAGCGTGTAGACGAACACGTAGAACAGCAGCGCGCCGAGCGCCAGTCCGGCGGAGAGCCAGTTGACGCCGATGCCGAGCAGCAGGGTGGAGACGATCCCGAGCGTGATGCCGAAGACCAGCGCCTCGCGCGGCGACACCATCCCCGTGACGATCGGCCGGCGCTCGGTGCGGGACATCAGGGCGTCGATGTCGCGGTCGATGTACATGTTGAGGGCGTTGGCGCCGCCCGCCGAGAGGTAACCGCCGACCACGACCTTCAGCACCAGGAGCATGTCGGGCACGCCCTGTTGGGCCAGGAACATCACCGGCACGGTGCTCATCAGCAGCAGCTCGATGATGCGCGGCTTGGTCAGTGCGACGAAGGCGCCGACACGGGCCCCGATGGGCCGGTGCGCAGGAGTCGCCCCGGTGACCCCGGCGGGACGGGTTTCGACGGCGGTCACTAACACCCCAACTGAAGATGAATCCTCGCAGGCGTCCACAGGAACGAAGGGTCCCGAATCGTCCGCTCTGCGCGTACCACGCCACCTTAGACGCTCCATATATCCCATCCGGCTCCGGGGTCCCCCGGCGAGGCGGATCGCACACCCCCGGGTGAACCGACTGGGTGAAGCCACGAAGCGGCTCCGGCGCGCCCCCGCAACCCGTCCCGACCACCCGGGCGGCGCGCCCGCGTAAACCGGGAGAGCCTGGGACAAAACACGTCGAACCGCCCTAGTGGGAATCACCATGCGGAAATCCCGGTTGTCCCGGCACGGAGGGTGAGCCCCGGCCCGGACGGTAGGCTCGCACGCAGAAGCGGGATCTACCCTCCGTGACCGGCACCATCCACAGTCGGGACCACAGCGCCGTGGCCGACCCGGTCCCCATTCACGGGGTCACTCTTCACAATGGAAGGAGCCCTGAGACAGGGTGAGCACTGCGCCGACGAACGCATTCGAGTGGAGCGACCTGGATGAGCGCACGGTTGACACGGCGCGCGTCCTCGCGATGGACGCTGTCCAGAAGGTCGGTAACGGGCACCCCGGGACGGCCATGTCCCTGGCCCCCGCTGCCTACCTGATCTTCCAGCGCTTCCTTCGCCACGACCCGACCGACCCGGCCTGGGTCGGCCGCGACCGCTTCGTCCTCTCCCCCGGGCACACCAGCCTGACGCTCTACACCCAGCTGTACTTCTCCGGCTACGGCCTGGAACTGGACGACCTCAAGGCCTTCCGGGTGGCCGGCAGCCGCACCCCGGGCCACCCGGAGCACGGCCACACCGCGGGCGTGGAGACCACCACCGGCCCGCTCGGCCAGGGCATCGCCAACGCGGTCGGCATGGCGATGGCCGCCCGCTACGAGCGCGGCCTGTTCGACCCGGAGGCGGCCGCCGGGGAGTCCCCCTTCGACCACACCATCTGGGCCATCGTCTCCGACGGCGACCTGGAGGAGGGCATCTCCGCCGAGGCCTCCTCGCTGGCCGGCCACCAGAAGCTGGGCAACCTGGTCGCCCTCTACGACGACAACCACATCTCGATCGAGGGCGACACCGAGACCGCCTTCTCCGAGGACGTCCTCAAGCGCTACGAGGCGTACGGCTGGCACGTCCAGCGCGTCACCCCGAAGGCCAACGGCGACGTCGACGTCGAGGCCCTCGCCGGTGCGCTGGCCGCCGCCAAGGCCGAGACCTCCCGCCCGTCGATCATCGCGATGCGCACGATCATCGCCTGGCCGGCCCCGGACGCCCAGAACACCGCCAAGGCGCACGGCTCCGCGCTCGGCGCCGCCGAGATCGCCGCCACCAAGAAGGTCCTGGGCTTCGACCCGGAGAAGACCTTCGAGGTCAGCGACCAGGTCATCGAGCACGCCCGCCAGGTCATCAAGCGCGGCAAGGCCGCCCGCGACCAGTGGCAGCAGAGCTTCGACGCCTGGCGCGCCGCCAACCCGCACCGGGCCGCCGAGTTCGACCGCATCCAGGCCGGCGAGCTGCCCGAGGGCTGGAAGAAGGCCGTCCCGACCTTCCCGGCCGGCAAGGACGTCGCCACCCGCAAGGCCTCCGGCGAGACCCTCAAGGCGCTCGGCGCGGTGATCCCGGAGCTGTGGGGCGGCTCGGCCGACCTCGCGGAGTCCAACCTCACCACCATCGACGAGGACAGCTCCTTCCTCCCCGAGGGCAACCCGCTGAAGTCCGCCAGCCCGTACGGCCGGACGATCCACTTCGGCATCCGCGAGCACGCCATGGGCTCCACCATGAACGGCATCGCGCTGCACGGGAAGACCCGCGTCTACGGCGGCACCTTCCTGGTCTTCGCCGACTACATGCGCCCCGCCGTCCGCCTGGCCGCGCTGATGAAGCTGCCGGTCACCTACGTCTGGACGCACGACTCGATCGGCCTCGGCGAGGACGGCCCGACCCACCAGCCGGTCGAGCACATGGCCTCGCTGCGCGCCATCCCGGGCCTGTCCATGGTCCGCCCGGCCGACGCCAACGAGACGGCCGTCGCCTGGCGCACGATCATCGAGCGCCAGACCAGCCACCCCGGCCCGGTCGGCCTGGCGCTGACCCGCCAGAACGTCCCGACCTTCGACCGCGAGGTCTTCGCCTCCGCCGAGGGCACCGCCAAGGGCGCCTACGTGCTGGCCGAGGCCTCCACCGGCGACCCGCAGGTGATCCTGCTGGGCACCGGTTCCGAGGTCCAGCTGGCCGTCCAGGCCCGCGAGGCCCTGGAGGCCGAGGGCGTCCCGACCCGGGTGGTCTCCGTCCCGTCCTTCGAGTGGTTCCAGGAGCAGGACCAGGCCTACCGCGACAGCGTGCTGCCGCCGTCGGTCAAGGCCCGCGTCTCGGTCGAGGCCGGCATCGCCCAGGGCTGGCGCGAGCTGGTCGGCGACCACGGCCGGATCGTCTCGCTGGAGCACTTCGGTGCCTCCGCCGACTACAAGGTGCTGTTCGAGGAGTTCGGCCTGACCGCCGAGCGCGTGATCGCGGAGGCGCACAACGCCCTGCGTTCCCTCGAAGCCGTCAACCGCTAGTTCCGCTCCGGCCGCGTACCTCGCCCGCACGCGGGTACGCGGCCCCTCTGACTACCCCACGAAGCAGCAGAAGACTAAGGACTGAAGCACCATGACTGACGCACTGAAGCGCCTCAGCGACGAAGGCGTTGCGATCTGGCTGGACGACCTCAGCCGCAAGCGGCTGAACTCCGGCAACCTGGCCGAGCTGGTGCAGAACAAGCACGTGGTGGGTGTCACCACCAACCCGACCATCTTCCAGAAGGCCATCGCCGGCAGCGGCGACTCCTCCTACGACGGCCAGCTGCGCGACCTCGCCGTCCGCAAGGTCACCACCGAGGAGGCGATCCGCATGATCACCACCTCGGACGTGCGCGACGCCGCCGACGTGCTGCGTCCGGTCTACGACGCCTCCAACGGCCGCGACGGCCGGGTCTCCATCGAGGTCGACCCCCGCCTGGCCCACGAGACCGCCCCGACCGTGGCCGAGGCCAAGCAGCTGTGGTGGCTGGTCGACCGCCCGAACGTCTTCATCAAGATCCCCGCCACCGAGGCCGGCCTGCCCGCCATCAGCGAGGTCATCGGCCTGGGCATCAGCGTCAACGTCACGCTGATCTTCTCCCTTGAGCGCTACAAGGCCGTCATCGACGCCTACCTGACCGGCCTGGAGACCGCCAAGGCCAAGGGCCTGGACCTCTCCCAGATCGAGTCGGTCGCCTCCTTCTTCGTGTCCCGCGTGGACACCGAGATCGACAAGCGCCTGGACAAGATCGGCGGCGACGCCAAGGACCTGCGCTCCAAGGCCGCCCTGGCCAACGCCCGCCTCGCCTACCAGGCGTACGAGGAGGTCTTCGGCTCGGTCGACGGCAAGACCGCCGGCAACGCCCGCTGGAGGGCCCTGGAGGCCGCCGGCGCCAAGCCGCAGCGCCCGCTGTGGGCCTCGACCGGCGTCAAGGACCCGGCCCTGCCGGACACCCTGTACGTCACCGAGCTGGTCGCCCCGGGCACCGTCAACACCATGCCCGAGGCCACCCTGGACGCCACCGGCGACCACGGCGTGGTCAGCGGCAACACCATCGTCCCCAACTACGCCGACGCCAAGGCCGTCCTGGACGCCGTCGCGGCCGCCGGTGTGGACTACGACGACGTGGTCAAGGTCCTGGAGGACGAGGGCGTGCAGAAGTTCGAGCAGTCCTGGCAGGAGCTGCTCGACACCGTCACCGCCTCGCTGGCTTCCTTCGCCACCGAGAAGTGACCCCCGCTCACACAATCGGCGCACGAAAGCGGAGCACACCAAGTGAGCACTGATTTCCCCGAGTTGACGTCGGATTCGGACGCGGACGACCTCCCGCCCTCCCCCGTCAACCCGCTTCGTGACCCCTCCGACCGGCGGCTCCCGCGCATCGCGGGGCCGTCCGGCCTGGTCATCTTCGGGGTCACCGGCGACCTGTCGCGCAAGAAGCTGATGCCGGCCATCTACGACCTGGCCAACCGCGGTCTGCTGCCGCCGGGCTTCTCCCTGGTCGGTTTCGCCCGCCGCGAGTGGGACAACGAGGACTTCGCCCAGGAGGTCCACGACGCGGTCAAGGAGCACGCCCGCACCCCGTTCCGTGAAGAGGTCTGGCAGCAGCTCGCCAAGGGCATGCGCTTCGTCCACGGCACCTTCGACGACGACGAGGCCTTCGACAAGCTCCGCGAGACCATCGAGGAGCTGGACAAGGCCCAGGGCACCGGCGGCAACTTCGCCTTCTACCTGTCCGTCCCGCCGAAGTTCTTCCCGACCGTCGTCCAGCAGCTCAAGAAGCACGGCCTGGCCGACCCGCCGCAGGGATCCTGGCGCCGCGCCGTCATCGAGAAGCCCTTCGGCCACGACCTGGAGAGCGCCCAGGAGCTCAACAAGGTCGTCCACGAGGTCTTCCCCCGGGACGAGGTCTTCCGGATCGACCACTACCTGGGCAAGGAGACGGTCCAGAACATCCTGGCGCTGCGCTTCGCCAACCAGATGTTCGAGCCGATCTGGAACCGGTCCTACGTCGACCACGTGCAGATCACCATGGCCGAGGACATCGGCATCGGCGGCCGGGCCGGCTACTACGACGGCATCGGCTCCGCCCGTGACGTCATCCAGAACCACCTGCTCCAGCTGATGGCGCTCACCGCCATCGAGGAGCCGGCGTCCTTCCACCCGAAGGCGCTGGTGGCCGAGAAGCTCAAGGTGCTCAGCGCCGTCAAGCTCCCGGCCGACCTCGGCCGGCACACCGTGCGCGGCCAGTACGCGGCCGGCTGGCAGGGCGGCGAGGAGGTCGTCGGCTACCTGGACGAGGACGGCATCGACCCCGACTCCAAGACCGACACCTACGCGGCCATCAAGCTGGAGATCAACAACCGCCGCTGGGCGGGCGTCCCGTTCTACCTGCGCACCGGCAAGCGGCTGGGCCGCCGGGTCACCGAGATCGCGGTGGTCTTCCAGCGTGCCCCGTACCTGCCGTTCGACTCCTACGCGACCGAGGAGCTGGGGCAGAACGCCCTGGTCATCCGGGTCCAGCCGGACGAGGGCGTGACGGTGCGGTTCGGCTCCAAGGTGCCGGGCACCTCCTTCGAGGTCCGGGACGTCACGATGGACTTCGCCTACGGCGAGTCCTTCACCGAGTCCAGCCCGGAGGCGTACGAGCGGCTCATCCTCGACGTGCTGCTCGGCGACGCCAACCTGTTCCCGCGCCACCAGGAGGTCGAGCTCTCCTGGCAGATCCTCGACCCGATCGAGCGGTACTGGGACACCCACGGCAAGCCCGCCCAGTACGCGGCGGGCACCTGGGGGCCCGCCGAGGCTGACGAGATGCTCGCACGAGACGGCAGGAGCTGGCGCCGGCCATGAAGATCGACCTCACCAACACGACGTCCAGCAAGATCAACGCCGCGCTGATGGAGGCGCGCCGGGCCAGCGGCTCGACCGCCGCCGGCATGGTGCTCACCCTGGTGATCGTGACCGACGAGGGCAGCGCCTACGACGCCCTCAAGGCCGCCAACGACGCCTCCCGCGAGCACCCGATGCGCACCCTCGCGGTGATCAAGCGCGCCGGCCGCTCGCCCCGGGCCCGCGCCGAGACCCGGCTGGACGCCGAGATCCTGGTCGGCTCGGACGCCGGCTCCGGCGAAACGGTTGTCCTGCGCATGCACGGCGAACTCGCCGCGCACGCCCAGTCGGTCGTCCTGCCGCTGCTGCTGCCGGACGCCCCGACCGTGGTCTGGTGGCCGGACAACGCGCCGATGCACCCGGCCCAGGACCCGCTGGGCGCGCTCGCCCAGCGCCGGATCACCGACGCGGTCACCGCCGAGTCCCCGGTCGGCCAGCTCGCCCAGCGCGCCCAGAGCTACACCCCGGGCGACACCGACCTGGCCTGGACCCGGCTCACCGGCTGGCGCTCGATGCTGGCCGCCGCGCTGGACCAGCGGCCGTCCACCATCGTCTCCGCGGTGGTCGAGGGCGAGTCCTACAACCCCAGCGTGGAGCTGCTCGGCCTGTGGCTGCTCAACCGGCTGCACGTGCCGGTCGAGCGGGTCGTCACCGGCGGCCCCGGCATCACCGCGGTGCGCCTGCGCACCAAGGACGGCGACATCACCCTGGACCGCCCGGACGGCCTGATGGGCATGCTCTCCATGCCCGGCTCGCCGGACCGCCAGGTGGCGCTCAAGCGGCGCGAGACCTCGGAGCTGATCGCCGAGGAGCTGCGCCGGCTGGACCCGGACGACATCTACTCGACGGCCGTGCGCACGCCCATCGAGCGGCTGCGCGAGCACGACGACACCGTCCCGGCGGCCGCCGAGCAGATCGCCCAGGCGGTCGAGGCCTCGGTGGCCGACGCGGACGGCGGGCCGAGCGGACCGGTCGGGGCCGTCGAGGCGGGGAAGAAGCCCGCCGCGAAGAAGGCCGCCGGCAAGCGCGCCGCCAGCAAGGACGGCGAATGACCAGGGCCACTCCGCAGCTGGTCGTCCACCGGGACAAGGAGCTGATGGCCCAGGCGGCCGCGGCCCGGCTGATCACCCGGATCGTGGACGCCCAGGCCGCCCGCGGCACCGCCTCGGTGGTGCTCACCGGCGGCCGCAACGGCAATGCCCTGCTGGCCGCGATCGCCGCCTCCCCGGCGCGCGACGCGGTCGACTGGGGCCGGCTGGACCTCTGGTGGGGCGACGAGCGCTTCGTGCCCGCCGCCGACGGTGACCGCAACGCCGTCCAGGCCCGCGCCGAACTGCTGGACGCCGTCCCGCTCGACCCGGCACGGGTGCACGAGATGCCCGCCTCGGACGGGGCGGACGGCTCCGACGTGGAGGCCGCGGCCGCCCGCTACGCGCAGGAGCTGGCCAAGGCCGCCGGACCGGGCGACCGGCTCGGCGTCCCGGCCTTCGACGTGCTGCTGCTCGGCGTCGGCCCGGACACCCACATCGCCTCGCTCTTCCCGGAGCACCCGGGCGTGCGGGAGACCGAGCTGACCGTGGTCGGCGTGCGCGGGGCCCCCAAACCCCCGCCGACCCGGATCTCGCTCACCCTCCCGGCGATCCGGGCAGCCCGCGAGGTCTGGCTGCTGGCCGCCGGCGAGGACAAGGCGGGTGCGGTCGCGCTGGCCCTGTCCGGCCCCGGCGAACTGCAGGCGCCCGCCTCCGGCGCGTACGGCCGCAGCCGCACCCTGTGGCTGCTGGACCGCGCCGCCGCCGAGCGGATCCCCGCCCAGCTGTACCCGCCGGCCTCGGCCTAGGGTCCGCGGAGAACGCCGAAGGGCGCCCACCGTCGTTCGACGGTGGGCGCCCTTCCTGGTTCTCCGGCGCTCGGCCCGGTCAGATCTAGATCTCGCCGCGCAGCTTGGCCAGCGCCTCCGCGAGGATCGCCTCGCCGTCGGCGTCGGTGCGCCGCTCACGGACGTAGGCGAGGTGGGTCTTGTACGGCTCGTTGCGCGAGGGCGCCGGCGGGTTGTGCTCGTCCTGCCCGGCCGGGAAGCCGCAGCGCGGGCAGTCCCAGGTGTCCGGGATGACGGCCTCGGCGGCGAAGCTGGGCCGGGTCTCGTGCTTGTTGGCGCACCAGAAGGAGATCCGGTTGCGCGGAGCGGACTCGCCGCGCTCCGCCTCCCCCATCGGGCCGGCCCCGACCCTGCTGCCACGGATGGCGTTGCCACTTGCCACGGTCTGACTCCCTGCGTGCTGGTGCGCCGACCCGCCGCGGTGCGCGCCGGTGGCGAAAGTCGTCCTAGTGTAAGCAGGACTTAAGCTTCCGCCACCATCGCCTCCGCCGCCGACCGTCCAAGGATAGGCGCTCGGGCGACGGGGCGTCAGGGTTGTGTCAGCTCTTGTACTTCAGGACCAGGCCCAGCACCAGGATGCAGGCGAACCAGCCGATCCCGACCACGATCGTGATGCGGTCCAGGTTGCGCTCGGCCACCGCCGAACCGCCGCCGGTCGACATCGCGCCGCCGCCGAACATGTCCGACAGGCCGCCGCCCTTCCCCTTGTGCAGCAGCACCAGGAGGATCATCAGCAGGCTGAAGACGATCAGGGCAATCGAGAACCCGAGAACCACGGCGGGACCAACTCTCTCGTATCTTCGGCGAAGGGGCCGGGCCGCGTACGGCGGTCCGGCCCCAAAGCCTACGTTGCTGCGGCGGCGTTAGCCTACTGCCTGCTCACGGTAGCGCACGATCTTGACGAACTCGTCGGCGTCCAGCGAGGCACCGCCGATCAGACCGCCGTCGATGTCGGGCTTGGCCATCAGGCCGGCCGCGCTCGACGCCTTGACCGAACCGCCGTACAGCACGCGGACCTTGTCGGCCAGCTCGGCGTCGTACAGCTCGGCGATCCGCCCGCGGATGGCGGCGCAGACCTCCTGCGCGTCCTCCGGGGTGGCCACCTCGCCGGTGCCGATCGCCCAGACCGGCTCGTACGCGACCACGATCGACTCGGCCTGGTCGGCCGTGACGCCCTCCAGGGCGCCGTCCAGCTGGGCCAGGGTGTACTCGACGTGGGTGCCGGCCTTGCGGATCTCCAGCGGCTCGCCGACGCAGAGGATCGGGGTGACCCCGGCCCGGTAGGCGGCCTTGACCTTGGCGTTGACGATCTCCTCGTTCTCGCCGTGGTACTGGCGGCGCTCCGAGTGGCCGATCACCGCGTAGGTGCACTGCAGCTTGGCCAGCATCGGGCCGGAGACCTCGCCGGTGTAGGCGCCGCCGTCGTGCTGCGAGATGTCCTGCGAGCCGTACTTGATCTTCAGCTTGTCGCCGAAGACCAGGGTCTGCACCGACCGCAGGTCGGTGAACGGGACCAGGACGGCGACCTCGACGGCCTCGTAGTCCTTGTCGGCCAGCGCGAAGGCCAGCTTCTGGGTGTGCTGGATGGCCTCAAGGTGGTTGAGGTTCATCTTCCAGTTGCCCGCCATCAGCGGGAGACGCTCAGTCATGCCTTCAGCCTTCCAGGGCGGCGAGACCGGGAAGGGTCTTGCCCTCCAGGTACTCAAGGCTCGCGCCACCGCCGGTCGAGATGTGCCCGAACTTCGTCTCGTCGAAGCCCAGGATGCGGACGGCCGCGGCGGAGTCGCCGCCACCGACCACGGTGAACGCTGCACTGTCGATCAGGGCCTGCGCGACGGCCTTGGTGCCGTTCGCGTAGTCCGGGTGCTCGAAGACGCCCATCGGGCCGTTCCAGAACACCGTGCCGGCGTCGGCCAGCTTCGCCGCGTAGAGCTCGCGGGTCTTCGGGCCGATGTCCAGGCCCTCCTTGTCGGCCGGGATCGCGTCCGAGCCGACGACCTCGTAGCTCGCCGGGGTCTTGCCCTTGAGGTCCGGGAACTCCGCGGAGACCAGGACGTCCACGGGCAGGACGAACTCGACGCCGCGCTCCTCGGCCTCGGCCAGGTAGCCCAGGACGGTCGGGATCTGGTCCTCCTGCAGCAGCGAGATGCCGACCTCGTGGCCCTTGGCCTTGAGGAAGGTGTACGCCATGCCGCCGCCGATCAGGATCCGGTCGGCCTTCTTCAGCAGGTTGTCGATCACGCCGAGCTTGTCCGACACCTTGGCGCCGCCGAGCACGACGACGTACGGGCGCTTGACGTCCTCGGTGAGCTTCTTCAGCACGCCGACCTCGGTGGCGATCAGGTCGCCGGCGGCGTGCGGCAGCAGGCCCGGCAGGTCGTACACCGAGGCGTGCTTGCGGTGCACGGCGCCGAAGCCGTCGCCGACGTACAGGTCCGCCAGGGCGGCCAGCTGCTCGGCGAAGGCCTTGCGCTCGGCGTCGTCCTTGCTGGTCTCACCGGCGTTGAAGCGCAGGTTCTCCAGCAGCGCGACCTCGCCGTCGGCCAGCGCGGCCACGGCGGACTTCGCGGACTCGCCCACGGTGTCGGCGGCGAAGGCGACCGGCTTGCCGAGGATCTCGCCGAGGCGCTCGGCCACCGGCGCGAGCGAGAACTGCGGGTCCGGCGCGCCCTTGGGACGGCCGAGGTGGGAGGCGACGACGACCTTGGCGCCGCGCTCGACGAGCTTGGCGATGGTCGGGGCGACGGCGCGGATCCGGCCGTCGTCGGTGATCCGGCCGTCCGACAGCGGAACGTTCAGGTCGGCGCGTACGAAGACGCGCTTGCCGGCGACGTCCAGGTCTTCGATGGTCTTCACGGGTTCTTCGGTCTCCTGGGGAGATGGTTGATGCGCAGAGGCGGCACGGCGCAGGGGCCGCCTGAGAAGTCCTTGTACGCAGAGCGAGGGCCCGGTCGGCACGTTTCGCCGTCCGGGCCCTCGCCCCTACATCACGTCAGCTCCCACACCGTCAGAGCTGGCCACCGACGAGGGTGACCAGGTCGACGACGCGGTTCGAGTAGCCCCACTCGTTGTCGTACCAGCCGAGCACCTTGACCTGGTTGCCCTGGACCATGGTCAGGCTGGAGTCGAAGATGCAGGAGGCGGGGTCGTTGACGATGTCCGAGGAGACGATCGGGTCCTCGGTGTAGGCCAGGATGCCCTTGAGCGGGCCCTCCTGCGCGGCCTTCTGGAAGGCCGCGTTGACCTCGTCCTTGGTGACCTCGCGCTCCAGGGTGACGACCAGGTCGGTGATCGAGCCGGTCGGGACCGGGACGCGCAGCGAGGTGCCGTCCAGCTTGCCCTTCAGCTCCGGCAGGACCAGGGCGGTCGCCTTGGCGGCACCCGTCGAGGTCGGGATGATGTTCTGGCTCGCCGCACGAGCACGGCGCAGGTCCTTGTGCGGGAAGTCCAGGGTGACCTGGTCGTTGGTGAACGCGTGGACGGTGGTCATCAGGCCCTTGACGATGCCGAAGCTCTCGTTCAGCACCTTGGCCATCGGCGCCACGCAGTTGGTGGTGCAGGAGGCGTTGGAGATGACGTGGTGGTTGGCGGCGTCGTACTTGTCGTCGTTGACACCCAGGACGATGGTGACGTCCTCGTCGGTGGCGGGCGCCGAGATGATGACCTTCTTCGCGCCGGCGGTGAGGTGCTTCTTCGCGGCCTCGGCCTTGGTGAAGATGCCGGTGGACTCGACGACGATGTCGGCGCCCAGGGCGGCCCACGGCAGGTTGGCCGGGTCACGCTCGGCGGTCACCTTGAAGGTGTGGCCGTCGACGGTGATGCTGTCCTCGGTGTGCGAGACCTCGCCCGGGAAGGTGCCCAGGGTGGTGTCGTACTTGAGCAGGTGAGCCAGGGTCTTCGTGTCGGTGAGGTCGTTGACACCGACGATCTCGATGTCCGCGCCCTGGGCCTTGACGGCGCGGAAGAAGTTGCGGCCGATGCGGCCGAAGCCGTTGATGCCTACCCGGATCGTCACGAACCGATCTCCTCGTTAGGTACGCCGGCGCTGAGCCGACGGGGATGAGATTTGGGAAGTCCCCGACCGCCTACGACCCTACCTCTCCCGGGCCTGCGAGGGCACATCGCGCCACCAGGCAAGACGTGGCGTGGCGCGATCCCGGGCCGTCCGTCCCTGCCGCCCCGGGCCGTTGGTCCTGGTCAAGTGGTCTTGACCAATTTCGGTTCGCCGTCCACTCCCGTCCGGCCCCGGACACGACGACGGCCGGTGCCCCGGAATCCGGACACCGGCCGTTGCACCCGGTGGATCAGTTGAGCGCCATCTCGTCGGTCAGGTTGGCCTCGGTGCTCGGCAGGCCGAGCTCGGCCGCGCGCTTGTCGGCCATCGCCAGCAGGCGGCGGATCCGGCCGGCCACCGCGTCCTTGGTCAGCGGCGGGTCGGCGAGCGCGCCCAGCTCCTCCAGCGAGGCCTGCTTGTGCTGCATCCGCAGCTGGCCGGCCGCGGCCAGGTGCTCGGGCACCTCCTCGCCGAGGATCTCCAGCGCGCGGGCTACCCGGGCACCGGCCGCGACCGCGGCCCGGGCCGAGCGGCGCAGGTTGGCGTCGTCGAAGTTGGCCAGCCGGTTCGCGGTGGCCCGGACCTCGCGCCGCATCCGGCGCTCCTCCCAGGCGAGCACCGACTCGTGCGCCCCCAGCCGGGTCAGCAGCGCGCCGATCGCGTCACCGTCGCGGATGACCACCCGGTCCACCCCGCGCACCTCGCGGGCCTTGGCCGGGATGCCGAGCCGACGGGCCGCGCCGACCAGCGCCAGTGCCGCCTCGGAGCCGGGGCAGGTGATCTCCAGCGAGGAGGAGCGGCCCGGCTCGGTGAGCGAGCCGTGCGCCAGGAAGGCCCCGCGCCAGGCCGCCTCGGCGTCGCAGGTGGCCCCGGAGACGACCGCCGGGG
Source organism: Kitasatospora sp. NPDC101108 (assembly GCF_055584725.1). NCBI lineage: Bacteria > Bacillati > Actinomycetota > Actinomycetes > Kitasatosporales > Streptomycetaceae > Kitasatospora > Kitasatospora sp. NPDC101108. The sequence goes on from NZ_JBVJLM010000027.1 coordinate 34,564, forward strand.
GCAGGCCCCGGATCGGACGGCCGCGACCGTCCACCAGGCCGGTCTGGCGGGCGAGCAGCTCGCCGTCCTTGACCACCCGGACGACGAAGCGGCTGCCGCGCCGCAGCCCGCCGGGCGCCATCACCACGAGGTCGGAGGAGTGCCCGAAGATCTCCAGCAGGTCCTTGCGCAGCCGCCGTGCCGCCGAGCCGGTGTCCAGCTCCGCCTCGATCACGATGCGGCCGCTCACGATGTGCAGTCCGCCCGCGAACCGCAGGATCGCCGACACCTCCGCCTTGCGACAGCAGGCCCGGGTGACCGGGAGCCGGCTGATCTCGTCCTTCACCGCTGGAGTCATCGCCATGGCCCGATCCTTCCATGTGTCCGGAAAATCCGGTCGTACGCGGCCGCCAACAGCTCGGGGTCGTGTCGCGGGGTGCCGTCGGTGCGGGCCACCGTACCGAGCACCAGAGCGGCACCCATCCGTTCGGCGGCCTTCTCCAGACCGGCCAGGTCGGCCTGCCCGAAGGCGCCGCCCGTGACGGCGCGCTCGTCCACCAGGATCGCATCCACCGCGAGGTCGGGAGCGTGGTCAGCGATGACCTCCAGGTGGCGCTGGGGGGTGAAGCCCTCGGTCTCGCCGGGCTGCGGGGCCAGGTTCAGGGTGAGCAGACGGCGGGCGCGGGTCTCCATCAGCGCCTTGGCCAGCTCGGGCACCAGCAGGTGCGGCAGCACGCTGGTGAACCAGGAGCCGGGGCCGAGCACCACCCAGTCCGCCTCCCGGACCGCCGTGACCGCCTCCGGCACGGCCGGCGGCTCGTCCGGCAGCAGCCGGATCGACTGCACGGTGCCCGGGGTGACCGCCACACTGGCCTGGCCGCGGACGGCCGAGACCTCGGCCGGACGCGCCGGGTCGTGGCCGCGCACGGTCGCCTCGATGTCCAGCGGCACCGCCGACATCGGCAGCACCCGGCCCTGGACGTTCAGCAGCCGGCCGACCCAGTCCAGCGCGGCGACCGGGTCGCCCAGCTTCTCCCAGAGCGCGACGATCAGCAGGTTGCCGACCGCGTGGCCGCCCAGCTCGCCGTTGCCGGTGAAGCGCTGCTGGATCACCTCGGACCAGGTGCGGCCCCAGTCGTCGTCCCCGCACAGCGCGGCCAGCGCCTTGCGCAGGTCGCCGGGCGGCAGCACCCCCAGCTCCTCGCGCAGCCGTCCGCTGGAGCCGCCGTCGTCGGCGACGGTGACCACGGCGGTCAGGTCGCTGGTGAGCCGGCGCAGCGCGGACAGCGAGGCGGACAGGCCCTGGCCGCCGCCGAGCGCGGTGATCCGGGGCGCCGGGTTGGCCCGGGCGGGACTGCTGCGCGGACGGCTCGGCGACGGGCTGCCCGCCCGTTCGCCGGTCCTGCTCTGCGGCTGCCGCCCGGGCACGTATCCCGCCACACTCACCTCGCGTTCCTCGGCCCCGCCACCGGCTCCGCCGGCGGCCCGGCAGGGAAGGCGGCGGTTACTCCCGACCCATGTCACGGTGAACGAGCACCGTCTCGACTCCGTCGGCGATGAGACGCTTGGTCAGACGCTCGGACATGGCGACGCTGCGGTGCTTGCCACCGGTGCAGCCTACGGCAAGCGTCATGTAGCGCTTCCCCTCCCGGCGGTAGCCCTCGGTAACGATCCGGAGGAGCTCGGCGTAGCCGTTCAGGAACTCGTTGGCGCCGGGCTGCTGGAAGACGTAGTCGGCGACGTCCGCGTCGGTGCCGGTGCGGGCCCGCAGCTCGGGCACCCAGTGCGGGTTCGGCAGGAAGCGGCAGTCCACCACCAGGTCGGCGTCGACCGGCAGGCCGTACTTGAAGCCGAAGGACATCACGGTGGCGCGCAGCTCGGGCTCGTCGTGGTCGGCGAACTGGGCGTCCAGCTTGGCGCGCAGCTGGTGCACGTTGAGGTTGGAGGTGTCGATCACCAGGTCGGCCTCGCCGCGCAGGTCGCGCAGCAGGTCGCGCTCCTGGGCGATGCCGTCCACGATCCGGCCGTCGGCCTGCAGCGGGTGCGGACGGCGGACGCTCTCGAACCGGCGGACCAGGGCCTCGTCGGAGGAGTCGAGGAAGACCACCCGGAGCCGGACGCCGCGCTTCTCCAGCTCGTCCAGCGAGGTGAGCAGGTCGTCGAAGAACTGGCGGCCGCGGACGTCCACGACCACGCCGATCCGGGCGACGTTGCCCTGGGAGCGGGCGCCCAGGTCGACCATGGTGGGGATCAGGGCCGGCGGCAGGTTGTCCACCACGAACCAGCCCAGGTCCTCCAGGCACTTCGCGGCGGTGGAGCGGCCGGCTCCGGACATGCCGGAGATGATCACCAGCTCCGGCGCGTTCTCAGCCACGTCTGACACGGTCACTTCGGTTCCCCGCTCTCGGTCTTTCTGCTGGGGAGAACGCGCACGGCACGGCCGCCCTTCCCCGTCCCGGACAGGCGGGCGGGTTCGGGGCGCGCCGATGGACGGGCGGCGTCGGCCGTCATGGCGTCTCCTGGGATGGTGCGGTCTGGGGTGCTGCGGCCACCGGCTCGGCGGCCCGGTCAGGCCCGTCCTCGATGATCTCGCCGGTCGCGGTGTTGACCGCGGGTGCGGCGGGTGTACGGGACGACAACGCCGCCGCAACAGTCTCCGCCGTGCGGCGCCCGATGCCGGGTACCGCGCAGATCTCGTCGACGGTGGCGGCCCGGAGCTTCTTCAGCGAGCCGAAGTGCTTGAGCAGCGCCCGGCGGCGAGTTTCGCCGAGGCCCGGGACGGAGTCCAGCTCCCCGGCGGTGAGTCGCTTGGAACGCTTGTTGCGCTGATAGCTGATCGCGAAGCGGTGGGCCTCGTCGCGCACCCGCTGGAGCAGGTACAGGCCCTCGCTGGAACGCGGCAGCACGACCGGGTCGTCCTCGCCGGGCAGCCAGACCTCCTCCAGACGCTTGGCCAGGCCGCACAGCGCGACGTCGTCGATGCCCAGCTCCTCCAGGGCCCGCTTGGCGGCGGCGACCTGCGGCTGGCCGCCGTCGACCACCAACAGCTGCGGCGGGTAGGCGAAGCGCTTGGGGCGGCCGTCCTCGGTGCGCGGGCCGTCGGCCGGCTGGTCGTCGTCGGGCTCCTCGGGGACGGCCCACTCGCCGGTCTCCTCGCGCTCCTGGAGGTAGCGGCGGAAACGGCGGCTGATCACCTCGTGCATCGAGCGGACGTCGTCCTGGCCCTCGAAGCCCCTGATCTGGAAGCGCCGGTACTCGCTCTTGCGGGCCAGGCCGTCCTCGAAGACGACCATCGAGGCGACCACGTCCTCGCCCTGGAGGTGGGAGATGTCGTAGCACTCGATGCGCAGCGGGACGGAGTCCAGCTCCAGCGCGTCGGCGATCTCCTGGAGGGCGCGGCTGCGGGTGGTGAGGTCCGAGGCGCGCTTGGTCTTGTGCAGGGCGAGCGCCTGTTGGGCGTTGCGCTGCACGGTGGCCATCAGGTCCTTCTTGTCGCCGCGCTGCGGGATGCGCAGGTCGACCTGGCTGCCGCGCAGGCCGCTCAGCCACTCCCGGACGGGGGCGAGCGGCTCGGGCAGGGCGGGGACGAGCACCTCGCGCGGGACGGACTCGTTGCGCTCCTCCGCGGCGGCGCCGCCGTAGAGCTGCTGGAGGGCGTGCTCGACCAGCCCGGCGGTGTCGACGTCCTCGACCTTGTCGGTGACCCAGCCGCGCTGGCCGCGCACCCGGCCGCCGCGGACGTGGAAGATCTGGACGGCGGCCTCCAGTTCGTCCTCGGCGACGGCCAGCAGGTCGGCGTCGGTGGCGTCGGCGAGCACGATGGCGTTCTTCTCCATCGCGCGCTTGAGGGCGCCGATGTCGTCCCGCAGCCGGGCCGCCTTCTCGTACTCCATCTCGGCGGCGGCCTCCTGCATCTGGTCTTCCAGCCGGCGCAGGTAGTTGCCGGTCCGTCCGGCCATGAAGTCGCAGAAGTCCTCGGCCAGTTCACGGTGTTCGTCCGCCGATACCCTGCCGACGCAGGGGGCGGCGCACTTGCCGATGTAGCCGAGCAGGCAGGGGCGGCCGACCTGCCGGGCGCGCTTGAACACGCCGTTGGAGCAGGTGCGTACGGGGAAGACCCGCAGCAGCAGGTCGACCGTCTCGCGGATCGCCCAGGCGTGCCCGTACGGACCGAAGTAGCGCACGCCCTTCTTGTGCGCCCCGCGCATCACCTGGACCCTCGGGTACTCCTCGTTGAGGGTGACGGCGAGTTCCGGATAGCTCTTGTCGTCGCGGTACTTGACGTTGAACCGCGGATCGAACTCCTTGATCCAGGAGTACTCCAGCTGGAGCGCCTCGACCTCGGTGGCGACCACGGTCCACTCCACCGAGGCGGCGGTGGTGACCATGGTCGCGGTGCGCGGGTGCAGCCCGGCGAGGTCCTGGAAGTAGGACGACAGGCGCGGGCGCAGGCTCTTGGCCTTGCCGACGTAGATGACCCGGCCGTGGGCGTCACGGAACTTGTAGACGCCCGGGGAGGTCGGGATCGCGCCCGGCGCCGGGCGGTAGGTGCTCGGGTCAGCCATGGCTCCACCGTACCGAGTGCGGTCGGGGCCGCGGGGACGGGATCGAGGGGGAGGCGCTCAACTGCTTCAGCTCGGGGTCACCTTGAGGTTCCCGCCCTCGACCGTGACGGCGTAGGCGGGCAGCGGGCTGGGGGCCGGGCCGTCCTGCACCGCGCCGTCGGCGATGCCGAACCGGCTACCGTGGCAGGGGCACTGGATCTGCTCCTTCTGCACCTGGTCCACGATGCAGCCGGCGTGGGTGCACTTGGCGCTGAAGGCCTTGTACTGGCCGGCGGTCGGCTGGGTCACCACGATCTTCTGCTCGCGGAAGACCTTGCCGCCGCCCTCCGGGATCGCCGAGGCCGGGCCGAGGTCCACCGGGCCCTGGGGCGCGCTGCTCTTCTCCGAGGAGCCGGTGGAGGAACTGCAGCCGGTGACCGCGACGGTGCCTCCCGCCGCCAGGACGGCTGCGGCCCCGCAGAGCAGGGTGCGCCGGGAGGTGGCGGGGCTGGTCTCGGGTGCCTCGGACATCGGTGCGCTCCTACGGGTTGCTGCTGCGAGGGACCACGGAAGTCTATGCCGCACGCGCCCCGCCGCTCCCGGGCGTCTCCGACGGTCGGAGCGGCCCGGGAGCGGCGGGGGCGGGCGGGTTGACTACTTCTTCGCGGCGGCGGCCCGCTTGCGCGGGGCCTTCTTGGCCGGTGCCGCGACCGGGGCGTCCGCGAAGTCACCCGGCAGGATGTCCCGCAGGAACTTGCCGGTGTGGCTCTCCGCGACGGCCGCGATCTGCTCCGGGGTGCCCTCGGCGACGACCGTGCCACCGCCGGAGCCGCCCTCGGGGCCCATGTCGACGATCCAGTCGGCGGTCTTGATCACGTCGAGGTTGTGCTCGATCACGATCACCGTGTTGCCCTTGTCGACCAGCCCGCTGAGCACCTTGATCAGCTTGCTGATGTCCTCGAAGTGCAGACCGGTGGTCGGCTCGTCCAGCACGTAGACCGTCCGCCCGGTGGAACGCTTCTGCAGCTCGGAGGCCAGCTTGACGCGCTGCGCCTCGCCGCCGGAGAGCGTCGGCGCGGACTGGCCGAGCCGGACGTAGCCGAGGCCGACGTCGTTGAGCGTCCGCAGGTGGCGGGCGATCGCGGGGACGGCCTCGAAGAAGGCGAGCGCCTCCTCGATCGGCATGTCCAGCACCTCGGCGATGGACTTGCCCTTGTAGTGGACCTCCAGCGTCTCCCGGTTGTACCGGGCGCCGTGGCAGACCTCGCACGGCACGTAGACGTCCGGCAGGAAGTTCATCTCGATCTTGATGGTGCCGTCACCGGTGCAGTTCTCGCAGCGGCCGCCCTTGACGTTGAAGGAGAACCGGCCCGGGAGGTACCCGCGGACCTTGGCCTCCTGGGTCTCCGCGAAGAGCCGGCGGACGTGGTCGAACACCCCGGTGTAGGTGGCCGGGTTGGACCGCGGGGTGCGGCCGATCGGCGACTGGTCGACGTGCACCACCTTGTCCACCAGGTCGGTGCCGGTGATCCGGGTGTGCCGGCCGGGCACGCTGCGGGCGCCGTTCAGCTCCCGGGCGAGGTGGGTGTAGAGGATGTCGTTGACCAGCGTCGACTTGCCGGAGCCGGAGACGCCGGTGATCGCCGTCAGGGTGCCCAGCGGGAAGCCGACCGTGACGTCCTTGAGGTTGTGCTCCCGGGCGCCGTGCACCGTCAGCTGGCGCTTCTTGTCCCGGTCGCGGCGGGCGGCCGGGATCGGGATGGACCGCTTGCCGGAGAGGTACTGGCCGGTCAGCGACTCCTTGTTGGCGAGCAGCTGCTTCAGCGAACCGGAGTGCACCACCTTGCCGCCGTGCTCGCCGGCGCCCGGGCCGATGTCGACCACCCAGTCCGCGGTCTTGATGGTGTCCTCGTCGTGCTCGACCACGATCAGGGTGTTGCCGATGTCGCGCAGCCGCACCAGCGTCTCGATCAGCCGGTGGTTGTCCCGCTGGTGCAGGCCGATGGACGGCTCGTCCAGCACGTACAGCACGCCGACCAGGCCGGAGCCGATCTGGGTGGCCAGCCGGATGCGCTGGGCCTCGCCGCCGGACAGGGTGCCGGCCGCGCGGTCCAGGGAGAGGTAGTCCAGGCCGACGTCGACCAGGAAGCGCAGCCGCTCGTTGACCTCCTTGAGGACCCGCTCGGCGATCTGCTTGTCCCGGTCGTTGAGCTTCATCGCGCCCAGGAACTCGGCGCAGTCGCTGATCGACATCGAGGAGACGTCGGCGATCGACCTGTCCTCCACGGTGACCGCCAGCACCACCGGCTTGAGCCGGGTGCCCTGGCAGGTCGGGCAGGGCACCTCGCGCATGTAGCCCTCGAAGCGCTCGCGGCTGCTGTCGCTCTCCGCCTCGGTGTGCCGGCGCTGGATGAACGGCACCGCGCCCTCGAAGCCGGTGCTGTACGAGCGCTCGCGGCCGAAGCGGTTGCGGTAGCGGACCTGCACCTGGTGCTTGTGCCCGTACATCAGCGCCTTCTTGGCGCGGGCGGGCAGCCCGGCCCAGGGGATGTCGGTGCGGAAGCCGAGCTCCTCGGCGAGCGCGTCGATCAGGCGCTGGAAGTAGTCCTTGGCGTGCCCGGCCGACCACGGGTGGATCGCACCCTCGTCCAGCGAGCGCTCCGGGTCCGGCACGACCAGCTCCGGGTCGACCTCCATCCGGTTGCCCAGGCCCGAGCAGTCCGGGCAGGCGCCGAACGGCGAGTTGAAGGAGAACGAGCGCGGCTCCAGCTCCTCGAACGACACGTCGTCGTACGGGCAGTAGAGGTGCTCGGAGTACATCCGCTCGCGCTCCGGGTCGTCCTCGGGGAGGTCGACGAAGTCGAGCACCACCATGCCGCCGGACAGCCGCAGGGCCGTCTCCACCGAGTCGGTGAGCCGCCGCTTGGCGCTCTCCTTGACGGTCAGGCGGTCGATGACCACCTCGACGGTGTGCTTCTCCTGCTTCTTCAGCTTCGGCGGCTCGGCGAGCTGGATCGTCCCGCCGTCGACCCGGGCGCGGGAGTAGCCCTTGGACTGGAGGTCGGCGAAGAGGTCGACGAACTCGCCCTTGCGTTCGCGCACCACCGGGCTGAGCACCTGGAAGCGGGTGCCCTCGGAGAGCTCCAGCACCTTGTCGACGATCGCCTGGGGCGACTGCTTGGCGATGGGGCGGCCGCAGTGCGGGCAGTGCGGCTTGCCGATCCGGGCGAACAGCAGGCGCAGGTAGTCGTAGACCTCGGTGATCGTGCCGACGGTCGAACGGGGGTTGCGGTTGGTGGACTTCTGGTCGATCGAGACGGCCGGGGAGAGGCCCTCGATGAAGTCCACGTCGGGCTTGTCCATCTGGCCCAGGAACTGGCGGGCGTAGGAGGACAGCGACTCGACGTAGCGGCGCTGGCCTTCGGCGAAGATCGTGTCGAAGGCGAGCGAGGACTTGCCGGAGCCGGAGAGGCCCGTGAAGACGATGAGTGAATCGCGGGGCAGGTCGAGCGAGACGTTCTTGAGGTTGTGCTCGCGAGCACCGCGGACGATGAGGCGGTCGGCCACTGCTTCTGGCGCCTTTCTCCGGGGCGAGAGGGCTTGCGGTGTGAGGTGTTCTTCTTCCAGGATGCGGCAGCCAGCCTACTAGCTCAGACGTTCGAATCTCGACTTGTCCAGCCGGGACCACCCGAACGAGTGAGCCCCGTCCCGGGACCGTCCGTACCCGGACCGAAAAAGCCCCTGCTCAGGACGCGGATTCGGCGATAGCGTCGCCTGGTCAACGAGCGGAGCCCGCTCCGGGCAACGCACCGCCCCGTACGGAAGGAAGATTCGATGACCGACCCGCGCTCCGCCGCCGCCCTGGCCGCCGAGCACCTCGCCCTGGTCGAGGCCGGCACCCGGCGCCTGCTGGACACCGTCTCCGAACTGAAGCCGGACGCCCTCACCGAGCCCTCCGCGCTCCCCGGCTGGACCCGCGGCCACGTGCTCGCCCACCTCGCCCGCAACGCCGACTCCCTGGTCAACCTGCTGACCGGCGCCCGCACCGGCACCGACATCCCGCAGTACGCCAGCGAGGACGAGCGGGACCAGGGGATCCGGGACGGCGCCGGCCGCCCGCTGGACGCCCAGCTCGCCGACCTGCGCGAGTCGCACGAGGGCTTCCTCGCGGCCGTCGCCCTGATGACCGACGAGGACTGGGCCGCCGAGGTGCACCACCGCTCCGGCGCCGTCTTCCCTGCCTGCGACCTGGTCTGGAAGCGCCTCGCCGAGCTGGAGTACCACCACGTCGACCTGGCCGCCGGCCACTCCCCGGCCGAGTGGCCGGAGGAGTTCGCCGTCACCGAGTTCCACAAGCTCGCCCGCAGGCTCCACGGCACCGACCTGCCCGCCGTCGACCTGGTCGCCGAGGACACCGGGGACCGCGGCCTGATCGGCTCCGGTCCCGCCTCCTTCACCGTCCAGGGCCCCGTCCGCGCCCTGCTCGCCTGGCTCTCCGGCCGCTCCGACGGCGCGGACCTCAAGCGCACCCCCGACACCGCACTCCCCCAGCTTCCCCCGCTGGGCTGACAGCGCGAGGATGATCCTGAACCCTGTTGCTGCCGGACCCGGACGAGGAGCGGACGGATGACGTACCACGGAGCGGTCAAGGTCGGCGGACCGCCGGACGTGCGGGAGCTGGCCCACCTGATCATCACCAAGGTGGCGGTCGGCCCGTACGACAACAACGCCTACCTGCTGCGCTGCCGGGCCACCGACGAGCAGCTGCTGATCGACGCGGCCGCCGACGCCCCGGTGCTGCTGGAGACCGTCGGCGACGACCTGGAGACGGTGGTCACCACCCACCGGCACCACGACCACTGGGGCGCCCTCGCCGAGGTTGTCGCCACCACCGGCGCCCGCACCGCCGCCGGCGAGCACGACGCCGAGGGCATCGACGTGCCCACCGAGCTGCTGCTCGCCGACGGCGACAAGCTGCGGGTCGGCGAGGTCGAACTCACCGTCCGGCACCTGGTCGGCCACACCCCGGGCGCGATCGTGCTCGTCTACGACGACCCCCAGGGCCACCCGCACGTCTTCACCGGCGACTGCCTGTTCCCCGGCGGCGTCGGCAACACCTGGGGCGACCCGGAGGCCTTCAAGACCCTCTTCCGGGACGTCAACGAGAAGATCTTCGACGTCCTGCCGGATGAGGCGTGGGTCTACCCCGGCCACGGCAACGACACCACCCTCGGCACCGAGCGCCCCCACCTGGAGGAATGGCGCGAACGCGGCTGGTGACCTTCGCTCCCGGACGCGCCGGGGCCCCGCGACGGCCAGCGTCGCGGGGCCCCGGCGGTTCTCGGGTGCTTCGGGTGTCTCAGGTGCGTCAGGTGCGTCAGGCGTCCAGCTTCTGTGGCTCGGGCTCGGCCTCGGCGGCCTTCTTGGAGGCCATCAGGCTGGTCACCGTCGTCACGGCCAGGACGACCACGATGAAGCCGAGCGAGAGCGGGATGCCGATCTCCGGGACGTGCGCGCCGGCCTCGTGGGCGGCGTGGAGCACCAGCTTCACGCCGATGAAGCCGAGGATGACCGACAGGCCGTAGCTGAGGTGGACCAGCTTCTTCAGCAGGCCGCCGATCAGGAAGTACAGCTGGCGCAGGCCCATCAGGGCGAAGGCGTTCGCCGTGAAGACGATGTACGGGTCCTGGGTGAGGCCGAAGATGGCCGGGATCGAGTCCAGGGCGAACAGCACGTCCGTCGTACCGATCGCCAGCATGACGATCAGCATCGGGGTGATCAGTCGGCGGCCGTTCTCCACGATGAAGAGCTTGGTGCCGTGGTAGCGATCAGTCGACGGGAAGCGCTGGGTGATCGACTTGAGCAGGCGGTTCTCCTCGAACTCCTCATCATCCTCGTCGGCCCGGGCCTCCTTGATCAGCTTCCAGGCGGTCCAGATCAGGAAGGCGCCGAAGAGGAAGAACACCCAGGAGAACTGCGCCACCAGCGCCGCGCCGCCGGCGATGAACGCCGCCCGCAGCACCAGGGCGATGATCACGCCGAACATCAGCACGCGCTGCTGATAGATCCGGGGCACCGCGAACTTGCCCATGATCAGGATGAAGACGAAGAGGTTGTCGACGCTGAGCGACTTCTCGGTGATGTAGCCGGCGAAGAACTCGCCCGCAGGCTGCCCGCCGGAGTGCCACCAGAGGAAGCCGCCGAAGAGCGCCGCCAGCGCGACCCAGACGGCCGTCCAGATCCCGGCCTCCTTGATCGAGACCTCGTGCGGCTTGCGCCCGCCGATGAAGAAGTCCGCCACGATCAGTGCAATCAGCACACCGATCGTGGTGGCCCACATGGTTACGGAAACGTCCATTTACTGCTCCTCCGGCAGCTGGGCGAGAAAGGTCGTCACTGCCGGAGGTCTCTTCCGCCCACGGGCTCGCCCGGGGACCAGCGCCCCGGGGCGCCGCGACGGGCGCCCGTGATGACGGGGTCGACTGTTGGGGAATACTCCCCTCCGCTGCCATCGAGAGTAACAGGAGGGGCAAGGAAAGGTAAAGAAGGTAAAGGGCTGTCAGAGGAACGGCTCGATCGCCGGCAGCAGGTCCTGGAACGTCCGCCCCTTCGCCGGGGCGCCGATCGCCTGCATCTCCCAGCCGCCGTTGCCGTCCCGGACCACCTTCGCCATGATCTGCCCGGTGTGCGGCCCGCCGCCCGCCAGCTCGTACCGGGCCAGCTCCACGCCGGTGGTCTCGTCCAGCAGCCGGCAGTGCGCCTGGCGCACCTCGGCGAAGGTCTGCCCGGTGTACGAGCTGACCGTGAACACCACCTGGGTGATGTGCGCCGGCACGTGCAGCAGGTCGACCAGGATCGCCTCGTCGTCCTCCGCGCCCGAGCCGCCCTCCAGGTTGTCCCCGGTGTGCCGCACCGAGCCGTCGGTGGACTCCAGGTGCTGGAAGAACACCACGTCCGACGGGGTCCTCTCGGCGTACAGCAGTGCCGAGGCGTCCAGGTCGATCTTCCTGGTCCGGCTGCCGAACAGGCCCCGCTTGGGGGCGGCCTGCCAGCCGAGCCCCATCCGGACCACGGTCAGGGTGTCGCCCGCCCCCTTCTGGAGGCTGACCCGCTGCCCCTTGGCAAGGTTCACCGACACGACGTTGTCCTCTCTGCCGGCCACGCGGTCGCTGCCGCACGGCTCCCCGGTGGAACACCCCGTCGCCGTCCCCCGGCTGAGGCCCCCTCTACTGACGGCCCGCATCCCCGGTCCGGGGGCGCGATGCCGCAGGCCAGCCTAGGGCCTGCGGCACCCGCGACTCCTCCGGGTTACCCGCTTTGTGGCAAGGCTGAGACACCGCAGGCCTTGACCGGTGCCGAACCGGCCAAGCCCGGCACCCGAGGAAGCTACGCCACCCCCGCCTCCCGCATCTGCCGCAGCTCCTTCTTCAGCTCCTTCACCTCGTCGCGCAGCCGGGCCGCGACCTCGAACTGGAGGTCGGCGGCCGCCGTGTGCATCCGGTCGGTCATCTCCTGGATCAGCTCCGCCAGCTCCGCGGCCGGCAGCGACTTGGCCGGCTTGCGCTCCGCGCCCAGCATCGGCACCGGGGCCTTGCCCTTCCCCTGGCCCCGGTAGCCGGTGGAGAGCAGCTCGTCGGTGTCCACGTCCTCGCGGGCGAGGGTGTCCAGGATGTCGCCGATCTTCTTCCGCAGCGGCTGCGGGTCGATCCCGTGCTCCTTGTTGTAGGCCTGCTGCACGGCCCGGCGGCGGTTGGTCTCGTCGATCGCCTTCTCCATCGACGGGGTGATCCGGTCCGCGTACATGTGCACCTGGCCGGAGACGTTGCGGGCGGCACGGCCGATCGTCTGGATGAGCGAGGTGCCGGAACGCAGGAAGCCCTCCTTGTCGGCGTCCAGGATCGCCACCAGCGACACCTCGGGCAGGTCCAGGCCCTCACGCAGCAGGTTGATGCCGACCAGCACGTCGAAGCGACCCGCGCGCAGCTCGCGCAGCAGCTCGACGCGGCGCAGGGTGTCCACGTCGCTGTGCAGGTACCGGACCCGGATGTCCAGGCCGAGCATGTAGTCGGTGAGGTCCTCCGCCATCTTCTTGGTCAGCGTGGTGACCAGGACGCGCTCGTCCCGCTCGACCCGCTTGCGGACCTCGTGCACCAGGTCGTCGATCTGGCCCTCGGTCGGCTTGACGATCACCTCGGGGTCGATCAGACCGGTCGGGCGGATGATCTGCTCGACCTGGCCGTCGCCGCGCGACAGCTCGTACGGGCCCGGCGTCGCCGACAGGTACACCGTCTGACCGATCCGGCCGAGGAACTCCTCCCACTTCAGCGGGCGGTTGTCCATCGCCGACGGCAGCCGGAAGCCGTGCTCGACCAGGGTGCGCTTGCGCGAGGCGTCGCCCTCGTACATCGCGCCGATCTGCGGGACGGTGACGTGCGACTCGTCGATGACCAGGAGGAAGTCCTCCGGGAAGTAGTCCAGCAGGGTGTTCGGCGGGGAGCCGGGCTCGCGGCCGTCGAAGTGCATCGAGTAGTTCTCGACGCCCGAGCAGGTGCCGATCTGGCGCAGCATCTCGATGTCGTAGGTGGTGCGCATGCGCAGCCGCTGGGCCTCCAGCAGCTTGCCCTGCTTCTCCAGCTTGCCGAGCGTCTGCTCCAGCTCCTGCTCGATGCCGGTGATCGCCCGCTCCATGCGCTCGGGGCCGGCCACGTAGTGCGAGGCGGGGAAGACGTAGATCTGCTCGTCCTGGCTGATGATCTCGCCGGTGAGCGGGTGGAGGGTGTAGAGCGACTCGATCTCGTCGCCGAACATCTCGATCCGGACGGCGAGCTCCTCGTAGACCGGGAAGATCTCGATGGTGTCGCCGCGGACCCGGAAGGTGCCGCGGGTGAAGGCCACGTCGTTGCGCGCGTACTGGATGTCGACGAAGCGGCGCAGCAGCACGTCGCGGTCGATCTCCTGGCCGACCTTGAGCGGGACCATCCGGTCCACGTACTCCTGCGGGGTACCGAGGCCGTAGATGCAGGAGACGGAAGCGACCACGACCACGTCGCGGCGGGTGAGCAGCGAGTTGGTCGCGGAGTGGCGCAGCCGCTCGACCTCCTCGTTGATCGAGGAGTCCTTCTCGATGTAGGTGTCCGTCTGCGGGACGTACGCCTCGGGCTGGTAGTAGTCGTAGTACGAGACGAAGTACTCGACCGCGTTGTTCGGCAGCAGCTCGCGGAACTCGTTCGCCAGCTGCGCGGCCAGCGTCTTGTTCGGCGCCATCACCAGGGTGGGCCGCTGCAGCTTCTCGATCATCCAGGCCGTGGTGGCCGACTTGCCGGTACCGGTGGCACCGAGCAGCACGACGTCCTTCTCCCCTCCCCGGATGCGCCGCTCCAGCTCGGCGATCGCCGCCGGCTGGTCACCGTTCGGCTGGAAGGGACTGACGACCTCGAAGGGCGCCACGGACCGCTCAATACTCGTGATGGGACGCACGCCTCCACCGTACGACCCCCGACTGACAACCGGGGCCGCTCCGGTCAGGCCGCGTGCGCCTCGAACCTTATGGCGGGCTCGCGGGCGGGGTCGATGCGCACGGCCGCGTCGAAGGCGGCGGCGAGCAGCTCGATCAGCGGGAGGGTCGGGTCGACCCCGCTCTCCTCGATGCTCTCGACGGTCTCCTCGTCCAGCCCGGCCCGCTCGGCGAGTTCGGCGAGCGTCCACCCGAGTGCGGAGCGGCGGGCGTACACGGCTTCGGCCAGCGCCATCCGCCGCCCGGCCGCCCGGTACTCCTCACTCTCGCGGTGCTCCGGCGGCACGCCCCAACGGGTGTGGTAGCCGCTGCTCATCGCTGCTCCTCGTCCCTGTCGTAGACCTGGTGGTCGGCGGCCGGTACGTGCTCGGCCTCGCAGACCTTCTGGGCCCGGTGGGCCCGCTCGACCTCGTCGGTCTCGCGGTTCCTAGTCTTGCGGAAGACCGTCAGCAGTACAGCCCGCCGCCCGGGGGCGAGCCAATAGGTGAGCCGCGTCGGCCCGATCCGCAGCTCTCGCACCGGGCCGCCGAGGTGGCTGGCCAGTGGGAAGGGCAGCAGCTCGCCGTCCTCGGCGAGGCGATCGGCGGCGCGCTCGGCCGCACGGTACTCGGTGAGCGAGCAGCCGCGAAGCCACTCGCGGACCTCGGGCTCGATCTCGATCTCGTACTTTCCCCGGGCCTCACCACCGGCCATGCGCCACCCCTTCGCTCCGCCAGGAGGCAACGAGTGGCCGGGCCGGAGGTCACGGGCTCAGGCCGAGGAGCAGCGGACGCAGGCGGGGTACCAGGCCAGGGGGGTGAGGATGCGGTGGTGGCGGCAGGTGGCGGCCGTGACCTCGGTGGGGTCGGCGGGTGGGCCGGGGGTGGGGTGGAGGGCGGTGAGGAGGCGGCGGAGGGCGTGGAGGTGGTCCTCGGCGTACGGGGGGTGGTAACCGAGTTCGTCCCACCGGTGGTGGGTGAGGGCGAGGTCGACGACGGCGAGGGCGAAGGCGCGGCCGCGTTCCGGGTCGGGGCCCCAGTCGAGTTCGTCGAGATCGAGGCCGACCATGCCGCGGCCCATCAGGTTCTGGTCCTGGCGGGCGAGCTCGGCGGCGAAGGCGTGGTCCCAGTCCTCCCGGGCGAGGGCGGTGACCGCGAGCATCAGCACCTCGACCAGCACCTCGGTGGCACCGTTGCACAGGTCCAGCTCGTGGCCGCCGCCCTGGAAGACGTTCACCCGCTACTTGGCGCTGTCGCGGGCGAGGGCGACCAGGCGGGATATGGCGCGCAGGTACTTCTTGCGGTAGCCGCCGCGCAGCATGTCCTCGGGGAAGACCTGGTCGAAGGGCAGGCCGGAGGCGGTGATGGGCAGCTCGCGGTCGTACATCCGGTCGGCGAGGACGACCAGGCGCAGCGCGGTGGACTGGTCGTCGACCTGGCGCACGCCGCGCAGGCAGACGGCGGTGACGTCGTCGAGCAGCGCGCCGTAGCGGCTGGGGTGGACGGCGGAGAGGTGGCCGAGGAGGGCGTCGAAGTCGTCCAGGGAGGCGCCGGGGGTGCGGGCGGCGACGGCCTCGACGGTGTCGTCGGCGTACGGCGGCGGGGCGTCGGGCAGGCCGCGGTGGCGGTAGTCCTGGCCGTCGATCCGCATCGGGCGGAAGTGCGCGGACAGGCCCTGGATCTCGCGCAGGAAGTCGGCGGCGGCGAAGCGGCCCTCGCCGAGCTTCTCCGGCAGGGTGTTCGAGGTGGCGCACAGCTTGACGCCGTTCTCGACCAGCCGGCCGAGCAGGGTGGAGACCAGCACGGTGTCGCCCGGGTCGTCGAGCTCGAACTCGTCGATGCACAGCAGGGTGTGCCCGGAGAGGGTCTGGACGGCCTGCTGGAAGCCGAGCGCGCCGACCAGGTTGGTCAGCTCGACGAAGGTGCCGAAGGCCTTGGGGCCGGGGGCGGCGTGCCAGAGCGAGGCGAGCAGGTGGGTCTTGCCGACGCCGTAGCCGCCGTCGAGGTAGACCCCGGCCGGGCCGGTGGGCGCGGGGGCGGAGCGGCGGAACCAGCTGCGCTTGGGCGCAGAACCGTTTCCTCCGCCGAGGGTGCCGGCGAACTGCTCCAGGACCTGGACCGCCTCGTACTGGCTGGGCTGGGTCGGGTCCGGGATGTACGTCCCGAAGCTCACGTCGGCGAACCGGGGCGGCGGGACCATCTCGGCGACCAGCCGCTCGGCGGGCACGACGGGGCGGCGGTCGGTGAGCGCGATCGGGTCGCCGGCCGGGCTCGCGGCGGCTATCGGATCGGTCGCGGTGGCGGGGCGGGAGGCTGCGGGCACGGTAGTAGAGGGTACGCCTGCCGGTGACCGCCCTCGAAACGCCTCCGAACGGCCCTCGGTGGAACACTGAGGACATGCAACAGTTGATCAGCCCGCTGGGCGCTCCGGTCGCCGATCCGTCCGATCTGGAATCGCTCGCCGCCGTCTACGCGTACCCCGACCAGGTGAATCGGGGGCGCCCGTGGCTGCGCGCCAACATGGTGTCCGGGCTGGACGGCGGTGCACGGCTCGACGGCCTGTCGGAGGGCCTGTCCAGCGACGCGGACAAGCGGATCTTCGGTGTGCTGCGCGCCCTGTCGGACGTGGTGCTGGTGGGCGCCGAGACGGTCCGGGCGGAGGGCTACCGGCCGGCCCGGGCCCGTCGGGAGTTCGCCGCCGCACGGGCGGCGGCGGGGCAGTCCCCGGCCCCGGCGATCGCGATCGTGAGCCGTTCGCTGGACTTCGACCTGAGCGCGCCGCTGTTCACGGAGCCGCTGGTCAGGACGGTGGTGATCACCGTCGAGGACGCCGCCGAGGAGCGTCGCCGGGAGGTCGCCGAGGTGGCCGACGTGGTGCTCGCCGGGCGCGGCTCGGTGGACCTGCGGGCCGGGGTGGCGGCCCTGGTGGAGCGGGGCTGGACGCGCCTGCTGACCGAGGGCGGACCGCGGCTGCTGGGGCAGCTGGCGGCGGCGGACCTGCTGGACGAGCTGTGCCTGTCGCTGGCCCCGCTGGTCACGGGAGGCGACGCGCCGCGCATCCTCCACCGTGCGGAAATGCCTGACGTGCAGCGGATGCGGCTGGTCTCATTGATCGAGCAGAAAGGATTCCTCTTCACCCGCTACCTGCGTCACCTGGGTTCGGATGACCCCGTGACCCCCCGATCGTGATCCCGTTATGCGATGCCGGGGCCCGGGGGCCGGCCACTGGAAGGGACTCACGTGTTCAAGACGGTACTGATGATCGAAAAGGCTCTCTCGGACGCGGACGTGGAGCTCGTCACGACGCTCCACAGCGACGAGAAGGTGTCCTTCGTCGTCCTGATGCAGCCGCGCGGCAAGCAGGACGAACTGCTACGGGCGCTCGACGACGTCGCCCTCGGCCACCTCGACAAGGTGGTGCACGAGCACGACGAGTCCGAGAGCGGCCCGACCGTCGCCAGCGAGTCGTTGGAGCACAGCCTGCGCCACCTGCGCGCGGCCGGTGCCGAGGCGATCGGCGAACTGGTCGAGGAGAAGCCGCTGGACCGGCTGCGCGCGGCGGTCGAGGAACACCGGGCCGACGAGGTGGTGGTGCTCACCTCACCGCACTTCGTGGAGGAGTTCTTCCACCGCGACTGGGCCTCCCAGGCCCGGCACAAGGTGGGGGTGCCGGTGCTGAGGCTGTTCGCCAGCGACTCCTGACCTCTCGCGCCCGTGGTGCAGAATCGTCCTTGCGGTCCGCCGCGAGGACGGTTCGCGCATCGCGAGGACCCACCTGTGCCCACCCAGCCCCCGCCCGTACGGAGCCCTGCCTTGAACGACGCCGCGCACGACCTGCACGCCCCGCACTTCATCGGCATCGGCGGCGCCGGGATGTCCGGCCTGGCGAAGATCCTCGCAGTGCGCGGTGCCAGCGTCTCCGGCAGCGACTCCAAGGAGTCCGAGACCGTCCTCGCGCTGCGCGCCCTCGGCGCGACCGTGCACGTCGGCCACGCCGCCGAGCACGTGCCGGACGGCGCCAGCAGCATCGTGGTCTCCAGCGCGATCCGCGCCGACAACCCCGAGCTGGTCTCGGCCCGCGAGCGCGGTATCCCGGTGGTGCACCGCTCCGACGCGCTGGCCGCGCTGATGGGCGGCCGCCGGGCGCTGGCGGTGGCCGGCACCCACGGCAAGACCACCACCACCAGCATGCTCGCCGTCGCCCTCGGCGAGCTGGGCCTCGACCCGTCCTACGCGATCGGCGGCGACCTCGACGCCCCCGGCTCCAACGCCCAGCACGGCACCGGCGAGATCTTCGTCGCCGAGGCCGACGAGAGCGACCGCAGCTTCCACAAGTACGCGCCCGAGGTGGCGATCGTGCTCAACGTGGAGCTGGACCACCACGCCAACTACGCCTCGATCGACGAGATCTACGAGTCCTTCGAGACCTTCGTCGGCCGGATCACCCCCGGCGGCACCCTGGTCGTCTCCGCCGACCACGACGGCGCCCGCGAGCTCACCTCCCGAGTGGCCGGCCGCGAGGGCCTCCACGTGGTGACCGTCGGCGCCGCCGAGGACGCCGACCTGCGCGTCCTCTCGGTCGTCGCCCGCGGCATGACCAGCGAGGTCACCGTGCTGCTGGACGGCGCCGAGCTGACCTTCACCGTCTCGGTGCCCGGCCGGCACTACGCCCACAACGCCGTGGCCGCGCTGGCCGCCGGCGTCGCGCTGGGCGTCCCGGCCGCCGACCTGGCCAAGGCGCTCGGCGCCTACACCGGAGTGCGCCGCCGCCTGCAGCTCAAGGGCGAGGCGGCCGGCGTCCAGGTGATCGACTCCTACGCCCACCACCCCACCGAGATGACCGCCGACCTGGAGGCCATCCGCGAGGGCCTGGAGGGCGAGGGCCGCGTCCTGGTGGTCTTCCAGCCGCACCTGTTCAGCCGCACCCAGCAGCTCGCCGAGGAGATGGGCCGGGCGCTGGCGCTGGCCGACGCCTCCGTGGTGCTGGACATCTACCCGGCCCGCGAGGACCCGATCCCGGGCGTGACCAGCGAGCTGATCATCGACGCCGCCCGCCGGGCCGGCGCCGACGTCACCGCCGAGCACGACTTCGCCGCCGCGCCCGCCCTGCTGGCCGGCCTGGCCCGCCCGGGCGACCTGCTGCTCACCATGGGCGCGGGCGACGTCACCAACCTCGGGCCCGAAATTCTCAAGCACCTCGCGAACGTTGCCTCCAAGGTCTGACGTACGCCGAGCGGGAGTCGTGATGAGCTACGAGATCGAGAAGACCGAGGCCGAGTGGCGCGCCCAGCTCAGCCCCGAGGAGTACCACGTGCTCCGCGAGGCGGGCACCGAGCGCCCCTTCGTCGGCGAGTACACCGACACCAAGACGGTCGGCGTCTACAGCTGCCGCGCCTGCGGGGCGGAGCTGTTCAGCTCCGAGACCAAGTTCGACAGCCACTGCGGCTGGCCGTCCTACTACGCGCCGCTGGCCGAGGACCGGGTCGAGTACATCGAGGACACCTCGCTCGGCATGCGCCGGGTCGAGGTGCGCTGCGCCCGCTGCGGCGGACACCTGGGGCACGTCTTCGAGGGCGAGGGCTACGGCACCCCGACCGACCAGCGCTACTGCATCAACAGCATCTCGCTGACGCTGAAGCCGGCCGAGTAGCAGGGACCGCGGAGGGCCCGGACGACGATCGCTGGAAACCGGCTCGTCGCCCGGGCCTTCCGGCTGTCCGGCTACTCGGCCAGCGGCGCGAAGCGGACCGGGAGGTGGACCAGGGCGCGGTGGAACGGGCCGGGGCGCCAGAGCAACTCCCCTGCCGGGGTAGCCAGTTCGAGGTCGCTGAGGCGGCTGGTGAGCTGTTCGATGGCGGTGATGGCGATCAGCAGGGCCGGGTCCCGGGCGGGGCAGGCGTGCGGGCCGGCCGCCCAGGCCAGGTGGGCGCTCTCGCCGCTGCGCAGTTCGCCGCCGTCGGTGGGCGGCGCGGCCTGGGAGTTGGCGGCCGCGTACGAGACCAGCACCAGGGAGCCCGCCTTGATCTCGCGGCCGTGGAAGGTGACGTCGTAGCGCGGGTAGTGGGCCGAGAGGTTGGCCATCGGCGGCTCGTGCCACAGCACCTCGTCGATCGCCTGGTGGGCGGTCATCGCGCCGCCGAACAGCGAGCCGGCGTAACGGGCGTCGGTGAGCAGGCGCAGCAGCGCGTTGCCGATCAGGTTGGTGGTCGGCTCGTGCCCGGCGATCAGGGTCAGGGTGATCTGCCGGATCACCTCGTCGTCGTCCAGCCCGACCGGGTGGGTGACGAACCAGGAGGCGAGGTCGTGCCGGGGGCGCTCGCGGCGCTCGGCGACCATCGCGGTGACCACCGCGACGAGTTCGCCGTACGCGGCGCCGGCCCGGGCGGTGGACTCGATCAGGCCGGTGATCGCGGCCACCACCTCGGCGTGCTGCTCCTCGGGCACGCCGAACCAGGTGGTGAGCACGAAGGCGGGCAGCTGGCGGGCGTACTCGGCGATCAGATCGGCGTGGCCGGCGGTGGCGAAGCGGTCGATCAGCTGGTGGGCGGCGTCGGCGACCTGGCGCTGCAGCCGGTGCGGTTCGAACAGGGCGAGGCCGTCGGTGATCACCGCGCGGTAGCGGGCGTGCGTCGCGCCGTCGCTGAACAGGGCGGTGGGGCGGTAGCCGAGCACCGGCAGCAGCGGGGAGTCCGGCGGGACGGTCGCCTGCCAGGCGCGGGAGTCCTTGGAGAAGGTGTCGGTGTCGCGCAGCAGGTCCAGGGCGGCCTGGTAGTCGGTGACCAGCAGGGCCTCGACGCCGGGGGCGATCTCCACCGGGGCGACCGCGCCGTGGCGGCGCAGCCGCTCGTACACCAGTTGCGGGTCGGCGGCGAAGACCGGGCCGTAGATCGGGGTCGGTCGGGTCTCGACGGTCACGGGCGCTCCCGGAGGTCGGTGGAGGCGGCGGGCAGGGTGTCGAGGACGTGCTCGGCCAGGGCGATCAGCGCGTCGAGGCTGCTCCCGCGCTCGCGCGCGTCGCACAGCAGCAGCGGGGTCGCGGCGTGCAGGTCCAGGTGGGCGCGCAGCACCTCGGTCGGGTGGTCCGGGGAGTCCGGGAAGCGGTTGACGGCGACGGCGTACGGCAGGCCCTGCTCCTCGACCATGTCCATGATCTCGAAGGAGTCGGCCAGCCGGCGGGTGTCGGCGAGCACCAGGGCGCCCAGAGCACCGCGGGCGATGTCCTGCCAGAGCGGGAAGAAGCGGCGCTGGCCGGGGGTGCCGAACATGTAGAGCACCGTGTTGCCGGGCAGGGTGAGCCGCCCGAAGTCCACCGCGACGGTGGTGGTGGACTTCTCCGGCAGTCCGGCCAGGTCGTCCACCGGCCGTCCGGTCTCGGTCATCGCCTCCTCGGTGTGCAGGGTGGCGATCTCGGAGAGGGTGCGGATGAGGGTGGTCTTGCCGACCCCGAACGGGCCGGCGACCAGCAGTTTCATCAGCGTCTGGTCCCGGTCGGGCAGGTAGCCGACCCGGCTGGGCCGGTCATTCGGCCAGTCAGGTCGGCCAGGCAGGTCATCCGGGCTACCGGAGGGCACGGAGTCCAACGAGGAGCCTCTCGACGATGGAGCGGTCGGTCTGCTGGGCGCGCGGGATCGGTGCGCGGGCGTGCAGGCAGCCCGCCTCGACCAGGTCGGCCGCGAGGAAGACGGTGGCGCTGACCGGCAGGCGCAGGTGCGCGGCGGCCTCCACCACGGTCAGTGCGCCGGGGCGCAGCAGTTCCCAGAGCCGACGGTGTTCGGGTTCGAGTTCGGTCGGCGGTTCGGCGCGGTCGGCCCGGTCCGCGAACAGGACGGTCAGCCGCTCGAAGCCTTCGGTGCCGGGGCGGCTGCGCCCGCCGGTGGCGAGGTAGGCGGGCACCATCCGCCTGCGGGGGACGGCGGTCATGACCCGGGGGTGGCGCCCGGGGCTCCGGCGCTCCGCGCCCCGGCGGCCGGCACCCCGCCGGCCTGCTGCCGGGAGGGGCTGGCGAGCGCGCGGCCCAGCGCGGCGACCTGGAGCTGCATCTGGTAGGCCACGTTGCCGAGTTGGGCGTCCGGCGCGGTGAACACGGCGAGCGAGGTGTTCTCCCCGGCGGGGACGACGATCGCGTAGCCGAGGTCGGACTCCACCACCGTCTGGGCCAGCCGCGGCCGCTCGGTGTCGGTGAACGCGGTCGTGAAGGCGCGGGCCGCGGCGTGCACGGTGGCCGTCATCGCGGCGACCCGCTCGGCGGAGGCCCGGCCGAGGCCGTCGGAGGCGCCCTCGACGAGGCCGTCACCGGTGGCGACCACCGCGTGCAGCACCCCCGGCAGCTCCAGCAGCGGGTTCAGCACCCAGGAGATCTCGTCGGTGGCGGTCGGGCTGGGCGAGCTGCTCACTGCTCGGCTCCTTCTAAGGTCGGTCCGGTGATGTGCTCACCGGTCTCGCGGCCGGCGGTGTTGTCGCCGGTGCTGACGCTCTCGTCGGTGCCGGTGGCCCGCGCGTCGACGGCCTGCGCCGCGGCTGCCCGGCCGGAGTCGGTGCCCCGTTGCAGCGCCTGCCAGTGGGCGGCGGCCTGCTCGGGGCTGCGGACGTACGGCGCGGGCTGCTTCCCCGGAGTGCTCCCCGGTCCCGCCTCCGCGCCCACGCCCGTGCCCGCGCCGGACCCCGGCTCCTCGGCCGTGAGCGGACGGCGGCGGCGCCGGCTGGGCAGTCCGCTGCCGTCCCCGCCCTGGACGGCGCCCGCGTCCGGGTCGGGCACGACGTGGATGGCCGCCGCCGGGGGCGGGCCGGGCTGGTGGTGGCGGTCGGCGAGCAGCGGCCCGTCCTGCTCGTCGGCGTCGCGCATCGGCGGGACGGCCGCGACGGCGGGCGCCTGCGCCGGGCCGGTGCCGGCCCGCAGCGGCAGCGGGGTGAGCACCGACAGCTGCTGCTCGTCGTCCACCACCGTCACCAGTGCGGCCGGGATGCGCAGGATGGTCCGCATGCCGCCGTAGGGCGAGGGCTCGATGTGGCAGGCGAAGCCGTACTGGCGGGCCAGCTTGCCGACCACCGCGAAGCCGGTCTTGGGCGGGTTGCCGAGCTCGGTGAGCAGCACGTCCGGCGGGCCGGCCAGCAGTCGGCGGGCCCGGCGCAGCTGGTCCTCGTCCATGCCGATGCCGCTGTCGTCGATGATCACCAGCGCGCCGCGGCCGCCCTGCTGGACGGTGACCGGGACGTCCGTCTCCGGGTGGGAGTATGCGGTGGCGTTGGCGAGCAGTTCGGCGATGGCGATGGCGATCGGCTCGGCGGCCCGGGCGACGACGGCCAACCGCTGCTCGCGCAGGTGGTTGGCGACCTTGATCCGGGCGTAACCGGGCACCCGGGAGAGCGCCCCGACGACCACCTCGGCGAGCGGGGAGTCGGTCCGGGCCAGGCCCGGCCAGGCCTCGCAGAGCACGGCGACGGTCTGGATCCGGCGCAGCGCGACCTCGTTGCGGAAGTCGACCTCCAGCAGCCGGGGGTCGTCGTTGTCGTGCTGGAGCTGCTGGAGCAGGCTCTGGATCTGGTACAGCAGGGTCTGGATCCGGGAGGTGGCGCCGCGCATGGCGGCCCGGGCGGCGGCGTCGACCCGCTCGCGCTCGTCGGCGAGGGCGGCGGTGGTGGCGTCCAGGACGGACTGCAGCGCCCGGACGCCCTCGGGGCCGACGGCCTGCGCGTCCAGCGGGCCGACCAGCGGGGCGTTGGCGTGGGTCAGCCGCACGGCGGTGGCGGCGACCCGCTCCTGGGCGAGGTGGCCGATCTCGGCGAGCAGCGCGGTGACGTGCCGCTCGGCGGCGGCGAGCCGGGCCTCGGCCTCCTCGGCGCGGGCAGTCGCCGCCTCGGCCAGGTCGGTCGCCTCGGCGGCCCGGGCGTTCGCTTCGGCCGCGCGGGCCTCCGCCTCGGCGGCCCGGGCGTTCGCCGCCTCGCCCTGCTGCTCGGCGTCACCGACGGCCCGGCGGGCCTCCCGGGTGCGCTCCTCGGCCCGTCGGGTCTGCTCGGCGGACTGCCGGGCGTATTCCCGGGCCTCGGCCGATGCCTGTTCGGCCAGGGCGAGTCGGGCCTCCACGGCGCGGGCCTGCTGCTCGCCGCGACCGAGGGCGGCCTCGGCGGCCGTCGCCCGGGCGACGGCCCTGGCCCGGCCGAGGGCGAGCACGACCGTGGCCGCGGCGGCGACCAGCGCCAGGGCGATCAGCGCGATCTGCGTCATCGGAGTCCTCGGGTGTTCTCGCTGGTTGGGCCGGGCCGGCGCCCGGTGTTCGGTTCCTGTCAGTGGTCCGGGCGGCGCACCGGGGTCGGCCCCCGCCGCGCGGTGCCGGCCGCCGCCGCGGGGGCCGCCGCCACGGGGCGGCCGGCCCGGGTGTCGGCTCCGCCCGGAGCCCGGGTGTCAGCTCCGCCCGGAGCGCGGGTGCGGGACGCGGTCGGCGTCCTCGGCGAGTTCGCGGGCCACCAGGGCGACCTGGCCCATGGCGTCCAGGACGCCGGGCAGCTCGGAGCCGTCCAGGTGCCGGTACTCGGCCGCGACGGTGAGCACCAGCCGCTCGGGCAGGCCGAGTTCGGGGTGGCGCTGCTCGGCGATCACCCGCCGGGCGGCGTCCAGCGCGGGTATCCCGGCGGCGTGCAGGGCGTGGGCGCGCTCGCGGACGTACGCCAGGTAGCCGATGTGTTCCCGGACGCCGTCGCGGTCGAGCACCGGGCCGTGGCCGGGGACGAAGATCTCCGCGCCGGTGGCCAGCGCCTGCTCGCAGGCGCCGATGACGTTCTCCAGCGGGCCGGCCCAGTGCGACGGGTGGTCGCCGGGCTGCTCGGGGGTGGAGGAGAAGATCACGTCGCCGGTGAACACCGCGCGCTGGTGCGGGAGGTGGACCATGAGGTCCCCGCTCGTGTGGGCGGCGGGCAGGCTGGTGATCTGCACCGGGTAGCGGCCGACCTTCAGCTCCAGCTCGCCGGTGAACACGGTGTCGGGGTGCACCGGTTCGGTGGTGGACCAGTCGAAGCGGCCGAAGTGCTCGCGGAGGTAGCCCCCGAGCGGGGAGTCCGGGTCGCTGTTGGCGAGCAGCGCGTGCTGCTGCTGCGGGGTGGGCTCCCAGTGGATGTGTTCCAGCGCCTCGCGGGTGGCGATCACCTCGGCGTCGGGGAGCACCCCGGCACCCCACAGGTGGTCGCCGTTGGCGTGGGTGACGACCACCCGGTCGATGTCGACCCCGGTGGGCAGCAGGCGCCGGCTGGCGGCCAGGAACTCCCCGGCCATCGAGGGGTCGTACGGGGTGTCGATCCAGAGCGCGGTGGTCTCCGAGGCCAGCAGGCCGCAGTTCGCGAGGCCCCAACCCCGCTTCGGCGGGAGCCACACGTACAGGTCCTCGGCAATCGCGCTCACGTTCGCACGGTTGATCGTCATGCGCGCGATTATGCCCATGTTGTGTCAGGGATGGGGCAAAACCGGGGCGGACGGCCGGAGTTCATGCCCCGTTATCTCCCACCCTGCCCCGATTCGTACTGCGTGGTCGAGGCCAACCGTCTCAGAGCTCGGGACGGCCGGTGGCCACCTCACCCCGGAACCCGGACGGGACGTCGGACCGCGGCGCGGGCAGCACCCGGCAGACCTCGACCGTGACGTCCACGGTGTCCAGCCCGATCACCCGACCCTCCACCGCGACGAATCCTTTCTCCCCCGAGCGGAACAGCGCCGCCAGCGAAGAACCCCGGTTCGCCGAGGTCAGCGCCTCCACCGCCATCGCCGAGCCGAAGGCGAACACCCCGCAGAGCACCACGCAGGGCGCGTGCCGGGGCGTACGGGTGACGAAGATGAAGCCGTGGTCGCGGATCAGCTCCCCGGCCGGGCCGCACAGCGCCTCGAAGGTCATCCCGCCCCAGCGGGCGCGGGCCTCGTCCGGGTACTCGATGGCGAAGTCCGGGAACACCGCCTCCAGCACCCCGCCGGAGTAGGAGTTGACGCTCGGGCCGCCGATCGAGAAGGTCGGCATCCGCGGGTCCTGCGCCCCCGCCACCACCAGCTCGATCGTCGCCTTCCGGTTGACCTTCCGCAGCAGGTCGGTCAGCTCCGCTATCGCCCTGGCCTCGGCCATCGGCACGAACAGCACGTTCTTCGGCCCCCGGCTGGTCAGCTGGCAACCGTCCGCGGTGAAGGCGAACTCCGCCACCTCCAGGCGCGGGATGACGATCTGCACCCGGCCGTACGGGGCCAGCAGCGCCCGCAGGAAGCCGTAGCGCAGGAACAGTCTGGTGCGGGCGAGGGAACGGGCCGCGAGAAAACCGATCACGGCCGGAACGGACGCGATCAGCACCTGGAGCAGGATCTCCATATGATCCCCCGAAGGAAGACTCGACCACGAACTGTGCGCCCTGGTTAAGTCCCCGCCCGTGGCCGAAAATACCCCCGTCCGGCGATTCGGAGCGTAGCGATCTCCGCACGGACGGTCACCCGAGCCGCTTGATCCCCTTGCGCTCCCCCGCGCAGCGCTCGTAACCGAGCCAGGAGTTGACGGCCAGCATCGGCGCGTTGGTGGTGTCGTTGCTGGTGTACGCCCGCCGGTAGCCGGCCGCCGCGGCGAGCCGCAGCGACTCCAGCTTGGCCAGCCGGGCCAGGCCGCGGCCGCGGAACTCCCGGCGGCAGGCGGTGAACGCGGACCAGTAGCGGTCCACCCCGTCGGTCTGCACCATGGTGAAGGCGGCCGGCTCGCCGTCCACCACGGCCACCACCGTCAGCCCCAGGTCCAGGTCCGGCCGGGCCCAGTCGTCCTTGAGCCACTCCTCGTACTCCAGGGCGTCCATCTCGAACTCGCCGGGCTCGTCCCGGATCGCGTCCGCCTCCACCAGGAACAGCGGGCGCGGATCGTCCGCCCAGTCGGTGGCCGGGCGCAGCTCGACGCCGGCCGGCCGGACGGGCGCCTGCGGCAGCGGCAGCGTGAGGTCCCGGCCGCCGAACTGCGCGCTGCGCCCGATCTCGTAGCCCCGGGCGGCGCCGAAGGCCAGCGAGGCGGGCTCGTCGTCCAGCCAGGTGTGCAGTTCCGTCACCCCGTGGCCGATCAGGTGCCGTTCGGCCGCGGCCAGCAGGGCGGTGGCCGCGCCGCGCCGCCGGAAACCGGGCAGCACGCTGCCGTTGGCGTAGCCGACGCCGGCGGTCGACGTCCCGAGCACCACCCCGCAGCGCACCCCGCCGACCACCCGGCCGTCCGACTCGGCGACGAAGGTGCGGAAGTGCTGGGCGGAGTCCTGCCGGGCGTTCAGCCAGAGCAGGGCCTCGGCGGTCATCACCAGGTGCTCGCGCCCGGCCCGGTGGGCGGCCGCCACCGCCTCGGCGTCCTCGGGCCGGAAGTCACGGATCGTCAGTGCAGTCGTCGTCATGGATTCCCACGCTATCCACCGCCGTCGGCCGACCGCCTCCGATTTTCTCCGCCCCCACCCGGCGCCCCGGCTGGGGAGATCGTCCCGGTCGAGGCCCGCAGCACCCGACCACCAGGATCGGCAAGCTCAAATAATGCTCTGAGAAGACCGGCTGAGGCTTGGCAGCGACCCCGCCCGGGGACATCCTCAGCACCACGGCCGCGCGGTCCTGGCGACGACGCCCGCACCGCCCGACGGCCTCCCCACCCAGCCTCCGAAGGGGGCGAAACCGATGACTTCCCCTGCCTCCACGCCCCGCCCCGGGGCCGGAACCGGGTCAGGAACCGGAACCTCGTCCGGAACCGGAACGGCGCTCGGCGTCGGCCTCGGCTGGCGCAGCGAGATCGACACCGTGGTCGAGCGCCAACCCGGCCTGGACTGGGTCGAGGTGGTCGCCGAGAACGTCTGCCCCGACCACCTGCCCACCTCGCTCACCGTGCTGCGCGAGCGCGGCGTCACCGTCGTCCCGCACGGCGTCGGCCTCGGCCTCGGCGGCGCCGGGCTGCCCGATCCCGAGCGGCTCGGCACGCTCGCCGAGACGGCGCTCGCGCTCGGCTCCCCGCTGGTCACCGAGCACCTGGCCTTCGTCCGGGCCGGCGGCCTGGAGGCCGGGCACCTGCTGCCCGTCCCCCGTACCCGGGACTCGCTGCGGGTGATCGCCGAGAACGTCAGGATCGCCCAGGACCAGCTTCCGGTGCCGCTCGCCCTGGAGAACATCGCCGCCCAACTCTCCTGGCCCGAGAACGAGTTCACCGAGGGCGAGTTCCTCGCCGAACTGGTCGCGCGGACCGGCGTCCGGCTGCTGATCGACGTCGCCAACCTGCACACCAACCGGGTCAACCTCGGCATCGACCCGGCGGCCGAACTCGACCACCTGCCACTGGAGGCGCTCGCCTACGTGCACGTCGCCGGCGGCACCCTGGTCGACGGCGTGTGGCACGACACCCACGCCCACCCCGTCACCGAACCGGTGCTGGAGGTCCTGGCCGAACTCTGCGCGCGGGTCGCACCGCCCGGCGTCCTGCTGGAACGGGACGCCAACTTCCCGCCGCCCTCCGAACTGGCCGGTGAACTGGACGCCATCCGCCGGGTGCTGGAGGGGAGCACCCCGCGATGAACGAGCTGGACCACGGCGAGCGCACCACCGGCATCGCCCGGGAGCGCCTGGCCCGGCAGCAGGAGGAACTGTTGGCCGCCCTGGTGGCCGGCGGGCCCGTCCCGCCGGGCTTCGACCCGGACCAGGTCCGCGCCCAGTCCACCGGCCTCGCCGCCAAGCGGCGCGACACCACCGCGAAGGTCGTCCCCGCCCTGCCCCGCCTGCTCGGGGCGCGGTACGGGCCGCTCTTCCTCGACTACGCCCGCACCCACCCGCAGACCGGCGGCTACCGCGCCGACGCCCGGGCCTTCGCCGCGTGGGTGCTCACCGACGGCGGCACAGTCGCCGCCGACCACCGCCGCGCCCTGGAGCAGTGGCTCCGGCAGGCGCCGGAACAGGCCGAACGGGCCGAGCAGGCCGAGCAGGCCGAACGGCCACCCGGGCCGCTCGCCCGCCTGCGCCGGGCCCTGCGCGGCCGCTGACCGAATCCACACCTCGGGGGAACCACCCATGTGGCACAACAGCTACTTCATCGTCCCCGCCGTCCTGCTGGCCGCGGCCGGCCTGTACGCGGCCCAGACCCACCAGCGGGTCCGGCACGTTCCGCACCCGATGGGCCTGCCCGGCCGCGGACTGCCGCTGCTGGACACCGCCTTCCTGGCCGGCGGCCCCGCCCGGGTCGTCGACACCGCGCTGGTCCGGATGCACCTCGCCGAGCAGATCGTGATCAACCGCGCGGGACTGGTCACCCTCACCGGTGCCAGGCCGTACGACGCCGTCGACCAGGCGGTCCACGACGCCGTCGGCGCCACCGGCAGCCGGGAACTCGGCGCCCTGCGCCGGATGGTGATGCGCTCCGCCGCCGTCGAGGAGATCGGCGACCGGCTCGCCGACCGCGGCCTGATGCGGCGCCCCGAGCGGCT
Source organism: Kitasatospora sp. NPDC101108 (assembly GCF_055584725.1). Taxonomy (NCBI): domain Bacteria; kingdom Bacillati; phylum Actinomycetota; class Actinomycetes; order Kitasatosporales; family Streptomycetaceae; genus Kitasatospora; species Kitasatospora sp. NPDC101108. The sequence goes on from NZ_JBVJLM010000027.1 coordinate 64,014, forward strand.
GCAGCGGGCCCGCACCGCCCGCCGGCTGCTCTGGCTCGCGATGCTCGACGTCGTGGTCTTCACCGTGCTCGCCCTGCTGCTCGACGACAACGAGGCCCTCTACGAGCACCCGGACCTCTTGATCCCGGGCTTCCTGCTGCTCCTCGGCGCCGTCACCCTGGCCGTCACCCGCCCGGCCAAGGGCCGGATCACCCCCGCCGGGCAGCGCCAGCTCGGCCTGATGCGGGGCAGCACCCCGTGGACGCCCAGCTCGGGCGTCTCGCCCCGGCTGACGGGCGGCGCGATGCTGGGCGCGGTCGCGCTCGGCGGACTGGCCGCGGCGGCGCTGGACAACCAGGAGCTGGAGGCCGCGATGCTGGCCGCGGCGGCCGAGGAGGAGGCGGTGCGACAGGCCCAGGCGTCCTCGTCCTTCTTCTCCTCCTCGTCCTCGTCGTCCTCCTCGTCCTCGTCGGGCGGCTACTCCTGCGGCGCCGTCGACTCCGGCTCCACCCACCACCACTCCTGCGGGTCCTCGCACCACTCCTCGTGCGGCTCCTCGCACTCCAGCAGCTGCGGCTCCTCCTCCAGCTGCGGCTCCTCGTCCAGCTGCGGTTCGAGCTGCGGGAGCAGCTGCGGTGGCGGTTCTTGACGTCACAGTTCGGTATCGCGGGCCGGGAAGCCGTTCCCCGCACGACGGCCCCAGGCATACAACAAGCCCATGTGGTTGCTGTTCCTGATACCGGCCTGTGTCGCGGCGGTGTTCTCCTGCCTCCGGCTGGTGCGGATGACCGCCACCGCCGACGCCCTCGCCGACCAGGATCGGCTGCGCCCGCCGGAGGCCGTCGGCATCGGGCTCTACGAGACGGCCTACCTGGCCGGCGGTCCGGACCGGGTGGTGGAACTCGCCCTCGTCCTGATGGCCGGCCGCGGCCGGCTGCACCTCGCGCACACCGGCTGGACCACCGTGGTCGACCCCAAGGGGCGCAGCCGTCTGGAGCGCGCCGTCGTGGCCACCGTCGGCCCCGACGGCCAGTGCCGTACGGACGAGCTGCGCCGGGCGATGGCCGAGCACCCCACCGTGCTGGAGATCGGCGCCCGGCTGGCGCTGGCCGGCCTGGCCACCCCGGCCCTGGTCCAGCGCAACACCGTGGTGGTGGTCCGCCAGGTCCGGCACGCGATGCTGCTGACCCTGGTGCTGCTCGCCGCCTCGCTGGCCGTCAGCGGCTTCACCGGCGGTGACACCGTCGCCCCGCTCGCCTGGTTCTCGCTGCCGCTGGTGCTCACCGCGGGCACCCTGCTGATGGCCCGGGTCGACGTCTACCCCTACACCCGCTGGGCCTCCCCGATCGGCCAGGAGGTGCTGCGCGAGGTCCGCCCGGCCCGTCAGCACGGCCTCGCCGACGACGAGGAGCGCGAACTGCTCACCGCCGTCGCCATGAACGGCCTCGCCGTCCTCCCCGACGCCCGTCTGCGCGCCGCCCTGCGCCCCCACCGGGGCTGAACTCCCCGGAACCACCGGAGGCCGGTTCCCCCCGCTGCCGAGCGGGGGGAACCGGCCTCCGTACGGCGCGGGTGGGGTCAGACCAGGCCGTTCAGCAGCTCGCTCACCGGCTTGCGGCGGCCGGTGAAGAACGGCACCTCCTCGCGGACGTGCATCCGGGCCCGGGAGGCCCGCAGGTCGCGCATCAGGTCGACGATGCGGTGCAGCTCGTCCGCCTCGAAGGCGAGCAGCCACTCGTAGTCGCCGAGCGCGAAGGAGGCCACCGTGTTGGCCCGCACGTCCGGGTAGCCGCGGGCCTGCATGCCGTGCTCGGCGAGCATCGAGCGCCGGTCCTCGTCGGGCAGCAGGTACCAGTCGTACGAGCGGACGAACGGGTACACGCAAACGTAGTCGCGCGCGCGCTCGTCGGCGAGGAACGCCGGGATGTGCGACTTGTTGAACTCGGCCGGGCGGTGCAGGGCCATGTTCGACCAGACCGGCTCCAGCTGGCGGCCGAGGCCGGTGCGGCGGAAGCGGTTGTACGCCTCCTGGAGGTCGTCCGAGTCCTCGGCGTGCCACCAGACCAGGATGTCGGCGTCCGCGCGCAGCCCGGACACGTCGTACGTGCCGCGCACCGTCACGTCCTTGGCGGCGAGCTGGGCGAACAGCTCGTCCACCTCGGCGGCGAGGCCGGTGCGGTCCTCGGGCAGGGCGCCCTTGAGCTTGAACACCGACCACATCGTGTAGCGGATGACCTGGTTCAGGTCGCGCGCCTTCTTCTTCTCGGGCTGCTGCTCCGGCTCCCGCTCAACGCTCTCAGTCATGCGCCCATTGTCCTCTCCGTGGAACCTTCCCCGGTCGCCGGGGTCAACAGTTTGTCGATGGCCGCCGCCGCGGCGGCCGCCGAGGCGATGCAGGCCGGGATCCCCACCCCGTCGTACGCGGCGCCGCACAGCGCCAGCGCCCCCACCGCCTCCGCCGCCGCCCGCACCCGGGCGACCCGGTCCAGGTGGCCCACCGGGTACTGCGGCAGGCCGGCCGTGAAGCGCGACACGAAGGTGTCGTACGGCCGGGCGGTCAGGCCGATGGCCTCCTCCAGGTCCGCCAGCGAGCGGGCCACCAGCTCCTCGTCCGGCAGTTCCAGCACCTCGTCCTCGCGGTGGCGGCCCAGCGAGGTGCGCAGCAGGAAGGCGTCCGGGGCGGAGCGCTCCAGCCAGCCCCACTTGTTGGTGGAGAAGGTCGAGGCCTTGATCCGGCGGCCGTCCACCGGCGGCACCAGGAAGCCGCTGCCGGCGGGCGGCTCGGGCAGGTCGGCCCGGCGGAACGCCAGGGTCACCAGCGCCATGCCCGCGTACTCGACGGTGTCCAGCTCGACGGCCGCCGCCGGGGCGTCCGCGCGCAGCAGCCGGGCCGCGGCCGGCGCCGGGACGGCCAGCACCACGGCGTCCGCGGTCAGCACCTCGCCGCCGGCCACCACCCGCCAGCCCTCGGGGGTGCGGCGCAGCTCCTCCACCGGGGTGTCGGTGCGCAGGTCCACGCCCGCCGCGACGCAGGCCGCGGCGACCGCCTCCGGCAGGGTGCCCAGGCCGCCGCGCAGGCCCTGGAACACCGGGGTGCCGACCACCTGCGGCCGGGAGGCCAGCTCGTGCACGCCCTCGACCAGCGAGCCGCCGCCGCGGGCGATCGGCAGCAGCTGCGGCACGGCGGCGCGCAGCGAGATCTCGTCGGCGCGCCCGGCGTAGACGCCGCCCAGCAGCGGCTCGACCAGCCGGTCCACCACCTCCCGGCCCAGCCGGTCGGCGACGTAGCGGCCGATCGCGACGTCCGCCCCGACCTCGGTGGTCCGCTCGTCGCGGGCCCGCTCCAGGCCCTCGGCGGTGAGCACCCCGGAGGCGGCCAGCGCCTCCAGGTCACCGGGGACGCCCATCACCTGCCCGCCGGGCAGCGGCCGCAGCGCGCCGCGGGTCCAGATCGCCGCCTTCGCGGTGGTCGGCGGCTCCAGCTGCTCCCCCAGCCCGACCGCCCGCGCCAGCTCCACGGCCTCCGGCCGCCGCGCCAGCACCGACTCGGCCCCGAGGTCCACCCGGACCCCGCCGACCTCCCCGCCCCAGAGCTTCCCGCCGACCCGCCCGGACGCCTCCAGCACCGTCACCCGTGCCCGCGCCGTGCCCCCGGCCGCCCCGCTCAGGAAGGCGGCCGCAGCCAGCCCCGCGATCCCACCACCGACGACGACGACCTGTGCATCCGACATGCTTCGCAGTCTCGCAGGTCTTTACACGGAACCCTCAATCCGCTGCACGCAGGTCGGTGATCGACAAAACGGCGGTGTTCGGGCGACCGTCCGGCTCGACGCGGACTCTCCCTGCCCGGTGCCGGTCGAGATCGACTGCGCGGTGCTGGACACGGGCGACGACGACGTGGTCACGGTGTCGACCTGGCGGCCGCACCACCTCGAAACCGTCTGCGGGCGAAGCGAGTTCCGCGTGTACCGCGAACAGCTCCTGGAGGCTTGAGGCCGCCGTCGTAGGCTCGGGCGCATGGAACCGATCATGGTGAGTGCCTGTCTGGCCGGGGTGCCCTGCCGGTACGACGGGCGGGCGAAGAGGTCCGTCGAGGCCGTTCGGCTGGTGGCGGAGGGGCGGGCGGTCGTGGTCTGTCCGGAGGGGGCGGGCGGGTTGCCGACGCCGCGGCCGGCGGCGGAGATCGTGGGCGGGGACGGGGCGGACGTGCTGGACGGGCGGGCGCGGGTGGTGGACTCGACCGGGACGGACTGCACCGCGGAGTTCCTGGCCGGGGCCCGGGCGGCGCTGGCGGCGGCGGAGGAGGCGGGGGCGCGGCGGGCCGTGCTGATGGCGCGCAGCCCGTCCTGCGGGTGCGGGCAGGTGTACGACGGGACGTTCTCCGGGGAGCTGCGGCCCGGGGACGGTGTGACGGCGGCGCTGTTGCGACGGGCGGGGATCGAGGTCACCGCCGATGAGGGCTGAGTTCGTGGCCGTCCCGCCGCCGAGCTGTGATGGACTCGCGATCGCCCGGGCTGGTCCGCGCGACCGGCTCTCCCGTCCAATGGTGAGGAATGCCAATGGACTTGGGGAGGGGCCCGGGAATGGGACGACAGGCGAAGGCCGGAGCGCTGGGGGCGGCGGTGGCTGCGGCGGTGCTGCTGGTCGGGGGTTGCAGCGCGGGCGGATCGGGGGATTCGGCGAGGAACGACTCGGCCGGGGCACCGGCGAAGCAGGCCGCTGAGGGCGGCGGGGCGGCCGCGCCGGCTCCGGCGAACGCCCACCCCTCCGGCGCCCCGGCGGCGGCCGGGGTGACCCCGGCCGCCGACACCCGGTTGATCTCGTACACCGCGCAGCTCACCCTGCGCACCAAGGACGTTCCACAAGTGCTGACCAAGGCCCGGGACTTGACCACCACCTCGGGCGGCTACGTGGGCGGCGAGTCGGTCAGCGGCAGCGGCACGGACGAGTCCGGCCAGCTGACGCTCAGGATCCCGTCCGGCGCCTACCAGCAGACCCTGGACCAGCTGGCCGCCCTGGGCGAGGTGGTGTCCCGCAGGAGCCAGGCGGAGGACCTGACCCAGCAGGTCGCGGACGTGGCGAGCCGGGTGCAGACCCAGCAGGCGAGCGTGGACCGGGTGCGGGCGCTGATGGCGGAGGCCAAGACGCTGAGCGACATCACCTCGCTGGAGGGCGAGTTGAGCCGCCGCGAGGCGGACCTGGAGTCGCTGCAGAAGCAGCAGAAGGAGCTGGCCGCCCGGACTTCGTACTCCACCGTGACCCTGGACGTCCGCCGCGACGCCGTGGCGCCCGCGCCGACCGCGGCGCCGAAGGAGGAGCAGGGCTTCGGCGATTCGGTCGGTTCCGCGCTCGGCGGCGGCTGGCACGTTCTGCTGACGATTGCGCGGGCGCTGGCGGTGGCGCTGGCCGCGTTGGCGCCGTTCCTGCTGGTGCTGGGCGTCCCGGCGGCGCTGGTCTACCGGTACTGGCGCCGGACCCGTTCGCACCCCGGCGTGCCCGGCACCCCCGACGCCCTCGACGGCGCCGGTGAGGCCGGCCCCGGCGACGGGGACTGACCCGACCGGCGGTGGCGGCCCCCGGCTCCCGGGGGCCCGCCACCGCGGGGCGTCGGCGCGTGGAGGTCAGCGCGTGGAGGTCAGCGCGCGCTGGTCTCGTGCACGAAGGCGACCAGGCGGCTGAGCGCGTCCGGGTCCATCGACGGCATCACGCCGTGCCCGAGGTTGAAGATGTGGCCGCTGGTGCCGAGCGCCTGGGCGGCGTGCAGCACCTCGCGGGCCTTGGTCTCCACGACCTTGGTGGGGGCGAACAGCACCGCCGGGTCGAGGTTGCCCTGCAGGCCCTTGCCGGGGCCGACCCGCTCGGCGGCGACGTTCAGCGGCACCCGCCAGTCGACGCCGACGATGTCCGCGCCGGCCTGGCCCATCAGTCCGAGCAGCTCGCCGGTGCCGACGCCGAAGTGGATCCGCGGCACCCCGTAGGAGGCGACGGACTCGAAGACCTTGGCACTGGCCGGCATGACCGAGCGGCGGTAGTCGTCGGGCGCGAGCGAGCCGACCCAGGAGTCGAACAGCTGGACCGCGGAGGCGCCCGCCTCGATCTGCACCTTCAGGAAGGCGGAGGTGATGTCCGCCAGCCGGTCCACCAGGGCGGCCCACAGCTCGGGCTGCCCGTACATCATGGCCTTGGTGTTCTCGTGGTTCTTGGACGGCCCGCCCTCGACCAGGTAGCTGGCCAGCGTGTACGGCGCACCGGCGAAGCCGATCAGCGGGGTCCCGCCGAGCTCGTCCACCAGCAGGCCGACGGCCTCGGTGATGTAGGGGACGTCGTCGGGCTCCAGCGGCCGCAGCCGCTTGAGGTCCTCGAAGGTCCGGATCGGATCGGCGATGACCGGGCCGACGCCGGCCTTGATGTCCACGTCGACGCCGACGGCTTTGAGCGGCACCACGATGTCGCTGAAGAAGATCGCCGCGTCGACCTTGTGCCGGCGCACCGGCTGCAGGGTGATCTCCTTGACCAGCTCGGGCCGCATGCAGGACTCCAGCATGGGGATGCCCTCGCGGACCTTCAGGTACTCGGGCAGCGAGCGACCCGCCTGGCGCATGAACCACACCGGGGTGTGCGGCACCGGCTCCCGCCGGCAGGCGCGCAGGAACGCGGAGTCGTGCGCGGCGCCGCGGCGCGCGGGGGTGGATCGGCCGTCGAGGGTGGCCGCCGTCGGGTCTGCCGTAGTCTCGCTCACGGGTCAAATCTTCGCATGCGCCGAAGTCCCGCCTCCCCGGGCGGTCTCGTCGGTTCCTCCAAGATCTGGCCGGGTTTGCCGTTCCGGCACGCCGCTCGGACGGAAGTTGCGGCGATAACCCGGGTTTTCGACCTAGTCTTCGGGTCATGGCAGCGGTCGGCGGGCACCCCGCACAGGGTGGCGGAACAGGTGGCGGAACGGGTCGGGAGGGGGCGCCGAGCGAGTTCCGGGCCGCCGTGGAGGCCCTCGAAGGGGCGCGGCTACGGCCGGAGCTCCAGCTCTCCCCCTCGCCGGCCCCGCGCCGGCTCGCCCCGTACGCGTTCGCGTTGACCGCCGCCGTGGAGGTGGACGGCGAGGAGCTGGCCGACGGCCGGCTGGTGCTGCTGCACGACCCGGCCGGGCAGGAGGCCTGGAACGGGGAGTTCCGGGTGGTCACCATGACCCGGGCCGAGCTGGAGCCGGAGATGGCCGGCGACCCGATGCTCTCCGAGGTCGGCTGGGCCTGGCTGCTGGACGCACTGCAGGCGCACGGCGCCGGGTACGCGGAGCCGTCCGGCACGGTGACCCGCTGCGCCTCGCAGTACTTCGGCGGTCTGGCGGACCGCCCGTCCTCGACCGAGATCGAGATCCGGGCCTCCTGGACGCCGGCCGACGGCCGGTTCGAGCGGCACCTGGCGGCCTGGGGGGACCTGCTCTGCATCAGCGCCGGGCTGCCGCCGGCCGCGCCGTCCCCGCAGGGCCCGGGCGAGGTCACGTCACTCGGTGGGGTGGTCCCGATGCCGGCGCGGCGACGCCCGCGGTCGCACTGACGGGTGGTGCCCGGGCCGGACGGCCCCTCCGGGCCCGATGCCACCCCCAGGACTGACGGAGTGTGACTTCAGTCGTGCTCTGCGTCAATAAACTGATCAGAGTCGACCGATCCGTGCCGAATCTGATCGATTTTGTGCGATTTCAGGGCATCTCGCATCAGTCATATGCGCGATTTGTCCGTATTGTTACTCACTAGATCGTGATCTTTCGCTAAAGCCGGGCACGGTAGCTGCCGAAGCAGACTGTGACCCTTTCCGAACGCGGAACACTCCGACCGCCCCCTCGGGGTTCCGTCCGCCACTCCCCGCAGGAGGCCTGGTGTCGGTCCTTCTTGAGCACCCCGCAAACGTGGTCGCCTACCGGCCGACCAAGCCCACCGCCATGGTGGTCATCGCCGATCCCCGCGTCCGAAACACCGTGACCCGTCACCTGTGGGCGCTCGGCGTCCGCGACGTGATCGAGGTGTCCTCGATCGCCGAGGCCCGTCCCCGGGTCTCCACCCCACGCGACATCTGCGTCGCCGACGTGCATCTGCCGGACGGCTCCGGGCTGACCATCCTCGCCGAGACCCGCGCCGCGGGCTGGCCCAACGGCCTGGCCCTGTCGGCCGCCGACGACATCGGCGCGGTCCGCAGCGCGCTGGCCGGCGGCGTCAAGGGCTACGTGGTCACCGGCACCCGCACCAACGTCGCGATGCCCGGCCGCCCGGGCCTGCCGCTCGGTGCCGCCGGACTGGCCGGCCGGATGCGCCGCCCCGGGATGCCGGGCATGCCGGGCGCCACCGGCGCTCCGGGCGCACCCGGGGCTCCCGGAGCGCCGGGCCCGCAGCAGGCCGCCTACCGCGAGCTGTCCGGCCGCGAGGTCGAGGTGCTGCGGCTGGTCGCCGAGGGCCAGTCGAACAAGGCGATCGGCGTGGCGATGGGCCTGTCGGCGCTCACGGTGAAGAGCCACCTCGCCCGGATCGCCCGCAAGCTCGGCACCGGTGACCGCGCCGGGATGGTCGCGGTAGCGCTGCGCACCGGCATCATCCACTGAGCCGACCGGGCCGAACCGCTCGTCGAAGCCGCGGCGGCCCAGGAGGAACGTTCCTCCTGGGCCGCCGCACCCGCACACCCGACGCCCTGGCACCCCGACGGAAACCGGCCCGCACCCGGGTCCGAGCGGGCCGGAGGCGAGCGGGCGGTCTCCCGCCCCGGGCCGAAGCGCCCGCCGGCGATCAACAGTCTGACCAGTCCGACAACACTCCCACTTCCGAGGACCGTCGTACCCTTGGTGGGTGACCGACGCCGTAGCAGCCATCCCAGAAGAAGCAGCCCCGGTCCCGCTCCTTGAGCCGAAGGAGGGGATCCCGCCCGTCGTGGCGGACGAGCAGGCGCTGGCCGCCACGATCGCCGCCTTCGCCGCGGGCACCGGACCGGTCGCCGTCGACGCCGAGCGCGCCTCCGGCTACCGCTACGGGCAGCGGGCGTACCTCATCCAGCTGCGCCGAGCCGGCGCCGGCTCCGCCCTGATCGACCCGATCGCCTGCCCCGACCTCAGCGGGCTGGGCGCCGCCATCGCGGACGCCGAATGGGTGGTGCACGCCGCCACCCAGGACCTGCCCTGCCTGGCCGAGGTGGGCATGAGACCGACCCGGCTGTTCGACACCGAGCTGGCCGGGCGGATCGCCGGCTTCGCCCGGGTGGGCCTCGGGCCGATGACCGAGAACGTGCTCGGGCTGAGCCTGGCCAAGGAGCACTCGGCGGTGGACTGGTCCACCCGCCCGCTGCCCGAGCCCTGGCTGCGCTACGCGGCCCTGGACGTCGAGGTGCTGGTCGAGCTGCGTGACGCACTCGAACAGGAGCTGGACGCCCAGGGCAAGCTGGGCTGGGCCCTGGAGGAGTTCGCCGCGATCGCCGCCGCCCCGCGTCCGGCCCCGCGCACCGACCCGTGGCGCCGCACCTCGCAGCTGCACAAGGTCCGCCGGCGCCGCCAGCTGGCCGTGGTGCGCGAGCTGTGGCTGACCCGCGACCGGATGGCGCAGGAGCGCGACGTCTCCCCCGGCCGGGTGCTCTCGGACGCCGCGATCGTCAACGCCGCGCTGGCCATGCCGCTGAACATCGCCGCCCTGCAGGCCGTCCAGGGCTTCGGCCCTCGCCTGCACCGGCGCCAGCTGGACCAGTGGCTGGCGGCCGTGCAACGGGGCCGGGAGGTCCCGGAGAACCAGCTGCCGCCGGCCGCCGCGCCGCACGACGGTCCGCCGCCGCCGCGGGCCTGGGCGGAGAAGGACCCGGTGGCCGCCGCCCGGCTCTCCGGCGCCCGCGCCGCGGTCAGCGAGCTGGCCGAGCGCCATCACCTGCCGGCCGAGAACCTGATCACCCCGGACCTGGTGCGCCGGGTCTCCTGGGAGCCGCCGGCCGAGCCGGGCGCCGAGGGCGTGGCCGCCGCGCTGCGCCGGCTCGGCGCCCGGCAGTGGCAGGTCGACCTGGTGGCGCCGGCGATGGCCGCCGCCTTCACCGCCGCCGCGGCCACCGCCACGGCCCAGGGCTGATCGCGCCGCCCGGCACCGATCGGGCTCCGAACGGGGATGCCGTCCGCACGGACGGCATCCCCTTCGGCGTCTCCGGGGAGGCTTCCTGGTCGGACGTACCGTCGGACGTGTCGCGGGACACATGGTCAGAACCCTCGGAGGGGCCTGGGCAGGTTGGTTACCGGCGGGTAGCATGACCGTGACGCGGCGCCGCTCGGGTGTTTCCCGGCGGCAGCCTGTCCACCTCGAAATGTTGGTCCCTGGGAGGAGAGCCCCCGTGCCTCGTACCGCGAGGGACGTCGTCTTCGTCGACGGCGTCCGCACCCCGTTCGGCAAGGCCGGCCCGAAGGGCATCTACCACGAGACGCGCGCCGACGACCTCGTCGTCAAGTGCATCCGGGAGCTCGTGCGCCGTAACCCGAACCTGCCCGTCGAGCGCATCGACGAGGTCGCCGTGGCGGCCACCACGCAGATCGGCGACCAGGGTCTGACCATCGGGCGCACCGCCGCCCTGCTGTCCGGCCTGCCGAAGTCCGTCCCCGGTTACGCGATCGACCGCATGTGCGCCGGCGCCCTGACCGCCGTGACCACCACCGCCGGCGGCATCGCCTTCGGCGCGTACGACGTGGTCGTGGCCGGCGGCGTCGAGCACATGGGCCGCCACCCGATGGGCGAGGGCGTTGACCCGAACCCGCGCTTCGTCTCCGAGAAGCTGGTCGACGAGTCCGCCCTGTTCATGGGCATGACCGCGGAGAACCTGCACGACCGGTTCCCGCACCTGACCAAGGAGCGCTGCGACGCCTACGCCGTGCGCTCCCAGGAGAAGGCCGCCAAGGCGTACGCCAACGGCGACATCCAGCCCGACCTGGTGCCGATCTCGGTCCGCAACACCAACCCCGAGGTCGGCGAGACCGGCTGGGGCCTGGTCACCGTGGACGAGCCGCTGCGCCCGGGCACCACGATGGAGTCGCTGGCCAACCTGAAGACCCCGTTCCGCCCGCACGGCAACATCACCGCGGGCAACTCGGCCGGTCTGAACGACGGCGCCACCGCCTCGCTGCTGGCCGCCGAGGACGTCGCCGAGGAGCTCGGCCTCCCGGTCAAGATGCGCCTGGTCTCCTACGCCTTCGCGGGCGTCGAGCCCGAGGTCATGGGCATCGGCCCGGTGCCGGCCACCGAGAAGGCGCTGGCCAAGGCCGGTCTGACCATCGACGACATCCAGGCCTTCGAGATCAACGAGGCCTTCGCCGTCCAGGTGTTGTCCTTCCTGGACCACTACGGCATCGCGGACGACGACGAGCGGGTCAACCCGTACGGCGGTGCGATCGCCTTCGGCCACCCGCTGGCCTCCTCCGGCGTGCGCCTGATGAACCAGCTGGCCCGCCGCTTCGAGCAGCGCCCGGACGTCCGCTACGGCCTGACCACGATGTGCATCGGCTTCGGCATGGGCGGGACCATCATCTGGGAGAACCCGCATTGGAGCGGAGCGGAAAAGTCGTCCGAGCTCGAGGGTGGTAAGTGACCATGAGCAACACCACTGAGCTGCTCCAGCACGGCGCCGAGCTGTTCCCGGGCGAGGTCGTCACGACCGCGCACGTCCGCCACCTGGACCTGCCGCTGCAGGCCGGCAAGCTGGCCCTGATCACCCTGGACAACGGCTTCGACCACACCAAGCCGACCACCTTCGGCCCGGGCTCGCTGCTGAAGCTGTCCGAGGCGCTGGACCAGGTCGAGGCCGAGGCCGCCGAGGGCAGGATCGTCGGCGCCGCGATCACCGGCAAGCCGTTCATCTTCGCCGTGGGCGCCGACCTCAAGGGCGTCGAGCTGCTCCAGCAGCACGCCGACGCGCTGGCCATCGGCAAGGGCGGCCACGAGGTCTTCAAGCGGATCGCCGCGCTGCCCGTCCCGACCTTCGCCTTCTACAACGGCGCGGCCATGGGCGGCGGCGTCGAGGTCGGCCTGCACTGCGACTACCGCACGGTGTCCGCGGGCGTTCCGGCCTTCTCGCTGCCCGAGGTCTTCCTCGGCCTCGTCCCCGGCTGGGGCGGCTGCACCATCCTGCCGAACCTGATCGGTGCCGGTAAGGCCGTCAAGGTCATCATCGAGAACTCGATGAACCAGAACAAGCAGCTCAAGGGCAAGGACGTGTTCGAGCTGGGGATCGCCGACGCGATCTTCGAGCCGGCCGACTTCCTGGAGCAGTCGCTGCTGTGGGCCGCCAAGGTCCTCAAGGGCGACCTGGTCGTCGAGCGCGAGGCGATCGACCGCGGCAAGGCCTGGGACGACGCCGTCCTCTGGGGCCGCATGGTCGCCGACGGCAAGGTGCACGGCGCCGCCCCGGCCGCCTACAAGGCGCTGGACATCATCGCCGCCGTCAAGGACGCCGACCTCGCCGACAAGGCCAGCCTGCAGGCCGGCTTCGACGCCGAGGACGCGGCCCTGGCCGACCTCATCATGGGCGGCGAGCTGCGCAGCGGCATCTACGCCTTCAACCTGGTGCAGCGCCGGGCCAAGCGCCCGGTCGGTGCCCCGGACAAGTCGCTGGCCCGTCCGGTCTCCAAGGTCGGCGTCGTCGGCGCCGGTCTGATGGCCTCGCAGCTGGCGCTGCTGTTCGCCCGCCGTCTGGAGGTGCCGGTGGTCCTCACCGACATCGACCAGGAGCGCGTCGACAAGGGCGTCGGCTACGTCCACGCCGAGATCGACAAGCTGCTCGGCAAGGGCCGGATCGGCCAGGACAAGGCCAACCGCCTCAAGGGCCTGGTCACCGGCTCGCTGGACAAGGCCGCCGCCTTCGGCGACGCGGACTTCGTCATCGAGGCCGTGTTCGAGGAGATGGGCGTCAAGCAGACCGTCTTCGCGGACCTGGAGAACGTGGTCTCGCCGACCTGTGTGCTGGCGACCAACACCTCCTCGCTGTCGGTCACCGAGATGGCCTCGAAGCTGAAGCACCCCGAGCGGGTCGTCGGCTTCCACTTCTTCAACCCGGTCGCGATCCTGCCGCTGCTGGAGATCGTCCGCGGCGAGCAGACCGACGACGCGTCGCTGGCCACCGCCTTCGCCGTGTCGAAGAAGCTGAAGAAGACCTCGGTGCTCTGCAAGGACGCCCCGGCGTTCGTGGTGAACCGGATCCTGACCCGCTTCATGGGCGAGATCCAGAACATCATCGACGAGGGCACCCCGATCGCCAGCGTCGAGAAAGCCGTCGAGCCGCTCGGCCTGCCGATGTCCCCGATCGTGCTGCTGGAGCTGGTCGGCCCGGCCATCGCCCTGCACGTCTCGGAGACCCTGCACGGCGCCTTCCCGGAGCGGTTCACCGTCTCCGAGAACCTCGGCAAGGTGGTCAAGGCCGGCAAGCGCGGCTTCTACACCTGGGTCGACGGCAAGCAGGTCCTCGACCCCGAGGTGCTGGAGCTGCTGACCTTCGGCGACACGGTGCTCACCGAGGAGCAGGTCCTCAGCCGCGCCCTGGAGGCCGTGGCGCAGGAGATCGGCCTGATGCTGGCCGAGGGTGTCGTCGCCGAGGCGCAGGACATCGACCTCTGCATGATCACCGGTGCCGGCTGGCCCTTCCACCTGGGCGGGATCACCCCGTACCTGGACCGTGAGGGCGTCTCGGAGCGGGTGAACGGCAAGAAGTTCCTCGCCCCCGGCGTGGCCTCGGTGCCCGCGTAAGGCGTAGCGCTGTACGGAGGAGCCCCGGCGACCTGGTCGCCGGGGCTCCTCCGTACGTGGGGGGCGTTCGGGCCTCAGTGCTTGAGGCGGTAGACGACGGTGTCGCCGATGACGCCGATCATCTCGTAGTGGGTGTCCAGCAGGTTCTCGATCCGGGGCACCATCACCGGCTGGTAGGGGGCGATGCCGGAGTCGTCCACGAAGACCTCGGGCAGGCCGTTGGCGAGCTCCTTGTCGAAGGTCTGCCAGGCGTTGTTGACGCTGAACTGCTCGCCCACGTTGGGGCTGCCGTCCTTGCCGCCGCTGTAGTTGGTGAGGAAGCCGGCGGTCAGGTAGCGGCTGGCGGGCTTGCGGTCGGCCAGCCAGTACAGCTCGGGGTGCATGCCCCAGACCAGCACGGTGTCCTTGGGAGTGGTCTGGGCGGCGACCGCGGTGGCGACCTCGGTGTTGCGGCTCATCTGCTCGCCCGGCCAGGCCAGTGCCAGGGTCCAGAACACCGTGGCGGCGACCGTGGTGTACACCAGGACGGGCTTCCAGCGGATCGCCGAGGTGGCGACCGCGCCGGTGCCCAGCAGCACCAGCGGGGGCATCAGCTGGAGGTAGTAGTGGCCGAAGAAGTGGAAGCCCACGCTGACCGCCACGACCGAGGAGAGCAGCCAGACCCACAGGTCGGTGGTCGAGCCGTACTCCTCGCCGGCCACCGGCAGCGGGCGGTGACGGTACTTGAACCAGAGCCGGCGGCCGACCGGGTACAGGAAGCCGAGGCCCGCCGCGGCCAGGATGCCCAGGTTGCCGAAGGCCCGGCCGAGCATCTGCAGCCAGGCGCCGCCGAAGGAGGCGTAGTCGCCGCTGCCGGTGACCACCCAGAAGAGGAAGCCCTTGGGCTTGGTCAGGATGACCGCCACCAGGGCTATCGGTACCGCGAAGCCGAACCCGATCTTGAACAGCGCGGGCGGCCAGCGCACCCCTCGTCGGCGGGCGTCCTGGAGGAGCATCCAGAGCACCGGCAGCAGGACCGCGCCGCCGGTCTGCTTGGTCAGCGAGCAGAGCGCGACCGCGATGCCCGCGGCCAGCCAGCGGCGGCGCTCGGCGTAGCGGAAGGCGGCCACCATCGCGGGCAGCATGAAGACCTCGAAGGTCGCCGCCTGGGTGTCCTCCGGGGAGAGCCCGATGGACACCAGCAGGTAGAGCAGTCCGGCGCCGGCCCCGGCACGGTTGCCCCAGCGGCCGCGGGCGATCGAGGCCAGCAGGATCGCGGTGACCAGGTGGGCCGCCACCGCGAGGGTGCGCAGCGGCCACAGCGAGGCGGAGCCGAAGAGGGCGAAGCAGGCCTGGTACAGCCAGGGCAGCAGCGGCGGCTTGCGGTCCACGACGGTGTCGTAGAGCACCCCGCCGTCCGCGAGCATCCGGGCCTGGGTGGCCAGGAAGCCCTCGTCCGGGCTCCAGACGGGCCGGGCGAAGGACGGGACGTGGGTGGCCAGCGCGACCAGCGCGAGCACCGGCACCAGCCTGGTCCAGTACCCCTGACGAAGGTGGGTACGGGCGCGCTCGGGCAGGCGGTCGGCCAGGCCGGCGAGGCGGCGGCGGGTGGGGGTCGGCACGATTGACAACCTACCGGGCGGGATCGGCACGGATGGCGCCGGTCCCGCTATTCAGTGCGATTGTCAGCTCGTTCCGTGACGAACTGTTACAGAGTTACGACAATCAGTCGTCGGCGGAACGGACTACGGGCACCGCTGGCGCCATGGGTCCGTTCCGCCGACCGCCGTCTCAGGCCTTGACCGGCGCCGCGTCCAGCTTGGCGACCAGGGCGGTCACCCGCTGGGCGATGTCGGGGCCGTTCAGGCCGATCTCGGCCAGGATCTCGTTCCGGCTGGCGTGGTCCAGGAATTCCTGCGGAATACCGAAGTCGCGCACCGGCAGGTCCACGTCCGCGTCGCGCAGCGCCTGCGCGACCGCCGCGCCGACGCCGCCCACCCGGCCGTTGTCCTCGATCGTGACGACCACCCGGTGCTCGGCGGCCAGGCCCGGCAGGGCCGGGTCCACCGGCTTGACCCAGCGCGGGTCCACCACGGTGGCGGTGATCCCCTGGGCGGCCAGCAGGTCGGCGACCTCCAGGCTGGTCGGGGCCATCGCACCGACCGAGACGATCAGCACGTCGGCGCGGTGGGCGCCGGAGGGCTCCTCGGCGGCGCGCAGCACGTCCATGCCGCCGACCCGGCCGACCGCGGGGACGGCCGGGCCGACCGTGCCCTTGGAGTAGCGGACCACCGTCGGGGCGTCCTTGACCAGGACGGCCTCGCGCAGCTGGGCGCGGACCTGGTCGGCGTCGCGCGGGGCGGCCAGCCGCAGGGTCGGGATGACCTGGAGGATGGACATGTCCCACATGCCGTTGTGCGAGGCGCCGTCCGTGCCGGTGACGCCGGCCCGGTCGAGCACGAAGGTGACGCCCAGCTTGTGCAGCGCCACGTCCATCAGCACCTGGTCGAAGGCGCGGTTCAGGAAGGTCGCGTAGACCGCGAACACCGGGTGCAGCCCGTTGGTGGCCAGGCCGGCGGCGCTGGTGACGGCGTGCTGCTCGGCGATGCCGACGTCGAAGATGCGGTCCGGGAACTCCTTGGCGAAGGGGGCCAGGCCGACCGGGTGGAGCATCGCGGCGGTGATCGCGACGATGTCCTCGCGCTCGTGGCCGAGCGCGACCATCTCCTCGCCGAAGACCGAGGTCCAGTCCTTGCCCGAGTTCTTGACCGGCAGGCCGGTGTCCGGGTGGATCACGCCGACGGCGTGGAAGCGGTCCTCGTCGTTGTTCTCGGCGGCGTGGTAGCCGCGGCCCTTCTCGGTGAGGCAGTGCACGATCACCGGGCCGCCGAAGCCGCGCGCCTTGGTCAGCGCGGACTCCAGGGCGGTCAGGTCGTGGCCGTCGATCGGGCCGATGTACTTGAGGCCGAGGTCCTCGAACATGCCCTGCGGGGCGATGAAGTCCTTGAGGCCCTTCTTGGCGCCGTGCAGCGTCTCGAACAGCTGCTGGCCGACCACCGGGGTGCGCTGCAGCGCGTCCTTGCCCCAGGAGAGGAAGCGCTCGTAGCCCTGGGTGGTGCGCAGCGTGGCGAGGTGGTTGGCCAGGCCGCCGATGGTCGGCGAGTAGGAGCGCTCGTTGTCGTTGACGACGATGACGACCGGGAGGTCCTTGGCGTCGGCGATGTTGTTGAGCGCCTCCCAGGCCATGCCGCCGGTGAGCGCGCCGTCGCCGATGACGGCGACGACCGGGTCCGCCTTGCCCTGGATCTTGTTGGCCTTGGCGAGGCCGTCGGCGTACGAGAGGACCGTGGAGGCGTGCGAGTTCTCGATCACGTCGTGCTCGGACTCGGCGCGGGAGGGGTAGCCGGACAGGCCGCCGCTCATCTTCAGCCGGGAGAAGTCCTGGCGGCCGGTGAGCAGCTTGTGGACGTAGCTCTGGTGGCCGGTGTCGAAGAGGATGCGGTCGCGCGGCGAGTCGAACACCCGGTGCAGCGCGATGGTGAGCTCCACCACGCCGAGGTTGGGGCCGAGGTGACCGCCCGTCTTGGAGACCTCGGTCACCAGGAAGGTCCGGATCTCCTGGGCCAGTGCGGCCAGCTGTCCGGGCGTGAGCCGGTCGAGATCGCGCGGTCCCCGAATGCGGGTCAGCAGGGCCACCCGTTCCTCCTCGTTCAGTGTTCGCGGACCACGGACGGTCCGACGGGCGTCGCTGCCCGGTCCGGCGGCAGGCCGGTGGTCGCGGCCGGTACCGACCGGTCGAGTCTAATCTCCGCCTGCCGGACACCGAGCGGCGCGCCCGGTGCCACCGGCTGGTTACCGCCATTCCGGGAGGTCGGTCGGGGGATGTGGGTCAATCCGGGTTGACGAACGGGTGTTCTGGTCGCGGGATCGGGGGCGGGAAGGGCGTGAGGAGCGGGTGGGGTCGGGGCGGGGGCGTCAGTGGCGGGCGAGGGCGCCGGACTCGCCCATCTCGCTCATCACCAGGGCGAGCGCGCCGAGCACCTCCGCGCGGCCGCCCAGGGTGCCGGGGACGACCGAGAGCTGGCGGGCGGCGCTGGGGATGGCGTAGCGGGCGACCGAGTCCCGGATGGGGCCGAGCACCAGCTCACCGGCCTCGGCGAGGTCGCCGCCGAGGATCACCCGGCGGGGGTTGAGCAGGTTGCACAAGGTCGCCACGCCCGTGCCGATCTGGCGGCCCGCGTCGGCGATCACCCGGCGGCAGCCCAGGTCGCCCTGGTGCGCCAGCTCCACCACCCGGGGCAGCGAGAGGTCCGAACCGAGGGTGGAGCTGAGCAGCGAGAGCAGGTAGCGGGAGCCGACGAACGTCTCCAGGCAGCCGCGGTTGCCGCAGCGGCAGACCGGGCCGGCCTCGTCCAGGGTGATGTGCCCGATCTCACCCGCGGTGCCGCCCGGGCCGCGGTAGATCTGGCCGTTCACCACCAGGCCGGCGCCCACGCCGCTGGCGATCTTGATGTACGCGAGGTCGCTCAGGCCGCGGCCGGCACCCCAGACCAGCTCGCCGAGCGCGCCCAGGTTGGCGTCGTTGTCCACGTGCACCGGCATGCCGAGCCGCTCGGCCAGCTCCCGGCCCGGGGCGATGCCCGTCCAGCCCGGCAGGATCGCGGTCGAACCGAGCGCGCCGGTCTCCACGTCGATCGGGCCGGGCACGCCGAGACCCACGCCGATCACCTTCTCCGGGCGGAAGCCCGCCTGCTCCAGCAGCCGCTCCACCATCGCCTCGGCCCGGTCGAAGCCCTGGGCCGCGGAGACGTCCACGTCGATCGGGGCGCTCTCCTCGGCCAGCACCCGGTGGGCGAGGTTGCCGACCGCGACACGGAGGTGGGTGTGGCCGAAGTCGATGCCGACGACGATGCCGGCGTCACCGCTGAGCGAGACGCTGCGGGCGCGGCGGCCGCCGGAGGAGGTGTCGGCGACCACGACGGTGCCGCTCTCCTTCAGTTCCCGCACGATGTTGGAGACGGTGGCCGCGGAGAGGCCGGTGCCGCGGGCGATCTCGGCCTGGGTCAGCGAGCCGGCCATCCGCACCGCGCGGAGCACCCGTTCCAGATTCGCCCGGTGCAGGGACGACTGTGAGCCCGGTGTGTCCGTCGACATGATCCGCCCTCCCAGGGGTGGGGAGCCCTCGGTCGGGTGTCCCCTTCAACTCCTGAAGCCTACGGCTCGGCGGGGTTGGAGGGTGGGGGGTGGGGCTTTCGGGAGGGTGGGTGACGCCGGGGGCGGTTCCGGGGGTGGGTGCTCCGGGGGCTGGGTGATTTTCGGACTGCCGACTCTC
>NZ_JBVJLM010000028.1:0-80993 GCF_055584725.1 Kitasatospora sp. NPDC101108
TTCCTGCTCTCCTGCCTGCTGCCCGGCCCGCAGTTCCTGGTCTACCTCGCGCTGTGGGTGCTGCTCCCCCAGGAGCCGTGAGGCGGTACGGGCGGGCACGACGACGGGCCGCCCGCCCCCGGGGTTCTCCGGGGGCGGGCGGCCCGTCGTGGTGTCCCGGTGGCCGGGATCAGCCGCCCAGGCCGGGCAGGACGCCCGTCAGCCCGCCGACGGGGGTCTTGTCCAGGCCGGGGATGGACGGGACGCCGGCGCGCTGCTGGGTGACCCCGGCGATCGGGGTGGCGTCGGCGGGCACGGACTGACCGGCGGTCGGGGCCAGGGTGCCGAGCGTGCCGGCGACCTTGTCGCCGCCGGGCAGCTTGGCGGCGGTGTCGGCGACCGCACCGGTCACCGCGGGGTTCGTCACCGCGCCGGTGGGCAGCCCGAGGCCGCCGGCCGCCTGGCCGGCCGCGGAGGCGGTGCCGGCGCCGACCGCCGCGATGGCGATGCCGAGCGCCGCGGTGCCGGCGGCCTTGAGAGCCTGCTTCATGGTTCGTCCCCTTGGGTCCTCGTCGGTGGCCGACGTCGCACGGTCCGGCGAACGGGCGACCGCCGCCACGACCTGTCAGCAATGACTGGCACACCGTAGTGACAGGGTCGCGTGAGAACCAAAGGGCGTTCACTCACCCGAGTGACTAGTCGGATGAACGCCAACTTCCCCTCCAGGAAACGGCGTTCAGCCGACCGCCGGGGCGCGTCGGCTCAGTTGCCGCCGGTACCCACGCTGAACAGCCACTCCGCCTTGAGCTCGGCGTAGCCCGGCTTGATCACGTCGTTGATCATCGCCAGTCGCTCGTCGAAGGGCAGGAACGCGGACTTCATCGCGTTCACCGTGAACCACTCCATGTCGCCCAGCGTGTAGCCGAAGGCGTCCACCAGGTGCCCGAACTCCTGGCTCATGCTGGTGCCGCTCATCAGCCGGTTGTCGGTGTTCACGGTGACCCGGAACTTCAGCCGGCTGAGCAGCCCGATCGGGTGCTCGGCATACGAAGTGGCCGCCGCCGTCTGGAGGTTGGACGTCGGGCACATCTCCAGCGGGATGCGCTTGTCGCGCACGTACGCGGCCAGCCGGCCCAGCGAGACGCTGCCGTCCTCGTTGACCGTGATGTCGTCCACGATCCGCACGCCGTGGCCGAGGCGGTCGGCGCCGCAGCACTGCAGGGCCTCCCAGATCGACGGCAGGCCGAAGGCCTCGCCCGCGTGGATGGTGAAGTGGTTGTTCTCGCCCTTGAGGTAGTCGAAGGCGGCCTGGTGGCGGGTGGGGGGGTAGCCGGCCTCGGCGCCCGCGATGTCGAAGCCGACGACGCCCTGGTCGCGGTGGCGGTTGGCCAGTTCGGCGATCTCCTGCGAGCGGGCGGCGTGCCGCATCGCGGTGATCAGGGTGCCGATGCGGATCCGGTTGCCGGCGGCGCGGGCGTTGGCCTCGCCGAGGCGGAAGCCCTCCTGGACGGCCTCGACGACCTCGTCCAGGGTCAGGCCGCCCTCCAGGTGCTGCTCGGGGGCGTAGCGGACCTCGGCGTACACGACGCCGTCGGCGGCCAGGTCCTCGGCGCAGTCGGCGGCGACCTTGATCAGCGCCTCGCGGGTCTGCATGACGGCGCAGGTGTGCGCGAAGGTCTCCAGGTAGCGGACCAGCGAGCCGGAGTCGGCGGCCTCGCGGAACCACTCGCCGAGTTCCTTGACGTCGGTGGTGGGGAGCCCTTCGTAGCCGGTCGCGGCGGCGAGCTCGACCACGGTCTCCGGACGCAGTCCGCCGTCGAGGTGGTCGTGCAGCAGGACCTTCGGCGCGCGGCGGATCTGGTCGGGGGTGGGAATGCGCGGGCCCGTGCCCGCGGTGGTGACGGGGATCTGCTTCTCCATTGCGAAAATATAGCCCCTACGCGCGTAGACCGCCTACCGCGGACACCACCGGATGGTCCAAAGTCCGCCCGGAATTCCTCCTCCCGGTCCATACGATCCGCCAAACCGGTCGCGGGCCGGACCGGTCGCCGTCCGGACCGGTCGCCGTCCGGACCGGTCGCCGTCCCGATCAGCCGAGGTCCCGATCGGTCGCGGTCCCGATCAGTCGTGGTGCAGCAGCCGCCCCCGCCGGGACAGCACGAAGTCCCGGAACGCCGCCACCGGCGGCGTCAGCGGCCTGCCCGTCGCCCACGCCAGGCCGATCGCCCGCCGGGTCCGCGGCGCGGTCACCTCCAGTTCCACCACCCCCGGCCGCGGCACCAGGGCCGGCGGCAGCAGCGCCACCCCCAGCCCGGCCGCCACCAGCCCGCGCAGGGTCTCGGTCTCCTCCCCCTCGAAGGCCAGCCGGGGCACGAACCCGGCCTGGGCGCAGAAGCCGTCCGTGATCATGCGCAGCCCGTACCCCTGTTCCAGGCCGACGAACGGCTCCTCGGCCACCTCCGCCAGCCGGATCCGCCGCCGCCCGGCCAGCCGGTGGTCCGCCGGGACGACCAGGTGCAGCCGCTGCTCGTCCAGCGGACGGGCGGTGAAGGCCGGGTCGTCCGGCAGCGGCGCCACCAGGCACAGGTCCAACTCGCCCGCCCGCAACCGCTCCAGCATCGCCATGCCGTAGTCCTGCACCAGCTGGAACCGCACCTGCGGGTGCGCCGCCCGGAACCCGCGCAGCAGCGCCGGGACGGCGTCCGGCCCCATCGTGTGCAGGAAGCCGAAGGCCACCCGTCCCGCCGCGGGGTCCGCCTCCGCCCGGGCCGCCTCCGCCCCGCGCTCCAGCTCCGCCAGCGCCCGCTCCACCGAGGCCAGCAGCAGCCGGCCCGCCCTGGTCAGCCGGACCGTCCGGCCCTGACGGGCCAGCAGGTCCAGCCCCAGGTCCTCCTCCAGCCGGGCCACCGCCCGCGACAGCGTCGGCTGGGGCACCCCGAGCAGCGCCGCCGCCTGCGTCACGTGCTCCAGCCGGGCCACCGCGGCGAACTGCGCCAGCCGGGGCGCCAGCAGCACGGCCGGCTCGTCCGGCCCCAACTCGGCCGCCCGGTACCGCTGCTCCGTTCCGTCCGACACATCCGCCACGGTCATCCGCGCCTCACCTCGACTCATACGCCAGTGCATCGATCATCCACTCTTCATGCATTGGACGCATCAACCGCGCCGGGCCTACCGTCGACGACATGCAGCCCTCCGATACCAGGGCATCCGTGACCGCCCCGGATGCCTCCACCGCCCGCACCCCCGGCGCCCTCGGCCTCGCCCACGACGACCGCCACCGCCCCGGCCAGCGCGACTTCCGCCGCGCCAACCTCGCCCTGTTCGCCGCCGGGATCGCGACCTTCGTCCTCCTCTACTCCACCCAGGGCCTGCTGCCGATCCTCTCGGCCGACCTCGACCTCACCCCCGGCCAGGCCAGCTGGACGGCCTCCGCCGCCACCCTCGGCCTCGCCCTCGGGCTGCTCCCCGCCAGCGCGCTGTCCGACAAGTACGGCCGCACCGCGGTGATGACGGCCTCCACCCTCGCCGCCTCCGCCCTCGCCGTCGCCCTGCCCTTCGCGCCCGACCTCACCACCCTCGTCGCGCTGCGCGTCGTCCAGGGCGCCGCGCTCGCCGGCCTGCCCGCCACCGCGATGGCCTACCTCGCCGAGGAGGTCCACCCCAGCGCGCTGGCCTCCGCGATGGGCCTGTACGTGGCCGGCAACAGCATCGGCGGCATGGGCGGCCGGCTGCTCTCCGGCTGGACCGCCGCCGCCCTCGGCTGGCGCTGGGGCCTGGCCGCCTCCGCCGCCCTCGCCCTGCTCGCCGCGCTCGCCTTCCGGCTGCTGATCCCCGCCGCCCGGCACTTCGCCCCGGCCCCGGTGGACGCCCGCGCGCTCGCCCGTACGGTCGGCCGGCACCTGCGCAACCCGCTCCTGGTACGGCTGTACGCGCTCGGGATGCTGTTCATGGCGGTGTTCGGCGCCGTCTACAACACGGTCGGCTACCGGCTGATCGCCGCGCCGTTCCACCTGCCGGAGTCGATCGCCGCCTCGATCTTCGTGGTCTACCTGGTCGGCACCGGAACCTCCGCCGCGGCCGGCCGCCTCTCCGCCCGTCTCGGCCGCCGCGGCGCCCTCTACGTCTCCATCGGCGTCACCGCCGCCGGCCTGCTGCTCTCGCTCGCCGAGTCACTGCCCTGCGCCCTGCTCGGCCTGGTCCTGATCACCGCGGGCTTCTTCGCCGGCCACGCCACCGCCTCCGCCGCCGTCGGCCGCACCGCCACCGAGGGCCGCGCCCAGGCCTCCGCGCTCTACCTGATCGCCTACTACCTCGGCAACAGCCTGGGCGGCACCCTCGGCGCCGACGCCTACCACTCCACCGGCTGGCCCGGCGCCGCCACCGTCGGCCTCACCGCCATGACCCTCGCCGCGGCGGTGACGCTCTACGCCACCCACCAGGCCCATACCACGAGGCGAGCGGTCGCGGACGCTTGACAGCGGGCGCCGATACACTCCGGGACATGAGCGCCGATCCTGCAGGGTTCGCCCGGTTGCGTGAGATCGCGGATCAGCTGCCGAAGGTGCCGGGGAGAGGGAAGGTCGAGATCGCCGAGGGCGAGATCGTCATGATGATGTCGCCGGTCTTGGCGAGCGAGCAGTCTGCGGTTCTCCCGCACCAGGTCCTGCTCGCCGTGGAAATCGTCTTCAAGTCCAACCCTGAGAACGACTACCTCAACAAGGTCCGCGACTACTCCGCCATGGGCATTCCGTACTGCCTGCTCGTGGATCCCCGCACAGGCACCGGCGTCGTGCATTCGGAACCTGGCTACGAGTCCCGCGAGAAGTTCGTCTTCGGTGACAAGATCGCCGTCGGTCCCTGGACGATCGACACCAGCGGTCTGCTCACGTATGCCTGATCCGGCGTACGTGAGCAGACCTCAGGTTCCTCAGGCGATGCGGTCGAGCACGATGGGGTTCGGGGTGAACGCCGTACCCTCCGGGGAGACCTCGATGCCGCCGGCCAGCGCCTCGATGGCGTAGTCGTAGCGCTCCGGGGTGTCGGTGTGGAGGGTCAGCAGCGGCTGACCGGCCACCACCGTGTCGCCGGGCTTGGCGTGCATCTCGACGCCGGCGCCGGCCTGCACCGGGTCCTCCTTGCGGGCGCGGCCGGCGCCCAGGCGCCAGGCGCAGACACCGATGGCGTAGGCGTCCAGCGCGGTGAGCACGCCGGAGGCGGGCGCGGGGATGACGTGCTGCTCGCGGGCGACCGGGAGCGGGGCGTCGACGTCGCCGCCCTGGGCGGAGATCATGCGGCGCCAGTGGTCCATCGCGGAGCCGTCGCGCAGGGCGTCCGCCGGGTCCTTGCCGTGCACGCCGGCCGCGGCGAGCATCTCGCGGGCCAGCGCGAGGGTGAGCTCGACGACGTCGGCCGGGCCGCCGCCGGCCAGCACCTCGACGGACTCGCGGACCTCCAGCGCGTTGCCCGCGGTGAGGCCGAGCGGGGTGGACATGTCGGTGAGCAGGGCGACGGTGTTGACGCCGGCGGTGGTGCCGAGGCCGACCATGGTGCGGGCGAGCTCGCGGGCGTCGTCCAGGTTCTTCATGAAGGCGCCCGAGCCGACCTTGACGTCCAGCACCAGCGCGCCGGTGCCCTCGGCGATCTTCTTGGACATGATCGAGGAGGCGATCAGCGGGATGGCCTCGACGGTGCCGGTGACGTCGCGCAGCGCGTACAGCTTCTTGTCGGCGGGCGCGAGGCCGTCGCCGGCCGCGCAGATGACCGCGCCCGCGTCGCGCAGCACGTCCATCATCTCGTCGTTGGAGAGCAGCGCGCGCCAGCCGGGGATGGACTCCAGCTTGTCCAGGGTGCCGCCGGTGTGGCCGAGGCCGCGGCCGGACAGCTGCGGGACGGCGGCACCGCAGGCGGCGACCAGCGGGGCGAGCGGGAGGGTGATCTTGTCGCCGACGCCGCCGGTGGAGTGCTTGTCGCTGGTGGGCAGCGGCAGCGAGGAGAAGTCCATCCGAACGCCCGAGCGGATCATCGCCTCGGTCCAGCGGCTGATCTCGTGCGGCTTCATGCCGTTCAGCAGGATCGCCATGGCCAGCGCGGACATCTGCTCGTCGGCGACCTCGCCGCGGGTGTAGGCGTCGATGACCCAGTCGATCTGAGCGTCGCTCAGCTCTCCGCGGTCGCGCTTGGTCCTGATGACGGAGATGGCATCCATGCGTGCTCCAAGAGGGGGGTTCAAAAGCGAAGAGTGTCGCGAGATGACCGGGTTTCGGCCCACTCGCGACACTCTACGCGCGTAACAATTGCAGATGCTAGAGCCGCTCCGGCCCGAACGCGTCGGGCAGGACCTCGCTCATCGGCTTCACGCCCGAGGGCAGCTCGATCAGCAGCCCGGGGCCGCCGTGCTCGTACAGCAGCTGGCGGCAACGCCCGCACGGCATCAGCAGTTCGCCCGCGCCGTCGACGCAGGTGAAGGCGACCAGCCGGCCGCCGCCGGAGGCGTGCAGCGCGGACACCAGCCCGCACTCGGCGCACAGCCCGAGCCCGTACGAGGCGTTCTCCACGTTGCAGCCGCTGACCACCCGGCCGTCGTCCACCAGCGCGGCCGCCCCGACCGGGAACTTGCTGTACGGGGCGTACGCGTGGCCCATCGCCTCGCGCGCCGCCTCGCGCAGCCGCGCCCAGTCGATCACGGGGGCGGTCACTTGCCCTGGCCCTTGCGGTAGATCTGGCCGTCGGCCTTGGGCATCCGCAGTCGCTGCGACGCCAGCGAGAGCACCACCAGGGTGATCAGGTACGGCGTGGCGACGATCAGCGGACGCTGCACCGAGTCGGTCAGCGCGTACCAGGCGCCCAGACCGCCGGCCACCACGAGGGAGATCACCGTCGCGGTGAACTTGCGGCGGTACAGCTGCCACAGGGCGAGCAGCGCCATGGCGATCGAGACGGTCAGGATCAGCACGTGGACCGACTCCGGGTCGCGCAGCTGGAGGCTGTCGGTGAAGCCGAACAGGCCGGCGCCCATGGCGAGACCGCCGGGCATCCAGTTGCCGAAGATCATCGCCGCGAGGCCGATGAAGCCGCGGCCCAGGGTCTGGCCGTCCTTGTAGAAGTGCGCGGCGACCAGCGAGAGGTACGCACCGCCGAGGCCCGCGAAGGCACCGGAGGCGATGACCGCCAGGTACTTGTACTTGTAGACGTTGACGCCCAGCGACTCGGCCGCGGTCGGGTTCTCGCCGCAGGAGCGCAGCCGCAGGCCGAACACCGTGCGCCACAGCAGGAAGTAGCTGGCCACGATCAGCACGGCGGCCAGCACGACGACCACCGAGAGGTTGGTGACCAGGCCGCCGAGCACGCCGGCGATGTCCGAGACCAGGAACCAGTGGTGGTTCTCGATGGTCTTCAGGCCCGAGGACAGCCCCGGAACGGTGATGTACGGCAGCGGATCCGCCGGCGGGGACTGGTTCGCCCCGGCGCCGGCCGAGATGTAGTCCTTGTAGTAGATCCGGTTGACGTACGCGCAGATGCCGGGGATCAGCAGGTTGATGCCGACGCCGGAGACGATGTGGTCGACGCCGAAGGTCACCGTGATGATCGCGTGCAGCAGACCGCCGAGCGCGCCACCGAGCATGCCGGCCAGCAGACCGACCCACGGGTTGACCAGGTAGCCCGCCCAGGCACCGCAGAAGGTGCCGGCGACCATCATGCCTTCGAGGCCGATGTTGACCACGCCGGCCCGCTCGGACCAGAGACCGCCCAGGCCGGCCATGCCGATCGGCACGGCGGAGCCGAGCGCGGCGGAGACCTGACCGGAGGAGGTCAGCGAGTGGTTGCCGGTGGCCATGCCCACAGCGGCGAACAGGACCAGGGCGCCCGCGATCAGGAGCAGGACGACCGGCCAGGACAGCTTGCGCTTCTTCGCGGGCGCGCCCGGCGCCTTCGGACGAGCGGCAGTAGCCGTGCTCACGCGGACACCTCCTTCTTCTCAGTGGCCGCGGCCTGGGCGGCGAGCTGGGCGCCGACCTTCTGCTGCTGGCGCTTCAGGCCGTAGCGGCGCACCAGCTCGTACGCGACGACGACGCAGATGACGATGGTGCCCTGCATGACCGCGACGATCTCGAACGGGAAGCCGCCCTTCAGCGGCAGCTGGGAGCCGGTGGAGTCCAGGAACGCGAACAGCAGCGCCGCGAAGGCCATGCCGATCGGGCTGTTCCGGCCGAGCAGGGCGATCGAGATGCCCAGGAAGCCCAGACCGGGCTGGAAGCTCTGCCCGTAGGAGTAGGAGTTCTGCAGCAGCTCGGGCAGGCCGATCAGACCGGCGATCGCGCCGGAGACCACCATCGAGGTGACGACCATGCGCTTGACGTTCACACCGGACGCGGTCGCGGCGGACTCCGAGCGGCCGGTGGCCCGCAGGTCGAAGCCGAAGCGGGTGCGGGCCAGCGTGAACTGGAACAGCACGCCCACCAGGACGGCGATGAAGAGGAAGCCCCAGAGGTCGCCACCGGCGGTGGGAATGCTGAAGAAGTGGCTGGAGTCCGAGACCGGGTCGGTCTGGATCGAGTTGCTGGTGCTGCTGGCCTTGGGCGCGAAGACGCCGGGGACGAGCAGCAGACCGACGATGGAGACCGCGATCGCGTTCAGCATGATGGTCGAGATGACCTCGCTGACACCGCGGTAGACCTTCAGCAGACCGGCGATGCTCGCGTACAGACCGCCGACCAGCATGGCGGTGACCAGCAGCAGCGGGACCTGGATGAACGCCGGCAGGTCGACCTGGGCGCCGACGAAGGCCGCGAACAGCGCCGCGACCTTGTACTGGCCCTCGACACCGATGTTGAACAGGTTCATCCGGAACCCGAACGCGGCGGCCGCGGCGGCCAGGTAGTAGGTGGTGGCCCGGTTGAGGATCAGCACCTGTCCGTCCGACTTGGTGGCGTACGTGATCATCACGTTCCACGCGTCGAACGGGTTCTTGCCCGAGGTCGCCAGCAGGACGGAGCAGATCGCGACGGACAGCACGACCGCGAGCACCGGCGCGGCCAGTGCGAGCACGATCCGCTCACCGCTGATCCGCTGCGCGAAGCTGCGCTTGGCGGCGGGGTTGGGACTGGTCATGGGTTACTCCCCCGCCTGCGGCTTGTCGGCGGTGTCGGTGTGCGGGTGCTCGTCCGCCGCCTCGGTGCCCTCCGCGGCGACGGCGTGCGCCTCGGCGACGGCCTCCGGGTCGGACTCCAGGTGGCCGGCGGCGGCACCGGTCATCGCGGTGCCGAGGTCCTCGGCGGTGACGGTGGCCGGGTCGGCGTCGGCGACCAGGCGGCCGCGGTAGATGACCCGGATGGTGTCGGAGAGGCCGATCAGCTCGTCCAGGTCGGCCGAGATCAGCAGGACGGCCAGGCCCTCGCGCTGGGCGGACCGGATGTGCTCCCAGATCTGCGCCTGCGCGCCGACGTCCACACCACGGGTCGGGTGGGCGGCGATCAGCAGCTTGGGCTGGTGGCTCATCTCGCGGCCGATGATCAGCTTCTGCTGGTTGCCGCCGGAGAGCGAGGCCGCGGTGACCTCGATGCCGGGGGTTCGGACGTCGTACTCCCGGACGATCCGCTGGGTGTCCTCGCGGGCCGCGGCGGGCTTGAGCAGCAGACCGCTGGAGTTGGGCTGCTCGGTGACGTGGCCGAGGATCCGGTTCTCCCAGAGCGGGGCCTCCAGCAGCAGGCCGTGCCTGTGGCGGTCCTCGGGGATGTAGCCGATGCCGGCCTCGCGGCGGGCCCGGGTGAGGGTGCCGGAGAGGTCCTTGCCGTCCAGGGTGACGGTGCCGCCGTCCAGCGGCAGCATGCCCATGATGGCCTCGACCAGTTCCGCCTGGCCGTTGCCCTCGACACCGGCGATGCCGAGGATCTCGCCCTTGTGGATGCGCAGCGAGATGTCGTCCAGGACGACGCGCTCGATGCCCTCGGCGTCGGTCTTGGCGATCCGCAGGTCCTCGACCTTGAGCATCTCGGTGGTGGTGACGGTCGACTCGCGGCTCTCCGGGGAGGGCAGCTCGGCGCCGACCATCATCTCGGCCAGCTGCCGGGCGGTGACCGCCTTCGGGTCGGCGTCGCCGACCGTGGTGCCGCGCCGGATGACGCTGATCGCGTCGGCCACGGCCAGCACCTCGTGCAGCTTGTGCGAGATGAAGATGACCGTGACGCCCTCGGACTTGAGCTCGCGCAGGTTGTCGAACAGCGCGTCGACCTCCTGCGGGACGAGTACGGCCGTGGGCTCGTCGAGGATCAGGATCTTGGCGCCGCGGTACAGCACCTTGAGGATCTCGACGCGCTGGCGGTCGGCGACACCGAGGTCCTCGACCAGGGCGTCCGGGCGCACGCCCAGACCGTACTGGTCGGAGATCTCCTTGATCTTCGCCTTCGCCTTGGCACCGATGCCGTGGAGCTTCTCGCCGCCGAGGACGACGTTCTCCAGCACGGTGAGGTTGTCGGCGAGCATGAAGTGCTGGTGCACCATGCCGATGCCGCGGGCGATGGCGTCGCCGGGGGTGTGGAACTCGCACTGCTCGCCGTTGATCGCGATGGTGCCCTCGTCCGGCCGTTGCATGCCGTAGAGGATCTTCATCAGCGTCGACTTGCCTGCGCCGTTCTCACCCATCAGGGCGTGCACGGTGCCGGTGCGGACGGTGAGATTGATGTCGTGGTTGGCCACGACGCCGGGGAAGCGCTTGGTGATGCCGCGCAGTTCGACGGCCGCTGTCGCCGTCCCCGCGCTGGGGGTGCCGTCCTTGCGCAGGGGGACGGGGTCTGATGCGGTGATGGCGATCTCCTGGTGGTCTGGAGGCGCGTCGTTGCGCTCGGAGGGCCAAGGGGGGAACAAGGGGGGAAACGGGGGGACGGAACGGGGCCCGGGGGTACGCGTTGAGCGCACCCTGCCGGGCCCCTCCCGTGAACTGTGTCGATCGTCGCGCTACCGGGCAGGCGGCAGGCGCAGGTCGCGTCCGAGACGCGCGGACCTCAGGAGGTCGGCGCGGTCGGGATGGTGGTGGCGCCGCTGGTGATGGCGTCGCTGGCGGCCTTCAGCTTGTCCTGGATGTCGTCGATCTTGCCGCCGGTGGTGGCGAGCGAGACACCGTTGGCCTTCAGGTCGAAGAGCTTGATGCCGGTGAACGGCGTGCCCTTCTTGACCGAGTCGATGTACGCGTAGACCGCGTTGTCGACGTTCTTGACCATCGAGGTCAGGATGTTGTTCTTGAACTTCGCCAGGGCCGGCTGGCTGGCCTGGTCGGAGTCGACACCGATCGCCCACTTGCCGGCGTTGGCAACGGCCTCGATGGCGCCGTTGCCGGAGGAGCCGGCGGCGGAGTAGATGACGTCCGCGCCCTTGTCGAGCTGGCCCTGCGCGGCCTCCTTGCCCTTGTCGGGCGAGTTGAAGCCGGAGAAGTCCGGGGGCGTGGTGAGGTAGGTCGTCTCGATCTGGATGTTCGGGTCGACGGACTTGGCGCCCGCCTTGTAACCGGCCTCGAACTTCTTGATCAGCTCGGACTGCACACCACCGATGAAACCGATGTGGTGGCCCTTCGACTTGTTGGCAGCGGCCACACCGGCGAGGTACGAACCCTCCTGCTCGGCGAAGAGCAGCGAGGTGACGTTGGTCGGCTGGTCCTTGTCGTTCGAGTCGATGATCGCGAACTTGACGTTCGGGTTGTCCTTCGCGACCTTGTCGACCGCCTGCTGGTACACGAACCCGACGGCGACGATGGTCTTGTAGCCACCGTCGATCAGGTTCTTCAGGCGGGTCTCCTTGTCGGCCTCGGCCTCACCGGTCTTGGCCTCGGCCTCGGTGACGTTGACGCCCAGGTCGGCCTTGGCCTTGTCCAGACCGCGCGCGGCGGAGTCGTTGAAGGACTGGTCGCCACGGCCGCCGATGTCGTAGGCCATACCGACCTTGAGGGCGTCGGAGGACGAGCCGGAGGAGGCGTTGGTGTCAGTGCTCTTTGCGCCGCAAGCGGCGAGCGAGGCCATGCCCAGGGAACCCGAGAGCACAACCGCGGCGAGCTTCATTGAACGGCGCAAGGGAGTATCTCCTTCTCACACGCACCCGTTTAGCGTGGTCGGACGCCACCGTAACGCGCGTAGAACACGGTTGGGTTACGGGCTGCCGGAGCATTCGGGTTGTTATCAAACCGTGGTCTGAAGCCCCACCGAAGGCTCTTTTCCCGTGCGCGGACGGTGATCCGAGTCTTGGTCCGGCCCAGTTTACGGACCGTTCCGGCGCTCCGGATCTCGACGAGCCGCTCACGCGCCGACCACATACCCCCGGGAACGGTCAGATCCGGTCGTCTTCCAGGGCCAGTGTCGAGAACAGCTCCACGCCCACGCCGATCGCCCGCTCGTCCACGTCGAACCGGCCCTGGTGGAGGTCACGCACCGGGCTGTCGCCGGGGGTACGGACGCCGAGCCGGGCCAGCGCGCCCGGGGCGTGCTCCAGGTACCAGGAGAAGTCCTCGCCGCCCAGGCTCTGCTCGGTGCCCTCCACCACCTCGGCACCGTCCCGGCCGAACCGGGCGGTCATCGCCGCCTCCAGCCGGCCGACCGAGACCGCCTCGTTGACCACCGGCGGCACCCCGCGGTGGTAGTCCAGCGTCCACTTGGCCCGGTACGTCTCGGCGAGCTTGGCGATCAGCTCGTGCAGCAGGTCCGGCGCCTCGCGCCAGCCGTCCAGCTCCAGGCAGCGGACGGTGCCCTCCAGTTCGGCGTGCTGGGGGATGACGTTGGGCGCGGCGCCGGAGGCGATCCGGCCCCAGACCAGGCTGACGCCCCAGCGCGGGTCCATCCGGCGGGCCAGCGCCCCCGGCAGGTCGGCGGCCATCCGGGCGATCGCGGTCACCAGGTCGGTGGTCAGGTGCGGGCGGGCGGTGTGGCCGCCGGGTCCGTCCAGGTGCAGCACCAGCCGGTCGCAGGCCGAGGTGATCGCCCCGACCCGCAGGGCGATCCGGCCGACCTCCACCTTCGGGTCGCAGTGCACCGCGTAGATCCGGCCGACGCCGTCCATCCCGCCCGCCTTGATCACGTCCAGGGCACCGCCCGGCATGACCTCCTCAGCCGGCTGGAAGACCAGCCGGACCGGGCGGCGCAGCTCGCCGTCGCGGACGGCCTCGGCCAGCACCAGGCCGGTGCCGAGCACCACGGAGGTGTGCACGTCGTGGCCGCAGGCGTGGGCCCGGCCGGGGACGGTCGAGCGGTACGGCACGTCGGTCTTGGCGTCGTCGATCGGCAGCGCGTCGATGTCGGCGCGGAAGGCCAGGAACTCGCTGCCCGGAGCGGTGCCGGGGGGCACGAT
This sequence comes from Kitasatospora sp. NPDC101108, assembly GCF_055584725.1. Lineage (NCBI taxonomy): Bacteria > Bacillati > Actinomycetota > Actinomycetes > Kitasatosporales > Streptomycetaceae > Kitasatospora > Kitasatospora sp. NPDC101108. Next base: position 13,303 of record NZ_JBVJLM010000028.1, read on the forward strand.
GTCGACCAGCAGACCGGTGCCGCCCGGCAGCACCCGCGGTTCCAGGCCCGCCGCCACCAGCCGGTCGCGCAGCAGGTTGGTGGTGCGGAACTCCTGGCGGCCCAGCTCCGGGTGCCGGTGCAGGTCACGGCGGAAGGCGATCAGCTCGGGCTCCAGCCTCCGGACCCGTCCGCGCAGGTCGGCGGCGGGGCGTGCGGAGGCGAGAGTGGTGCCCGGCTGAGCGGGCTCAGGACGGTTCATCTCCCCAAGCCTAGGCCCGTTGGGGGGATTTGGCCCGACTTCCGGAAAACTAGTCCCCGGATGGGTGCATACCGGTCGGACAGATGGGTATGACATCTCGTTTCAGCCGCCTTCCCCGGATTGCTTGATCTGTGCAACGATCACCCGGGCCGGTGGTCACGGCCGACAGCGACTTGACGGCCGGGGGCGGTTGACGGCCGATCAGGGTCAGTCGTGAACCGCCCCGAGCCGTTCGGAAGCGATCAGAACCGCTCCACCGGAGCGTAGGTGCCCCACACCCCGCGCAGCGCGTCGCAGACCTCGCCGACAGTGGCCCTGGCGGCCAGCGCCTCCTTCATCGGGTACAGCACGTTCTCCGGCCCCTCCGCCGTACGGCGCAGCGCGTCCAGCGCCCGGGTGACGGCCGTGGCGGAGCGTTCGGCCCGCAGCCGGGCCAGCCGCTCGGCCTGCTGCCGCTCGATCGCCGGGTCCACCCGCAGCGGCTGGTACGGCTCCTCCTCGTCCAGCCGGAAACGGTTGACGCCGACCACCGTGCGCTCCCCGGAGTCGGTCTCCTGCTGGAGTCGGTAGGCGGTGCGCTCGATCTCGCCCTTCTGGAAGCCCTGCTCGATCGCGGCCACCGCACCGCCCCGCTCCTCCACCCGGGCCATCAGCGCCAGCGCGGCGGCCTCGACGGCGTCGGTCAGCGACTCGACCGCGTAGGAGCCGGCGAAGGGGTCGACGGTGGCGGTCACGTCGGTCTCGTGGGCGAGCACCTGCTGGGTGCGCAGGGCGAGCCGGGCGGCCTTCTCGGTCGGCAGCGCGATCGCCTCGTCGAAGCTGTTGGTGTGCAGCGACTGGGTGCCGCCGAGCACGGCGGCCAGCGCCTGGACCGAGACCCGCACCAGGTTCACCTCGGGCTGCTGGGCGGTCAGCTGCACCCCGGCGGTCTGGGTGTGGAAGCGCAGCATCTGCGAGCGCGGGTCCCGCGCGCCGAACTCCTCGCGCATGATCCTCGCCCAGATACGGCGGGCGGCGCGGAACTTGGCGACCTCCTCCAGGAGCGTGGTGCGGGCCACGAAGAAGAAGGAGAGCCGGGGCGCGAAGTCGTCCACGGCCATCCCGGCGGCGAGCGCGGTCCGGACGTAGGCGATCCCGTTGGCCAGGGTGAAGGCGATCTCCTGCGCGGGATCGGCCCCGGCCTCGGCCATGTGGTAGCCGGAGATGGAGATGGTGTTCCAGCGCGGGATCTCGGCCCGGCAGTACCGGAACACGTCCGCGACCAGCCGCAGCGAGGGCTGCGGCGGGAAGATGTACGTGCCGCGGGCGATGTACTCCTTCAGCACGTCGTTCTGCACCGTGCCGGTGAGCGCCGAGGGCGCCACCCCCTGGGCCTCGCCGACCAGTTGGTAGAGCAGCAGGAGCAGGGCGGCGGGCGCGTTGATGGTCATCGAGGTGGACACCCCGCCCAGCGGGATGCCGTCGAAGAGCACCGCCATGTCCTCGATGCCGTCCACGGCCACGCCCACCTTGCCGACCTCCCCGGCGGCGAGCGGGGCGTCCGAGTCGTAGCCCATCTGGGTGGGCAGGTCGAAGGCCACCGAGAGGCCGGTGCCGCCGCCCGCGATCAGCTGGCGGTAGCGGGCGTTGGACTCGGCGGCGGTGCCGAAGCCCGCGTACTGGCGCATCGTCCACGGCCGGCCGGTGTACATCGTCGGGTAGACGCCCCGGGTGTACGGGTACTCCCCCGGCCGCCCCAGCCGGGTGTCCGGGTCCCAGCCGGCCAGCGCCTCGGGGCCGTACAGCGGGTCGATCGGAAAACCCGACTCCGAGGAACGGGCTGACTCGGCGGGGCGCGGCATCGGTCCTCCACGGGGCGCGGGCTCGGTCCTCCCAACCTAGGACGCGGCCGGGCGATGCACGCGCCCCGCGCCGAAGGGCGCGCCGGGCCGGGAGCGCCCGGAGGCGACCGCACGAGAGGCGGTTGAGATGATCGGGTGAACGACCGGATGAGCCCCAGGGAGTGGCAATGACCGAGCAGAAGGTGGCCGTGGTCACCGGTGCCAGCAGCGGGATCGGGGCGGCGACCGCCCGCAGGCTGGCCGACGAGGGCTTCGAGGTGGTGCTGACCGCCCGCCGCACCGAGCGCATCGAGGCACTGGCCAAGGAGATCGGCGAGCGCGGCGGTTCGGCCAGGGCGATCACCCTGGACGTCACCGACCGGGCCGCCGTGGACGCCTTCGCGGCCGAGGTCGGCCGGGTGGACGTCCTGGTGAACAACGCGGGCGGCGCGATCGGCGCGGAGAGCGTCGAGCACGGCGACCCGGCCGACTGGCGGGCCATGTACGAGGTGAACGTGCTCGGCGTGCTGCACGTGACCCAGGCGCTGCTGCCCGCCCTGCGCGCCACCGGCGACGGCACCGTGCTGGTGCTCTCCTCGACCGCCGCGCTGGCCGCGTACGAGGGCGGCGGCGGGTACGTCGCGGCCAAGCACGCCGCGCACACCATCGCGGCGACGCTGCGGCTGGAGCTGTGCGGGGAGCCGATCCGGGTGATCGAGATCGCCCCCGGCATGGTGAAGTCCGAGGGCTTCGCGGTCACCCGCTTCCGCGGCGACGAGGAGAAGGCCGCCGCCGTGTACGCGGGCGTGGCCGAGCCGCTGACCTCGGAGGACATCGCGGACACCGTGGCGTGGGCGGTCACCCGGCCCTCGCACGTCAACATCGACCTGCTGGTGGTCCGCCCGCGGGCGCAGGCCGCCAACCACAAGGTCCACCGCGGCTGACCCGGACCCCGTCACGGCGGAGCGGCCCGGCCCCCCGATCGAACACGCGTCGTACACGAGTGGTACACACATGCGATGACGATCTTCCGGGCCGCCCGCCCACGGGTCCTGCTGACCGCCGTGGCGGCAGGCGCCCTCCTGCTCACCTCCGCCTGCGACGACTCCGCCCCGACGGCCCAGGACCGGGCCTCCGGCACCACCGCGCCGGTCGCCGCGAGCCCCTCGGGCACTCCGACCCCGAAGCCCAAGGGCGAGGCCGACCCGGCGCTCAAGCCGTTCTACGGCCAGCAGATCACCTGGGCGGACTGCCCGGCCGACCCCAGGGCCGAGAAGGCGAAAACCGACGTCTCCGGCATGCGCTGCGGCAAGCTGCACGTCCCGCTCGACTACGCCGCCCCCGCCGCCGACACGATCGACCTCGCGCTGATCAAGTACCCGGCGACCGCCGGGGGCCGGCGGATCGGCTCGCTGATGGTCAACCCGGGCGGCCCCGGCGCCTCCGGCGTCGAGATGGTCAAGTACGGCGCCAAGGACTTCGAGGGCACCCTGCACACCCGCTTCGACGTCATCGGCTTCGACCCGCGCGGCACCGGCGACAGCTCGCCGGTGGTCTGCTACGACGACAAGCAGCTCGACGCCGTCAACCAGATGGACGCCCCGGACGACCGCGCCGAGCGCAAGGCCGCTCACGTCAAGCAGGCCACCGACCACGCCGCCGCCTGCCAGGCGAAGTCCGGCAGGCTGCTCCCCTTCGTCGGTACCCGCAACACCGCCCGCGACCTGGACGTGCTGCGCGCCGCCGTCGGCGACCGCAAGCTCAACTACCTCGGCATCTCCTACGGCACCTACCTCGGCGCCCTGTACGCCGAGGAGTTCCCGCAGAACACCGGCCGACTGATCCTGGACGGCGCCGTCGACCCGGCCGAGGACACCATGGACCACGGCGTCGACCAGCAGATCGGCTTCGAGAAGTCCTTCGAGCGCTTCGCCGCCGACTGCGTGGACAACCACGCCGACGAATGCCCGCTCGGCAGGGACCGGACCAAGGCCGCCAAGAAGGCCGCCGACTTCCTGGACGGTCTCCACGACCACCCCCTGACCGCCGGGGACGGCCGCAAGCTCGGCCGCGACATGGCCTGGACCGGCGTCATCTCCCTGCTCTACGGCGACGAGAAGACCTCCTGGAAGTACCTGCGCAACAGCCTCGGCTGGGCGATGATGCGCGACAAGGGCGACTACCTGATGGCCGCCGCCGACGACTACGACGGCCGCGACGAGAACGGCCACTACAGCCCGATGGACGAGGCCAACGGCGCGATCAGCTGCGCCGACGCCGCCCGTCCCGCACCCACCCCCGAGCACGCCAAGCAGGCGGTCGACCGGCTGCTCGCCGAGGCGCCGCTGCTGTCCAAGGGCGTCACGGTGGACGACTACTCCGAGCCGGGCTGCGCCTACTGGCCGTTCAGGACCCAGGAGAAGCCGCACACCATCCGCGCCGAGGGCGCCGCCCCGATCCTGGTGGTCGGCACCACCGGCGACCCGGCCACCCCGTACGCCTCGGCCGAGAAGCTGGCCAAGGGCTTCGCCAGGGCGACCCTGCTCACCCGGGTCGGCGAGGGCCACGGCGCCTTCGGCAAGGGCAGCGCCTGCACCGACCAGGCCATGGCCGCCTACCTGACCGACGGCACCCTGCCGGCCGAGGGCACCCGCTGCGACTGAGCCGTCGCGGATCCGAGCGGACGACGGGGGAGGGCGCTGACGTGCAGGTGTCAACGTCACAACTTGATAGCTCGTCCGGATGAATTCCGCGCGTGCCCTCCCCAACTGATGATCGCTCAACTACCGTTGAGGAGCTGCCAGAACGGCGTCGAACGCCCCTCCGCAGCCCCCATACTCCAGCTGCTCCACCACCCCCACCGGCCCCTTCCCGCCCTCACGAGGAGGACCCGCTGGCCAGCGACATCCCGTCACAGCGGCCCGACGCCAGCACCGAGCCGACCCTCCTCGGGTTGCACCGCTTCAACGAAGCGGACGCCGGCGCCGCCGAGGAGGCCCTGTTGGCCTGCTGCGGCAGCCACCGCTGGGCCCTGCGGCTCACCGCACACCGCCCCTACCCCGACATAGAGTCCCTGCTGGCCGCCGCCAGCGAGGCCTCCTACGACCTGCGCCCGACCGACCTCGCCGAGGCGCTGGCCGACGAGAGCTGGATGCCGCAGCCGCTGCTGGGCATGCGCGCACCGGGCAGCCAGGCCGCGCACACCGCGCTGCGGGCGGCCCACGCCGCGTACGAGGCCCGGTTCGGCCACGTCTTCGTGGTCTGCCTGGACCGCGTCGATCCGGAGGAGATGCTCGACACCGTGCTCTCCTCGATCCGCACCCGGCTGGCCAACGACCCGGACGAGGAGCGGCTGATCGCGTCGGACGAGCTCCGGCGGATCGCCCTCACCCGACTGGAGCACCTGGTCGCCACCCATTCGGAGGCCGCGACGCGCTGAGCCCCACCGCCTCCGCCGCCCCCGGCGCCGCCGGACGACCCGTTCGTCCGGCGGCGCCGGCGCGACCGGGCTCCGGCGACCCGAAATCCGCTACACGGGCGAACCGAATCGTCACCCAGAGTGAGTACGGCGGGTTTGGTTCCCGCCCCGCTAGGCCAGAAGTGCCTGATTGATCACACATAGGGGCCCCGGAGGCGGTTCCCGACAAGGCGTCGATAGGATGCTGGCGGCCGGTGGACCGTACCCGGCCGGGCTGACCGACACCGAAGCCGGCCGAGCCCCCAATCGCTTCCGGAGGGTTTTTCCGTGCCGGCTGGAACGCTGTACCGCGGCCGGGAAGGCATGTGGAGCTGGGTGGCTCATCGAGTCACCGGCGTCCTCATCTTCTTCTTCCTGTTCGCCCACGTCCTGGACACCGCACTGGTGCGAGTGTCGCCGGAGTCCTACGACACCGTCATTCAGACGTACAAGACTCCGCTCGTGAACCTGATGGAGTACGGCCTGGTGGCCGCCATCCTGTTCCACGCGCTCAACGGCCTGCGCGTCGTCGCGGTGGACTTCTGGTCCAAGGGCCCGAAGTACCAGAAGCAGATGCTCTGGACCGTCGTCGGAGTCTGGGTCGTCCTGATGGCCGGCTCCTTCTACGGGATCCTGCAGCACACGCTGATCTCCTGGTTCGGGAAGTGAGCTGACCATGTCCACGGAATACTCCGACGCCATCGTCGTCCCCTCGAAGCAGGCGCACACCGGCAAGGGCCTCGGCACCGGCAACCCCGCCGACGCGTTCGTCATCGAGCCGCCGCGCAAGCGGACCGGGAAGACCCCGCGCCGCACCCGCACCAACTTCGAGATGCTGGCCTGGCTCTTCATGCGCCTGTCCGGTGTCGTCCTGGTCGTGCTGATCCTCGGCCACCTGCTGATCATGCTGATCCTCGACGGCGGCGTCTCCAAGATCGGCTTCGCCTTCGTGGCCGGCCGCTGGGCCTCGCCGTTCTGGCAGGGCTGGGACCTCCTCATGCTCTGGCTCGCCATGCTCCACGGCGCCAACGGCATGCGTCAGGTCATCAACGACTACGCCGAGAAGGACTCGACCCGGCTCTGGCTCAAGGGGCTCATGGGTACCGCCACGGTCTTCACCGTGCTGCTCGGCACCCTGGTGATCTTCACCTTCGACCCCAACATCTGAGCCGCGAGCACCATCGACCATCGGCAGAGGCCAGAGGCGAGTTAACCCCCCATGCAGATTCACCAGTACGACACCGTCATCGTCGGCGCCGGCGGCGCCGGCATGCGCGCGGCCATCGAGTCGACGCAGCGCAGCCGCACCGCCGTCCTGACCAAGCTCTACCCGACCCGGTCCCACACCGGCGCGGCCCAGGGCGGCATGTGCGCCGCCCTGGCGAACGTCGAGGAGGACAACTGGGAGTGGCACACCTTCGACACGGTCAAGGGTGGTGACTACCTGGTCGACCAGGACGCCGCCGAGATCATGTGCAAGGAGGCCATCGACGCCGTCCTCGACCTGGAGAAGATGGGTCTGCCCTTCTCCCGCACCGAGCAGGGCCGGATCGACCAGCGCCGCTTCGGCGGTCACTCCCGCAACCACGGCGAGGCCCCGGTCCGCCGCTCGTGCTACGCGGCCGACCGCACCGGCCACATGATCCTCCAGACGCTGTTCCAGAACTGCGTCAAGCACGGCGTCGAGTTCTTCAACGAGTTCTACGTCCTCGACCTGCTGATCAACGAGGGCAAGACGGCCGGCGTCGTCGCGTACGAGCTGGCCACCGGCGAGATCCACGTCTTCCAGGCCAAGGCCGTCGTGTTCGCCTCCGGCGGCACCGGCAAGATGTTCAAGGTCTCCTCGAACGCCCACACCCTCACCGGTGACGGCCAGGCCGTGGCCTACCGCCGCGGTCTGCCGCTGGAGGACATGGAGTTCTTCCAGTTCCACCCGACGGGCATCTGGCGGATGGGCATCCTGCTCACCGAGGGCGCCCGCGGCGAGGGCGGCATCCTGCGCAACAAGGACGGCGAGCGCTTCATGGAGCGCTACGCCCCGGTCATGAAGGACCTCGCGTCCCGTGACGTCTGCTCCCGCGCGATCTACACCGAGATCCGTGAGGGCCGCGGCTGCGGTCCGGAGGGCGACCACGTCTACCTGGACCTGACCCACCTGCCGCCGGAGCAGCTGGACGCCAAGCTGCCGGACATCACCGAGTTCGCGCGCACCTACCTCGGCATCGAGCCCTACACGGACCCGATCCCGATCCAGCCCACCGCGCACTACGCCATGGGCGGCATCCCGACCAACGTCGAGGGTGAGGTCCTGCGCAACAACACCGACGTCGTCCCCGGCCTGTACGCGGCCGGCGAGGTCGCGTGCGTGTCCGTGCACGGCGCCAACCGCCTGGGCACCAACTCCCTGCTGGACATCAACGTGTTCGGCCGTCGCGCGGGCATCGCCGCCGCCGACTACGCCAACGCGAACGAGTTCGTCCCGCTGCCGGAGAACCCGGAAGAGCTGGTCCAGGGCATGGTCGAGAAGCTGCGCGAGTCGACCGGCACCGAGTCCGTGGGGCAGATCCGCAAGGAGCTGCAGGAGACCATGGACGCCAACGCGATGGTGTACCGCACCGGCGCCACCCTGAAGCAGGCGGTCGAGGACATCGCCGCGCTGAAGGAGCGCTACAAGAACGTCTCCATCCAGGACAAGGGCTTCCGCTACAACACGGACCTCCTGGAGGCCATCGAGCTGGGCAACCTGCTCGACCTGGCCGAGGTGCTGGCCGTCTCCGCGCTGGCCCGCGAGGAGTCCCGCGGTGGTCACTACCGCGAGGACTTCCCGACCCGTGACGACGTGAAGTTCATGCAGCACACCATGGCGTACCAGGAGGTCGCCGCCGACGGCAGCACCTCCATCCGCCTCGACTACAAGCCGGTCGTCACGACCCGCTACCAGCCGATGGAGCGTAAGTACTGATGAGCACTCCGACTGTGGAGCACTCGGCCGCTCTGGACGCGGCCGAGGCCGGTGGTATCGAGCTGATCACCGTCACCTTCCGGATCCGCCGGTTCAACCCGGAGGAGCACCCGGACCCGGTGTGGGTCGACTACCAGCTGACGCTGGACCCGAAGGAGCGCGTCCTGGACGCGCTCAACAAGATCAAGTGGGAGCAGGACGGCACCCTCACCTACCGCCGTTCCTGCGCGCACGGCATCTGCGGCTCCGACGCCATGCGGATCAACGGCCGCAACCGGCTGGCGTGCAAGACCCTGATCAAGGACGTCAACCCGGAGAAGCCGATCACGATCGAGGCCATCAAGGGCCTGACGGTCCTCAAGGACCTGGTCGTGGACATGGACCCGTTCTTCCAGGCGTACAAGGACGTCATGCCGTTCCTCATCACCAAGGGGAACGAGCCGACGCGCGAGCGCCTGCAGTCCGCCGAGGACCGCGAGCGCTTCGACGACACCACCAAGTGCATCCTGTGCGCCGCGTGCACGTCGTCCTGCCCGGTGTTCTGGAACGACGGCCAGTACTTCGGCCCGGCCGCCATCGTCAACGCGCACCGCTTCATCTTCGACTCGCGCGACGAGGGTGCCGAGCAGCGCCTGGAGATCCTCAACGACCGTGAGGGCGTGTGGCGCTGCCGCACCACCTTCAACTGCTCGGAGGCCTGCCCGCGCGGCATCGAGGTCACCAAGGCGATCCAGGAAGTGAAGCGGGCGCTGGTCACCCGCCGCTTCTGATCCCCGCCTGACACCGGAGGCCCCGCCCGATCCAAGGATCGGGCGGGGCCTTCGCGGTAACGGGGATCGGCCGGGCGTCAGTCCGTGGCCGGGGCGCGGCGGGTGGCGCGCAGACCGCGGACGCCGATGGTGCCGACGGCGACTCCGAGGACGAAGGACGTGATCGCCAGCAGCAGGTGGATCCAGAAGAAGGCGGTGGGGTGGGAGTGGTCTCCGTTCACGAAGGCCTGGCCGCCGGAGTCCTTCCACAGGTTCTTGACGAAGGTCGTCCAGATCATGATCGACCAGACGCCGAAGGCGGTCAGGAACCAGGAGGTGCGGCGGCTGAGCTTCATGGGGCGGTCCTCGGCGGGTGTGGAGGCGGTGTGCCTCCCCAGTATGCGCGGGCCGCCGATCGGCCTAGGTCGGGCCCCTCGTGCGGAGGACCCGTCCGGTGTGGCGGACGCCACCGCGTCTCCCTGGGTACGGTCAGCTCGTGCCCACACACCGTCATTCCCTCGCGCAGCTGTGCGCCGCGGTCGCCGCGGCCCTCCCGGTTCTGCTCGCCGCCCCGGCGGCGGTCGCGGCCCCGCAGGTGCCGCCTCCGCCGACCGCGGTCGGCGGTGAGCGGCTCGGGCTCCCCGGTGTCCAGGTCAACCCGCTGGCCGGCGCCCCGGCCTTGCCCACGGACCTCACCGGCCAGTCCTGGATAGTCTCCGACGCCGCCTCGGGCGAAGTCCTGGCGGCCTACAACCCGCACCTGCGGCTGCCCCCGGCGAGCACCCTGAAGATCCTCTTCGCGGACACCGTGCTGCCCAAGTTCGACCGCAACGCGGTGCACCGGGTCGCCGACGAGGAGATCCAGAACATCGGCCCCGGCAGCAGCCTGGTCGGCATCAAGGAGAACCTGGACTACCGGGTCGAGGACCTGTGGCGCGGGGTGTTCCTGAGCTCGGGCAACGACGCCGTGCACGTCCTGTCGTTCATGAACGGCGGCATCCAGCCGACCGTCCACGAGATGCAGGCCCGGGCCGAGGCCCTCCAGGCCCGGGACACCAAGGTGATCTCCCCGGACGGCTACGACATGGAGGGCCAGGTGTCCTCGGCCTACGACCTGTCGCTGTTCGCCCGGGCCGGCCTGCGCAACCCGGACTTCCGGATGTACTGCGCGACCCGCGACGCGATGTTCCCGGGCGCCGTGGACAGGAACACCGGTCAGCGCGGCAGCTTCGGGATCGCCAACACCGACCGGCTGCTGGGCAAGTACCCCGGCCTGATCGGGGTGAAGAACGGCACCACCACCAACGCGGGCTCGACCTTCGTCGGCGCCGCCGAGCGGAACGGCCGCACCCTGCTGGTGACGGTGATGCACCCGGCCAGCTACCAGCGGGTCTACGACGAGACGGCCGAGCTGCTGGACTGGGGCTTCGCCGCGGCGGGCAAGGTCCAGCCGGTCGGCCGGCTGGTCGACGAGAAGTCGGCCGACGGCAAGGAGCCGGCCGGCCAGGCGAGCGGCACCACCGGCGCCCCCGCACCGCCGCCGCACGCCGACGCCACCACGCCCCGCCCCGCCGCCGCGTCGGACGGGGACGGCGGGCTCGGCCCGGTCGGCTGGTCGGCCGTGGCGGCCGTGGCCGTGGTCGTGGCGGGCGCCGTGGTCCTCGTCCGGCGCCGCAGGTCGTACCGCCGCCGCAGCTGGGGCCGCTTCGAGTGCTGATCGCCCCGGCCCGGAGGCGGGCGGGTCAGCTCTCCTCGGCCGCGGCCAGCAGCGCCCGGCCGTGCGCCCTGGTCCGCTCGCGGGCGGCCTCCGGGTCGGCGGTCGCCGTCCAGGCCACGCAGTACATCAGCAGCCGGCTGACGAAGTTGATCCACAGCAGCAGCGCCACCGGGGTGGCGAAGGCGCCGTACAGGCTGCGCCCGGCGACCGAGCCGAGGTAGGAGGCGAGCAGCAGCTTCAGGAGCTCGAAGCCGACCGCCCCGATCAGGGCGCCGCGCACGAGGTCCCGGCGGCGCTGGCCGGTGATGCCGGGGAAGGGCGCCAGCAGGTAGGCGAAGAGCAGCGTGTCGCACGCCATGGCGATCAGCACGCCGACCCCGGTCAGCAGGTAGCCGCTGCCGAGGCCGACCGCGTCGGCGATCCGCCCGGCGAGCGTGGTGCCGGCGGCGGAGGCGGCCATGGAGAGCAGCGACACCAGGCCGAGACCGGCCAGCACCACGACGTCCCAGGCCTTGCGCAGCACCAGGTTGCCCTTCTCCTCGGGCAGCTGCCAGAGGTCCCGGATCGAGGTGCGCATGGTGTCCACCCAGCCGAGCCCGGAGACCAGCAGCAGGGCTCCGCCGACCAGCCCGAGGGTGCCCGCGTTGGCCACCAGGGAGGGCAGGTCGAGCGCGTCCGACAGGCCGGGCAGCTGGTCGGAGATGCGGTGCTGCAGGTCGTCCACCTGGCTGCCGTCCAGCGTCGCGACGGCGATCGCCAGGCCCACCGTCAGCAGCGGGAACAGGGCGAGGAAGCCGAAGAAGGTGACGGCTCCGGCCAGCCGGTTGCCGCGGGCGGCGGCGAAGTACTCGTACACCCGGTACGGGCGGCTGCGCAGTATCCGGGCCGCGAGCGGGCCCAGGACCGGAAGGCGGGTCAGGAAGTCCACCCGACCGGTTATACCGGCCCGTCCCCCGAACGGCCGTCAGGCACGGTCCGGACACCCGGGGCGGGGTCGGGGCGGGGTCGGGGCGTTGTCCTACCGGTTGACGAGCCGGCGGGCCTTCGCGAGGGCGCGGACGGCCTGGTACGCGGTGTAGCGGCCCTGCCCGAGCAGCTCGGTGCGCACGCCGTCGACGCCGGCCGGCGGGCGGTAGCCGGCCGGGCGCAGCCGGGCGCAGTGCGCGGCGGCGCGGCGGAAGTACTCACGGCGGTCGCCGGGCGGGACCCGGCCGGGCTTGGCGACCACGGTGTTGAGGTGGTGCAGCATCTTCCCGTAGACGACCGGGCGCCAGGCGTCGAGGTCGGGGCGGCGGTCGAGGAAGGCGAACACCAGGTCGTACTGGGCGAACACGTCGAAGTGCTTGCGGCTGGCGGTGGCGAGGATGTTGCCGCCCTCCTGGCGCTGGCGGTAGTGCACGCCGACCCGGTCGAGCAGGGTGATGCTGGCGGCGGCGAGCAGCGCCGGGTACGTCCAGGGGGTGTCCTCGTAGTACCCGGCCGGGAACTCCAGCCGCTGCTCGGTGACGAACCCGCGGCGGTAGGCCTTGTTCCAGACGACCTGGAGCAGGTCGAGCAGGTCGGGGCGGGCGGCGAGGTCGAAGACGTCCGGGGAGGGGGCGCCGAAGACGTGGCCGGCGGCGGCCCGGGTGATCCGGCCGTCGGCGTAGGTGCGGGCGTAGTCGTAGACCAGGATGTCCGGGTCGCCGGTGGCGGCGAGCCGCTCGTCGACGGCCTTCAGCAGGTCGGGGGTGAGGGTGTCGTCGCTGTCGAGGAAGACGACGTAGTCGCCGGTGGCGACCTCCAGGCCGGCGTTGCGGGCCCGGCCGAGGCCGACGTTCTCCGCCAGGTGCAGCACCCGGACCCGCGGGTCGGCGGCGGCCGCCGCGTCCAGCAGGGCGCCGCAGCCGTCGGGCGAGCGGTCGTCCACCGCGATCAGCTCGAAGTCGGGCCCGGCCTGGCCGAGGACCGATTCGAGGCACTCGGTGAGGTAGTCCTGGACCTGGTACACGGGGACGATGACGCTGAAGCGGGGCACGGGGGCCAGCGTAGTGGGCCCGGGGAGGGCCGGACCCCGGAAGGTAGGATCGGGGCGCACGTACGCACCGATCCAAGTGCGGCCAGACCCCTCGCGGGCTGCCACGCTCCTCCCGAGAAAGGCCTGCGTAGCCGATGGCTCCCCGCCTCTCCATCGTCGTTCCGATCTACAACGTCGAGCGCTACCTCGTCGAATGTCTCGACTCGATCGCCGCCCAGACCTTCACGGACTTCGAGTGCGTCATGGTCGACGACGGTTCGAAGGACGACAGCGCGGCGCTCGCCGAGGCGTACGCGGCGAAGGACTCGCGGTTCCGGCTGGTCCGGCAGGTGAACAAGGGCCTCGGCGCGGCCCGCAACACCGGCATCCGGCACATCGACCCGGACTCCGAGTTCCTGTGCTTCGTGGACAGCGACGACTCGATGCCGCCGAGTGCCTACGAGCTGATGATCAACACGCTGGAGGAGACCGGCTCGGACTTCTGCACCGGCAACGTGCTGCGGTTCCGGGCGGTGGGCTACTACCAGTCCGGCGGCCACTCGAAGCCGTTCAAGGAGACCCGGCTCAAGACCCACATCACCGAGATCCCGGCGCTGGTCACCGACCGCACCGCGTGGAACAAGGTGTACCGCCGCTCCTTCTTCGACGCCGCCGGGCTGCTCTACCCCGAGGGCATCCTGTACGAGGACGCGCCGGTCAGCGTGCCGCACCACTACCTCGCCAAGAGCGTGGACGTGCTCTCCGAGCCGATCTACCACTGGCGCGAGCGCGAGGTCGGCGAGATGTCGATCACCCAGATGCGCACCAACCCCAAGGGCCTGATCGACCGGGTCGCCTCGGTCGAGCTGGTCCGCGCCTGGCTGAAGAAGCAGACCGAGCCGCGCTTCGCCGAGTACCTGCGCTCCTACGACGAGAACACCCTCGTCGAGGAGATCCCGATGTTCTTCTGGTCCGTCGTGGACGGCGACAAGGACTACCGGGACGCCTACGTCCAGCACGTCAGCCGGCTGCTCCGGTCGATCGGCCAGGAGCAGGTCCGCAAGCTGCGCGCGCCGCTGCGGCTGAAGTACCACCTGACCCTGCAGAACCGGGTGGACGAGCTGGTCGAGCAGATCAAGTACGAGGGCGAGAGCGGCGGCGGTGTGCAGGCCCGCGGTCTGCTGCGGCCGTACGCGGACTACCCGTTCCTGCGCGGCGGGCGCAAGAGCGTGCCGTCCAACGTGCTCAAGCTGGACAACTCGCTGGTCATGCGCAGCCGGCTGTACGACAGCGCCTGGGTGGGCGGGAAGCTGCGCCTGACCGGGCACGCGTACCCGGAGCAGCTGGGCGCGGCGAACAAGCACGACATGGTCCGCACCCTGGTGCTGCGCGAGGCCAAGGGCCGCCGGGTGGTCGCCGTGCCGATGAAGACCCAGTACAGCCCCGAGGCGACCGCCAGCTGCAACCACGACCTGTACAGCTGCGACTGGTCCGGCTTCACCGTCTCCCTCGACCCGAAGAAGCTCAAGCACCGCGGCCAGTGGAAGGACGGCCACTGGCGCGTCCTGGTGGCCGGCGCCGGCAAGGGCGGGATCTACAAGGGCCGGATCTCGGCGGGCTGGAGCGACACCGCCGAATCGATCCCGCTGCACTGGGTCGAGCCGGACGTGCGGATCGTGCCCTGGGTCCGGGACAACTTCGTCTACCTCCAGGTGCAGACCGTCAAGGCCCGGGTGACCGGCCTGGCCGCGCACGGCGACCGGGTGGAGGTCTCCGGCACGGCGCGCTCCGGTGCGAGCTTCGCCGGGGCCCGGCTGCGGCTGACCCACGTCGAGTCGGACCGCGAGCTGACCTTCCCGCTGGAGCTGGGCACGCCGGTCGGTGCGCTGCAGCCGTTCACCGCCTCCGTCGAGGTGGCCGAGCTGACGGCCGTCCGCGAGGCCTGGGCCGAGCTGGACCCGGTGGCCGGCGAGCGCGTCCGCGACCGCTGGAACAGCGCGCTGCTGCTGGCCGACGGCACCGCCCTGCCGCTGGTCTGGGACGACCGCAACGCCCCCGAGCAGCTGCACGTGCCGCTGAACCCGCAGGCGCCCGCCGACCAGCGCCGGGCGATCTACACCAAGCCCTCCCCGACGGGGCACCTCCAGTTCTCCGACCAGCTGCTGCAGCCGGTGGTGGACGAGGTGACGGCGCGCGGCGCCGACGGCTTCCTGCTGAGCGGCTCGTTCCCGCTGCCCGGCGCGCACCGCTGGGAGCTGGTGGTCCGGCACCACTGGCGCGAGGAGGAGCACGTCTACCCGGTGGAGATCGCGGACGGCCGCTTCCGCACCGCGCTGCCCGCCGTGCCGACCGCCACCTTCGCCGGTCAGGTCCCGCTCGCCCAGGGCACCTGGCGGGTCTTCTTCCGTCCGGTCGGCGAGGAGGCCGCCGCCCTGCCGGAGAGCCACGTGCAGATCTCCCCGTCCTGCTTCGGCGCGCTGCCGGTGGAGGTGCAGTCCCGCGGCAAGCGGATCGTGCTGGAGCGCCGCTACCACGACTGCCTGTCGCTGGAGTCGCACTCGGCGCTGCTGCCGGAGGAGCGGTCCGGCTTCCGCCAGCGCCAGCTGCGCACCGTCGACTACCCGGCCGCCCGCCGGCTGCCGGTGCGCGACACGGTGCTGTACAACGCCGGGTACGGCAGCGTGTACGCCGGCTCGCCCAGGGCGATCCACGAGGAGCTGGTCCGCCGCGGCCTGCCGCTGGAGCACCTGTGGGGCAGCGACGACATGCAGGCCGACCTGCCGCGCACCGCGCAGACCATCCGGCTCTGGAGCCCGGAGTGGTTCGAGGCGCTGGCGACCGCCAAGTACATCGTCACCAGCACCCACCTGCCCGACTTCTTCGTCCGCCGGCCCGGCCAGGTGGTCGTCCAGACCTGGCAGGGCAGCCCGCTGAAGCAGATCGGCTTCGACTTCGAGAAGGTCTGGTTCACCAATTCGAACTACCTCAAGGGCCTGGCCCGCGAGGTCCCGAACTGGAGCCTGCTGGTGGCCGGCAACAGCTGGTCCGCCCCCGTCCTGCGGCGCGCCTTCGATTACCAGGGCGAGATCCTGGAGAGCGGTTCGCCCCGGAACGACGTCCTGTTCGCGGCCGACCGGGAGAAGACGGCCGAACAGGTCCGTGAACGGCTCGGCCTGCCCGAGGGCAAGAAGGTCGTGCTGTACGCGCCGACCTGGCGCGAGGACCGTCGCCGGCCGAACGGCGGCTACCAGATCGACCTGCGGATCGACCTGGAGGCGGCCAAGGCCGCGCTCGGCGACGACCAGGTGCTGCTGGTGCGCCGGCACAACATGATGTGCGGCCAGATCCCGGGCGCCGGCAACGGCTACATCTGGGACGTCGGCAGCTACCCCGACATGGCGGAGCTGCTGCTGATCGCCGACGTGCTGGTCACCGACTACTCGTCGAGCGTCTTCGACTTCGCCGCCACCGGCAAGCCGATGCTCTTCTTCACCCACGACCTGGAGCACTACCGCGACAACCTGCGCGGCTTCAGCCTGAACTTCGAGGCCGAGGCGCCCGGCCCGCTGCTGCCCACCTCCGAGGCGCTGGTCGACGCGCTCGCCCGGGTGGACGAGGTCGCGGCCGAGCACGCGGACAAGGCGGCCGCGTTCCGTGAGGCGTACTGCGACCTGGACGACGGCAAGGCCTCCGCCCGGGTGGTCGACGCGATGCTCCGCAAGGAGTAGTCACGGCGGTGCCAGCCGAGACGCCCGGCGCGATCCGCGCCGGGCGTCTCCGCGCTCCCTGGGAATTCCCTGAGAACCGCCTGCCCTTTACGCCTCTTTTGCACTCGAACTCACGTTTACCCAACGAATTTCAAAGGAAATTCTCCGAACTGTACAGTTGACCCGGAGTGCCTTCCCGGTATGGGATATCAAATCGGCCCCGTCCGGTCAGCCTCGGCACGGCGGCTCCTCCCGGCCACCGCCATGACCGGGATCCCCTCCCCCGAAGGGCCCCCGCACCATGCCTGCGCTCACCCGGTTCGTTCTGCCGCACTCCGCCCCCCGGGTGAGCGCGGGCCGGCCCGCCGTCGACGAGGACGTGGTGTTCGGACTGCTGCGGGCCCGCTGGCACGGCCGCGGACTGGAGCTCACCGGTTTCGCCCGCCCGCTGGACCTGGACACCGGCCGCCCCGGCTCGGCCTGGACCTGGCTGACCCTGCGCCACGAGGACGGCACCGAGCCGCCCCTCCATCTGCGCTCCAGACCCCGCAAGCTGCCCGAGGTCACCGACGACAGCGCCCAGCCCGACCACAACCACGACTGGTCCGGCTTCACCGTCGTGGTGGAACCCTCCCGGCTGCGCCGCGACGGCCGCTGGCTGCTCGGCGACTGGCAGATCGAGACCACCCTCTTCACCCGCCCCCGCCCCACCCGGCTGCGCCGCCAGTACGGTGCCCTCGCCCCCCACTGGTGCGGCTCCGGCGAGTACCCGCCGGCCCGCTGGGTGGACCGTGACGTGCGCCTCCAGCCGTACTTCGAGGACGACCGGCTGCGGCTGCGG
The DNA here is from genome assembly GCF_055584725.1 of Kitasatospora sp. NPDC101108. NCBI lineage: Bacteria > Bacillati > Actinomycetota > Actinomycetes > Kitasatosporales > Streptomycetaceae > Kitasatospora > Kitasatospora sp. NPDC101108. Next base: position 30,792 of record NZ_JBVJLM010000028.1, read on the forward strand.
CTGGAGCGCCCCGGCGTCCGGCTCGACCGCGCCGAACCCGCCGCCGACGGCCTCCGGCTGGCCGGCGCCGCCGACCACTGCCCGACCGGCACCGTGCTGCGGCTGTGCCACCGGCAGAGCGACGCGGTGATCGAGCAGCCGCTCACCCGCACCGGCAACACCTTCACCGTCCACCTGCCGTACCGGCCGTTCACCGCCGACGGGCGCGGCCGCGGCACGCTGGAGCACTGGGACGCCGAACTGCTGCGCCCCGACGGCGGCACCGAGCCGCTCTGCCTGGACGAGCGCCGCGGCCCGGTGGCCGGCCAGCACCCGCTGCCGGACGCCCCGGACCGGGTGCTCTACCTCAAGCACCTCTCCGACGGCCGGCTCCAGGTCTGCGTCCAGCCGGCCGCCGGGGTGGTCGACCGGATCGAGGTGCACTTCGCCGGCTTCGAACTGTCCGGCCACTGCCCGGACCCGGCCGCCGACCAGCTGGAGCTGGTCCTGCGGCACAGCGGCACCGCGGGCGAGGTCCGCGCCCCGGTCGAACCCGAACCGGACGGCCGCTTCCGGGTGCGGGTGCCCGCCACCCGCACCGGCTCGGACGGCGCCGTGCTGCCGCTGCGCAAGGGCATCTGGGAGGCCGCCCTGGAGCCGGCCGACCGCTCCGGCCCGGCCCGGCCGCTGATCGCCTCCGCCGCCGTCCTGCCCACCCTGCCCGCCACCGCGACCACCGGCGGCAAGCACGTCCTGCTGCAGCGCCGCTGGCACGACACCCTGCTGGTGGACTCCACCCCGGTGCTCGACGCCACCGAGCGCAGCGCCTGGACGCAGGCCCGGCTGCGCACCGAGCACTACCCGGCCGCCCGCCGCGAACCGCTGCGCGAGGCGGTGCTGTACGACGTGTTCGGCGGCCGCGGCTACGCCGACTCCCCGCGCGCGGTGCACGCCGAACTCGCCCGTCGCGGTGAGCCGTTGGAACACCTGTGGGTGGTCGACGACGGCCAGGCCGAGCTGCCGCCCGGGGTCGTGCCGGTGCGGATCTGGAGCCCGGAGTGGTACCGCGCCCTGGCCACCTGCCGCTACCTGGTCGGCAACACCCACTTCCCGGACTTCCTGGAGCGCCGCGAGGGCCAGGTCGTGGTGCAGACCTGGCACGGCTCACTGCTGAAGCGGATCGCCCACGACGTCGAGAACTCCTGGCTGTCCGACCACGGCTACCTGGAATCCCTCGACCGGGAGACCCCGCAGTGGAGCCTGCTGCTCTCCCCCAGCCCGTTCGCCACCCCGATCCTGCAGCGCGCCTTCCGCTACGACGGCGAGGTCCTGGAGTCCGGCTACCCGCGCGGCGACGTCCTGGCCGAACCGGACCCGCGGGTCGCCGCGACCGTCCGCAGGCGGCTCGGCATCCCCGAGGGCAAGCGGGTCGTGCTGTACGCGCCGACCTGGCGCGAGGACCAGCAGCGCGGCGACGGCGAGGGCTTCCGGCTCGACCTGCGGCTGGACGTCGACCACGCCCGCCGGCTGCTCGGCGAGGACCACGTGCTGCTGGTCCGCCCGCACTCCCACGTGCGCGAACCGCTGCCGGGCGCCGGCGACGGCTTCCTGTACGACTGCGGGGACTTCCCCGACCCGCAGGAACTGCTGCTGATCGCGGACGTCCTGGTGACCGACTACTCGTCGATCATGTTCGACTTCGCGATCACCGGCCGCCCGGTCTACTTCTTCACCTACGACCTGGAGCACTACCGCGACACCCTGCGCGGCTTCTACTTCGACTTCGAGCGCAACGCCCCCGGCCCGCTGGTGCCGGACTCCGCGGAACTGCTCGGCGCGCTGCGCGAACTCGCCGACAGCGGAACGGAGTCGGCGCCCGGGTACGCCGAGCGCTACCGGCGCTTCCGGGCCGAGCACTGCGCCCTGGACGACGGCGGAGCGTCCCGCCGGGTGGTCGACCGGATGCTCGAACTCGGCCGTACGGCGCGGTAGTCCACGCGCCGTACCGGTTCACGAGAAGCGGTAGTTCCGCCAGGGCCGCCAGACCTCGTCCGCGTCGAACCGGGAGAGCGAGAAGCCGGGCACCAGGAAGGACGCCCGGAACCCGCGCGCCTGCTCGTACGCCTGGTCCAGCACGTCGTCCGGCAGGCCGTGGGCGACCGTCACGTGCGGGTGGTACGGGAAGGCCAGTTCACGGGCCAGCGGGCCGGAGCGGACGTCCGCCTCCAGCAGCCGGCACTCCTGCGCGCCCTCCTCGACCCGGACGAACACCACCGGCGACACCGGGCGGAAGGTGCCGCCGCCGCGCAGCAGCATCCGGAACGGCCGGTGCGCGGCCGCCACCGCCGCCAGGTGCTCCTCGACCTTCGGGAGCTCCTCGGCGGGCAGCTCGGTCGGCGGCAGCAGGGTGACGTGCGTCGGTATCGAGCGCGCCTGCGGATCGCCGTGGCCGGCCCGCGCGTCCTGGATCCACGTGCCGTACGGGTCCGGAACGCTCACGGACACGCCGATGGTGACGGGCGAGCCACCGTCACCACCGGGCAGGCGTGTGAGGGGAGTCACCGCTTGGCGGCCGGGAGGAAGCCGATCCGGTCGTACACCGTGGCCAGCGTCTCGGAGGCCACCGCGCGGGCCTTCTCGGCGCCGATCGCCAGTACCCGGTCCAGCTCGGCCGGGTCGTCCAGGAAGGTGCCGGTGCGCTCCTGGAAGGGCGTCACCCACTCGGCGAACAGCTCGGCCAGCTCGGTCTTCAGGGCGCCGTACATCTTGCCCTCGAAGTGCGCGACCAGCTGCTCGACCGACTGGCCGCTGAGCGCCGAGTGGATCCGCAGCAGGTTGGAGACGCCGGGCTTCTGCTCCTCGTCGTAGGAGACGACGGTGCCGGTGTCGGTGACGGCGCTCTTGAACTTCTTGGCGCTGACCTTCGCCTCGTCCAGCAGGCTGACCAGGCCCTTGGGCGAGGACGCCGACTTGCTCATCTTGATGCCCGGGTCCTGGAGGTCCATGATCTTCGCCGTCTCCTTGAGGATGTACGGCTTGGGGATCGTGAAGACCGGGGCGTAGCGGGAGTTGAAGCGCTCCGCGATGTCGCGGGTGATCTCCACGTGCTGGCGCTGGTCCTCGCCGACCGGGACGGCGTCCGCCTGGTAGAGCAGGATGTCCGCGATCTGCAGGATCGGGTAGGTGAACAGGCCGACGGTGGTGCTGTCGGCGCCGTACCGGGAGGACTTGTCCTTGAACTGGGTCATCCGGGAGGCCTCGCCGAAGCCGGTGAGGCAGTTCATCACCCAGGCGAGCTGCGCGTGCTCGGGCACGTGGGACTGGACGAACAGGGTGCAGTGCTCCGGGTCCAGGCCCGCGCCGAGCAGCTGGGCGGCGGAGATCCGGGTGTTCTGGCGCAGGGTCGCCGGGTCCTGCGGCACGGTGATCGCGTGCAGGTCGACGACCATGTAGAAGGCGTCGTTCTCCTTCTGCAGGTCGACCCACTGGCGCACCGCGCCCAGGTAGTTGCCGAGGTGGAACGAGCCTGAGGTGGGCTGGATCCCGGAGAGCACCCGGGGACGGTCCTTGACCGGACCAGTGACCGCTGCGTTGACCATGCGCGCCATTGTTCCAGTTCCCCCGGTCGCTCAGGAAACCTCCGCCCCAGCGGGCTCCTCCGGTGTGACCGCACTCACCCTCACCCGGGCGATCCGCCGGCCCTCCACCTTGGCCACCGTCAGCAGCACCGCCCCGCCGCCCTCGACCGGGACCCGGGCGTGGTCACCGTCCCGGGGCAGCCGGCCGAGCGAGGCGACCAGGCAGCCGGCCACCGTCTCGTACGGGCCCTCGGGCAGGGCGACGCCGGTCTCCTCCGCGAAGTCGCCGAGGTTGAGCAGTCCATCCAGCTCCATGCCGCCGCCGGCCAGCCGGCGGGTGGGGGCGGCCTCCGGCCGGTCGTACTCGTCGCGGATCTCGCCGATCACCTCCTCGACCAGGTCCTCCAGGGTGACGATGCCGGCGGTGCCGCCGTACTCGTCCACCACGATGGCCAGGTGGTGGCCCTCCCGGCGCATCTCCCCCATCGCCTCCAGCACCCGTTTGGTGCCGGGCAGCAGCTTGACCGGGCGGGCCAGGTCGCGGACCTTGACGGCCTGCTCGCCGCGGGCGCCGTACAGGTCCCGGACGTGGACGAAGCCGACCACGGCGTCGGCGCTGCCCTCGACGACCGGGTAGCGCGAGTGCGGCGAGGTCTCGGCCTGGTGCCGCACCGCGGCCAGCGGACGTTCGGCGTCCAGGAAGGTCACCTCGGTGCGGGGCACCATCACCTCGCGCAGCTGGCGCTCCCCGGCGGCGAACACGTCCGCGATCAACGCCCTTTCGTCGCTTCCCAGTTCGGTGTTGGAGGCGACCAGGCCGCGCAGTTCCTCGGAGCTCATCGAGCCGCGCCCGGCCGTCGGGTCGCCGCCGAACAGCCGGACCATCAGGTTGGTGGAGTGGCCGAGCAGCCAGATCGCCGGGCGCAGCGCCACCGACATTACGTCCACCACGGGGGCCGCGACCACCGCGATGGACTCGGCGCGCTGCAGGCCGATCCGCTTGGGGGTGAGCTCGCCGAGCACCAGCGAGACGTAGCTGATCATCAGGGTGAGTCCGACCAGGGCGACCGCGTCCGCCATCCCCCGGGACAGCCCGGCGTCGACGAACAGCGGGGCGACCTTGCCGGCCAGGGTGTCGGCGCCGAAGGCCGCGGACAGGAAGCCCATGCAGGTCACGCCGACCTGGACGGCGGCCAGGAAGCGGTTGGGGTCGGCGGCCAGGTGCGCGGCCCGGGCCGAGCGCCGGGTGCCGCGCGCCTCCAGGGCCCGGATCTGGCCCTCGCGCAGCGAGATCAGCGAGATCTCGGCGACGTTGAACAGCCCGCCCAGCAGGATGAAGACGAGGACGAGCGCGGCGTCCCCGAGGGTTTCGTTCACAGCGGGCCAGTGTAGGCGGCGGGCGTGGACGGGAGCCGGAAGCGGCGTGGCCGGACACGGGCCGGGAACGGCGACGGCCCGCCGCCTCCCGGGAGGGAGGGACGGGCCGTCGGGAAGGCCGCGGGGGCGGGGCTCAGATGAGGCCCAGCTCCTGGACCGCGTCGCGCTCCTCGGTCAGCTCCTTGACCGAGGCGTCGATGCGGGCGCGGGAGAAGTCGGAGATCTCCAGGCCCTGGACGATCTCGAACTTGCCGTCCTTGGTGGTGACCGGGAAGGAAGAGATCAGGCCCGCCGGGACGCCGTAGGAGCCGTCGGAGACGACACCCATGGAGGTCCAGTCGCCCTCGGCGGTGCCGTTGACCCAGGTGTGCACGTGGTCGATGGCGGCGTTGGCGGCCGAGGCGGCCGAGGAGGCGCCGCGGGCGTCGATGATGGCGGCGCCGCGCTTGGCGACGGTCGGGATGAAGTCGTTCTCCAGCCAGGCCTGGTCGCTGCCGATGGCCTCGAAGGCCGGCTTGCCGGCGACCTCGGCCTGGAAGATGTCCGGGTACTGGGTCGCGGAGTGGTTGCCCCAGATGGTGACGCGCTTGATGTCGGAGACCAGGGCGCCGGTCTTGGCGGACAGCTGGCCGACCGCGCGGTTGTGGTCCAGGCGGGTCATCGCGGTGAAGCGCTCGGCCGGGACGTCCGGGGCGTTGCGCTGGGCGATCAGGGCGTTGGTGTTGGCCGGGTTGCCGACGACCAGGACCTTGATGTCGTCCGCGGCGTGGTCGTTGATGGCCTTGCCCTGCGGGCCGAAGATGCCGCCGTTGGCCTGCAGCAGGTCGCCGCGCTCCATGCCGGCGGTGCGCGGACGGGCGCCGACCAGCAGCGCGACGTTGGCGCCGTCGAAGGCCTCGTTCGGGTTGTCGGTGATCTTGATGTCCCGCAGCAGCGGGAAGGCGCAGTCGACGAGCTCCATGGCGGTGCCCTCGGCGGCCTTGAGGCCCTGCGGGATCTCCAGGAGGCGCAGGTTCACCGGCACGTCGGCACCGAGCAGGTGGCCCGAGGCGATGCGGAAGAGCAGCGCGTAGCCGATCTGGCCGGCAGCTCCGGTGATGGTGACGTTGACGGGGGTGCGGGTCATTTCTACCTTCTCCAGCAAATCGCCAGGTGCCCCAGGCACACCGGCACTGGAGCCAGGATGATCTCTCGACATCGAGAGACCGGCGTCAGGTTATCGCAAAGGGAAGCCTACGCCGGGTGTGCGGGCGTGGCTGATGCGTCACAGACGCACGCGGCCCCGCCCGGGTTTCCGGGCGGGGCCGCGTGGGCACGGAAACCGGCCCTCAGTGCTTGGGCCGGCCGATCAGCTGGCCGATGTTGTCCAGCAGCGGGATCTCCAGCCACGGGTTCGGCTGCGCGACCAGGGTCAGCAGCACGATCGAGGCACCCAGGAAGGCCAGCACGATCACGTCGGTGAAGCGGCTGCGCACCGCCAGCATCCCGACCTCGGGCAGCACCAGCCGCAGCACCGCGCCGAGCAGCACCCCGGTGCCGAGGATCAGCAGCCCGTACTTGAAGCCGTCCTTGAAGTCGGCGAACCAGGTGACCGCGAGGCCGGCGCCGACCACCGACAGCACCAGCGTGATCGGCCACTGCCGGACCGGCAGGGCGTGGTCGCGCCCGAGGGCCGGGGCGGCGCCCTCCGGCGGCAGGGTGCCGGTGGTCCTGACCGGCCTTTGCCGGGACCGCGCCGGTCGCGGTTCAGTCATGCTCGCCGTCCCTCGGGGGTCAGACGCCGGCGCGGCGCTCGGCCGCCTCGACGATGTTGTTCAGCAGCATCGCGCGGGTCATCGGGCCCACGCCGCCGGGGTTCGGGGAGATCCAGCCGGCCACCTCGGCCACGCCCGGGTGGACGTCGCCGACGATCTTGCCCTCGCTGCGGCTGACGCCGACGTCCAGCACCGCGGCGCCCGGCTTGACGTCCTCCGGCTTGACCAGGTGCGGCACGCCCGCGGCGGCCACGATGATGTCGGCCTTGCGCAGGTGGGCGCCGAGGTCCCGGGTGCCGGTGTGGCACAGGGTGACGGTGGCGTTCTCGCTGCGGCGGGTCAGCAGCAGGCCGATCGAGCGGCCGACGGTGATGCCACGGCCGACCACGACCACCTCGGCGCCGTTGATCTCCACGTCGTGCCGGCGCAGCAGCTCGACGATGCCGAGCGGGGTGCAGGGCAGCGGGCCCTCGATGCCCAGCGCCAGCCGGCCGAGCGAGGTCGGGTGCAGGCCGTCGGCGTCCTTGTCCGGGTCCATCAGCTCCAGGACCGGGTTCTGGTCCAGGCCCTTGGGCAGCGGCAGCTGGACGATGTAGCCGGTGCAGGACGGGTCGGCGTTGAGCTCGCGGACGACGTTCTCGACGTCCTCCTGGGTGGCGGTGGCGGGCAGCTCGCGCTGGATGGAGGCGATGCCGACCTCGGCGCAGTCCTTGTGCTTCCCGTTGACGTACCAGCGGCTGCCCGGGTCGTCGCCGACCAGGACGGTACCGAGGCCGGGCGTGACGCCCTTCGCCTTGAGGGCCGCCACGCGGGCGGCGAGTTCGGACTTGATCGCGGCGGCGGTGGCCTTGCCATCGAGAATCTGGGCAGTCATGACCCCATTCTCCCGGATCGCGACCGCACCCCGTACCGGGGCGGCCCGCCGGCCGTTCGGACGACGGCCAGGAGACCGGCCAGGAGACCGGACGGGCGACCGGACGGGCGACCGGACGGGTACGGAAGGTCCGCACCACGTTGCGGTTGCGCCACAGTCTCGGCCTGGCGCCCACAACCGGCTGGACAGCGCGCTGCCGTCCGGACGACGATATGCGGGCATCCCCTGCCGCGACCCGGCCCGGTGACGGGCCGACGGATCCCGCGGCGGGGCGTACCCGGGGGAAAGAGCCAGTGATCCGACCACAGCAGTCCGCACAGCCAGACCGCCACGGCGACGTCCTCACCGCGCCGTGCCCGTCCCGGCGTCCGATCACCCGCTCGTCACAGCACTGAGCCGGCCGCGCCCGTCACCGCCGCCGGGCTGTCACCGCGCTCCGGTACCGTCCCGTTCCGTCGGCGACCCGACTCGCCGGCCGCAACCGGGTCCTCCGCCGTCCCGTCCCCACGTCCCCGCAACTGCCCGGAGGCATCCATGAGTTACCCGCCCGACCCGAACAACCCGTACGGCCAGCCGCCCGCGCCCGGCTACGGCTACCCGCAGCAGGCCCCGCCGCCGGCCCCGGGCTACGGCTACCCGCAGCCGGCCGCCCCGGCGTACGGCTACGCGCCGGCCCTGCCGCAGGTCATGCCGGGCCTGGTGATGACCACCCGGGTGCTGCTGTTCGTCATCGGCGGTGTGCAGGTGATCCTCGCGGGGTTCTGCCTGATCGCGGCCGCGGTCGCCAACGACGCCGTCAACAAGACCTCGACGAGCAGCGACGACTTCGTCTCCTCGATCGGCCACGCCGCGATGGGCATCCTGCTGGTCATCGGCGTCGTGTGGGCGCTGGCCGCCGCGCTGTCCATCACGCTGGGCGCGAAGTTCGGCAAGGGCGGCAACGGTGTCCGGATCACCACCATCGTCTACGCCTCGATCGCCGCGCTGTTCGGCGTGGTCGACCTGATCGGCGGGATCAACACCAAGATCACGGCGAACATCATCATCGGGCTGGTCTGGGTCGCGATCTGCGTCATCTGGATCACCGCCATGTGCGTCCGGGACGGCGTCAACTGGTTCAACCGGCCGCGGTACTGACGGACGGCACGGAACACGGCGAAGCGGCCCGGCTCCCTCCTCGAAGGGGGCCGGGCCGCTTCGTGCCACTCAGTGGAAGAAGTGGCGCGCGCCGGTGAAGTACATCGTCACGCCGGCCTTCTCGGCCGCCTCGATGACCTGCTCGTCACGGATCGAACCGCCCGGCTGGACGATCGCCCGCACGCCGGCGGCGATCAGGATCTCCGGACCGTCCGGGAACGGGAAGAAGGCGTCCGAGGCCGCGTACGCGCCCTTGGCCCGCTCGCCGGCCCGCTCGACCGCGAGCTTGCAGGAGTCGACCCGGTTGACCTGGCCCATGCCGACGCCCACCGAGGCGCCGTCCTTGGCCAGCAGGATCGCGTTGGACTTGACGGCCCGGCAGGCCCGCCAGGCGAAGGCCAGCTCGGCCAGCTCGGCCGCCGGGAGCGCCTCGCCGGTGGCCAGCGTCCAGTTCGCCGGGTCGTCGCCCTCGGCCTGCACCCGGTCGGCGTCCTGGAGCAGCACGCCGCCGGAGATCGGGCGCACCTCCTGGCGGTTGGCCGGGGCCTCGGGGGCGACCAGCACCCGGATGTTCTTCTTGCGGGCCAGCACCTCGACCGCGCCGTCCTCGAAGGCGGGGGCCACGACGACCTCGGTGAAGATCGGGGCGATCTGCTCGGCCAGCTCGACGGTGACCGGGCGGTTGACCGCGATCACGCCGCCGTACGCGGAGACCGGGTCGCACTCGTGCGCCTTGCGGTGCGCCTCGACGACGTCGGCGCCGGTCGCGATGCCGCACGGGTTGGCGTGCTTGATGATCGCGACGGCCGGCTCGGCGTGGTCGTACGCGGCGCGGCGGGCGGCGTCGGTGTCGACGTAGTTGTTGTACGACATCTCCTTGCCGTGCAGCTGCTGGGCGCCGGCCAGGCCGCCGGTGCCGTCGCTGTACAGCGCGGCGCCCTGGTGCGGGTTCTCGCCGTAGCGCAGCACGTTCTGCCGCTCCCAGGTGGCGCCGAGGAACTCGGGGAAGCTCTCGTCGCTGGGGGCGTAGCCGGCCTCGAACCAGGAGGCCACGGCCACGTCGTAGGCGGCGGTGTGGGCGAACGCGGCACCGGCCAGGCGCTTGCGGGTGGCCAGGTCGAAGCCGCCCTCGCGAACGGCCGTCAGCACGTCCTCGTAGCGGGCCGGGTCGACGACCACGGCCACCGACGGGTGGTTCTTGGCGGCGGCGCGGACCATGCTCGGGCCGCCGATGTCGATCTGCTCGACGCACTCGTCCGGAGTGGCGCCCGAGGCGACGGTGGCCTTGAACGGGTAGAGGTTCACCACGACCAGGTCGAAGGGCTCGACACCGAGCTCGGCCAGCTGCGCGCGGTGCGACTCCAGGCGCAGGTCGGCGAGCACGCCGGCGTGCACGCGGGGGTGCAGCGTCTTCACGCGCCCGTCCAGGCACTCCGGGAAGCCGGTCAGCTCGGAGACCTCGGTCACCGGCACGCCGGCGGCGGCGATCCGGCCGGCGGTGGAGCCGGTGGAGACGATGGCGACCCCGGCGGCGTGCAGGCCCTGGGCCAGCTCCTCCAGACCGGTCTTGTCGTACACGCTGATCAGCGCGCGACGGATCGGACGGATGTTCTCCGAAACGGGCGGCGTGGTGGAGCTCGCACTCATGCGGGGATCCAAACCTTTCGGTCCTCGATGCGGTGACCTTCGCGGGCCAGCCGGCCCACGACGTCGACGAGCAGCTTGCGCTCGACAGTCTTGATGCGCTCGTGCAGCGCTTCGCCGCCATCGGCGTGGTCGGCGTCGACGACCTCGACGACGCCCTGCGCGATGATCGGCCCGGTGTCCACGCCGGCGTCGACCAGGTGGACGGTGCAGCCGGTGACCTTCACCCCGTACGCGAGCGCGTCGGTGACGCCGTGGGCGCCGGGGAAGGCGGGCAGCAGTGCGGGGTGGGTGTTGACGATCCGCCCGGCGAAGGCCGCGATGAACGCGGGGCCGAGGATCTTCATGAAGCCGGCCGTCACCACCAGGTCCGGCTGGTGGGCGGCGACGGAGGCGGTCAGCGCGCCGTCCCAGGCGGCCCGGTCCGCGAAGTCCTTGACGCGGTGGACGAAGGTCGGCAGCCCCGCCTTCTCGGCACGGTCGAGGCCGGCGATGCCGTCCCGGTCCGCGCCCACGGCCACGATCTCGGCGCCGTACGCCGGATCGGCCACGGCGTCGATCAGCGCCTGGAGGTTGGTGCCGGAGCCGGAGACCAGCACCACGAGACGGGCCGGTCCGGGCGTACGGGGCGGGAAGAGCTGAGCGGGGGCGGCGGCCACTGCGCGATTCTCCGTAGGTCGGGCGCCGTCCGCTGGTACGTCCACCGGTGGTGGGGCCACTACGAACGGCAGGTCGAGCGAAGGGGAACACCAGGAGAACCCGCCGTGACGCGGGTCCCGGGGAACCTATCTGAGCTGCTGACCGTCACCACGATAACGGCTGGTCGGAGGGCCTCCGCACCCTCCTGGCGGCGCTACGCGCGTAGTTGAGACGGGGATCTCCTCGGGTCCGCCGCACCGGGGTTGCGCACGGCCCGTACGGTTCGGGCAGGCCCCCGCCGGGCCCTCGAACGCTTGCGGGATCATTGGGGGCGCGGGAGACCGCTCCGAACGCGCGACCTTCCGAACGAGCCAGCACCGAGCCACGACCGAAGCCCCGACCGAGAAGGAACGGCTGAACCCATGAGCAGCGGCGACGAGACCGACGAGCGCAACCCCTTCGCGCCGCCGCCGGCGGACGCCCCGGACCAGCCGTGGCGGCCGCGCAGCCCCTGGCCCGGCCAGGGCCCCGACGGCAACGGCGGCCAGGGCGGTCAGGGTGGCCAGGACGGCGGTCAGGACGGCGACCGCCCGCCGTTCCCGCCGCCGTGGAGCCAGGGCCTCGGCGACGGCCGCCCCGGCCGGGGCCCGCAGGCCCCGCAGCCGCCCCGGCTCGACCCCACCGACCCGAACCACCGCAAGGCCCGCAACGCCGCCTTGGCCGGACCCTTCGCGCTGGTCTGCCTGTTCGCCGGCTTCCACTGGATCGCGCTGCTGGTCGGGCTGCTCGGCATCGCCTGGGGCATCGGCGCGCTGCGGGCCAAGCGGCCCGCCGCCGCGGCGGCCGCGGGCGGACCCGCGGGGATTCCGGCGCCGAACCCGCTCACCCCGGCCGCGCTCGCCGGAATCCTCACCGGCGCGATGACCGTGGTGGTCGCCACCTCGGTGATCGGGCTCGGCTACTACTACCAGGACTACGTGACCTGCGTGCGGGACTCGCTGACCACCGTCGGCGCCGAGAACTGCGACCGGTACGCCCCGCAGTGGTACGTGGACTTCACCGGGAACGCCGAGTAGCGCCCGACCGACCCTGGGCCGCCGGCTCAACGGGTGGGCCCCCGGGACAGCCGCAGGACCAGGGCGTGGGTACGGGCGCGCAGCCCCAGCGCACTCCGGCGCACCCGGACCGCGAGCCCGGCGTACGCACAGGCCGTGCGCGCGGCCCCGGCCGTGGCCCCCGCACCGACGCCGAGCCCGGCGTCCGCCGCACGCTCGGCGGTCTCCGCCCGCTCGACGTCGTCCGCATGCTCGACGTCGTCCGCGTTCCCGGGGTCCGCCGGGCCGAGCGCGCGGTGGCGGACCAGCAGGGCACCCGGTACGGCCACCGCGGCGAGCCAGCCCGCCGCCGCCAGGCCCGTCCACCACGGCACCGGCCCCAACCGGGCCATCCGCCCGGCCGCCAGCGCCCCGCCGGACAGCCAGCCCAGCGCCGCCGCCCCGGCGCCGAGCAGCAGCGCGGCCGCCAGGGCCGCGACCGCCGTCGCGGCGGGCGCCCAGGGGCCGGCACCGACCGGGGAACGGCGGCCCGCCGCCGCCCGGCCCAGCAGGACCGCGGGCACCAGCCCCGCCAGCAGCGGCAGCAGCAGCGCCGCCAGCCGCCAGCCGCCCGGGCCGCCCTCCTGGGGCAGCAGGGCGAACAGCGGGAACTCCGGCACCGCGCCGAGCTCCGTACCGCCCGGCGACACCAGCGTCCCGGCGCCGACCTCGAAGCCCGGGCCCAGCGCGTACGCCGTTCCCCACAGCACCGCGTTCGGCAGCAGCACCACGGTGAGCATCAGCAGCCCGGACAGCGCCGCGGGCCCGCGCCCGAGCAGCGCCGTCCCCCGCCCGCCGCCGGCCCCGGCGTCCAGCGCCGCCGCCACCGCCACCAGCAGCCCGCCCGCGGCCACCAGCCCCGCTCCGGCCGCGGCGGCCGCCCGGCACACGGCGGGCATCCCGCCGACCGGCCGCCAGCCCGGCGGGAGCCGGTCGACCAGGAACCCGATCCCGACGGCCTCCGGCCGGAGAGGCCGGAGAGGCCGCAGGGGCCCGAAGGGCCGGACGGACCGGACGCCCGCGGCCGTCGACAGCCCGGCGACCAGACCCACCACCAGCAGGTCCGCCAGCACCCGGCTGCGGAACAGCCCGGCGCCCGAGCAGTGCAGCGCCACCACGACCGCCACCCCGCAGTACCCCGTCCACAGCGCCACCGGGCCGCCCCAGCGCGAACGCAGCCCGCGCCGCGACGCCACCCCCGCGCCCGCCCGGTACAGCAGCACCACCACCAGGGCGCCGAGCAGCAGCGGAGTGACGGTCAGCGGGGCGTCGGCACCGCCGCGCACCACCGGCGCGCCGTGCCCGAGCAGCCAGAGCACGCCCGCCAATCGGGTGGCAGCGGCCGCGTCCGAGTCGGCGTACGGCGTCGCCACCCAGAGCCCCAGCACCGGAACCCCGACCACCGCGAGACCGACCAGCGCCGTCCGCACCCCCGTCAACAGGTCGGCCAGCACCGGGCGTCCGCCCAGTTCGCTCGGCACCTCCAGGAGCGGACGGCCCATCAGCTGCGTCATGCGCCTCATGGTGCCAAGGCGACTCGCCATGCTCCGTGAACCGGCAAACCGCCGCCGTGTCCCAGATTATTGTCTTATGCGCCTTTTCAGACCCTGCCCCCAAGCCGCCGCCGCCCCGGCCCGGAGCGTCTGATGTCCACGCCACCCACCCGTGTCCCCGATCCGCTGCGGAAGCTGACCCCCCGTGAGGCGGAAACCCTCTCCCACCTCGCCGCCGGGCACGGCCTCGACCACACGGCCGCCGCACTCGGCGTCACCCCCACGACCGCCCGCAGTTATCTCCACCGGGCCCTGCGAAAACTCGGCTGCCCCACCGAAGCCGCCGCCATCGCCCTGCTCAGATCCGCACCCCCCGTCAGCCCGGGCAGGCGCCCCGCGGCCGACCCGACCGACCCCAACCGCACGCGAGTGGCCCCCACAGCCCCGGGAGAACGCAGCGGCATGACCCAGACCACCCCGACCCCGACTCCGATCCCGGCGGAACCCGACACCGGTGGCACCCCCTCCCCCACTGCCGACCCCGCCCCCGGCCGTCCGGCCGGGGAACGGGCGCACCGCCCGCGCCGCGGCAGCGGCGCCCCGAAGCCGGGCCCGGCCCGGCCCGAGCGCAAGCAGGACCCGCCGAGCACGCGGGCCGGCAAGGCGGGGCCCGCGCGGGGAGCACCGTCGGCCCCCGCCGACCGGCCCGCCGCCCCCACCCCGGAGAAGACCGGGCCGGCTGCATCCGTCGGCTCCGGGAAGGCGTCCGAGGCCGCACCGAAGCCGACCCCCGCGCCCGTCCCCACCGACCGGCCCGCCGCCCCCAGGAGCACCGACCCCCGGGAGCGGATCAGTCGGGCGCTCACCGAGGCGGGGAACGGGCGGGACCTCTCGGAGGACTTCGAGGAGCTGTACGAGGACGCGCACACCCGCCTGGTGCAGCAGGTATTCCTGCTGACGGCGTGCCGGCACCGGGCGGTGCACTGCGTGCGGCTGGCCTTCGGGGAGGCGCGGCGGGACTGGGGCGGGGTGGTCGGGTCGGGTGATCCGGAGGGCTGGGTGCGGGTGCGGGCGTGCGAGCTGGCACTGTCGCCGTGGCGTCGGGGCGGGCCGCGGCGGGCGCACGCGTGGACCCTGCCGCACCGGCGGATCCGGGTCCGGCCGGCGGACGAGGCGCAGTCGGTGCTGCCGGACCACGACCGGCTGACCGACCGGGACAAGGCCCTGCTGAAGGCGCTGCGGCGGCTGTCGCGACCGCAGCGCCGGGCGCTGGTGCTGCACGACGGGCTGGGCCTGCCGGCGGCGGCGATCGCGCTGGAGGTGGAGTCGACCCTGGCCGCGGCCGAGGGGCGGGTGTGGGCGGCCCGGGCGGCGCTGGCGCAGTGGGTGCCCGAGCTGGTGGGCCCGGATCCCGAGGCGCCGGGCTTCGCGGACGGCCTGAGCCGGCTGCTGCACCGGGCGGCGGTGCGGGGCTGCCCGGCGCCGCACCGGGCGCCGGTGCCGGTGCTGCGGGCCCGGCACCGGCTGTGGACGGCGAGCCGGACGGGCGCGGCGGTGCTGCTGACGGCCGCGGTGGGCGGGGCGGCGCTGGCGACGCTCGCCGGGATGCGCCCGGCGGAGCTGTTCCAGCGGCCGGAGCATCCGGTGCCGGTTTTGTGCGTACCGGCCCCGAACGCGCCGGTGCCGGAGCCCAGTGTGCCGCTGCTGCCGGGCGGGGCCCCGAACGGCATCACCAGTCTGTGGTGCAGTCCGACGCCGGGGCTGGAGGCGGTGGTGGCGGACCGGCAGCCGCAGGCGATCGCGCGCTGGGAACTGCCGGTGGCGGCCCGGGGCGCGGCCCCGCCCCCGCAGCAGGATCCGGCGGCCTGTCCGGCGTGGTCCCCGCTGCCGTGCGCCGCGGGGCCCCGGCGCTGAAACGGCGAGCGCCCCCGCCCACGGGGGGCGGGGGCGCTCACAGCGCGGGTGACGAACGTCAGCCGGCGATGATCTCGCGAGCCAGGCGGGCGGTCTCGGACGGCGTCTTGCCGACCTTGACACCGGCGGCCTCCAGGGCCTCCTTCTTCGCCTGGGCGGTGCCCGAGGAGCCGGAGACGATGGCGCCGGCGTGGCCCATGGTCTTGCCCTCCGGGGCGGTGAAGCCCGCGACGTAGCCGACGACCGGCTTGGTGACGTGCTCGGCGATGTAGGCCGCGGCACGCTCCTCGGCGTCGCCACCGATCTCACCGATCATGACGATGATCTCGGTCTCCGGGTCCTCCTGGAAGGCCTTGAGGGCGTCGATGTGGGTGGTCCCGATGACCGGGTCACCGCCGATGCCCACGGCCGAGGAGAAGCCGATGTCGCGCAGCTCGTACATGAGCTGGTAGGTCAGGGTGCCGGACTTCGAGACCAGACCGATCTTGCCGGAGGTGGTGATGTCGGCCGGGATGATGCCGGCGTTCGACTGTCCGGGGCTGATCAGGCCGGGGCAGTTCGGGCCGATGATCCGGGTCTTGTTGCCCTTCGAACCGGCGTACGCCCAGAAGGCGGCGGTGTCGTGCACCGGGACGCCCTCGGTGATGACGACGGCCAGCGGGATCTCGGCGTCGATGGCCTCGACGACGGCGGCCTTGGTGAAGGCCGGCGGCACGAAGAGGACCGAGACGTCGGCGCCGGTCTTCTCCATGGCCTCGGCGACGGAGCCGAAGACCGGGATCTCGGTGCCGTCGACGTCGACGGTGGTGCCGGCCTTGCGCGGGTTGACACCGCCGACGATCTGGGTGCCGGAGGCGAGCATGCGGCGGGTGTGCTTCATGCCCTCGGCGCCGGTCATGCCCTGGACGATGACCTTGCTGTCCTTGGTAAGGAAGATAGCCATGGTGTTTAAGTCCCCTTCCTTACTTGTTGGCCAGCTCGGCGGCGCGGTCGGCCGCACCGTCCATGGTGTCCACGCGCTGGACCAGCGGGTGGTTGGCGTCGTCGAGGATCTTGCGACCCAGCTCCGCGTTGTTGCCGTCCAGGCGGACGACCAGCGGCTTGGTGACGTTCTCGCCCTTGCCCGCGAGGAGCTCCAGGGCCTGCACGATGCCGTTGGCGACCGCGTCACAGGCGGTGATGCCACCGAAGACGTTGACGAAGACCGACTTGACGTCGGGGTCGCCGAGGATGATCTCCAGGCCGTTCGCCATGACCTCGGCGGACGCGCCGCCACCGATGTCGAGGAAGTTGGCGGGCTTGACGCCGCCGTGCTTCTCACCGGCGTAGGCGACCACGTCGAGGGTGCTCATGACGAGGCCCGCGCCGTTGCCGATGATGCCGACCTGGCCGTCGAGCTTGACGTAGTTCAGGCCCTTGGCCTTGGCGGCGGCCTCCAGCGGGTTGGCCGCGGCCTTGTCCTCCAGGGCCTCGTGCTCGGGCTGGCGGAAGTCGGCGTTCTCGTCCAGGGAGACCTTGCCGTCGAGCGCGATGATCTTGCCGTCACCGGACTTGATCAGCGGGTTGACCTCGACGAGGAGGGCGTCCTCGGCGATGAAGACCTTCCACAGCTTCTGCAGGACGTCGGCGACCTGGTCGGCGACCTCGGCCGGGAACTTCGCCGCGGCGACGATCTCGGCGGCCTTCTCCGGGGTGCAGCCCTCGTTGGCGTCGACCGGGATCTTGGCGAGCGCGTCGGGGTTCTGCTCGGCGACGACCTCGATCTCCACGCCGCCCTCGACGCTGGCCATGGCCAGGAAGGTGCGGTTGGTGCGGTCCAGCAGGAACGAGACGTAGTACTCGTCCTTGATGTCCGCGGTCTGGGCCAGCATCACCTTGTGAACGGTGTGGCCCTTGATGTCCATGCCGAGGATCTGCTCGGCCTTGGCGACGGCGTCGGCCGGGTCGGCGGCGAGCTTGACGCCACCGGCCTTGCCTCGGCCACCCACCTTCACCTGAGCCTTGACGACGGCACGGCCGCCGAAGCGCTCCGCGATGGCGGCAGCGTCTGCGGCGGTCTCGATGACATCGCCGTCAAGCACGGGCACGCCGTGCTTGGCGAAGAGGTCCCTCGCCTGGTACTCGAACAGGTCCACGTGTTTGTCCTTGTTCGTGGTCGCGGATTGTGTCTCTACGAGCGTGCCACGGCAGGATCTTCGCTGCGGGTCGTCGGGGCGGTGCGGGTACGCAGAGGTACGGCCTTGCGGCCCACACAGCCACGGGCGCACACGTCAATCAACACGCGCGTCACGTCCGTCTGGCAGGTTATCCCCGTGGGACGGGCGTGTTTCGCCCGGGGCCTGCCCGGCTTGGGTGAGAACCGTCACAGATCGGCCCGTGGGCGCCGGACGGAACCGTGGCCCGTCGAGCGAGTGATTCACACGTTCGAGTGAAGTTACGCCTCCCCCCGGTCGACGCCCTTGACCAGGTGCTGAGGGATCGGACGCTTCTCGATCGCCGCCGCCATGATCTCCGGGAAGACGTCCGGGGTGCAGGCGAAGGCCGGGGCGCCGAGCGCGGCCAGGGCCGCGGCGTGGGCGTGGTCGTAGGCCGGCGCACCCTCGTCGGAGAGCGCGAGCAGGGCGATGAACTGGACGCCGGCCGCCTTCATCGCGGCGACCCGCCGCAGCATGCCGTCCCGGATGCCGCCCTCGTACAGGTCGCTGATCAGCACCACGATCGTCTCGGACGGCCGGGTGATCCTCGACTGGCAGTAGGCGAGCGCGCGGTTGATGTCGGTGCCGCCGCCGAGCTGGGTGGCGAACAGCACGTCCACCGGGTCGGTGAGCTGCTCGGTGAGGTCGACCACCGAGGTGTCGAAGACGACCAGCCGGGTGTCCAGGGTGCGCATCGAGGAGAGCACCGCGCCGAACACCGCGGAGTGGACGACCGAGGGCGCCATCGAGCCGGACTGGTCGACGCAGAGGATGACGTCCTTCTTCACCGCGCGCTGGGCCCGGGCGTAGCCGACCAGCCGCTCGGGCACCACGGTGCCGTGCTCGGGCAGGTAGTTCTTCAGGTTGGCCCGGATCGTCCGGTCCCAGTCGATGTCCCGGTGGCGCGGCCGGTTCACCCGGGCGCTGCGGTCGAGAGCTCCGCCCAGGGTGGCCCTGGTCCGGTCGGCGAGCCGGCGCTCCAGGTCGGCGACCACCTTGCCGACCACGGCGCGGGCGGTCTCCCGGGTGGTCTCGGGCAGCGCGTGCTTGAGCGACAGCAGGGTGCCGACCAGGTGCACGTCCGGCTCGACGGCCTCCAGCATCTCCGGCTCCAGCAGCAGCCGGTCCAGACCGAGCCTGGTGATCGCGTCCTGCTGCATCAGCTGGACGACGGTGGACGGGAAGTACTCCCGGATGTCGCCCAGCCAGCGGGCCACCTGCGGGGCCGAGCCGCCCAGCCCGGCGCTGCGGCGGCCGCCGCGGCCCGTACGGGCACCCTCGTCGGGGGCGCCCCGGTAGAGCGCGGCGAGGGCGCCGTCCATCGCGGCGTCGCGGCCGCGCAGGGTGCGGCCGGTGCCGTCGGCCTCGCCGCCGAGCACCAGGCGCCAGCGGCGCAGCCGTTCGTCGGTCGTGGTCGCCATCTCGTCCTCCTCCTTCGACTTCGGCTGGGGTCAGGTGTTGCGGCCGGCGGCCTGGCGGGGGATCTTCGGGCGGGCGCCGAGCAGCAGGGCCAGCACCGGGACGGCCGCGTCGGCGCGGTCCCGGTCGAGTTCGCCGGCCGCCTCGGGGGCCGCCGGGGCCGCGCCGAGCGGACCGGACGCCACCCGGGCGCCGATGGTGGTGCGCACGCCCGCCTCCAGCCCGGCGAAGGTGCGCCGCAGCAGCGGCAGCACGTCGGTGAACACCTCGTCGCCGACCCCGCCGAGCCACTCGTCCAGCAGGGCCAGCAGCCGGGGGTCGTGCAGCAGCAGGGCGCCGCCGCCGGTGAGGAAGCCCTCGACCCAACCGGCCGCGTCCGCCGGGGCGTTGGCGACGGACAGCACCAGGCGCAGCCGCCGGCCGGCCTCCTCGGAGTCCAACCGGCCGTCGTCCAGCAGCAGCCGGACGGCGCGGCCGCGCAGCAGCCCGGGGGCGCCGGTGGCCGGTCCGCCGGCGGGCTCGCGGCGGGCCAGCGAACCCAGGGCGGCGGCCCAGCGGCCGGCCAGGCCGCCGGTGTCGGCATCCGTGCCGTCCTCGGTGGGCGCGGCCGGGTCGAGCAGGGCGATCGCGCCGTGCACCTCGTCGATCCGGGCACGCATCGCCGCCGCACTCCCGGCGTCCAGCCCGACGCAGGCGGGCGGCAGTCCGACGCAGACCCGTTCGGCCAGGCCCGCCGCGGCCCCGGCCAGCGCGCCGTGGTCGGTGCCCCGCACGTCGCCGTAGCGCAGCGCGCGGACCAGCGCGGGCAGCGCGCCCGCCAGGTGCGCCACGTCGGTGTCCAGGGCCGCGCAGTCGGCGAGCACCCGCATCACGGTGGGCAGCGCGCCGGACAGCCCGGCCAGCAGACAGGTCTCCACCAGGCCGGTCAGCTCGGCGAGTTCGGCGGCGGCCCTGGCGGTGCCGACCGCCTTGTTGACGGCGGCCTCCTCGACGGTGGTGCCCCACTGGGCGGCCTCGGCGATCCGGACCGCGAACTCGGGCTGCCAGCACAGCCGCCAGCTCTCCCGGAACGTCCCGGTGGAGTTGACCGTCGAGCGGGCCGGCACGCCCCACTCGACGCCCAGCAGCCGCAGCCGATGCAGCAGTCGGGAGCGGGCGGCGTCGGTGTCCTTGCGCAGGTCGAGGTCGAGGTCCCGGGGCGCGGCCCCGGGCTTGAGCCGCAGCGAGCGCTGCAGCCGGGCCAGGTCGCGCTGGAGCGGCACCGCCGGTGCGGTGTCCGGCACTTCGCCGAGCGCGTCGCCGACCACCAGGCGCTCCCGGACGAGTTCCAGGGCGACGTCCGAGCCCTCGCAGAGCACCGCCCGGACGGCGTCCAGGGTCTCGGTCAGCCCGGCGAGCGGGCGGCCGCGCAGCACGGCCAAGGTCTCGGCGAGCCGGACCGCCTCGATCACGTGGGCGGAGGAGACCGGGTGGTCCTCGGCGCGCAGCAGCTCGGCGGCCCGGGTGAGCCAGCGCGGCACCGGGTCGCCCTCGGCGGTGAACAGGTGGTGGTACCAGCCGGGCGACTGGATGCCCGCGCCGTAGCCGGTGCCCTGGGAGAGCCGGCGGTGCGTCCACGGGATCCAGGTGATGTCCACCCGGGTCCTCCTCGGCAGGCCGGCGAGCAGCGCCCGGTCGTGGGCGACCGTCGGCATCGTCTCCAGCGCGGGGACGTGGAAGGCCCCGCAGACCACGGCGATCCGGCGGTGCCCGGCGCGGCGGGCGGCGCGGATCTGCTGGCGCATGTGGGCCTCGCGCAGCCGGTCCCGGCGGGACTCGCCGAGGCCCTCGGCGCGCAGCGCGCCCATCGCCTCGGCGACGGCGGCGAACGGCGCCAGCGCGTCCGTGCCGGGGGCGCGGTGCTCGACCACGTCCTCCCACCAGCGCTCCGGGTCGTCGTGACCGGCGGCCTCGGCGAGCAGCGCCAGCGGGTCGGCCGGCAGCTCGTCGGGCCCGGCCGCGTCGCCCTCGCCGTCGCCGTCGCCGTCCGTGAACGGCGCGAAGCCGTACCCGGCGGGCAGGTCGATGAAGCGGACCGGCAGGTCGTGGTCCACGGCGTGGCGGATCGCGACCCACTCCGGGGAGAACTCGGCGTACGGCCAGAACGCGGCCTTCGCCGGGTCGTCCACCGCGTGGGCGAGCAGCGCGACCGGCGGCACCAGGTCCTTCTCGGCGGCGAGGTGGACGACGGCGTCGGCCTCCGCCGGGCCCTCGATCAGCACCGCGTCCGGCCGCCACTGCGCCAGCGCGGCGGCCACCGCCCGGGCCGAGCCCGGGCCGTGGTGCCGGATGCCCAGCAGCGCGACCTCGGCTCCACTCACGCCGTCACCTCGCGGGCGGCGCGGTAGAAGTCCTTCCAGCCGTCGCGCTCGCGCACCACCCCTTCGACGTACTCGCGCCACACCGCCCGGTCGGCGACCGGATCGCGGACGACGGCGCCGAGGATGCCGGCCGTCACGTCCCCGGCGCGCAGCACGCCGTCGCCGAAGTGGGTGGCCAGGGCCAGGCCGTTGGTCACCACCGAGATCGCCTCGGCGGTGGAGAGGGTGCCGCTCGGGGTCTTGACCTTCGTCCGGCCGTCCACCGTGAGGCCCGCCCGCAGCTCGCGGAAGACCGTCACCACGCGCCTGATCTCCTCGGCGCCGCCCGGCAGTTCGGGCAGGTCGAGGGAGCGGCCGAGCTGGTTGACCCGGCGGGTGACGATGTCGACCTCCTCGTCCAGCGAGCCCGGCAGCGGCAGCACCACGGTGTTGAAGCGGCGGCGCAGCGCGCTGGACAGCTCGTTGACGCCGCGGTCGCGGTCGTTGGCGGTGGCGATCACGTTGAAGCCGCGCACGGCCTGGGTCTCGCCGCCCAACTCCGGTACCGGCAGCGTCTTCTCGGACAGGATGGTGATCAGACTGTCCTGCACGTCGGCCGGGATGCGGGTGAGCTCCTCGACCCGGGCGAGCTTGCCGTCCGCCATCGCCCGCATCAGCGGCGAGGGCACCAGGGCGTCCCGGCTGGGGCCGTGGGCGAGCAGCTGGGCGTAGTTCCAGCCGTACCGGACGGCCTCCTCCGGGGTCCCGGCGGTGCCCTGCACCAGCAGCGTGGAGTCGCCGCTGATCGCGGCCGCCAGGTGCTCGGACACCCAGGTCTTCGCGGTGCCGGGCACGCCGAGCAGCAGCAGCGCCCGGTCCGTCGCCAGGGTGGTGACGGCGACCTCGACGACCCGGCGCGGGCCGATGTACTTGGGGGTGATCCGGGTGCCGTCCGGCAGCTCGCCACCGAGCAGGTACGTCGCCACGGCCCACGGCGAGAGCTTCCAGCGCTCGGGGCGCGGACGGTCGTCCTGGGCGGCCAGCGCGGCCAGTTCACCGGCGAAGGCGTCCTCGGCGTGCTGCCGCAGAACGTCGGTCATCGGGGGCTCCTTCGGGTCGGCCGCAGGGCACACGGATGCCCGGGCGGCAAGGTCGTCGGGGGGAGCCAGGTCGGCGTGCCGGCCTGTGGGAACCACCTTGCAACGTGCCACTGACAACGGCCCGCCCGGCTCCGGACAGGCAGTCAGCCACTGTCAGTGCCCCCGCCTACCGTCGGTCGCATGGAGGAACGCTGGAGCACCGAACACGTCCTGTCCCTGGCGCCTGACGCCGCGTCGCAGAAGGCCGCGGGCAAGCTGTCCTCGGCCGCGCCCTGGTCCGGGACGGGCACCGACGGGGCCGCACTCTGGGGCGAGTGCCGGGGCAGCGGCCGCACGCCGTACCGCACCGTGATCGAACTCGCCACGCCCGCCTACCAGTGCAGCTGCCCCAGCCGGAAGTTCCCGTGCAAGCACGCGCTCGGGCTCCTCCTGCTGTGGAGCGGCACCCCCGAGGCCGTGCCGGCCGGCGAGCCCGCCGGCTGGGCGGCCGAGTGGCTCCGGGCCCGCCGCGAGCGTGCCGACAGGCGCGCGGCACCCCCGGCCGACCCGGAGGCCGCCCGCCGCCGGGCCGAACGGCGCGGCGCCCGGGTCGCGGCCGGGGCGGCCGAGCTGCGGCTGCGCCTGGCCGACCGGATCCGGCACGGCCTCGCCGACCAGTCCACGGCCGGGCCCTGGGAGGAGGTCGCGGCCCGGATGGTCGACGCCCAGGCCTCCGGACTGGCCACCCGGGTGAGGGAGTTGGACACCCTCCCGGAGGAGCGGATGCTGGAGGAGTACGCGATGCTCCACCTGCTGGCCACCGCCGCCACCCGGATCGACGAGCTGCCGCCCGAGCTGGCCGCCACCGTCCGCGCCCGGGTCGGCTACACCCTGGACGCCGCCGAGGTGCTCGCCGGGCCGACCGTCCGGGACCGCTGGCTGGTGCTCGGCAGCCGCACCGTGCCGATGGAAGGGGGCTCCGACGAGCGGCTCACCACCCGCCGGGTCTGGCTGCGCGGCGCCAAGACCGGCCGCCCCGCCCTGCTGCTGGCCTTCGGCCGTCCCGGCCAGGCCCCCGACCTCGCCCTGCCCACCGGCCACCTGCTGGAGGCCGAACTCGCCTACCACCCCGGCGCCCGGCCGCTGCGCGCCGCGCTCGGCACCCGCTACGGCGCCCCCGAACCCGGCCCGGCCGCCCCGCCCGCCGGACTCACCGTCGCCGAGGCGGTCGCCGGGTACGGCACCGCGGTGGCCGACGACCCGTGGCTGGACAGCTGGCCGACCGTGCTCGCCGGGGTCGTCCCGGTCCGCACCCCGGACGGCTGGCACCTGACGGACGGCCACCACACCGTTGCCGTCCGCCCCTCGGCCGTCCCGGAGGCGGCGCTGTGGCGGCTGGTCGCGGTCTCCGCCGGACGCCCGCTGACGGTCTTCGGAGAGTACGGCCACCAGGGCTTCGCCCCGGTCACCGCCTGGTCCGCCGAGCACCGCCCGGTCGGCCTCACTTCGGCATAGGAGAGCCCAGGATGACGATCACCCAGGACCCGTGGGAGCCCCTGCGGACCAGCGCCCTGCTCGGCACCGACCGGCGCCCGCTCCCGGCCACCGGGCTGCCGCTCGCCGAGGCCGTGGACCCGTCCGACCCGGCCACCGCGCTGCTGGAGCTGGCCGCGCTCGCCACCGTGCGCCGCCGGGCCGGGGCCCTGCCCGTACCGGCCGCCGGGCCGCCCGCGCCGCCCGCGCCCGAGGACCCCCGCCCCGAGATGCCGGAGGCCGCCGCCCGCCGGCTGGCCGTCCTGCTCGCCGGGCGCACCGGCGGCAGCGGCGGTACCGGCGGCGGCACCCTGGCCAACCTGGCCGAGCTGCTGCCGCAGTGGCTCACCACCGCCCGGTCCGAGGGCCTGCGGCCGCCCGCCGCGCTGATACCCGCGCTGCTCGACGCCGCCCGCGCGCGCAGCGAACTGCGCGGCGACGCCGTCGCGCTGGCCGGTCCGCTGGGCCGCTGGCTGGCCTCGCAGAACCCGGACTGGCGGTTCGTGCTGCGCACCGCCGCCGCCGAGCCGGACCTCCGGACGGACGACCTCTCCGACCACCGGCTGTGGCACGAGGGCCTGTTCGCCGAGCGGGTCACCCACCTCACCCTGCTGCGCCGCCGGGACCCGGCCGCCGGGCTGGAACTGCTGCGCAGCACCTGGGCCACCGAGCGCGCCGAGGACCGGCTGCTGTTCCTGGACGCCCTGCAGGACGGCCTCTCCCCCGCCGACGAACCCTTCCTGGAGGCCGCCCTGGGCGACCGCAGCAAGAACGTCCGCGCCACCGCCGCCGAACTGCTCTCCACCCTGCCCACCTCGGCGCTCGCCCGGCGGATGGCCGGCCGGGCCCGCGCCGCCGTCCGGCTGGCCGACGGCGGCACCCACCTGCTGGTCACCCCGCCCGTCGAGTGCGACGAGGGGATGCAGCGCGACGGCATCGCCCCCAAGTCCCCCACCGGGCGCGGCGAACGGGCCTGGTGGTTCGGTGAGGTGGTGGCCGCCGCGCCGCTGGCGGTCTGGACGGAGAGCACCGGGATGACGCCCGAGCAGCTGCTCGCCCTGCGGGTCGGCGACAGCGTGGACGAGACCAGCAGCAGCTGGGCCGACGACCTGCGCGAGGCCTGGGCGCGCGCCGCCGTGCGCCAGCACGACGCCGACTGGGCAAGGGCGCTGCTCGGCCCGGCGCCCGTCCCGCCGGCCCGCGGCGCCGGCCGGGCGCGGGGCGCGCGCGTCACCGGTGCCCCGTCCAAGCTGCTGGCCGTGCTGCCGCCCGAGGAGCGGGCCGCCTGGACGGCCGCCTTCATCGAGGTGCACGGCCTGGGCGACGCCTTCCAGCTGCTCGGCGCCTGCGCGACGCCGTGGACGCCGCCGCTGTCCACCGCGGTGGTGTCGGCGCTGGCCCGGGCCGCGGCCTCCGGCGCCTACCCGTGGAGCCACAGCGGGGTGCTCGGGACGACGGAACGCGCGCTCGCCCCCGAGACGGCCGCCGCGGTGGAGGAGCTGGCCGCCGGGGCCTCGCCCGACTCGGCGTGGTCGGAGACCTTCGCCCGGCTGGCCGGGACCCTGCGCTTCCGGGCCGCGATGCTGAACGAGCTGACGGGACGGGAACAGGGCAGTTGAGCACAGAGCGGCCGAGAACATCGCGGCCGAGAACGGCGCGGCCGAAACGGAGCGGTCGAGAACGGCCGAGCGGGCCGGTCCGCACCAGGACCGGCCCGCTCGACGACTCCGTCGATCAGCCGGCCGCGCGCAGGTTGGCCTCGACCCAGGCGACCACGTCCCGGGTGGGCGTGCCCGGGGTGAAGATGTCCGCGACGCCCATCGCCTTGAGCTCGGCGATGTCCTCGTCCGGGATGATCCCGCCGCAGAACACCTTGATGTCCGCCGCGTCGCGCTCCTTCAGCAGCTCCAGCACCCGGGCGCACAGCGTCATGTGGGCGCCGGAGAGGATCGACAGCCCGATGCCGTCCGCGTCCTCCTGGATCGCGGTGTCGACCACCTGCTCGGGCGTCTGGTGCAGCCCGGTGTAGATGACCTCCATGCCGGCGTCGCGCAGGGCGCGCGCGATGACCTTGGCACCACGGTCGTGACCGTCGAGCCCCGGCTTGGCGACCACCACACGGATCGGACCCGACACACTCATCACTGCCTCCTGGACCTCGTCGTCCATCATCCGACCGGACCTCGTGGGCCCACGGGTGCGGTTGACGCGGTTAACGCTCGATAACCAACCAACCTGAGGGGAGATTAGCGCCACCGGGCCCGGTTGACCGTGCCGCCTCCCAAGAGGAGGGCAAAGTCACAGCCGCAGGCCTTGCTACCAGTGGGTATACCTCTCCGCGGACCCGCCGTACAGGGCCGGCGCGCCCCCCGCCCGCCCCCTTGACAACCGGCGGTTTTTCCGGGGCATCGGGCCTGGGACTACAGTCACCGCTGTTCACCTCACACGATGACGTGCCCGAGGCCCACCGAGGAGGCAGCCCCCGATGGCTCCCGAAGCAGCCGCCCGTCCGACCCGTGCGGAGCTGCGCCTCGCCGCCCGCGAGCAGTCCCGTGCCCAGCGCCGCGGCGCCGCCAGGGCCGCCACCCGGGCCGCGCTGTTCCGGGTCGCCGTCCCGTCGGTGGCCGCGCTCGGGGTCGCGGGGGCGGCGGGGGTCACGGTGGTGCAGGAGCAGGCCGACCGGGTGCCCCCGCAGGCCTCGGCGGCCGACGCCCCCGACCGGACGGCCGCGCAGCAGGCGGCCCGGCAGGCCGACGCCGACCGGGCTGCCCAGGCCTCCCGCGGCGACGCCCGACAGCCGCTGAGCGGCGCCCAGCCCGGCGACGGACAGCCCACCGCCACCCCGACCGCCCAGCCGACGGCCGAACCGGCCAGGCCCAAGGTGGTCATGCCGGTCGCCCAGCACGGCCTCGGCGAACTGTTCGGCGCCGCCGGAACCCACTGGATGAACCGGCACACCGGCATCGACTTCCCGGTCGACGGCGGCTCCGAGGTGTACGCCGTCACCGACGGCACGATCCGGACGCAGTGGAACCCGTTCTACGGCTACATGTCGATACTGAAGATGCCGGACGGCACCGAGGCGTGGATGTGCCACCTGCGGGCGTACAAGGTCCGCAAGGGGCCGGTGAAGCAGGGCGACGTGATCGCGTACGTCGGCAGCAGCGGCAACAGCACCGGACCACACCTGCACTTCGAGATCCGGCCGCCGGGCAGCGGGCCGGTCGACCCGCTGCCCTGGTTCCTCTCGAACGGACTGGACCCGCGTTAGGACCCGTCCCCCGGATCCCCGCCGGCGCCGGCGTCGGCGCCGATCACAGCTTCTCGACCGGCGCGTAGCGCAGGACCAGCCGCTTGCGGCCGCCGGAGCCGAAGTCCACCTCGGCCTGCGCGTTGTCGCCGACGCCCGTCACGCCCGTCACCGTGCCCAGGCCGAAGGTGTCGTGGGTGACCCGGTCGCCGACCGCGAGCGCGACGACCTCGCGGTCCACGACCTTGCCGGTGCGCCGCGCCGACTGCCCCCAGCCCGCCTTCGGCGAAGCCGCCGCCGAGGACCCGGTGGAACGCGAACTCCCGCCCCCGGACGAGGACTTGCCCCAGGACGAGCCCGAGGAGAAACCGCGCTGGACCGGCGCCTGCGCGGCCCCCGTCCGCTTCCAGTCGACCAGCGTCTCCGGAATCTCCTCCAGGAAGCGCGAGGCCGGGTTGTAGGCCGGCTGCCCCCAGGCACTGCGCAGCACCGAGCGGGTCAGGTAGAGCCGTTCGCGGGCCCGGGTGAGCCCCACGTACGCGAGCCGGCGCTCCTCCTCCAGCTCCTTGACCTGGTTGAGCGCCCGCATGTGCGGGAAGATCCCGTCCTCCATGCCGGTCAGGAAGACCACCGGGAACTCCAGGCCCTTGGCGGTGTGCAGGGTCATCATCGTGATGACGCCCTGCCCCTCCTCGTCCTCGTCCGGGATCTGGTCGGAGTCGGCGACCAGCGCGACCCGCTCCAGGAAGTCGGCCAGCGAGCCGACCGGCGGCGCGCCGTCCTCGCCGGCGTCCGGCCGCTCGCCCGGGTCCTGCTCGTACTCCAGCGCCACCGAGGCGAGCTCCTGGAGGTTCTCCACCCGGGTCTCGTCCTGCGGGTCGGTGGACGCCTGGAGCTCGGCCAGGTAGCCGGTCTCCTCCAGGACGGCCTCCAGCACCGCCGCCGGGCCCGCGCCCGACTCGACGACCTGGCGCAGCCCGGCCATCAGGGTGTTGAACTTCTTGACCGCGTTGGCCGAGCGCGCGGCCATCCCGTACGCCTCGTCCACCCGCACCAGCGCCTGGGCGAAGGAGATCCGCTCCCGCGCGGCCAGCGCGTCGATCATCGCCTCGGCCCGCTCGCCGATGCCGCGCTTGGGCACGTTGAGGATCCGGCGCAGCGGCACGGTGTCCTCCGGGTTGGAGAGCACCCGCAGGTACGCCAGGACGTCCCGGACCTCCTTGCGCTCGTAGAAGCGCACCCCGCCGACCACCTTGTACGGCAGGCCGACCCGGATGAACACCTCCTCGAACACGCGGGACTGGGCGTTGGTGCGGTAGAAGATCGCGACGTCGCCGGGCTTGGCCTCGCCCTTGTCGGTGAGCCGGTCGATCTCGTCGGCGACGAACTGGGCCTCGCCGTGCTCGTCGTCCGCGACGTAGCCGATGACCTTCTCGCCGTGCTCGCCGGCCGTCCAGAGCTTCTTCTCGCGCCGGTTGGCGTTGCGCTCGATGACGGCGTTGGCGGCGCTCAGGATGGTCTGGGTGGAGCGGTAGTTCTGCTCCAGCAGGATCGTGGTCGCGTTCGGGTAGTCCTCCTCGAACTGGAGGATGTTGCGGATGGTCGCGCCGCGGAAGGCGTAGATCGACTGGTCCGCGTCACCGACCACGCACAGCTCGGCCGGCGGCACCTCGGCCAGCCGCCCGGCGGCCGGGTTCACGAAGTCCCCGTCCGCGGTGCGCCTGGGCGCGGCCGCGACGGATCCGCCGCTCAGCTCCCGGACCAGCATGTACTGGGCGTGGTTGGTGTCCTGGTACTCGTCGACCAGGATGTGCCGGAACCGGCGGCGGTAGTGCTCGGCGACGTCCGGGAAGGCCTGCAGCAGGTTCACCGTCGTCATGATGATGTCGTCGAAGTCCAGCGCGTTGGCCTCGCGCAGCCGCCGCTGGTAGAGCGCGTACGCCTCGGCGAGCTTCTTCTCCATCGGGTTGGCGGCCTGGTCGGCGAAGGTCTCCTCGTCGATCAGCTCGTTCTTGAGGTTGCTGACCTTCGCCGTGAAGGACTTCGGCGGGAACTGCTTCGGGTCCAGGTC
Organism: Kitasatospora sp. NPDC101108; assembly: GCF_055584725.1. Classification (NCBI taxonomy): domain Bacteria; kingdom Bacillati; phylum Actinomycetota; class Actinomycetes; order Kitasatosporales; family Streptomycetaceae; genus Kitasatospora; species Kitasatospora sp. NPDC101108. Next base: position 60,161 of record NZ_JBVJLM010000028.1, read on the forward strand.
GAGGTCGCGGCAGACCAGCGACATCAGCCGCTGGGAGTCGGCCGAGTCGTAGATCGAGAAGCTGGAGGTGAAGCCCAGCTGCTTGGACTCGCGGCGCAGGATGCGCACGCACGCGCTGTGGAAGGTGGACACCCACATCGCCCGGGCGCGCGGGCCGACCAGCGCCTCGACGCGCTCGCGCATCTCGCCGGCCGCCTTGTTGGTGAAGGTGATCGCCAGGATCTCGCCCGGCTGCACCCCGCGGGCGCCCAGCAGGTGGGCGATCCGGTGGGTCAGCACCCGGGTCTTGCCGGAGCCGGCCCCGGCCACGATCAGCAGCGGCGAGCCGGCGTGCAGGACGGCCTCGCGCTGCGGGTCGTTCATCCCCTCCAGCAGCTGCGCCGGGTCCACCACCGTACGGGCGGCGCCGTTGCGGTACCAGGCGTCCCGCTCGGCCTCCGCGGCGTGGTCGGTGTGGAACAGGCCCTCCGGGATCGCCTCCTCGTACGCGTCGTACGGGACCTCGTCCTCGTACGGCGGGGGCTCCTCCTCGATCGCGTCGGCGGGCACGGCGGGCTGCTTCGACCCGGCGGCGGGTGCCTCGAAACCGGGGAGCGGGAGGTCGTCAAAGAGGCTACTCATGGCACATCGAGTCTATGGCCACCCACCGACAAGCCCGTCCGTCCCGGGGAATCCGGGGCGGACGGGCTCGGCGGTGACGGATCAGACCAGGCGGCGGGCGGTGGCCCAGCGGGTGAGCTCGTGGCGGTTGCTGAGCTGGAGCTTGCGCAGGACGGCGGAGACGTGGCTCTCGACGGTCTTCACCGAGATGAAGAGCTGCTTGGCGATCTCCTTGTAGGCGTAGCCACGGGCGATCAGCCGGAGCACCTCGCGCTCGCGCTGGGTGAGGCGGTCCAGGTCCTCGTCCACCGGCGGGGTGTCGGTGGCGGCGAAGGCGTCCAGCACGAAGCCGGCCAGCCGGGGCGAGAAGACCGCGTCGCCGTCGGCGATCCGGAAGATCGCGTCCACCAGGTCGGTGCCGGTGATGGTCTTGGTGACGTAGCCGCGCGCGCCGCCGCGGATGACGCCGATGACGTCCTCGGCCGCGTCCGAGACGGACAGCGCCAGGAACTTCACCCCTCCCTGCTCGCCCATCACGCCGACCGAGCGGCGCAGCACCTCGACGCCGCCGCCGCCGGGCAGGTGGACGTCGAGCAGCACCACGTCGGGCCGGGTCTCGGCGACCACGCGGACCGCCGAGTCCACGTCGTCGGCCTCGCCCACCACGTCGATGCCGGTCACCTCGGTGCGGCCGATCTCGGCCCTGACCCCCGTCCGGAACATCCGGTGGTCGTCCACCAGGACGACCCTCGCCGTGCGCTCCGGCGCTGCCTCAGTCATTCGTTCTCTCCATCTCCAGCTCGACCTCGGTGCCGCCGCCCGCCGCCGGCCGCACCCGAGCGGTGCCGCCGTGGCGCTTCATCCGGCCGATGATCGACTCCCGTACGCCCATCCGGTCCTCGGGCACCGTGTCGGGGTCGAAGCCGGGGCCGTGGTCGCGGACGAACACCGACACCGTCCTCCCCTCGACCTCGGCGTAGACCTGGACCGGTCCCCCGCCACCGTACTTGGCCGCGTTGACGGTCGCCTCCCTCGCGGCCTGCATCTGTGCCGCGATCTTCTCGTCCATCGGGCAGTCGCCGACGATCACCAGCTCGACCGGGACGCCGTGCCGGTCCTCGACCTCGGCGACGGCGGCCCGCAGGGTCTCCGCCATGGTGTCCGGCGCGGCCTCGGCGGCGGCCTCGGGGCGGTACAGCCACAGCCGCAGCTCGCGCTCCTGGGAGCGGGCCAGGCGCAGCACCTCCTTGGGGTCCTCGGCCCGACGCTGGATCAGGGTGAGGGTGTGCAGCACCGAGTCGTGGATGTGCGCGGCGATCTCGGCGCGCTCCTGGGCGCGGATGCGGGCGGTGCGCTCGGCACCGAGGTCCTGCCACAGCCTCAGGCCGTACGGGCCGAGCAGCACCAGCACCCCGGCCAGCACGGCCAGCGAGGCCTGGATCACCGAGCCGAGGGTGGAGCCGCTGCCCTGCATCGCGAGCAGCGCGATGGTGCCGGCCACCGCGAGCAGCACGCCGGCGCCGACCCGGGTGTAGGCGCTGCGCCGCCGCTCGCCCTCCATGCCGAACCAGCGCTGCCAGCGCGAGTCGTCGGCCTGCCGCCAGACCAGCGCGACGCCGACGCCGATCGCCAGCAGCGGCCAGGTGTACGGCTTGGCGGTCTGCCAGCCGAGCACGTTCAGCAGGGCGATCACGCCGATCACGACCATGACCAGGGCGGCGAGCTGGCCGATGCCGCCCTGCCCGGCCTTGGCGGCGGGCCGCTTCCCGGTCCCGTCCTCGCCCTCGACGGCGGGGGCCGCGGTGACCGGCTCGCCCTGCAGCGCGTGCTGGAGCAGTTCGCGCAGCCGGCCGATCCAGCCGCCGCTGGGCTTGGTCAGCGGGGTGCCCGGCCGCAGCCAGGGCGAGGTCGGGATGTAGACGCCGTTGACGTTCACCCAGTAGGCGCCGCCGCGCTGGGAGGGCTCGCCGATGCCGATCGGCACCACGAACCAGAACGCCGCGTACAGCAGCGCGCCGATTCCCTGGGCGAAGAACAGCAGCACGAAGGCCAGCCGCACCCATCGGACCGGCAGTCCGAGGTGCACCGCGAGGCCGTTCGCGACGCCGCCCAGCATCCGCCCCTGCGGGCTGCGGTAGAGCCGCCGGTACGGCGGGCGCCCGCCGTCGGGCACGTTGGGGTCGGCGCCGGCCGACGCCGCGGCGTCGGGGGCGAGGGGGCGGGGATCGGTACCGGGTGCTGCCACGCCACCGATGGTTCCACGCGGGCGCCTTCGGGCGCATCAGGGTGTGTCCCCCACGCTTATCAGGGACAAGTCAGGGTACGGGCAGGGCCGTACCCGGTTGGGCCCGCCCGCCCCCTGCCGGAAGGATGGTGCCCATGACCGAGGACCACCGCATCCAGGAGGCCGGGCCCGCCGCCACGCCGGAACCGGAACGCCCCCCGCTGACCAGGACCGAGCACCACCGCGTGGTGGCCGGCGTCTGCGGCGGGCTCGGGCGGCACCTGGACATCGACCCGGTGGTGTTCCGGGTGGTCACCGTGGTGCTCTGCCTCTCCGGCGGCCTCGGGCTCTTCCTGTACGGCCTGGCCTGGCTGATCGTCCCGACCGAGGACGGCGCCGACGGCAAGGGCCGCGGCGGGCGCACCGAGCTCCAGCGGGTGCTGACCGGCCGGGTCGACGGCCAGTCGATCGGCGCGGTGCTGCTGACCGTCATCGGCACCGGGGTGTTCTTCTCCTCGATGGGCGACGGCGACCAGCTGTTCCCGCTGCTGCTGCTCGGCGGCCTGGTCTTCATGGCGGTGCGCTACGACCCCGAGCGCCGTCGCGGCCGGGGCCGCGGACGCCGCCACGGCGGCCCGTACGACCGCCACTTCCCCGACGACGACGGCCACGGCCGCTCGCAGGACGAGGCCGCCCGGGCCCGGCACGCCGCCGCCCAGGCCGCCGGGACGGCCCCCGCCGACTCCCCCGCCCCCGGCCCCAGCGGCTACCTGTGGGATCCCCGCCACCCCGAGCGCAACCCGTACGGCGCGGCCGAACCGGCCGGTCCCACGCCCGCTTGGGGGTCCCCCCGGCCGGAGGCTGGGGGAAGCACCAAGGTGCCGCCGCCCGGCGGCCCGGCGCAGGCCTGGTGGCAGCGCACCGACCTGCCGGAGGGCGACCCGCTGCGCAAGGAGCGCCCGGAGCGCCGCCGCGAGCCGGCCGCCGTCCGGCCGGCGAGGGAGCGCTCGCCGCTCGGCTTCTTCGGCTTCCTGCTGGCGATCGGCGCTGCCACCGCGGTCTGGTCCGCCTCGGCCGGCCACACCGACGTCACCAAGCTGAGCACCGTCGTGCTGGCCACCGGGCTGCTGGTGATCGGCCTGACGCTGCTGCTGGCCGCCAAGTACGGCCGGGCCCGCAGGCTCGCCGTGCTGGGCCTGCTGACCACCCTGGTGCTGGCCTTCGCCGGCCACGCGCCGCACACCGTGCAGGACGCCATCGGCGACCGCACCTGGACGGTCACCTCGGCCGCCGACCTGAAGGACCGCTACAACCTCGGTGCCGGCGACGTCCGGCTGGACCTCTCCGGGCTCGACCCGGCCGGGAGCACCCTCTCCACCGAGGTCGACCTGGGCGCCGGCGAACTGGCGGTCACCCTGCCGCCGAACGTCACGGTGAACCTGGTGGCCCGGGTCGGCCTGGGCAATGTCCGCGTCCCCGGCGACCGCCAGGACGGCACCGGACGGCACGTGTACCGGATCGACCCCGTGGGCGGTCAGCCGTCCAAGGGCACGCTCGATCTCCAACTCGGCCTCGGCCTCGGCGACATCAAGGTGGTCCAGCAGTGAGGAAGCACCGGCTCGACCTGTTCTCGCTGATCGCGGGCGGCCTGTTCACCGTGATCGCGGTGCTCTACCTGGTGGCCGCGCTCAACGACCGGTCGGTGAACGGACGGATCGTCGTCCCGGTCACCTTGATCGTGCTCGGCGCCGGCGGCCTGGCCGGCGCGGTCGCCGCGGTGGCCCGCCGGGGCAGGCCGGACCGCGAGGAGTAGGGCGCGTACCGCGGACTCAGCTCTGCAGCGGGCCCAGGGTCAGCTTGTCGCCGTCCTTGCCGACGCCGTACCTGGGCAGCGGCTTGACGGCGGGCCCGTTGACCACGGCGCCGGTCGCGGCGTCGAAGCGGGAGCCGTGGCAGGGGCAGTAGAACTGGCCGTTCTTCGGCGCGTCCACCGCGCAGCCGGAGTGGGTGCACACCGAGGAGAAGGCGCAGTACTGGCCGGCCTTGGGCTGCACGATGTAGACGGCGTCCCCGGTGGCCGGGTCCTTGACCTGGGCCGATCCGCCGACCGGCACGCTCGCCGCGGCCACCGTGGGGGCGGGCGCCGCAGGAGCGGACGCCGTGGTGCCGGGGGCCGGGGCCGCGGACTCCTTGGGCGCGGCCTGCCTGCCCCGGCCGAAGGTGCGGGTCAGCGAGCCGGCGAGCAGCCCGGCCCCGCCGATCGCGACGGCCGCGATCCCGCCGTCCACCAGCGCCCGGCGCTTGACGTGCTCCTCGGTCAGCCCCCGCGCGCGGTCTCGACCGGCCCGGCCGGCCAGGTAGCCGTCCACCGACAGGTACGGCGTGCCGGCCAGCAGCAGCGGCGTCCAGGCCATCAGGTAGCCGAGGTCGTTGCCGAGGTAGTACGGCGACACGTTCCAGCTGACGGTCAGCCACAGGCTCAGGTTGATCAGCGCGCCGCCCAGCGCCGCGACCCGGCCCCACAGGCCGAGCAGGGTGCCGAGGCCGACCGCCAGCTCACCGAAGGCGACGGCCAGCGCGGACAGCGTGGGCGTGTCCAGTGCCGGGCCGAGCAGGAAGGCGATCGGACTGCCGCCGGCCTTGGCCGCCCGGGTCTGCGAGACGAAGGAGGCCGGGTCGCCCGCGCCGGCCAGGAAGTGCGCGTCGGACAGCTTGTCCAGGGCCGCGTAGACGAAGGTGACGCCGAGGAACAGCCGCAGCGGCAGCAGCGCGTACCGGGACGCGAACGCCCTCCGCTGCGCCGCCCGGTCGGCCCGGACGGCCGCTCCCCCGCCGACCGCCTCGGAGTTGCTGACCTCCGACATCCCGCACACCTTCCCTCGCGGCCTGCCACTCCCTGACAGGTCCGGTCCGCATTCTGCCCGCTCCTGCACGCTTTCGGTGGGAGGTCCCACCCGGGGACCGCGAACTCCCCACCGGGGGAACGAACGGCAACGCCGCCGCTCCCGTACACGGGAACGACGGCGCGGCCGGACAGGCCCTGGCGGTGCGGGAGTGCTACTCCCACTCGATGGTGCCCGGCGGCTTGCTGGTGACGTCGACGACGACGCGGTTCACGTCGCGGACCTCGTTGGTGATCCGGGTGGAGATCCGGGCCAGCACGTCGTACGGCAGACGCGACCAGTCGGCGGTCATGGCGTCCTCGGACGAGACCGGGCGCAGCACGATCGGGTGACCGTAGGTGCGGCCGTCGCCCTGCACGCCCACGCTGCGCACGTCGGCGAGCAGCACGACCGGGCACTGCCAGATCTCGCGGTCCAGACCGGCCGCGGTCAGTTCCTCGCGGGCGATCGCGTCGGCGTCGCGGAGCAGGTCCAGCCGCTCCTTGGTGACCTCGCCGACGATCCGGATGCCCAGGCCCGGGCCCGGGAACGGCTGGCGCTGGACGATCTCCTCCGGCAGGCCGAGCTCCTGGCCGACCATCCGGACCTCGTCCTTGAACAGCTTGCGCAGCGGCTCGACCAGCTGGAACTGGAGGTCCTCGGGCAGGCCGCCGACGTTGTGGTGGGACTTGATGTTGGCGGTGCCGGTGCCGCCGCCGGACTCCACCACGTCCGGGTACAGGGTGCCCTGGACCAGGAAGTCGACCGACTCGCCGTGCGCGCCGGCCTCGGCGACGATCTCGGCCTGGGCCTGCTCGAAGACCCGGATGAACTCGCGGCCGATGATCTTGCGCTTCTCCTCGGGGTCGGTGACCCCCTTCAGCGCGTTCAGGAAGCGCTCGGAGGCGTCGACGACCTTCAGCTGGACGCCGGTGGCGGCCACGAAGTCCTTCTCGACCTGCTCGGTCTCGCCCTTGCGCATCAGGCCGTGGTCGACGTAGACGCAGGTCAGCCGGTCGCCGATGGCCTTGTTGACCAGGGCCGCGGCGACCGCGGAGTCCACGCCGCCGGACAGGCCGCAGATCGCGCGCTTGTTGCCGACCTGCTCGCGGATCAGGGCGATCTGCTCCTCGACCACGCTGCCGGTGGTCCAGGTCGGGGCGATGCCGGCGCCGCGGTAGAGGAAGTGCTCCAGGATCAGCTGGCCGTGGTCGGAGTGCAGCACCTCGGGGTGGTACTGCACGCCGTACAGGCGGGCCTCGTCGTTCTCGAAGGCCGCGACCGGGACCAGGTCGGTGGAGGCGGTGACGGTGAAGCCCTCCGGGGCGGCGGAGCAGGCGTCGCCGTGCGACATCCACACCGAGTGCTGCGCCGGGACGCCCTCGAACAGGGTGGAGCCGGTGCGGGAGACCGTCAGCGGGGTGCGGCCGTACTCGCGGGCGCCGTTGTTGTCGACGGTGCCGCCCAGCGTCTTGGCCATCAGCTGGAAGCCGTAGCACATGCCGAAGACCGGGACACCGGCCTCGAAGATCGCGCGGTCGAGCTGCGGCGCACCCTCTTCGTAGACCGACGACGGACCGCCGGAGAGGATGATCGCCTTGGGGTTCTTGGCGAGCATCTCGGCGACCGGCATGCTGCTCGGCACGATCTCGCTGTAGACCCGCGCCTCACGCACCCGACGGGCGATGAGCTGGGCGTACTGGGCACCGAAGTCGACCACCAGGACGGTGTCGTTGTCCGGCACGGACTGGACGGGAATTGCAGAGGACACAGACGGCCTTCCGGCAGCGGTATCGAGGTGTCGCGCTGAACCGCTTCCCCGGGCGGGGCAGCGGCGGCGGACGGGTGTGGGTGTCTGGACACCGATTCTACCGGGCTGTCCGGTTTCACTCGTCTGCACGTCCAAAGGACCGTGACCGGACGGGGCCGCGCTTCGTTGCTTCTGACGACCGGACGGCCGCGCCGCGTCCGCCAGACGCGCCGCCGCCGCCCCCGACCGGGGGCACCGCCGTACGGACTGCAGGACCACGCGTGGAGCTTCACCCCAGTCCACCGGCGCACGTGGCGCCGCCGCCCCGGCCCGCCGGGGAGCGCGGCACCGTGGGACCGTGCGCGGGTGCCGCGGCCGGCCAGCAGGGGACAGCGACCCCGGCCGCGACTGGGCCGAGAGGTGGGACGGCCGGCTCCCGGGGACGCCCGGGAGCCGGCCGTCGCACCGACCGTCGCACCGATGGTTCGATCCCGGGCGCACTCCGGGCGCACCTCCCCCCGCCGTCCCGCGCTGCTACGCGCGTCCCCGTGCGCCGCAGCACCTTGACCACTACGCACCGTGATCATTCGGCGCACTGTCGTCGGTACACGGAGTGGTTCGAACTGTGCCGAACCGGTTGCAGAGCAGCCCCTCCGTCCAGCACGATGCTCCCTGTGAACGGTTCTCCCGGCGGCCGGCAGGCCCGCCGCGAGGACCCGGACCGACGTCTCCGCCGTCGCCGCGCAGCAAGGCGACAGCGGTTTTCACTTCACGCTCCGTGAGCGTGGGACCGGCGCAGACCTGCCCGCCGACCCGCCGCCGCACGGAGGCACGCCCCGCTCGCCGGCCACCCAGCCGGCACCGAAGGGGCACGACCACGGACCGACCGACAGGACGGCGCTCCTCCCCCGGCGCCGTCACCCCCAGCACCTGGCGCAGCCCTGACGCCGAGTGCTGAGCGACAAAGGGCCCCGTACCCCCGCGGGGCCCTTTGCCTTTCCCCCTCTGCTACGGGTGGTCGCGTCCTAGGGGTGGTCGCGCCAGACGCTCGGGTCGACCGGCTCCTCCGGCGGCCGCGGCGCGGCCCCGGGCTGCGGTGGCGTCCCGGCGGCGGGCGCGGGCGGCGCGTCGTGCGAGCCGAGCACCTCGCTCACCCCGATCACCGGCGCGTCCGCCACCGGCCCGGCCGGGTGCGGCACCGTCGGTGGCACCGGCCCGTACGGCGGCGCCTGCGGGGGCACTCCGGGCGGCATCGCGCCCGGCACCGATCCGGGCGGCGGGCCCGCGTAGCCGGGTCCGCCGGGGTACGGCACCTCCGGCGACACCGGGCCGTACGCCCCGTACGGCGGCACGCCGGGCGGCACCGCGCCGTACGGTGCCGTCGCGCCCCGGCCGCCGAGCGCCGCCAGCAGCGCGGGCACCAGCAGCGCACCGACCAGCGCCCAGACCGCACTGGCCAGCAGCAGGCTGAGGAACGTCAGCCCCATCGAGGTGTCCTGGGTGGAGGGCGCGTCGTCCGCGCCGCCCCAGCCGCCGGAGGTCGACCCCTGGAGGGACATCGAGGTGCTGAACAGCCCGCCGGAGGCCGCCGTCAGCGCGACCAGCAGTACCGCGTACACGGCCGCCAGCCGGAGCCGGTCGGCCGTGTCCAGCCGCCGCCGGTAGGCCGTCCAGCCGAGCAGGCCCGCCGCGGCGAGCGCCAGCAGACCGGTCCAGCGCCAGTCCGCGCTCTCGCCGTGCAGGTCGAAGAAGGAGAACTCCCGGTGGCTGTCGCGGTAGTCGCTCCACCCCGGGACGGCACCCCTGGTGGTGTCCGACCGGACGGTGGCGCCCGAACCCAGGCCGAGCAGCAGCAGACCGAGATTGGGCAGGAAGGCCAGCGAGACCGGCGTCTGCCAGTCCTGGTCGCTGTTGGCGGCGATCAGGACGAAGGCCGTCACCGAGACCAGGCCCAGGGTCAGCGCGAGCGCCTGGCCCGCCGTCAGCGCGGCCACCGCCCAGCCGCGCACCGCCCGGCTGCGCCAGGCGGCCCAGCGCATCGCGTCGGTGCCGTAAACGGTGAAGGCCAGCAGGCCGCCCACCAGGAGGGTCCAGCCGAGTGCCCAGACCCAGCCGGAGTCCGTGTCGAGGGACGGCGGCCTCCCGAGGCCCAGGGCGGAGCCGTAGTAGCCGCCGTCGGTGTTCCCCGGGTTCCAGCTGGTGCCGGCGACCAGCCCGAGCACCGCGGTCACCAGGCCGAGCACCACCGCCGTGCGCAGCGCCTCACCGGCCGCCTGGCCGCGGGTCAGCTGGGAGCCGTCGGCCTTGCGCCGCCGCAGCCCGGCCCGCAGGCCGAGCCAGAGCGCCAGGCACCACAGGACGGTGACCGTCATCGGCACCGCCCAGAGGGTGACGTCCAGGTTCTCCGAGCGGCCGCGGGTGATCGGGTTGTGGAAGCCGAGCCGGAACGGCGCGCCCAGCGCGTTCAGCGCCATCGCCAGGGTGGAGAGGAAGCGGTCGCCGAATTCGGGGGTCGGGAAGGCCCGGTCGACGGTGTAGTCGCTCGGGATCGCCGCGACCAGCGCCGCCAGCAGCAGCACCGCGGTCGGCCCGACGGCCGTCCGCAGCGCCGGTCCCCAGCCCGCGCCGGTCAGCCACCGCAGCAGCGGCGACTGGGCGCCCTTCGGGTGGTACGGCTGCCCGGCGCCCCAACTGCCCACCGCGGGCGGCCCGCCGACCGGTGGGTACCCGGCGCCCGCCCCCTGGCCGGGCGGCGGCGGGTAGTACCCGGGCGGCGGCCCGGCCGGCTGCGGCCCGGCCGGCTGCGGTACGGCGGGCAGCGCGACGGCCGTCGGGGGCGGGGGTGCCGTCGGCCGTCCGCACGAGCCGCAGGCGGGCGCCCCCTCCGCCGAAGTCGCGCCGCACGATGCGCAGTTGGCCATGAACCGCATTCCCCCCGCTCGACGAGTTCCTGGTCCCCCAGGGAGCCCGTTTATCCCATCGGACCCGAACGGATGTCAACCGGAAAGCGGCCCGGTCGGATTGGCCTCCGGAGCCGGTTCAGCCGCGCTTCTTCGGGACCTCCGGGACGGGCAGCAGCGGCAGTCGCAGCGCCCCGAAGGCGCCCTCCGGCACGGCCGGGCGCACCGGTGCGACGGGGGCGACCCGGCGGTAGGCCTCGCCCTGCGCCGGGCGCCGGTCCGCCTCGCCCTTGTTGGGCCACATCGACAGGGCGCGCTCGGCCTGCGCGGTGATGGTGAGCGAGGGGTTGACGCCGAGATTGGCGGAGACGGCCGCGCCGTCCACCACGCTGATCCCGGGGTGCCCGTACAGCCGGTGGTACGGGTCGACCACGCCGGTCTCGGCGGTGTCGCCGATCGGGCAGCCGCCGAGGAAGTGCGCGGTCATCGGGATGTCGAAGATCTCGCCGACGGTGCTGCCCGGGAAGCCGTTGATCTCGTCGGCCAGCGCCTGGGCACCCTTCTCGGCGGCCGGGATCCAGGTCGGGTTGGGCTCGCCGTGGCCCTGGCTGGAGGTGAGCCGGGGCTTGCCGAGCGGGCCCTTCTTGAGCGAGACGGTGATGGAGTTGTCGAGTGACTGCATCACCAGGCCGATGATCGTCTTCTCGGACCAGCCGCGCTGGTTCATCGAGCGGCCGAAGGTCACCGGGTGGAGCACCGAGTTGCCCAGGTAGCGCAGCCAGCGCGGGGCCCTGCCACCGCCCTTGACCTGGGCGATCGACAGCGCGCCCATCGCGTTGGAGCCCTTGCCGTAGCGGACCGGCTCGATGTGGGTGTTGGCGTCCGGGTGGATCGAGGAGGTGATCGCGACGCCCTTGGTGAAGTCCGCCTTGGCGCCGTAGCGCCGGTCGGTGGTCTGCGCGCCCACCAGTGCCTCGGAGTTGGTGCGGGTCAGCTCGCCGAGCCGGTCGGAGATCCGGGGCAGGTGGCCGGCGTCCCGCATCCGGTGCAGCAGCGACTGGGTGCCGTAGGTGCCGGCCGCGACCACCACCCGGGCGGCGGTGATGGTCCGGGCGCCCGCCTTCACCCGGTCGGTCCTCGACCGGGAGTCGGTGCGGCGCACGTCCACGGCGTAGCCGCGGGTCCCGTCGGCTCCGCCGAGCTCGCGGATCCGGGCCACCGTGGTCAGCGGGTGGATCTCCGCGCCGCCCCGCTCCGCCAGGTACAGGTAGTTCTCGGTGAGCATGTTCTTGGCGCCGTGCCGGCAGCCGGTCATGCACTCGCCGCACTCCACGCAGGCCTTGCGGGCCGGGCCGGCGCCGCCGAAGTACGGGTCGGCGACCTCCTCGCCGGGTGCCGCCCTGGTGGTGCCGTCGGTGTCCTTGCCGTCCCCGAAGAAGACCCCGACCGGCGCCATGTGGAAGGTGTCCCCGACGCCCATCTTCTCGGCCGCCGCCCTGAGGTGGACGTCGGACGGCGTGACGGTCGGGTTCAGCCGGACCCCGAGCATCCGCTGCGCCTGGTCGTAGAACGGCGCCAACTCCTCCTGCCAGTCGGTGATGTGGCGCCACTGGCGGTCCTCGAAGAAGGCCTTCGGCGGCACGTACAGGGTGTTGGCGTAGTTCAGCGAACCGCCGCCGACCCCGGCGCCGGCCAGGATCAGCACATTGGCCAGCAGGTGGATCCGCTGGATGCCGTACAGCCCGAGCTGCGGCGCCCACAGGTAGTTCGGCAGGTCCCAGGAGTTCCGCGGCAGTTCGTCCCGCTCGAAGCGCCGCCCGGCCTCCAGGACGGCGACCCGGTAGCCCTTCTCGGTCAGCCGCAGCGCCGCGACCGAACCGCCGAAGCCGGAGCCGACCACGACCACGTCGTAGTCGAACTCCGCCGAACCACCGGACTCCACCATCTGCCACTGCTCCTTCGGGGATCGAACCTGCCTGGGGGGGGGAAGCCCGGTCGGCGCTGCGCGGACCGCGGCCCTGCTCGAACCGCACGGCCCTGCTCGAAGCGCCCGGCCCTACTTGAAGCGCAGCGCCTTGAGCGCCCGCAGCCCGCCGGTCATCACGGCGGCGAACTGCTGGTCGTCCAGCCCGAACGAGGGCGCGATCGGCATCAGCCGCTGGGTGGCGACGGTCTGCGCCTCGGTGAAGCGCAGGATGCCGTCGGCGCCGTGCCGCCGGCCCAGCCCCGAGTCGCCCATGCCGCCCATCGGCGCGGCCACCGAGCCGTACGCGGCCGCGTAGGCCTCGTTGACGTTGACCGTCCCGGTGCGCAGCCGGGCCGCGACCGCCCGGCCGCGCCGCAGGTCCCTGGTCCAGACGCTGGAGTTCAGGCCGTACGGCGTGGAGTTGGCGGCGGCGACCGCCTCCTCCTCGGTGTCGAAGCGGTAGACCGAGACGACCGGGCCGAAGGTCTCCTCCGCGCAGACCGCCATCTCCGGGGTCACCCCGTCCAGGACGGTCGGCTCGTAGAAGTACGGGCCGAGGTCGGGCCGGGCCCGCCCGCCGGTCAGCACGGTGGCGCCGGCCTTGACCGCCTCCTCCACGTGCCGGGTGGTGGTCTCCAGCTGCCGGGCGGAGACCAGCGAGCCCATGTCGGCGCCGTACGCCAGGCCGCCGCCCAGGCGCAGCGCCCGGGTGCGGGCGACGAAGCGTTCCAGGAACCGGTCGGCCACCGAGCGGTGCACCAGCAGCCGCTCGATCGAGATGCACAGCTGCCCGGCGGAGGAGAAGCAGGCTCGTACGGCGCCCGCGGCGGCCGCGTCGACGTCGGCGTCGGAGAGCACCAGCATGGCGTTCTTGCCGCCGAGTTCGAGCGAGGCGCCGACCAGCCGGGCGGCGGCGCGCTGGGCGACCTCGCGGCCGGTACGGGTGGAGCCGGTGAAGGAGACGTAGTCGGCGTGCTCCACCACGGCGGGGCCGATCACCGGGCCGTCGCCGATCACGACCTGCCACAGGTCGGCCGGCAGCCCGGCCTCGATCAGCAGTTCCCGGGCCCACAGCCCGGTCAGCGCGGTCTGGGTGTCGGGCTTGTTGACCACCGCGTTGCCGGCCACGAAGGCGGGCAGCAGGTCCCCGACGCACAGCTCCAGCGGGTAGTTCCACGGCGAGATGTGGCCCACCACGCCCTTGGGGCGGCGGGCCTCCACGGTGTGGGTGAGCACCGGCAGCGCACCGCCGCGGCGCCGGTCCTTCAGGTAGCCCTGGGCGGCGCGCCCGTAGTGCCGGGCGGCCATGGCGACGGCCAGGACCTCCTCGAAGGCATGCAGCCGGGCCTTTCCGGTCTCGGCCTGGACGAGGTCCAGCACCTCGTCCTGCCGCTTGAGCAGCAGGTCGTGGAAGCGCAGCAGCACGGCCGCGCGGCGGCGCACCGGCAGCGCGGCCCAGGCGGCCTGGGCGCGGCGGGCCAGCTGGAAGGCGACCTCGACGTCGGCCGGGGTGGACTGCGGCAGACCGGCCAGGCGCTCACCGGTCAGCGGGGCGACGGTCTCCACCACATTGGGCTCGGCGGTGGCGGTGACCCCGGTGGCCAGCCGGTCGACCAGGGACCGGGGGACGGCGGTCGCGACGGTCCGGCCGCCGCCGGGAGCGGTCGGATTGCCGCCCGCGGGGGCGCCGGGGTGTTCGGTGGCCACTGCGTCTGCTGTGAGGTCCGACATACGGCGCAGCCTAGGCCTTCGGCGCCCGGCGCGGTACCCGTCGGTAACAAGAATCTGCCGCAGTCGGGCGAAAGCGGGGCGCTCCGCCCTCACCACCCAGCCGTGCGCCCCGGCTCAGCGGGTCGGCGTGAAGTGGTTGAGCACCGTGGTGAACCGCTGCTCGGCCTGCTGCCAGTCGTCGCCCTTGTCCGGACTGGACGCGTAGATCGCGTAGGCGGTGCCGTCCTCGTCGATGAACTCGGTCTCGATCGCCCGCCGGCGTCCACCCTCCTTCGCCAGGTAGCTGAACTCCCAGGTGGCCGCCTCGTGGCCGTTGACCACGGCGCCGGCCATCCGGTGCTGCTTGTAGTCCTTGAGCGACTTGGAGACGTTGAGCTCCATCTGCCGCATGTGGTCCAACGGCTTGATCGACTGCCCGACGGTGACCGCGAACTGCAGGTAGTGCACCCGGTTGTCGGGGCTGTAGAAGATCTGGTTGCTGTCAGTGCCCAGGCTGCGCTGCCAGGCCGGGTTCCCGGTCGGCAGCGGGAAGCGGAAGCCGGCCTGGTCGTCGACCCAGTGGTAGCCGGCGGGGGCGGGCGCCCCGGGGGTCGCGTCACCGGTCGCCGACGCGTCGGAGGGTTCGGCGGTGTCCGGCTGCGCGGTCGGGGTGGGGTCGGCGGCCGGGGGGTCGGTCAGCTGCCGGGTGGCGAGGAAGGCCGCCGCGGCGGCCAGCGCGCCGACCACCACGGCGACGGCGAGGAGCCTCAGCCGCTTGCGGCGTCCGGCCGGACCGGCAGCGGGCGCGGAGGAGTGCGCGACCGGCGCACCGACCGAGGTGTGCGCCTGTCCGGCGGCCACGACGGGCGCCTCGAACGGCACGGCGACCGACGACACGGCGGTCGGCGCGATCCCGGCCGGACGCGCGTCGGTCGGATCCTCCGAGCCCTCCACCGACGGCTTGGCGGTCCCGTCCGGCCGCTCGTTGCGGTCCACCACCGGCACCGACTGGGTGGGCGTGCGCACCGGCGCGGCCGACGGCACCACCGACGACAGCCCCATGGTGTGCCCGGCCTGCACCTCGGCCAGCATCCGGGCCGCCTCGTCCGCGCTCGGCCGGTCGGCCGGGTCCTTGGCCATCAGCGCGGCCAGCACCGGCCCGAGCGGCCCGGCCCGGCGCGACTCCGGCAGCGGCTCGTCGACCACCGCGGCCAGCGTGGTGATCGGCGAGTCCCGTCGGAACGGCGACTGGCCCTCGACCGCCGCGTACAGCGTCGCCCCGAGGCCCCACAGGTCGGAGGCCGGCCCGGGCCGCTCGCCCTGGGCACGCTCGGGCGCCAGGTAGTCCGGCGAGCCGACCAGGTCGCCCGGCCGGGTCAGCTCGGTCGAGCCCTCGTACTTGGCGATGCCGAAGTCCAGCAGCACCACCCGCCCGGTGCCGCGCTCCAGCAGCACGTTGGCCGGCTTGACGTCCCGGTGCAGCACCCCGAGCTGGTGGCCGCGGTGCAGCGCGGCGAGCACCTGGCTGCCGACCTCGGCGGCGGCGCGCGGCGGCAGGGTGCCGTCCTGGCTGATCACGTCGGCCAGCGAACGGCCGTCGACCAGCTCCATCACGATCCACGGCCGGCCGTCCTGCTCCAGCACGTCGTGCACGGTGATCACACCGGGGTGCTTGATCCTGGCGGCGGCGCTCGCCTCGCGCTTCATCCGCGTGTGCAGGATCTGCAGGTCCTCCTCCGGCAGGTGGTTGACGGTCAGCTCCTTGACCGCGACCTCGCGGTCCAGCATCCGGTCCCAGGCCCGCCAGACCGTGCCCATCCCGCCCCGGCCGAGCCGCTCACCGAGCTCGTACCGCCCGGCCAGCAACCGCTCCGCCTCGGCCGCCTCCGGCCGGTCCTGCACGCCCATCGGCGACCGCTCCCCCTCTCGATTCCACTTGCCGTCACCGCGGCGGAAAGCCCGCTGCAGACCACTGTTCGAACAGATTCCACGGACACCCTAGGCGCACCTCGCCGAGCCCGGTAATCTCGCCCACCCCCCGGACCTGCGCACCGGCGGGCACCCGGGCCGTCAGCCCGCGAACAGCACCACGGCGACGATGCCCAGGACCAGCAGCAGGAACACTCCCCCCACCAGCAGCGGCCCCAGCATGGCCGGTGGTATCCGGGAGCTCCCGCCACCCCGCGCCCCGCCGGACTCCGGCCCGCGCCCGTCCGAACGCCCGCGCCGACGCGGCCGCAACGGCACCAACGGCGCCTCCGGCTTCAGCTCCACCTCCCGCGCCGTCCGCTCCTCGTCGGCCGGCTCCGGCGCGCCCGCCAGCAGCGCCGCCAACTCGCCCCGCACCGCCTGGGCCGTCGGCCGCAGCGTCGGATCGGGCTGCAGCAGCCGCTCGGCCAAGGGTGCCAACGGCCCGCAGACCACCGCCGGTTCACGCCGACCCTCGCGGACCGCCGTCACCAGCTCCGGCACCCCGACCTCCGGGAACGGCGAGCGGCCGGTCACCATCCGCTGCAGCAGCGCCCCGAGCGCCCAGCAGTCCCCCGCCGGGCCGCCGTCCAGCGGCCAGCGCTCGGCCACCGGACCGACCAGCGTGGCCCGCACCTCGTACCGCCGCCGCCCGCCCGGCCCGCCGAGGTCCTCGGCCAGCGCCTCCTGCGCCACCCCGGCGAGCAGCCCCCCGAGCATCGCCGCACCGTCCTCGCAGACCAGCACCGACTCGGCGGTCACATTGCCGTGGGAGAGCCCGGCCTCGTGCAGCGCCCGCAGCGCACCGGCCAGGTCGGCCGCCAACTCGGCCGCCCGGTACGGCGGGAGCGGCCCGGCGGTGAGCAGCTCGGCCAGCGTCCAGCCCGCCGGCCGCTCCTCCACCGTCCACAGCAACTCGCCGTCGACGAAGGCGCCGACCCCGCGCAGCAGCCGCGGATGCCAGCCCGGCGCGGTCGAACCGACCGCCGCCACCCGCCGCACCAGCCGGTCCCCGTGCCCGGGATTGGGCTCGTCCGGGTCCTGACCGGAGGTCAACAACGCGGGCAGCTCCACGGCGCGCAGCAGCACCGACTCACCGGTGCGCTCGTCCACCGCGAAGGCTCGCAGCAGTTCGGGACGGTCCGTCAGCCGGTACCGACCCGCCATCAACTGGCCGGGTCCGCCTCGCATGCCAGTTCCTCTCGCTCACCGAGCAGCCTACTGAGCGGCTCCTTTACGCTCGGTCCCATGGACTGGACCGATCTGATCGACACCGCCTTCAAGGTGGCGGGCAACAACAACCAAGCCAACCAGGCCGAGGCCGTCCGCACGGTCGAAGCGGCCGTCATCGACGGCGAGGAACCGGTGGCCTCCACGGCCGGGCGGCACCCCGACCACTTCCGCAGGGGCGTACTGGTGCTCACCACCCACCGACTGCTCTTCCTGAAGGACGGGAAGCCACCGGTACCGGTTCCGCTCGCGGCCGTCACCGACGCCACCGTGGCCCGCACCAAGTTCAACGGCGAGGTGCTCACCGTCGTCGCCCTGACCGGCTCCCACCGCTTCGAGGACGTGATCAAGGCCGAGCCCTTCGCCGAGCGGATCCGCGAGACCGCCCGGGCCGCCCGCGCCACGCCGCAACCGCCGGCGCTCTCCGACGCCGCTCCCGCCACCGGCGACCAACTCATCGACCAGCTGGAGCGCCTGGCCGCCCTGCACGCCTCCGGGGCACTCACCGAGGAGGAGTTCAGCCGCGCCAAGCAGCGCCTGATCGGCTGAGCCCTACGGCGCCGGCTGGAAGCTGCCGAACACGACGTCCCGGGCGGAGGCCTGCGCGGCCCACTGCGCGTCCGGGACGATCCAGTAGATCGAGTAGCCGTACTTGGCCGGATTCCCGGTGACGAAGCCCCGGTTGAGCGAGTGCGACTTGGGCGTGCCGTTGGTCCACTCCCAGTCCGCCGCGTTGGTCCACTGCCGGTAGGTGATCGCGGCCAGGTTCAGCCGCTGGTAGTTCGTCACCTGGCCACGGATGTTGGGCTCCGAATCCTGCCAGTCGGCGAGGGCGCTCGCACCCGGCGAGGTGGTCCACTCGATCCGCAGCTGGCTGCCGTCGGCCGGGTTCTTGAAGATCCGCCGGTTGGAGTCCGACCCGGCCGGCTGCAACCAGTCCGGCAGCGTCACGGAGAACCCGCTCGGGTCCTGGTACGCGTGGTAACCCGGCGGCACCGCGCCACCCGTGGTCTGCGTCGGAGCCGGCTCGGTCGCCGGCGCCGGGGACACCGGGGACGCCGGGGACGCCGGGGACGCAGCAGCCGAGGCCCCCGCCGTGCCGGTCGGCTCCGCGGAGGCAGGAGCGGGAGCAGGAGCAGGAGCCGACTCCGTCACGGTCGCCTCCGGACTCCGACTCGGGGTGGTGGCCTCACTGGTCGCCGCGACCGGCGAGGTGGCCCCCGCGCTGTGGGTGCTCCCGCCCTTCGCGTTCCCGTCCCCACCACCCACGGCCTGAACCACCGCGAGGATCCCCGCGATCAACAGCAGCACCAGCACCACGGTGACCACCGCCAACCGCCGCCGCCCCGTACGCGGGTCGGCCCCGGCCGCCTGGGTCGCCCCCATCGTCCACTCACTGGTCACCGGCCGGATCGGCTCCGGCTCCGTCGCCGGCACCGGCACCGGCTCGGCCGCAGCCTCCGCGACGGGCTCCTCGTCCCGTGCCCGACTGCCCACCCGGACCGTCCCCAGCAACCCGCTCACGGTCCGCTTGGCCGCCTCCCCCGCCGGCCCCGCCTTCTCCCCCTCGTCCCCGGCCTTCTCGCCGGTCTTCCCCTTCTCCGCCGCCGAGTCCGCGTCCGCAGCCGCCGCGACCGGCATCGCGTGCTCGGTCGTCGACTCGGCCTTCGCGGTCGCCTCCGCCACCACGCGCTTGAGCATCGACCGGGTCTGCGAGGCGTCCAGCCGCTTCGCCGGGTCCTTCTCCAGCAGCCCCTCGATCACCGGCAGCAACGGCCCGGCGTTCGCCGGCGTGCTCAGCTCCTCGGTCATCACCGCGGTCAGGGTGGCCAGCGCCGAGCCGCGGTCGTACGGCGGCCGCCCCTCGACCATCGCGTACAACGTGCCGCCCAGCGACCACAGGTCGGCCGGCGGCCCGGGCTTCTGCCCGCGCGCCCGCTCCGGGGATATGTACGAGGGCGCGCCGACCAGCATCCCGGTCGAGGTGATCGAGGCGTCGCCCTCCACGCTGGCGATCCCGAAGTCGGTGAGCACGACCCGGCCGTCCTCGCCGATCAGCACGTTGGACGGCTTCACGTCCCGGTGCAGGATGCCCAGCGCGTGCGCCGCGCTCAGCACGCCCAGCACGTCCAGCGCGATCTCCGCCGCCCGGACGGGCGTCAGCGGCCCGTCCTCCCGGACGACGTCGGCCAGCGAACGGGACTCGACCAGCTCCATGACGATCCACGGCCGGTCGTCCTCGTCGACCACGTCGAAGACGGTCACCGCCGAGTTGTGCCGGATCCGCGCCGTCGCCTTCGCCTCGCGCAGCGTCCGGACGATCAGCCGGTGCTTCTCCTCCTCCTCGACGCTGGCGTTCATCCGCAGTTCCTTGACCGCGACGGTCCGGCCCAGCATCTCGTCCTCGGCGCGCCAGACGGTGCCCATGCCACCGCGTCCGAGCACGCCGTTCAGCCGGTAGCGGCCGGCCAGGAGGCGGCCGGTGGAACCCTGCGCCTGGGTCATTCGGAACGTTCCCCCATGTGCTGCTGGCGGTCGTGGTGACGGCGCGTCGGCCCGGCCAGGGCCCGAACGCCCAAGCCTCCATCATCCCCTGTCCGGAGGGGCGACTACCACCCGACCCCCGGCCCAAGCCGGGACGAACCGGAACGGGTGCGACGCTCCGTGCCCGATCTGTGATCGAAAACTCGCCAAGATCTGCCCGAGCCGCTGCTACCGTTCGGCAGCTCATCGTCTTTCCGGGGGGACTCGACGCCCATGACCGCACCCGCACCGGGCACTGACGGCCCATCGCTCCGACCCCGCACCGCCCAGCACTACTCGGTCGCCCCCGCCCTGGACACCCCCGAGGGCTACGTCGCCCCCGGCATGCCCGGCGTCCCCGTCACCGGCTACGACCCCGGAACCCCCACCCCCCACCGCCGCACCCCCCGCCGCCGCACCGCCCTCGCCCTCCTCCTCGCCCCGCTCGCCGCCCTCCTCGCCGGCCTCGCCTACGGCTGCGCCCCCCTGCGCGCCGCCGACAGCCTCGGCTGGCTGGCCATCGCCCAAGCCGGGCTGGTCTCCCTCCCCCTGGGCCTGCTCGGCGGCCGAAACCGCTTACTCCCACCCCTCGGCGCCCTCCTCTCCGCCGGCGCCCTCCTCCTCGGCCAACTCACCCAGCACCTCCGCCTCGCCCACACCGACACCGACACCACCACCCCCCGCACCCTCCTCCACCACACCCTCACCTCCTGGCGCGCCGACCTGCGCCCCCTCGACCTCGCCTTCTACGCCATAGCCCTGACCGGCGGCTTCCTCCTCACCCGCCGCACCGCCACCCGCACCTGACCCACCCCCACCACCACGCACACACTGCGGAAGGCCCTGGTGGATCGCACAAAAGGACCACGCACCACACCCCCATCCCTAGGCGCGCGGGCAACACCCCACACGCCACACCCCACCCCCCTCCCTGGGCGCGCGGGCAACACCCCGCGCGCCCACACCCACCCCTCCCCCCACCCACCCCAGGCGAGAGGGACGCGCTGCGGGAGGGGGCGGTGGAGGGGGTGGGTGCGGAAGGGGGCGTGACGGGTGATTTTCAGACTGCCAACGGCGACC
>NZ_JBVJLM010000029.1:0-79932 GCF_055584725.1 Kitasatospora sp. NPDC101108
ACCGTTGGCAGTCTGAAAATCACCCGTCACGCCCCCTTCCGCACCCACCCCCTCCACCGCCCCCTCCCGCAGCGCGTCCCTCTCGCCTGGGTTGGGTGTGGGGGTGAGGGGTGTGGGGTGGGCGCGCGGGGCGTTGCCCGCGCGCCCTGGGAGGGGGAGGAGGCCGCCTCCTGCAGGGCTTTCCGCGGTCGCTCCACGGACGGGGCAGGCGCGGGGGCGGTGGGGTGCCGAAGGGGTGACAGCTGGTGGTTGTCGTTGCTGTCCGGTGGTTGTTGGACCCGGGGGTGGTGGGGGCGGTGGAGTGGGGGCTCCGGTGAGGTGAGGAGTGGGGATGAAGGCGCTGGTGGCGACGGGGGATGCGGGGGAGCCGGTGCGGTTGGCGGAGGTGGAGCAGCCGCGGCCGGGGCCGGGGGAGGTGTTGGTGAAGGTGGAGGCGTTCTCGGTGAACCGGGGGGAGACGTTCCAGCTGGAGGCGCCGAGGGACGGGTGGCGGCCGGGGAAGGACGTGGCCGGGCTGGTGGTGCAGGCTGCGGCTGACGGGTCGGGGCCTGCGGTGTGTCGGCGGGTGGTGGGGCATCCGCCGGCGGCGGGGTGGGCCGAGTACGTGTGTGTGCCGGTGTCCTCGTTGGCGGAGCTGCCGGACAGTGTGGATGCCGTTCGGGCGGCTGCGTTGCCGTTGGCGGGGCTGACGGCGCTGCGGCTGTTGCGGACGGTGGGGGCGGTGGCCGGGCGGCGGGTGCTGTTGACGGGGGCGTCCGGTGGGGTGGGGCACTACTTCACCGAGCTGGCCGCGGCGGCGGGGGCCGAGTTGACCGTCGTCACGGCTTCTCCGGAGCGCGGTCGGAGGCTGGCCGAGCTGGGGGCGGCCGAGGTGGTGCACGAGCTGGGCGAGGCCCGGGGGCCGTACGACCTGGTGCTGGAGTCCACCGGTGGGGCGAACCTGCCGCTGGCGCTGGCCCGGTTGGCCCGGCGGGGCACTCTGGTCTGGTTCGGGCAGGCCTCGCGCACGCCGGCCACGCTGAACTTCTTCGACTTCTTCGCCGGGCCCGAGTCGGCCGTCCTGCGGCACTTCCACTACGCCGACTCGGACGTCCCGGACGGCGAGGACCTGGCCACCCTGGTGCGTCTGGCGGCGGCCGGCCGGCTGACTCCGGAGATCGGCCTGGTCGCGCCCTGGGAGCGGACCGCGACCACCCTCACCGACCTGCGCGACCGGCGGATCCGCGGCAAGGCCGTGCTGACCGTCGCCTGATTGCTGGAAAGGAACTCTCATCGTGTCATTCGTCGATACCCCTGGTCTGCTGCCCGCGTTCATCGCGGAGACCCGACCGCGCGCCCACGGTGCCGGTCTCGACCTGTACGAGTACGACCGGGTGACCGGTTCACTGGGTTCGCTGCGCGACTGGCCGGCCGCGTTCGGGGCCGTCGGGCGCCGGTACGCCGCCGAGGCCGGGGTCGCCGCCGCCGAGGGGCGTACGGTCACCGCGGGCGGCGCCTACCGCAGTGCCGCCCGCTGGTTCCACGCGGCCGGACTGATGCCGCACCCCGACCGGGCCGGCGCCGCCCGGCTGGCCGCCGAGGCCGACGAGGCGATGCGGCGGTCGTTGGCGCTGCTGGAGCCGGAGGCGGCGCGGGTCGAGGGCGAGGGCTTCGCGGGCTGGCTGCGTCGGCCGGCGGCGGGTGGCGGCCCGGTGGTGCTGATCGTGCCGGGCATGGACTCGGGGAAGGAGGAGTTCCACGCGCTCGCCGACGCGCTGCTGGCCAGGGGGCTCGCCGTGCTGGCGATCGACGGGCCGGGGCAGGGCGTCCTGGCCGCGGGCAGTGCGCCGGAGCCGGACTACCACCGGGTGGTGGGCCGGGCGCTGGACGCGCTCGCGGCGTACGACGGTCTGGATCTGGGTCGCACCGCGGTGGTCGGGCTCAGCCTGGGCGGTTACTACGCGGCGGTGGCCGCCGCCCACGAGCGGCGGCTGCGCGCCGCGGTGGCGGTCAGCGGGCCGTACCGGCTGGACTGGGCGGGCCTGGTGCCGTTCGTCACCGAGACGCTCGGCCAGCGCTGCGGCGGCCCCGAGGCGGCCCGGGCCTTCGCCGACCGGCTCGACCTGACCGAGCTCGCGCCGACGATCACCCTTCCGTTGCTGGTGGTCGAGGGCGGTGAGGACCGCATCCCCGGCATCACCAACGCCACCGTCCTTGCCGAGCGGGCCCCGAACGCCGAGCTGCTGCTCGTCCCGCACGGCAACCACCTGCTCGGCACCGCCCTCCCCGACTGGCTCCCGGCCACCGCCGACTGGCTGACGGCCCGGCTCGCCCGATGAGGGGCGGTCAGCCGCCCGCTGCGGCAGGGAGGTAGCGGGAAAGCCCCGGAGAGTTCTCTCCGGGGCTTTCCCGGCGGTGGCCGGGGCCGGGGTCGAACCGGCGGCCTCGGTGCCGGTCAGCGGGTGGGGCTGCCCGTGGCGTGAACCGCTCGTCCACGCGCCGGCGGGCCGCACCCGATCGCGATCACCGTGGATCGGGCGGGGTCAGCGCTGGAGGGTGAGGACGCCGGGCCGCCACGGCAGTCGGTCGTAGGGGCCGGTGGCGGTGGGGGACTTGCCTTGGTAGAGGAGTTGGAGGTTGCAGGGGTCGATGGTCATGGTCTGGTCGGGGTTGTTGCGGACCAGGTCGCCGTGGCTGATGTCGTTGGTCCAGGTGGCACCGCTGTTGGCCTTGCCCGCGAAGGGGTTGTTCTCGCTGGCGGCCTGCGGGGTCCAGGAGCCGTTCAGGCTGGAGGCGGTGAAGGAGCGGAAGTAGCGCTGCTCGTTCGCGCCGCGGGCCTCGACGATCATCAGGTACTGGTTCTGGCCCTTGACCTTGTAGACCTGCGGGGCCTCGAAGAGGTTCTTCTCCGAGTCGCTCATGACCGTGGTGTAGGAGGAGCCGAAGTTGCCCGGGAAGTTGCTGATGGGCATGCTCGCCCGGTAGATGCTGCCGTTGTCACCGGCGAAGAACAGGTACATGTTCTGGTCGTCGGCGATCAGGGTCTGGTCGATCGGGCCGGTGCCGGAGTTGGGGATGCTGCCGGTGAACAGCGGCTGCGGCGCGGACCAGCCGTTGGGGTTGGTCGGGTCGCTGGACGTGCGGTAGACGAACGGCCACTGGCCCCACTGGTAGGCCAGCACCCAGATCTTCTTCGGCGCGAAGTAGAACAGCGTCGGCGCCACCGCGGCCTGGCTCATCCCGGTCTGGGGGGCCGAGGCCATGTCGGACCAGTTGGTGAAGGGGCTGAACATCATCGAGCCGTACGAGGAGCCGTTCACGTTCGACGCGTAGACCAGGTGCTTGCCGTTGTAGACCACGTCGGTGAAGTCCTTCACCGCGCCCCAGCCGTTCGCCGGCTGGGCCAGTGCGCCGGTCGAGGACCAGTGGTACGTCGACGGGAGGGTGCAGGTGCCGCCGGCCGTCGGTGCGGACGAGACGAGGTTCCAGTGCTGGTTGGCGGCGCCCCAGGAGTCCCAGACCTGGACGGAGGTGCCGTTGGCGCTCTGGCCGCCGGGGAGTTCGAGTGCCCGGCCGCTGGCGACGTTGATCAGGGTGTAGGAGCCGTCGGCGTTGCGCTCGGCGCGCCAGTGCTGGTTGGCACCGCCGTTGGCGTCCCAGACCAGCGGCTTGGTGCCGTTGGCCGTCCGGCCGCCGGGCTCGTCCAGGACCCGGCCGCTGGCGAGGTTGGTGAACGTGTAGGAGCCGTCGCCGTTGCGGTCGGCGCGCCAGTGCTGGTTGGCCGCGTCGCCGTTGGCGTCCCACACCTGAAGCGGGGTGCCGTTGCCGTTCTGTCCGGCGGGCTCGTCCAGAACGCGTCCGCCGACCGCTGCGGCGAGCGAGTAGACGGTGCCGGAGCTGATGCCCCCGCCCTGTGTGCCGCCGCCGCCGCTGCTGCTGCCGCCGAGGGCGGTGAGCGCTGCGGCGTAGGCGGGCTTCTTGTTGCCACTGGCGTCGAACAGCAGCGGGTTCTCACCGCCGCGCCACGAGTCGCTGTCGCGGATGCCCCACACCGAGATGCCCGTGCAGCGGGCGACGTCGAGGCAGTCCCGGACGGCGTCGGTGTACGCGCTCGCGGGGGCCTGGGCGATGTCGAGCTCGGTGATCTGGACGTCCACGCCGAGCGCGGCGAAGCTCGACAGGGTGGTCCGGAAGTTCGCCGGCGGGCCGCCCGCGCCGAAGTGGCTCTGGAACCCGACGCAGTCGATCGGCACGCCGCGGGACTTGAAGTCCTTGACCATGTTGTAGACGCCCTGGGTCTTGGCGTCGGACCAGTTCTCGATGTTGTAGTCGTTGTAGCAGAGCTTCGCCCCGGGGTCGACGCCCCGGGCGGTGCGGAACGCCTCTTCGATGAAGCCGTTGCCCAGCACGTTCTGGAACACCGAGCTGCGGTGCTGGCCGCTGGGGCCGTCGGCGAAGGCCTCGTTCACCACGTCCCAGGCGTAGATCTTGCCCTTGTAGTGGGTCATCTCCTGCGTGATGTGGTTGTCCATGACGCTGCGCAGGGTGTTGGCGTCGTTGATCGAGCCGACCCAGCCGGGCAGCTGGGAGTGCCAGACCAGGGTGTGGCCGCGCACCTTCTGGCCGTGCGCGGCGGCGTGGCCGACGATCGCGTCGGCGGGGCCGAAGTTGAACGAGCCCCGGGAGGGTTCGGTGCTGTCCCACTTCATCTCGTTCTCGGGGGTTACCGCGTTGAACTCCCGGTCGAGGATGGTGGAGTACGTCGAGTCCCCGAGCCTGCCCGCGGCCACCGCCGTGCCGAAGTAGCGGCCGCTGCCGGCCGCCCCCGCGCCCAGCGTGGTCGGCGTGCTGGCGTTCGACGTGAACGCGGCCTGAGCGACCAGCGGCACGGCGGCACCCACGGCGGCGAGGACAACGGCGGCGGCGACCACGCGGCGGGTTGCCGGACGGCGGCGATGAGAGCGGTTCTGTTCTGGCAAAGGCTTGTCCTTCTGGCGCTGGGGGCCTCCGTCTAACGCCCCGGTTACCCGTCAGTTGCCGCGGCCCGCGGGAAGGTTGCCGTTCGGAAGAAGAATTTTCCGCCGGACGGATGGGCACGGCCCCGCCCGTTGTTGTGTCATGCATCCTTCAAGTCCCGCGACGCCGACGTGCACGGGCAGGGCCACTTGATGAACCGGGGCAGGCTACCGATTGGTACGCTTCCGCTCCCCCGCTTTCGGATGTGAGCGCCAACAACGCACTGAGAGGCTGCCGACGGACATGCTCTTCGATGATGCGTCCGCGGAGTTCCATGGATTCTTCGAACGCCATTACGCCGAACTCGCCCGCTTCGCCCACCTCCTGACGGGCGAAGCGGATGCGGCCGACGACCTGGCGGCTGATGCGCTGCTCGCCCTGTGGCAGCGATGGGACCGGCTGCGCGCAGCGGAGCAGCCGCTCGCGTATGCGCGGGGCGTCGTGGCCAACCTGGCGCGGGCCCGGATCCGGAGTTCGGTGCGTGAAAGGCGGCGGATCACCTTGTTCTGGTCCCACCGGTCGGAGCGGACCGAGGGCCCGGACGTGGCTGCCGTGGTGGACGTGAGGACGGCTTTGGCGCGGTTGCCGTTCCGCAAGCGGGTGTGTGTGGTGCTGCGGCACGCCTTCGACCTGTCGGAGCGGGACACGGCGCTGGCTCTCGGAGTGTCGGTCGGTACGGTGAAGAGCCAGACCTCGAAGGGTATGGCCGAGCTGGAACGGATGCTGGGCGCTCGCGCGGCCGGAGAACTGGTGACGGGCAGGAGGAGTCGTTGAACGAGGAGGTCGCTGGGCTGCTTCGCGATGCCGCCGAGCAGCATCAGCCCGACCGCGCCCGGATCCAGGCCCGGATGGAACGCGGCATGACACCCGCCGCGACCCGCCACCTCGGGCCGCGGGTGAGGCGGTCCTGGCCGAGGGCGGCTCTCGTTTCCGTCGCCACGGCGGGCATCCTGGCCCTCGGCGTGGCAGTCGCCGCCGTGGTCCGGAGTTCGCCACCACGGCCCGACATCGCGACCGCTCCCACATCCACCGCAACGGCGACGGTGAGTCCTACGCCCTTCGTCCCGCCCACCGGCAGCCCGACCCCGACCGTGCCGACGGGTGGCCCGAGCTCGACCGTGCCGACGGGCGGACCGACCCTGAACCTGCCGACGGGTGGCTCCGCCCCGAGCGTGTCGTCGGGCAGGCCGGTCCCGACCGTGCCGACGGGCGGCCCGAGCTCGACCGTGCCGACGGGCACTCCGAGCCGGTCACCGTCCGGCGGCGTGCAGGCCCAGCAGGGAGCGCTGTCGTCGGACGGCTCTGTCGACCCCCACAGCACGATCTACTGGGCGCAGAGCAACCTCACGCTCAAGACCACCCAACCGCTCGCCACCCTCACCGTCGAGCTGCGGATCGCCCAGACCGGCGGGGTGCAGAACACCGGCTACTGGCAGACCCTGCCCGCCGAGTGGTTCGCCGCCACCGTGCAGGACCAGGGCGGTGCGCTGGTCTACCGCTGGACGCTCAAGCCCGGCTGCACGGTGCCGCCGGGGCAGCACGTCTTCGCGGCCCAGTACAACCACGCCACGGGCCAGCGGGATCCGCGGGACGACACCTACCGTGCGGACGCCTCGGACTCCGACGGCGCCCTCGCAGTCGGGGGGCACTTCTCCTCCCCGCGGTGAGACGTGCGCCCGGAGGCGGCGCGCCCGGCCGGAAGGAGCACGCGCTTCCGCACGGCAACCTTTCGTGTCCCGACGGCAACTGATGGAGAATCCGGCCCGCGTCCGCGGGCCGCCGCTCCAGAAGGACCGACCGTTGCCAGATCTCGACCGACGCCCACACCGCCGACGCCCGGCGACCCGTCGCGTGCTCGCCACCGCCGGAGTCCTCGCCGTCCTGGGCGCCACCGTCCCCCTGATCGCCCAGGCCGCCCAGACCCCGAAGGCCCACACGCGATCGACCGTGCCGGCCGCAACAGCGACCGGTGACACCCGCCATGTCACCGAGCCCGCACTGCCCACCAGCGTCTGTGCCACCGTTCCCGCCGCCCGGACCATGCCCACCCGCACCGCCGACCAGGGCAGCGAAACCAGCCCACCGGACACGACCCGCATCCAGCACGCCCTCGACACCTGCGCCCGGACCGGACAGCAGACCGTGGCCGTCCGCCTGCAGGCGACGGACTCCAGCCGCAACGCCTTCCTCACCGGACCGCTGGCCGTCCACCAAGGCGAAGTCCTAGTGCTGGACAGCGGAGTCACCCTCTACGGCTCACGCAACCCCGCCGACTACCAGATCAGCGGCAAGCCGCGCTGCGGCACCCTCGCCTCCTCCGGCGGCGGCTGCAAACCACTGATCAGCGTCGCCGGAGCCAACGCCGGCATCGAGGCCGTCCGCGCCGCCGACGGCAGCCAGGGCCGGATCGACGGCCGCGGCGACCAGACCGTCCTCGGCACCACCACCAGCTGGTGGCAGCTCGCCGGCGACGCCCAGAAGGCCGGCTCCAACCAGAACAACCCTCGCCTGATCCAGGCCGACAACTCCGACAACTTCACCCTCTACCACGTCGACCTGCTGAACTCCCCCAACTTCCACGTCGTCTACAACGGCGGCAACGGCTTCACCGCCTGGGGCGTACGCATCAGGACCCCCGCCACCGCCCGCAACACCGACGGCATCGACCCGGCCGGCGCCGCCAACGTCACCATCACCGACTCCTCCGTCATGGACGGCGACGACGGCATCGCCATCAAGGGCGGCAACAGGCCCAGCAGCAACATCACCGTGACGAACAACCACTTCTACGGCACCCACGGCATCTCCATCGGCAGCGAGACCACCAGCGGCGTGACCAACGTCCTCTTCCGCGACAACACCCTCACCGGCACCGACGCCCTCGGCAACGCCAGCGGCTCCAGCACCGGCCTCCGCATCAAGAGCTCCCCCGCCAACGGCGGCCGGGTCACCGGCGTCACCTACCTGAACACCTGCCTCGACGCCGTCCGCGCCCCGCTCGTCTTCGACACCCACTACTCCGGCGGCAGCGGCCCCAACACCCCCTGGTTCACCGGGATCACCGTCGACGGCGTCACCGCGACCCACTCCCCCCGGGGCGCGAAATCCACGCTCGTCGGACTGGACAGGACCCGCCCGCTCGAACTGACCCTGCGACACGTCAACCTCGACGTCACCGCGGCGACCGCCGCCAACGCCCGCATCACCGCCACCGACACCAACCTCCAGCCGTCCGGCCCCGACGTCACCCTGACCACCGCCAACGGCCCGGGCAGGGCACCCACCTGCACCTTCCCCGCCTTCCCGGCCCTCTGACACCACCACCGGCCGAGCGGCGCCCGCCCCTCCGGACTCGCGGGAGTCCGCCCGGCCGGGAGAACGACTGTGGCCCCACCGAAGGGCGGGGCCACAGTCGTTCCTTCGCCTACTTGAGCGCTGTACCGCCCGAGTTGCGGTACGCGATCGTCTTGTTGATCAGGTTTCCGCCGTCGGTCTCGGGCGAGGTCTGTTCCTGCTGCCCCGAGCCGAACATCAGACCGGCGATGTGCGCGTTCGCCACCTGGTCCATGTGGGCGAAGAACCAGTCGACCTTGTCGTCCTTGTAGTGGTTGAGGGTGTTGTTCTGCGCCATGTTGCCCACGGGGATCTGCCACAGGACCACCGGCTTGCCCACGGACTCGGCCATCGTCTTGTAGAACGACATCTGGGCGGCGGCCTTCTGGTCGTTCCAGAACTTGTCGAGGCCGCCGTGGGCCGGCTGCGCGTACCAGCCCGCGTCGCGGTCCGACACGTCGGTGGCCAGGAAGTCGGCGTTCCGCGCCCCGAGGCTCGCGTAGTCCTTGACGCACTGCGGGGTGTTCTGCTGCCAGTCGAAGCAGGACAGGTGCATTCCGACGGCGGTGTTCGGAGCGTACTTGTGCGCCATCGAGATCAGGCACTGGGCGAGGCCGGCGGCGCTGTTCTCCTGCGATCCGCAGTCCGTCGAGTTCGAGGCCGTGACCTGCGCGGCGACCTGGTGCGGGTCGCCGAGCGACCGGACGTAGCCCCAGAAGTCGGGTTCGAGGTCGATCATGTCGTGCGAGGTGCCGATCTTCTGGAGGAAGAAGCGGTAGTCGTTCAGGTACCGGGTGAGCAGGTCGGCCCTGTTGATGGCCTTGACCTCGCCCGGACCGTCGCCCTGGCCCGCCGCGTCGCCGAGGTCGCGCAGCGAGTACCAGGTCCAGAGGAACTTCTGCGGGCGCGGCTTGCCCTGGTAGGTCTCCTGGGCCGCCTTGGCGTCCCGCCAGGTCACGTATGTGCCGGGCGCCGTGGTGCTGCCGTTCCAGCAGCCCCACCAGCCCGTCCACCCGTCCTGGCAGCGGGCCGCCGTGTAGTAGTCCGAGGAGGGCGCGGGCTGGCTGTGCACGTAGGCGTACTGCACGTCGAACGGCGCGGCGCTCGCCGACGCGTCGGACATCGAGCCGCCGATGAGCACCGTGTTGCTGCCCATGAAACTCTTCGCCGAGTTGCCGCCGCCGCCGCCGGCCGGAGCCGGCGCCGCAGACGTCGGGTGGTTACCGCTCGGGGCCTGGCCCGTCGGAGCGCTGCCGCCCGGCGTGGCAGGTTTGGTGGGCGTGGCGCCGCTGCCGGAGCCCCCCGGGTTCCCGGAGCCCCCTGGGTTCCCGGTGCCTCCGGCGCTGCCGGCCGGGACGAGCTGCCACTGCTGGTTGGCGCCGTTCCAGTCGTGGTACTGGGCGATCTGGCCGCCGTCGGTCTTGGAGCCGAGCGGGACCTCGACGGCCTTGCCGTTGAAGGTGTTGATCAGACGGACGTAGCCGTCCGACGACTTCTCCAGATGGAACTGCTGGTTGGCGCCGTTCAGGTCACGCCACTGCCTCACCTGGGAGCCTTCGGCCTTCGACCAGCCGTAGTCGTCCAGCACCTTTCCGGAGTACCGGTTCTGCAGCCGGTAGTTCCCGTCACCCGCGTCGATGAACTTCCACTGCTGGTTCGCATCGCCGGTGCGGCTCCACTGCACCACCGGGGCGCCGTCGTACCCGCCGTAGCCGTAGTCGTCCAGCACCTGGCCGGTGCCGCGGTTGACCAGCAGGTACCAGGGGTTCGTGTCCACGGCCACGGTGCCCGCCGAGGCCGTGTTGACGACGGTCACGGTGGCGCCCACGACCGCCAGGCCGACGGTCGCCCAGAAACCCCGGCGCTGGTACAGCCGACGGGCGCGATGCGACGGACGGGTTCCCCGCCCGTGCCCGCCCACCCGTGCGGCGCCACTGACGGCGTGGGGTGGGCGGGGGGCGTCTCTGTGCTCTCGTTCAAGGGACACGTCTGTGCTCTCTTTCAGCCGTCGCATCTGACCGAACCACTTGGCCGGACACCACTGAGTGGCCACGGAGACCGGAAAGGTTGCCGCGGAGAGCCGGAGATTTTTCGCCTTGACCGCCTGCGGTCCGCCGCGGAGCACGAGGGGCCCTCGGGTCGCTGAGTGACAAGCTCGGCTGAGCCGTTGGCGCACCGGTTGGCGCACGGGACATGAAAACGGCCCCGGAGAGCAATCTCTCCGGGGCCGTTCTGCCTTTTCAGGCGACTGTGGCCAGGGCCGGGGTCGAACCGGCGACCTTCCGCTTTTCAGGCGGACGCTCGTACCAACTGAGCTACCTGGCCGTACTGCGCCGTCTCTTGCGAGACGGAGCGATCCCGACGGGACTTGAACCCGCGACCTCCACCTTGACAGGGTGGCGAGCTAACCAACTGCTCCACGGGACCTGGTAGTGGCGAACCACTAAGGTCTTGCGGCACTGCACTTTACTACGGTACTGCGTGCCCCCAACGGGATTCGAACCCGTGCTACCGCCTTGAAAGGGCGGCGTCCTGGGCCACTAGACGATGAGGGCTTGCGGCCCGTCCGGCTGTTTCCAGCGTTCCGGGGACGTCGAGAAGCATATGGGATGCGGGGCGGATCGCCAAAACGGGTTTGCGCCGGGCGGGGCGGAGGTCAGGACCAGCCGAGTTCGTCGAGCTCGTGGTCGTCGAAGCCGAAGTGGTGGGCGACCTCGTGGATGACGGTGGTGCGGACCTCGTCGACGACCTGCTCGTGGGTCTCGCAGTGCCGCAGGGTGGGGCCGCGGTAGATCAGGATCCGGTCGGGCAGGACGCCGGCGTACCACTCGCCGCGCTCGGTGAGCGGGGTGCCCTCGTAGAGGCCGAGGAGTTCGGGGTCGCTCGGGTCGGGCTCGTCCTCGACGAAGACCGCGACGTTGTCCATCATGGCCGCGAGCTGCGGGGGGATCTGGTCCAGGGCGTCGCCGACCAGCGTCTCGAACTCTTCCCGGGTCATTTCCACCGGATCATTGTCGGGTCTCGGGTGACGGTGTGCCAGGCAGCGGACAGCGGTGTTTGATGGGATTCGTGGCGACCTCGGAGGACACGGTGGAGAGCACGACGCCGGTGCGCGAACGGCCGTCGGTGCTGCGCGGGCAGGGTCCGGTCGTGGCGGTGGTCGCGGTGGGTGGGGCCATCGGGGCGGTGGCGCGGTACGCGGCCGGGCTGGGCTGGGGGACCGGGCCGTCGGCCTTCCCGTGGACGACGCTGCTGGTCAACGTGGTCGGCTGCGCGGTGATCGGGGTGTTCCTGGTGGCGATCGCCGAGGGGCGTCCGGCGCACCCGCTGCTGCGGCCGTTCTTCGGTACCGGGGTGCTGGGCGGGTTCACCACCTTCTCGACGTACGCGGTGGACATCCGACGGCTGCTGGTGGCCGGGCGGCCGGGGCCCGGGCTGGCGTACCTGGGGCTGACCCTGGTGGGTGCGCTCGGCGCGGTGTGGGCGGCGGCGGCGCTGACCCGGCGCGTGATCCACCGCGGCGGTGCCCGGTGAGCCGGCTGAGCGGACCGGCGCTGCGGCTGACCGTGCTGGTGGGCGAGAGCGACACCTGGCACCACCGCCCGCTGTACAGCGAGATCGTGCACCGGGCGCGGGCGGCCGGGCTGGCCGGGGCGAGCGTGTTCCGGGGGATCGAGGGGTTCGGGGCCTCCTCGCTGGTGCACACCGCGCGGCTGCTGTCGCTGAGCGAGGACCTGCCGGTGGCGGTGGTGGTCGTGGACCAGGAGGACCGGGTGCGGGCGTTCCTGCCGCAGCTGGAGGAGCTGGTCACGGAGGGTCTGGTGCTGCTGGACCACTGCGAGGTCGTCCACCACCGGGGCCGGGGTGCGGGCGGGGGTTCGGAGTGAACTGGCTGCTGGTGGTGGCGGGCGCGGTGGTCGGCGCTCCGCTGCGGTACCTGGCCGACCGGGCGGTGCAGTCCCGGTACGACTCGGTGTTCCCGTGGGGCACCTTCGCGGTGAACGTGTTCGGCTGCCTGGTGCTCGGCCTGCTGGCCGGGGCGGTGGCGGCCGGCGCGGCCTCCTCGCACGTCCAACTGCTGGTCGGTACGGGCTTCTGCGGGGCACTGACCACCTACTCGACGTTCTCGTACGAGACGCTGCGGCTGGCCGAGTCCGGCGCCGGGCGGTACGCGCTGGCGAACGTGGCCGGGAGCCTGGCGGCCGGGCTGACGGCGGTGTACGCGGGGGCGGAGCTGGCCTCGGCGATCTGGGGCTGAGGCGGCCGCGGGGGCCGAGGCGGCCGAGGGAGCTGGGGCGGCCGCGGTTCCGGGCCGCCGGCGTCCTGCGGCGGCCGAGAACTGCCGCACCGACCCGTGTCCCGCGGGGCCCGGCGCGCGTTGGGCACCGAAAGCGGCCGCGCGCCAGTGGGCGGCCCGGGTGGGGCGGCAGGAGAGTGAGCGCGGTGGCTTCGGTGCGGGCGGTGCGATCGGGAGCGGCGGTGCGGGAGCCGGTTGCGCTGCGGTCGCGCGCGGTACGGGCGGCGGCGGTGCTGGCGGTGGCCGGGCTGGGGCTGACGGGGTGCATGTCGGTCGGTCCGGCGGCGGACGAGAAGCACGGCGGGGTGGCGCCGGTCGGGCAGGCCGGTCCGGCGGGCCGGCCGGGGGTGACGGGCGGTCCCTCGGCCTCGCCGGGCGTCGGGCACCCGGGGGGCGCCTCGGGGCGCGCGGAGCACCAGGGGGGCCTGCAGGCCGAGAACGCGCCGGCCGGGGCCACGACCGCCGCGCCGGGCGAGCTCACGCCCGGCGCGAACGGCACGGTGGCCGGCGTGGTCCCGGTGCCCGGGGCGCCCGCTCCCGAGGGCGCGCCCGGCGGCAACACCTCGACGGGCGGCGCGAATTCCAGCCCCGCACCGCACCCCGGCGGCACCTCGGGCGGCACCTCGGGCGGCGGTTCGACGGGCACCGGCGGTACCGGCGAGGGCCGTTCCGGCGGCGGTCCGGCGACCCCGTCGGCCACGCCGAGCGCCCACCCGTCCAGCACCCCCGCGCCCGAGCACACCACGCCTGCCGCGACCGTCCCGCCGGGCCCGGAGCCCTCCGCCGGCAGCTCCGGTTCCTCGGCCCCGAGCCCTCGAGCGGCCACCCAATAGCGGGCTGGCCTGGGCATTTGCCTCCGATCCCCAGGGTCCTCTATGGTGGTAGATCGTTCGTTTGATCCATTTGACTGGCGCCCCATTCCCAACTGGCGCCCTTGGCGCGTTCCGGCGATCCGTGGCTGACCGCATAGAGGCGGTTGTGAAACAGAACCCCGGACTTTGGCGCGTGCCACTTCCGGAAGGTTTTGCATGTCTCTCGTTGACGACGCCCGCTTCGCCATGCCCGCGAACGAGGCCGCCGCCGATGTCACCGATTCCACCGATCTGATCACCGAGGCCGCGGAGTCGGCCGAGGAGATCACCGCCGAGACCGTCGAGGAGACGGTCGAGGCCACCGAGCCCGCCGAGCCCACCATCACCTTCGGCGACCTGGGCCTGCACGACGACGTCGTCCGTGCCCTCGCCAAGCGCGGCGTGACCACCCCGTTCCCGATCCAGGCCGCGACCATCCCGGACGCCCTGGCCGGCAAGGACGTGCTGGGCCGCGGCCGCACCGGCTCCGGCAAGA
Organism: Kitasatospora sp. NPDC101108; assembly: GCF_055584725.1. Classification (NCBI taxonomy): domain Bacteria; kingdom Bacillati; phylum Actinomycetota; class Actinomycetes; order Kitasatosporales; family Streptomycetaceae; genus Kitasatospora; species Kitasatospora sp. NPDC101108. The sequence goes on from NZ_JBVJLM010000029.1 coordinate 13,973, forward strand.
CCCTCAGCTTCGGCCTGCCGCTGCTGACCCGCCTGGCCGACGGCGAGCGCACCCGCGCCAAGCACCCGCGCGGCCTGATCCTGGTCCCGACCCGCGAGCTGGCCATGCAGGTCGCCGACGCCCTGGAGCCCTTCGGCTCGGTGCTCGGCCTGCGCCTCAAGGTCGTCTGCGGCGGCACCTCGATGTCGAACCAGATCTACGCGCTGGAGCGCGGCGTCGACATCCTGGTCGCCACCCCCGGCCGTCTGCGCGACCTGCTGAACCGCGGCGCCGCCAAGCTGGACGACGTCCGGACCGTCGTCCTCGACGAGGCCGACCAGATGGCCGACATGGGCTTCCTGCCCGAGGTCACCGAGATCCTCGACCAGGTGCCGGCCGGCGGCCAGCGCCTGCTGTTCTCCGCCACCCTGGAGAACGAGATCGACACCCTGGTGAAGCGCTACCTGAAGAGCCCGGTCACCCACGAGGTCGACCCGTCGGCCGGCGCCGTCACCACCATGACCCACCACATCCTCGTGGTGAAGCCCAAGGACAAGGCGCCGATCACCAACGCGATCGCCGCCCGCAAGGGCCGCACGATCATCTTCGTCCGCACCCAGATGGGCGCCGACCGCGTCGCCGAGCAGCTGATCGAGGCCGGCGTGAAGGCCGACGCGCTGCACGGCGGCATGACCCAGGGCGCCCGCACCCGCGTCCTCGGCGACTTCAAGGACGGCTACGTCAACGTCGTCGTCGCCACCGACGTCGCCGCCCGCGGCATCCACGTCGACGGCATCGACCTGGTCCTCAACGTGGACCCGGCCGGCGACCACAAGGACTACCTGCACCGTTCCGGCCGCACCGCGCGCGCCGGCCGCTCCGGTGCCGTCGTCACCCTGGTGCTGCCGCACCAGCGCCGCGGCGTCTTCCGCCTGATGGAGGACGCGGGCGTCGACGCCAGCCGCCACATCCTGGACCACGCCTTCGACGCCGAGGTCGCCAAGATCACCGGCGCCCGCTCGCTCACCGAGGTGCAGGCCGAGAGCGCCGCGAACATCGCCGGTGCCGCCGAGCGCGAGCTCGCCGACATGACCCGCCAGCTGGAGCGCGCGCAGCGCCGCGCCACCGAGCTGCGCGAGGAGGCCGACCGCCTGGCCGCCCGTGCGGCGCGCGAGCGGGCCGAGCTGGGCATCGAGGACGAGGCCCCGGCCGCCGCCGAGGCCGGCGAGGAGACCGCCCAGGCCGACGCCCCGGTCGCCGCGGAGGCCCCGGCCGCCGCCGCGCCGCAGGCCGAGGAGCGCGCCCCCTCGTACCGCGAGGCGCGCACCGAGCGCCCGGCCTTCGGCCGCGACCGTGACCGTGACCGCGACCGTGACCGCGACGACCGCCGTTCCGGTGGCTTCGGCGGCCGTGACCGCGACCGTGACGACCGCCGTTCCGGCGGCTTCGGTGCCGGCCGTGACCGCGACGACCGTCGTTCGGGCGGTTTCAACCGTGACGACCGCGGCGACCGCGGCGACCGTGGCGGCTTCAACCGTGACCGTGGTGGCTTCGGTGCCGGCCGTGACCGCGACGACCGTCGCTCGGGTGGCTTCAACCGTGACGACCGCGGCGACCGTGGCGGCTTCAACCGCGACCGTGGTGGCTTCGGTGCCGGCCGTGACCGCGACGACCGTCGCTCGGGTGGCTTCAACCGTGACGACCGCGGCGACCGCGGTGGCTTCAACCGCGACCGTGACGACCGCGGCGGCCGCTCCTTCGGCGACCGTCCGGCCCGTTCCTTCGGCGACCGCCCGTCCTTCGGCCGGGAGCGCGACGAGCGCGGCGGCAGCAGCAGCCGTCCGTTCTCGCGCCGCGACGACCACCGCTCCGGCGGCCGTCCGCAGTCCGACCGCGGTGGCTTCAACCGTGACCGCGGCGGCTTCGACCGCGACCGCGGTGGCTTCAACGGCGGCGGCTTCAACCGCGACGACCGCAAGCCGCGCTGGAAGAACTGACGCCTGACGCACACCCGAAGGGCCCGCTCCGTTTCCCGGAGCGGGCCCTTCGTGTTCCCCCGTGTTCCCCCGATCCCCCCGAACACCCCGCTGCTGCCCGCCCCCCGAGGTGTTGTTCTGGAGGTGAGAATAACCTGTGGCGCGCGATGCCGGTAGTCCCGTAGCGTCACGGCCATGAGCAGCAGACTGCATGACGTGGCACGGGTGAACGAGGAGATCGCCGCGCGGGGGAGCTACCGGACGGCCGGGGGCGAACTCGTGCAGGTGGGGGAGCAGCTGGCGGCGGCCAGGGCCGGCACGGTGTCGTACGCGCCGGCGGACCTCGACGCGATGCTGGCGGAGGGGGAGCGCGGGCCCGGGCCCGCGGGCGGGCGGATCGAGGTGACGGCCGAGGGGAGCATGGAGGCCGCCCGGCGGCTGGTCGCGGCCGGGGCCGGGCCGGTCGGGGTGCTGAACTTCGCCTCCGCCCGAAACCCCGGCGGCGGCTACCTGCGCGGCGCCCGCGCCCAGGAGGAGGACCTGTGCCGCAGCGCGCTGCTGTACAGCTGCCTGGTCGAGGCGCCGGACTACTACGAGGCGCACCGGGCCTCGACGGACCTGCGGTACAGCCACCGGGTGATCGTCTCGCCCGCGGTGCCGGTGATCCGCGGCGGCCGGGGAGAACTCCGGGCCCAGCCGTACCCGGTCACCTTCCTGACCTCGCCGGCGCCCAACGCCGGTCAGCTGGAACGGCGTTCGGCCGGTGCGGACGTCCGGCGGGTGCTCGCCGAGCGGGCCGTCCGGGTGCTCGCGGCGGCGGCCCGGCACGAGGTCCGCGCCCTGGTGCTCGGCGCCTGGGGCTGCGGGGTGTTCCGCAACGACCCGGCCCAGGTCGCCGAGGCCTTCGAGGGTGCGCTGGCCCGGTACGGGGGCGCGTTCGAGCAGGTGGTGTTCGCGGTCTGGGACCGCTCACCGGTCTCGGCGAACCGGGCCGCCTTCGAGGCGCGGTTCGGCGCGGCGGTGGTCCCGTCCCGTCCGGCGCGTCGGAACGCCTAGCGCCTGCGGGCCGACAGCACGGTCGCGGCCGCGGAAGCCGCGGCGACCACCCCGGTGACGGCGAACACGGACGGCCAGGCGCCGATCCGCTTCGCCAGCGGGTGCGAGCCGCCGAAGGCCGCCACGTACAGGCCGGTCAGCGCCGCCGCGGCGGCCGTGCCCGAGCTCCGGCGCCACTGCGCGGCCGCCCCGGCCCCGGCCACCGCCAGCACGGCGCCGCCCAGTTCGCGCCGACCGCTCCAGCGGGCCACGCCGTAACCGCCGACCAGACCGCTCGCCGCGGTCAGCGCGGCGGGCGCGGCGGCCGCGAGCGCGTTCGGGACCTTCGCCATCGTCGACTCCGTTTCGTGGGGCCCGTTCGTGGGGCTCGTAGGGACCGTGCGTCCGGCTTCCGACCATAACCCGGCGAACGGGAGGGCCACGGGCGGGTCCCTACCCGAAGGCCGAGACCGTGGACGTCCCCGGCACCGTCCGGGCCAGTCGGCGCGCCGCCTCCGCCGGGTCCAGCACCCGCTCCAGCCGCAGGTCGCCCGGGATCTCCTGGATGAAGCGCCCGGCCGACCAGCTGCGCTCGTACGGCAGCGGCTCCAGCACCAGGGTGCGCACCCCGTCCACCACCGGGATGTCGCTGGGCGTGCCCTCGTTCCAGAGCCAGGACCCGTCCGGCGCCACCAGGTTGAAGGCGCCGGTGGCGATCAGCCGGCGGCCGTCCAGGAACTCCGTGCGGGCCAGCGCCACCACCTCGGGGTCCTGCGGGTCGCCGGGCAGGTGGCCGCCGCCGATCAGCAGGTCGGCGAGCAGGGTGTGCAGCTGGAAGGTGTCGCTCAGGCCGCTCATCCGCAGCAGGTAGCCGGTGCCGGTGGGGCGGTCGAGCACCAGCAGCGGCTCGTCGTCGAGCATCAGCGCCAGGTGGGTCAGGCCCTTGAAGTCGTGCCGTTCGCCCTCGTAACGGTCGAACAGCTCCAGCAGCACCTCGGTGACGCCCGAGGCGCGGGCCTCGGCCCGGACCGATGCGTGGGCGTACACCGCCCAGGCGGCCTGCTGCCACAGGTGCAGCGTCCACCAGCCGACCACGGCCAGGTGGGCGTTCCAGGCGTCGAGGTGCCCGGGGCTCTCGATCCGGGCGTGCGCCTCGGCCGGATCGTCCTCCTCCTGGTCCGGCAGCGGGCCGCCGCCGGTGCGCGCCCAGCCCTCGACCAGCCGCTGGGCGCCGGTCAGCGCCCCGCGCAGGCCGGCCAGCACCGGTCCGGCGCAGGCCACCGGGTCGGCCCCGGACTCCACGCAGGCGCCCACCACCATCGCCAGGTGCGCCCGGGGGAACGGCGGGGCGTCCGGCAGCAGTGCGGCCAGCCGGGGCCCGGCGGCCCGTCGATCGGCCGGCCCGGCCGGGCCGAACAGCCCGCCGACCAGGCCGAGGGCCGGGCCGAAGCGCTCGTCGTCGCCGGCCGCGACCACCGCCTCCAGTTCGGCCACCGCCTCCAGGAGGGTGGGCTGCTGACGCTGCGACGGAAGCGGACCGGAGGTCGGCCCGGGGTGTTGTTCGGCGTTCTGCTCGGTGGACATTCGCCGCAGCATAGGCGGCCCGGTCGGTCCACCGGAAACGCCCCCGTCCCTCGCCGGGTGACGGTCACTCGCGCGGTGACCGCGTTCCCCCTTCCCCCTGGTGCCGGCGGGTGCACTTCGGGCCCGAGGACGCCGCCCGCGCCGGGCAGCACATGGCCGGGCCGGCCTCCGCCGAGCCCGACCGGGCGGCGCTGTCCGTCCACTACCCCGGCCACCTCGGGCTGCTGCCCGGCGGTCTTCGGCTACGAGGCGGTCTGTCAGCGCCCGGTGGGAGACTCCCGGCATGACTGACAGCGCGATCACCGACGGCCGCTACCGGATCCGCAACGTGGGCAGCGGCCTGCTGCTGGAGGTCGCCGAGGCCTCCCGGCGCAGCGGCGCCCGCATCCGCGTCGGCGCGGACGACGGCTCCGACGCCCAGCTCTGGCAGCTCGCCGCCGTCCACCCCGGGGGCGCCCTGTTCCACATCGAGAACGCCGGCAGCGGCAAGCGTCTCGACGTCACCGGCGCCTCCCCGGAGGACGGCGTCCCGATCCAGCAGTGGTCCGCCAATGCCTTCGGCGCCCAGGAGTGGCTGCTGGAGGCCCACGTCGACGCCCCGGGGACGTACGCTGTCACCAGCTTCATCAGCGGCAAGCCGCTGACCGCCCCCGAGGCCCCGGACGGGGTCGTCCAGCAGTGGGAGGACGTCGACTCCCCCACCCAGTGGTGGCGCTTCGAGCGCCAGGGGTGACGCTCGGGGTCCGACTCCTCAGGCCGAGAGGTTGGCCCGCAGGGCGTCCAGGTCGGTGTCGGTGACGCCGTGGGCGCGGAGGTAGCCGGGGAGGGTGCCGTGGTGGGTGCGGATCCAGGCGAGGGAGGAGGCGATGAGCTCGGCGCCGACCGGCCGGGAGAGGCGCTCGCTGCCGGTCTCGTCGATGTACGGGATCGGGCCCCGGTCGAGGCCGAGGCCGCGGTTGGAGAGCAGGAAGTCGGCGGTGACGTCGGCGTCCGAGGCGCCCAGCAGGGACTGCAGGACGGCGACGGTGAGGCCGGTGCGGTCCTTGCCGACCGCGCAGTGCACGATCACCGGCACGGCCTCCGGGGCGGCCAGTCGGCGGATGATCGCGCTGAGCGAGGGACCGGCGGTCTCCGGCATGAAGGTGTAGAGGGCGGCCTGGTCCTCGGGCCAGGGGCGGTCGAGGTCGGCGCGGTCGGCGGGCAGGGTGGGCAGGTGCAGGGACTCGTGGTCGAGGCCGTGCCGCTGGTCCGGCCAGGTCTCCAGCTCGAACGGGCTGCGCAGGTCGACCACCGTCCGCAGACCGAGGTCCTTGAGCTTCCGGGCGCCCTCCTCGGTGAGCGTGTGGAGGGAGCCGGAGCGGTACAGCACACCCCGGCGCAGCGCGCCGATCCCGCCCGCGTCACGGAAGTTGCGCACACCGGGGATGTCGATGAAGGCGTCGGTCATGGCCCCACGGTACGGGGGCGGACGGAGCGCGGGGAAGGAAACCGGAGAGGACCGTTCGGCGTCCGGTGGACGCCGAACAGGGTTCTCAGCGCCCGCCGGAGACCTCCAGGAACGCCCCCGTGGTGTACGAGGCGGCCGGCGACAGCAGGAAGAGGATCGCCTCGGCGACCTCCTCCGGCTCCCCGCCGCGCCGCATCGGCAGGTGGGGCGCGACCCGGTCGACCCGGCCCGGCTCGCCGCCGAGCGCGTGGATGCCGGTGCGGATCAGGCCCGGGCGCACGCAGTTGACCCGGATGCCCTCGTCGGCGACCTCCAGCGCCAGCCCGCGGGTCATCGAGTCCACGGCGCCCTTGGCGGCCGCGTAGTCGACGTACTCGTTGGGCGAGCCGATCCGGGAGGCGGCCGAGCCGACGTTGACGATCGCGCCGCCGCGTCCGCCGTGCCGGGTGGACATCCGGCGGACGGCCTGGGCCGCGCACAGGAACGGGCCGGTGATGTTGGCGGCCCAGATCCGGTTCAGCCGGTCCTCGTCGATCTCCTCCAGCCGGCACTGCCGCTCCAGCGTGCCCGCGTTGTTCACCAGCCCGGTGAGCAGCCCGAGTTCGGAGTCCACGACGGTGAACAGCCGTTCCACGTCGGCGCTGCGGCTGACGTCGGCCCGGACGGCGATCGCGGTTCCCCCGGCGGCCCGGACGGCGTCCACGACGGCGGCGGCCGAGGCCTCGTCCGTACGGTAGTTGACGCACACCCGGTAGCCGCGGCGGGCGGCCAGCAGGGCGGTGGCGGCGCCGATGCCGCGACCGGCGCCGGTGACGATCAGGACCTCGTCGGTGGTGGTGGTCGACATGGGCCGTACGCTACCGGGCCCGCCGGCCGACGGGCCCGAGGGCGGTCGCGGACGCCCGCAGCGCGGCGATCTTCGGGGCGCGGCTCTTCGGCGAGTCGAGGCTGAAGCCGCGGGCGTCGCCGAGTTCGTCCCGGACGAACGCCTCGGTGCGGGCCACCGCCTCGCGCAGCGCGTCGTCCGGGGGGACGAAGGACTGGTGGACGATCTCGGCCCGCTCGGTGTCGTACTCCCACAGGCCGACGATCCGGCCGCGGTCCAGGACCAGATGGGTCTGCGGGTCGGCCTCGCTGCCGAAGGTGCGTCCGGCCCGGCCGGCGGGCAGCGGGCGGGCGGCGTCGGCCGGGTCGAGCAGCCGGGACAGGTCGCGGTGCAGCAGGTGGATGCCGTCGATGCCGGCCAGCAGGGTGTAGTGCGGCTCGGTGGGCACCTCGAACTCGGCAAACTCCCGGGCGAGTTCCGGCAGCAGCAGCAGGTCGGAGCCGGGCGCGAGCGGGGCGGCTCCGGCCTCGGCGACGGCCCGGCGGGCGGTGGCCGCGGTGAAGCCGGAGAACCAGCGGAAGTGCCCCAGGGTGGCCGGCCCGGCCCAGGAGAAGTAGCGGCGGGCGAGGTCGACGGCGGCCCCGGCGACCGGCTGGTCCCAGCCGACGTAGCCGTAGCGCTGCTGGTCCAGGCGGCCGTTGACCGGCACCCGGCGGATCCGGCCGCGCGACTGCATCAGCCCGAGGGCGAGCGGCAGGGTGGTCGACAGGCCGCGCTTGCGGCCCGCCTCGCCGAGCGGCCGGACGGCGTCGCCGACCGCCTCCCGGATCGTGGTCGGATCCAGCGGACCGCTGTCCGACAGCGCCCGCTCGACGGCCAGGCAGAGCTGCTCCACCTCGTCCCGGCCGACCCCCAGGTGCTTCGCCGCGGCGGCCAGTTCACCCTCCGGGGCGGCCGCGCCGACCGCCAGGCCGAGCGCGAAGTCGGCGGCCGGCAGCACGTAGGTGCAGCCGCGGGCGGCCGGCAGCTCGTGCACCTCCAGCGCCGCCACCGCCGCGTCCACCTCCGCCCGCCCGAGCCCGGCCCGGGCGAACAGGCCCAGGTACGGGGCCGCGCCGCCGACCGAGCGGGCCCAGCCGGTGGCGGCCAGCACCTCGGCGGCGGATGCCCCGGTGTGCGGGCGGTCCAGCCACTGCCGGTGGGACCACCAGGCCCGCAGCTTCTCGATGCCGACGGTTTCCGGGAGGGGGGAGTGCTGCATGGGGCCAGTATCGACGGCCGGGCGGGCGCCGGTCCGGAAATCGCTCGCCCGGCGCGGCCCGTGAGGGGGAGGATGCGCTCTCCGGCCGCCCGTTCGAGAGGAGCCCCGTCCATGGCCACCGCTCCCGGCACCGTGCTGCTCTCCGGCATCGTCGGCTCCACCGCCTACGGCTTCGCCCACGCCGGCTCCGACGTCGACCGGCTGGGCCTGTTCGCCGTGCCCACCGAGGAGTTGCACGGCCTGCACCGCCCCGCCGAGTCGCACGTCACCACCGCGCCGGACGTCACCCTGCACGAGGCCGCCAAGTGGTGCCGGCTGGCGCTGTCCTGCAACCCGACCGCCTCCGAACTCGTCTGGCTGCCGGAGGACCTGTACGAGACCGTCACCCCGCTCGGCCGCGAACTGGTCGGCATCCGGTCGAGCTTCCTCAGCGCACCGGCCGTCCGCAAGGCCTACCTCGGCTACGCGGACCAGCAGTTCCGCAAGCTGCTGACCCGCGACACCGGCGTCGCCGCCACCCGTGCCCGGGCCGCCAAGCACGCCCGGCACCTCGTCCGGCTGGTCGAGCAGGCCGTCCGGCTGCACCGGACCGGCCACAACCTGATCCGGCTGCCCGACCCGGAACGCGTCCGCGACCTGGGCGAACGCATCGCCGACCGCCCCGACACCGCCGAACACCTGCTCGCCGACGCCGCCGACCACCTCGCCCGCCCCGGCGTCCTGCCCGACGCCCCCGACCCCCGCCCCGCCGAGGCCTGGCTCCGCCGGGTCCGCGCCACCCACTACGACCCGCCCCGGGTCCCGCTCCCCGCGCCCGGCGCGCCCAGCCAATCCACTGGCGGAGCCCTGGGGCCCACCGGGTAGGATCGCGGTGGCCCTCCCCACCCGGGACCAGCCCGCTACGGAGAGCCGCGGGGCATTAGCTCAATTGGCAGAGCTGCGGACTTTTAATCCGTAGGTTCAGGGTTCGAGCCCCTGATGCCCCACCCAACCGCATGGCTCGTGACCTGGGCGTTCTCCTCCGGGAGGGCGCCCTTCGTCGTGTCCGGGCCCGGGGAGGGGGCCGCCGGACCTGGGTGAAGGGGACTCAACTATCTTGACGGCATGGGACCTTTGAAGCCGGATCTTTCTCAAGTCGTCGTCGGACTCGTCTGCTTCTTCCTGATATTCGGCATTCTCGGAGCGGTGCTGCTGCCGCGGATAGAGAAGCTGCTGGGGGAGCGCCGGGATGCCACCGAGGGTGGTGTGGAGCGGGCCGAGGCGGCGCGGGCGGAGGCCCAGCGGGTGTACGAGGAGTTCCAGGCGGAGCTCGTCGCGGCGCGGCACGAGGCGGCGCTGATCCGGCAGACGGCCACCGAGGAGGGGGCGGCGCTGATCGCGCGGCTGCGGGCCGAGGGGCAGGAGCTGCGGGACCGGATGCTGGCCGAGACGCAGGTGCAGCTGGCGGCGGACCGGGTGCTGGCCGAGGCCGAGCTGCGGGAGGACGTGATCCGGCTGGCCGGTGAGCTCGCGGGGCGGGTGATCGGCGAGCCGGTCGCCGAGCTGCCGCGCACCCGGGCGATCGCCGAGGAGTTCTTCGCCGCGCACGACGGCAAGGCCGGCGTCGAGGCCTGACCTCCGGCTTCGTACTTCCCCACCAACGGCCCGGGTCCCGGGCAGTGGCTGAACCACTGCCCGGGACCCGGGCCGTTTCGGCGCGTGGGGCGGGACGCGTGGGGCGGGAGCGCGGGCGGGTGGGAGCACCGGTGGGGATGACGTTTGTCATGTCGCAGTGGTGCGCGCAGGCACTGACGGCGGTTCAGGGCCCGGCCGTAGATTCCAGGGCATGGAGATCACGAAGGACACCGAGACCCCGGCCCGCCGCACCGAGTGGAGCCTGGCCCTGCTGGGCGGGCTGAAGCACCGCGGCGGGTTCACGGCCCGCGAGCGCACGGTGCACATGGCCGCGGTGGGCGGGGCCAAGCTGGACCACACCGGGGCGGTGCTGCCGGAGGAGGGCACGCACCTGGTCAAGGCGGCGCTGGTCGGGGGCGCGGAGCTGGCCTACCCGGAGGGCGCCTCGGCCGAGGTGGACGCGTTCTCGGTGTTCGGCGGGGTCGACCTGACGGTCCCGGCCGGGACGTCGGTGGAGGTCAGCGGGTTCTCGCTGCTCGGCGGCCGCAGCAAGGGTGTGGCCGGTGAGCCCGGTGGCGCGGTGGTCAAGGTCCGCTCGTACTCGCTGGTCGGGGGCGTCAAGGTCCGCCAGGCCGGCTGACCGGGGGGCGTCACGGCCGGGCCGGGGCGGGTGTGGCGGTCCCGGGCGCCGGAGCGGGCTTCGGAGCGGGCGCGGGCGAGGGGGCCGCGGTCGCGCGGGAGAGCCGGACAGTGAGGCCGATCATGGCGAGGACGGCGGCGAGGGCGAGCCAGCTGGCGGCGGCCGCCGCGGTGGCGGGGCCGTGGTGGTCGAGGACGGCGAAGTAGCTGCCGCCGATCACGGCGACTCCGGTGACGGAGGCGAACTGCTGCGTGGTGGAGAGGGTGCCGGCGGCGGTGCCGGCCCGCTCGGGGGCGATGCCGGCCATCGGGGCGCCGATCAGCGAGGGCAGCACCAGGCCGTTGCCGATGCCGGTCAGGGCCATCGCGGTGAGCAGCCAGGGGAGGATGTCGCGCTGGTCGACGGTCTGCAGGGCGAGGGCGGTGAGCAGCAGTCCGAGGGCGGTGACCGCCCCGCCGACGACCGGGACGCGCAGCCCGTGGCGGGGGATCAGGCGCTTGCCGGTCAGCGAGCCGGCCATGGCGAGGACGGCCATGGGGGTGAAGACCAGGCCGGAGCGCAGCGGGCCGTAGCCGAAGCCGGTCTGCACGGTGAGGCTGATGACGAAGACGAAGCCGGCGAAGAAGGCCATGAAGGCGGCGTTGACGGCGAGGCCGGTGCGGAAGACCCGGCCGCGGAGCAGCTCCGGGTCGAGGAGCGGCTGTCCGCCGCGGGCGGCGAGCCGGCGCTCCCAGCGCAGGGCGGCGAGGAAGGCGGGGAGGGCGGTGGCGAGCATCGCCCAGGTCCAGAGCGGCCAGCCGGCCTCCCGGCCGAGGACGAGCGGGACGAGGGCGAGGGCGAGCGAGCCGGAGACCGCGAGCACGCCGATGCCGTCGAGGGCGGGGCGGCGGCCGGTGCTGGTGCGCGGCAGGACGGCGGTGGCGACGGTGAGGACGATCAGGCCGACCGGCAGGTTGACCAGGAAGACGGCGCGCCAGCCGAGACCGAACAGGTCGCCGTCGAGCAGCACGCCGCCGAGCAGCTGGCCGCAGACGCCGCTGAGTCCACCGGTGACGCCGAACCAGGCGAGGGCGCGGGCTCGGCCCTCGGCGGGGACGACGGTGGTGATCAGGGCGAGCACCTGGGGGACCATGGCGGCGGCGGTGAGTCCCTGGAGCATCCGGGCGAGCACCAGCTGGGTGGGTGACTGGGCCACTCCGCACAGCACGGAGGCCGCGGTGAAGGCGGCCATGCCGGTGAGGAACATCCGGCGGTGGCCGAGGATGTCGCCGAGCCGGCCGCCCAGGACGAGTCCGGTGGCGTAGCTGAACACGTAGCCGGCGACGATCAGTTCGAGGGCGGCCTGGCCGGCGCCGAGGTCGGCGCGGATGGCGGGGAGGGCGACGTTCACGACGTTGCCGTCGAACCCGTACATGAAGAAGGCCGCCAGGATGACGGGGAGCAGGGGCATGGGGTGTGGCCTCCGGCCGGAATAGTTATTGGTGGAAGTGCCAAAAACTTGGGTGCGAGGAAGCCCGGGCGGACCCGGGGCGGGGCGGTCAGGCGCGCAGGTCCTCGACGATCGCGTCGACGGTCGCGTGCAGGGACTCGGGTTCGAAGCCCGCCTTGGCCTGCAGCAGCAGGCCATGGAACCCGGCCATCACCTGGCGGGCGAGCACCTGCGGGGTGCGGTCCGAGCGGATCTCGCCGCGGAGCCGGCCGTTCTCGATCGCCGTCGTCAGCCGGGCCTCCAGTGGAACGAAGGCCTGGCGGGCCAGCTGGGCCAACTCGGGCTCGCGCAGGGCGAGTTCGGTGACGGTGTTGACCGCCAGGCAACCGCGGCGGTCGATTGAGGTCTGGTCCACCCCGGTCAGCAGCAGTTGCCGGATGAGCTCCAGCGGCGGCAGGTCGGCGGGCGCCGGGCTGCTCCCGGCCGTGCCGCCCTCGCGGTAGCGGCGCAGCGCCAGCTCGAACAGCTGCCGCTTCCCGCCGAAGGCGTTGTACAGGCTGCCGCGCAGCATGCCGGTGCTCTCGGCCAGGTCGTCGGTCGAGGTCGCGGTGTACCCCTTGGACCAGAAGGTGTTCATGGCCGCGTCGACCGCGGCCTCGGTGTCGAACTTCCTCGGGCGTGCCATGGGAGGAGCGTGGCAGTTGTTGGCTAACTTGTCAAAAACTCCGTCAGATCACGTCCCGGGGCTCGGCCGGGCGGGGCCAGGGCCCGAACTCGACCGCACCGCCCCCGATGCCACCTGAATCCCCCCGCCTCGCGGGCCCGGGCGCTTCGGACGTTGAGGTCGCAATCGCGCCAGCCGGGGCCCGGCACCGCTGTTGGACTGGCTGCGTGTCCACAACTTCTCTTCTCCCATCGCCGGTTGACGCTCGCAACCGGGTGCGCAGCTGGTTGGCCGTGGTCTCCGTGATGACGGGGATCTTCGCCATCGTGACCACCGAGATCCTGCCGATCGGCCTGCTCACCCCGATCGGCGGCACCTTCCGGATCTCGGACGGCACCGCCGGGTTGATGATGACCTTGCCGGGGATCATCGCGGCGGTCGCGGCGCCGGTCGTCACGGTCGCCGTTCGGCGGGTCGACCGGCGCCGTGTGCTCTGCGGGCTCATGTTGGCCCTTGCGCTCGCCGACGTCCTCAACGCGCTCGCACCGGGCTATTGGGCGGTGCTCGCCGCCCGGGTCGTGCTCGGGGTGGTGGTCGGAGGGTTCTGGTCGGTCGGGGCCGGGCTGGCGCCGCGGCTGGTGGTGGGGGAGGGGCGGCAGGCCCGGGCGAACACGGTGATCTTCTCGGCCGTTCCGCTGGGGTCGGTCCTGGGCGTGCCCGCCGGGGTGCTGCTCGGTCATCTGGCCGGGTGGCGGGCGGCTTTCGGGGCCATGGCGGTGCTGAGCCTCGCCGTGTTCGCCGCCCTCGCCGCGACGCTGCCCCCGCTGCCGCCGGAGGCACCGACCCGCCTCGCCGTCCTGCGCGGTCTGTTGCGCATCCGGGCCGTCCGTGCCGGGCTCGTGGTCACGCTTCTCCTGGTGACGGCCCACTTCGGCACGTACACCTACGTCACCCCGTTCCTGGAGGACGTCACCCACGCCGGGCCGGGCGCCGTCACCGCGCTCCTGCTCGTCTACGGGACCGCCGGAGTCGTCGGCAACGTCGTGGGCGGAGCCTGGGCGGGTCGGCGGCGCGCCACCTTCACCGCCGTCATCGGCCTGCTCGCGGCCGCCGTTCTGCTGCTTCCCGCCCTCGGGACCACGTCGTCGGGCGGGGCACTGCTGCTCGCGGCGTGGGGCCTCGCCTACGGCGCCGTCCCGGTCTGCGCCCAGACCTGGTTCGTCCGCGCGGCCCCGCACGCGCCGGAGGCGGCCACCGTCGTCTTCACCTCCTCCTTCCAGGCCACCATCTCGCTCGGTGCCCTGGTCGGCGGTGCGGTCGTCGACGCCTCGTCGCCGTCGACGGTGCTGCTGCTCGGCGGGTGCGTCGCACTCATCGCCGCAGCGGTGGCGCACGTTTCCGCCACTCGGGAACGGTAGAAGAGGAGCGGGAAGTCGGCCCGGCCGACTTCCCGCTCCTCGCTGTGCGTGCGGTGGCTATTCCGCCAGGAAGGTGTCGGTGAAGCTGGTGCCGCTGGAGCCGAGGCCGCTGGTGCGGGCCTCGTAGGTGCCGTTGGAGCTGGGGTCGAGCGCGACCGGGCTGTAGGAACCGAGGGACTTGCCGTTGACCGTCGCCGAGGTGAAGGTCAGCGTGCCGAAGTCGGGGTAGGACCCGGTCGGCGACTCGATGATGACCTCGGCGCTGGTCCGCTGCGCGGTGAGCGACTTGGTGGTGGTGAACGTCCAGCCGCTGGTGGAGTCGGTCAGCTTGAGGGTGTACCGGTTGCTCCCGGCGTAGGTCACCGACGCGCTGATGTGGTCGCCGGCCGACACCGGGTACGAGCTGAGGCTCAGGTAGACCGGGCTCGCCGGGTACATCTCGTACCAGGCCTGGTTCACCGGGCTGCCGCTGGAGCAGTCGGTCGCGACGCCGGTCTGCTCCACGCTGGACGAGCCGTACCCGTCGATGCCGACCCAGGGGGCGTAGAGGTCGTTGGTGGAGTTGCAGACCGCGTCCGGCTCGGTCCAGGAGGCCGAGACCGAGGTGAAGCCGCTGCCGGTGGCGGCGTAGCCGCCCCAGTTGTAGCCGTTGGTGTTGTACGAGAGGGGGCGGAACGGCAGGTTCTGGGCGGCTGCCGCGGTGGTCGGTGCCGCGGGGGCGGCGAGGGTCGTGGCGGCCGCCGCGAGCGTGACGAGGCGGATCATGAACGTGCGCATGCGGGCTCCTTCGTTGGGGGCGAGCAGGAGGTTCACGCGCCAGCCCGGCCGTGGGGGTCGGCCGTTGAGGGGTGGCAGTACAGAGTCCGCCGACTGTCATGTGCCCGGCAAGTCGGTTCCGGGATTGTTGGCCAGTCAATTGCCCTATGAAGCAAAAGAATTGGGAGAACTCATGACAGGCGCCTCTTCCCAAGGCGGGGGCCTTTCTGCTTCCGGCCGGGCGACGCGGCCGGCACCGAGCCCGTGCCGAGCCCGTTCCGTGCCCGCCCCGAGTGCGGGCGATTCTCTGCAAATGCCGCAGACAAACAGCAATGTGACGGTGCATCACTGATGTCGGGACGGTTCCCGGTTCCTCCGGCCGCTCCGCTCCGTCCAGGAGGCCGCGCCCGCCACCGTGGACGTGCTCAACGCCTCATCCGCCGCCGGCCACGTCGTGGTCGCCCCCCGGCGCCGCCGTCACCGGCGCCGCCGCTGACCGCCCCACCGCCGTCGCCGCTGACCGGCCCGGGCGCCCACGGGCACCGGCAGGGCCGATGGCCGACTCCCGGCCCGACGGGGGCCTTCCCCGCGTCTTCCGGCCCGGCCGACGGCACCGAGTCCGAATTGGGAGGTTTGGGGGGTTCTGTAGCGGGATCTCCCTGTGGCCGCCGGGGTCGTTGGTGTACCGGAGGTCAGTGATCACCTTTGGTCTCAATATGATCGGAAGCCACGATGGTCGGACTGTACCGACCTTCGTACGTACAACCAGGGAGCGGTTCTGACCGTCTCCCCCTGTGCGGTGCGCCAGATCGTCCGGGGCGTCGCTTCCGTCGGTGAAAGGTACGCGCATGTCAGGTCGGAGGGGCGAGAGCCCGGCTCGGGGCGAGGGCGCGCCCGACGCGCTCCCGGCGGAAGGTACACCGGGCACCGTGCCCGCGCCGCGCTCCGGCGGCCGGGCCGAGGCCCGTCGTGCCGCGCAGGGCAAGGGCGGCGGCGCGGCGGACGGCGCCTCCGGCGGACGGGCGGCGGCCCGGCGCGGGGCCAAGCCCAAGAAGAACGTGAAGAAGATCGTCGCCTGGTCGGCGGCCGGCGTGCTGGTGCTGGTCGCGGGCGCCGGCGGCGCGATCTACTTCAAGCTGAACGCCAACATCAAGTCCTTCGACGCCGACGCGATCGCCACCGACCGACCGCCGGAGGCCAAGGCCGACGCGGACGGCAACAAGCCGGTCAACGTCCTGCTGATCGGCTCCGACAGCCGGGGCGGCAACAACGCCGACCTCGGCGGCGGCGAGGACGGCGGCGCCCGCTCGGACACCACGATCCTGCTGCACGTCTACGCCGACCACAAGCACGCCGTCGGCATCTCGATCCCGCGCAACGCGATGGTGCAGATACCGTCCTGCAAGCTGCCCAACGGCAAGTGGACCAAGGGCGGCAACGACCTGTTCAACGCCGCCTTCTCGACCGGTGGCAGCGACAACGGCAACCCGGCCTGCACCCAGAACACCGTGGAGAAGCTCACCGGCATCCGGGTCGATCACACCATGGTGGTCGACTTCAACGGCTTCGCCGCGATGACCAAGGCCGTCGACGGCGTGGACGTCTGCCTGCCGAAGCCGATCTACGAGGGTGACATCAACCCCAACCTGCACAAGAAGGGCAACCTCGTCCTCCCGCAGGGCAAGCAGACCGTCCAGGGCCAGCAGGCGCTGGACTACGTCCGCCTGCGGCACGGCATCGGCGACGGCTCCGACATCGGCCGGATGAAGCGCCAGCAGGCCTTCATGAGCTCGCTCGCCACCAAGATGAAGAAGGAGGGGATGGGCCCCACCAACCTGCTGCCGCTGGCCGACGCGGCGACCAAGTCGCTGACCGTCGACCCGGGGCTGGACTCCGCGGACAAGCTGCTCTCCTTCGGCCTGTCGCTGAAGAACATCGACATGCACGACCTCAAGTTCGTCACGGCGCCATGGCGCTACCGCACCCAGGACGCCAACATCGACCTGGTCCAGCCGGACGCCAACAAGCTCTGGGAGACCCTCAAGGCCGACCAGACCATCGACGGCCAGAACGCCACCGGCCAGCAGCCGGACGCCGGCAGCAGTCCGAGCGCCGCCCCGCAGCAGGCCGCGCCCAGCACGCCCGCCGCCCCGGCCGGGGACGCCTCCAACGCCTCGATCAAGGTCGCGGTCTACAACGGCACCGTCGCCAACGGCCTGGCCGGCAAGGCGACCGACCTGCTCAAGGGCGCCAAGTTCACCGCCAGCACGGCGGGCCAGGCGGCGAGCACCAAGTACAAGACCACCACGATCGAGTACAGCTCCAGCCAGAAGGCGAACGCGGAGAAGGTCGCCGCGCTGTTCCCCGGCGCCAGCATGGAGCCCGGCAGCGCACGCGGCATCTCGGTGATCGTCGGGCAGGACTTCGCCGCGGCCAACGGCGTGGGGACGTCCACGGGCGGCACCGCGAGCAGCACCCCGGGCGCCCAGACGCCCGCGGCGCCGCTGCCCACCACCGTCACCAACGACGCCCGCTCCGCGGACGACGACATCTGCGCGAACACCACCTACGGCAGCGGCGGCTGACCGGGGGCAACGGAACGGCCGGCACGGCCCCGGGGCGCACGAGCCCCGGGGTCGTGCCATCGTGGGCGGGTGGAGGGGGCCCACCGGTCACCGAAAGGCGGATCCCGTGCCCGAGATCGCCATGCAGATCGACATCGCCGCGCCCCGAGCGGCCGTGCTCGACGCGCTCAACACCCACGACGGGCTGACCAGCTGGTGGACCACCGCGGTGGACCGCGACGGCGACGTGCTGCTCTTCGACTTCCCCGGCGTCCCCGAGCCGTTCCGGCTGCGCCGCGAGCGGGCCGACCGGGACCGGGTGCTGTGGGCCAACGCCGGGGCGTTCCCGCCGCACTGGGCCGGTACCTGGATCAGCTGGGACCTCTCCGACCAGCCCGACGCGCCCGAGCGCACCCGGCTGCTGTTCCGGCACGGCGGCTGGCAGCCGGGCAGCGAGGGGGGCGTCCCGATGGTGGCCGGCACCTGGGCCGAACTGCTGGTCCGGCTCAAGGACTACGCGCAGAGCGGCAAGGTGCAGCCGTACTTCGTCACCACGAAGCGCCACGACGAACAGTGACCGGCCCGGTGGCCTCCGGGCCGCCGGTCGCCCAGCAGGGCGCCGTCCGGTGGCGGGAACGCGGCGGCGGACCGAAGGTGGGCGGTGTACCCCCGTCGTACCGTCGTCCGTGCGGACGGCCGTACCGGCCGGGCCGGGCCCCCCGCCCGCCCGACGACCACAGCCGGCCACCACCGCCTCCGGGAGGCCCAGCAATGCCCGTAGTGACCGATCCGTACAAGCCCGGCACCCCGTGCTGGATCGACCTGATGGCGAGCGACCAGCAGGCCGCGCTCGACTTCTACCGCGACCTGTTCGGCTGGCAGGGCGAGATCGGCCCGGCCGAGTTCGGCGGCTACGCCGTGTGCACGCTGGGCGGCCGCCCGGTCGCGGGGATCATGGCGCAGTCCGGGCCCGAGGGCCAGCCGCTGCCGCCGGTCGCCTGGACCACCTATCTCGCCTCGGACGACGTCGACGCGGCCAAGGCCGCCATCGCCGACGCCGGCGGCACCGTCCTGTACGACCCGATGGACGTCGGCGCGCTCGGCCGGATGCTGGTCGCCGCCGACCCGACCGGCGCGGTGTTCGGCGTCTGGCAGGCGATGGACTTCATCGGCGCGGGCGTGGTCAACGAGCCCGGCGCACTGGTCTGGAACGAGCTCAACACCGCCGACACCGGCGCGGCCGGCCGCTTCTACCAGCCGGCCCTGGGACTGCGCCCGGCCACCATCCAGGGCATGGACGGCTACTACTCGCTGAACGTCGGCGACCGCACGGTGGGCGGCATGCAGGCGATCCCCGAGTACCTGGGCGCCGGCACGCCCTCGCACTGGATGCCGTACTTCTCGGTGGACGACACGGACTCCGTGGTGGACGCCGTGGTCAAGCGGAACGGCACGGTGCTCCAGCCGGCGTTCGACATGCAGTCCGGCCGGATGGCCGTGGTCAAGGACCCGCAGGGCGCGGTCTTCGCCGTCATCCAGACGGCCGAGGCCCAGCTGCCCGACTCGCCCTGACCCCACCGCCCGCCCCGACCCCGCCGCGGCGACCGACCCCGCCGCGGCGCCCGGAGCCGCCCTTCCCGCGACGCGCCGCCGGGATGGGCGGCATCCCTTGCGTTCCCTGGGGCAGACTGCACCCATGCTGGGGCTACCGGACGACATCCGTGCTTTCCTGTTCGACCTCGACGGGGTGCTCACCCAGACCGCCACGGTCCACGCCGCGGCCTGGAAGGACACCTTCGACGCCTTCCTGCGCGCCGAAGCCGCCCGTACCGGCGGGCAGTTCGTCCCCTTCGACGCCGTCACCGACTACGACACCTACGTGGACGGCCGACCACGCCTCGACGGCACCCGGGCCTTCCTGCACAGCCGGGGGATCGACCTGCCCGAGGGCAGCGAGGACGACCCGCCGAACGCCCGTACCGTGCAGGGGATCAGCCGCGCCAAGAACGACACCGTGCTGCGGCTGATCCGCGAGCAGGGCGTCGCGCCGTACGAGGGCTCGGTCGCCTACGTGCGCCGGCTGCGCGCACTCGGGCTGCCCAGCGCGGTGGTCTCCTCCAGCGCCAACTGCAAGGACGTGCTGCGCTCGGCGGGCATCCTGGACCTCTTCGACCTGATCGTGGACGGCGTGGTCGCCAAGCAGCAGGACCTGCCCGGCAAGCCCGCCCCGGACACCTACCTGTACGCCGCCCGCCGGCTCGGCGTCGAACCCGCGCACGCCGTCGTCTTCGAGGACGCCCTCGCCGGGGTCGCCTCCGGCCGGGCCGGCGGCTTCGGCGCCGTGGTCGGGGTCAACCGCACCGGGCAGGCCGACGAACTGCGCCGGGACGGCGCCACGGTGGTCGTCGACGACCTCTCCGAGCTGCTGGGGGAGAAGCCGTGAGTCCCGCCGACAACTTCAGCGTCGACCCCTGGCAGATCACCGAACACGGCGTGGACGCGACCTCGATGGCCCGCGCCGAGTCCGTCTTTGCGCTCTCCAACGGGCACATCGGCCTGCGCGCCAACCTGGACGAGGGCGAGCCGCACGGCCTGCCCGGCACCTACCTCAACGGCGTCTTCGAGCTGCGCCCGCTGCCGTACGGCGAGGGCGGCTACGGCTACCCGGAGTCCAGCCAGAGCGTCATCAACGTCACCAACGGCAAGATCATCCGACTGCTGGTGGACGACGAGCCCTTCGACCTGCGCTACGGCGAACTCGTCAGCCACACACGCTGGTTGGACTTCCGCGAAGGACTGCTGCACCGGCAGTGCGAATGGACCTCCCCGGCCGGGCGCACCATCCGGGTGCGCTCCTCCCGGCTCGTCTCGCTCACCCAGCGCGCCATCGCCGCCGTGGAGTACAGCGTCGAGGCGGTGGACGGGCCGGTGCGGATCGTGCTCCAGTCCGAGCTGGTCGCCAACGAGCAGCTGCCCGGCGGGCCCGAGGGCGACCCGCGTGCCGCCGCCGTCCTGGAGGCCCCGCTGCAGCCCGAGGCGCACCACGCCAGCGGCACCAAGGCCGTCCTGGTGCACCGCACCCGCTTCAGCGGCATCCGGGTCGCCGCCGGGATGGACCACGTGATCGAGGGCCCGGAGCGGCTGGACACCGTCGCCGAGGCCGAGTCCGACCACTGCCGGATCAGCGTCACCACCGTGCTGGAGCCCGGGCAGAAGCTCCGGCTGGTCAAGTTCATGTCCTACGGCTGGTCCGGCACCCGCTCACTGCCCGCCGTCCGGGACCAGGTCGAGGCCGCCCTGACCGCCGCCCGGTACACCGGCTGGGACGGCCTGGTCGCCGAACAGGCCGACTTCCTCACGGAGTTCTGGGAGACCAGCGACATCGAGATCGAGGGGGACGTCGAACTCCAGCAGGCCGTCCGGTTCGCCGTCTTCCACGTCCTCCAGGCCGGCGCCCGCAGCGAGGAACGCGCCATCCCCGCCAAGGGGTTGACCGGTCCCGGCTACGACGGCCACAGCTTCTGGGACACCGAGACCTTCGTCCTGCCGGTGCTCACCTACTGCCTGCCCGGCGCGGTCAACCAGGCCCTGCGCTGGCGGCACACCACCCTCCCGCTCGCCCGTGAGCGGGCCGCCCAACTCGGGCTTGCCGGCGCGGTGTTCCCCTGGCGGACGATCCGCGGCGAGGAGTGCTCCGGCTACTGGCCGGCCGGCACCGCCGCCTTCCACATCGGCGCCGACATCGCCGCCGCCGTCGCCCGCTACGTCCGGGCCACCGGGGACCACGAGTTCGAGCGCGAGTACGGCCTCGAACTCCTGGTGGAGACCGCCCGGATGTGGCGTTCGCTCGGCCACCACGACAGCGCCGGGAAGTTCCGGATCGAGGGCGTCACCGGCCCCGACGAGTACAGCGCCGTCGCCGACAACAACGTCTTCACCAACCTGATGGCGCAGTCCAACCTGCGCGCCGCCGCCGAGGCCGCCGTCCGCCACCCGCGCGAGGCCGGCGAACTCGGCGTCGACACCGAGGAGACCGCCGCCTGGCGCGACGCCGCCGCCGCGATGTACGTCCCGTACGACGAGGACCTCGGCGTCCACCCCCAGGCCGACGGCTTCACCCACCACCAGGTCTGGGACTTCGAGGACACCCCGCCGGAGAAGTACCCGCTGCTGCTGCACTACCCGTACTTCGACCTGTACCGCAAGCAGGTGGTCAAGCAGGCCGACCTGGTGCTCGCCATGCAGGTCCGCGGCGACGCCTTCACCGACGAGCAGAAGGCCCGCAACTTCGCGTACTACGAGCGGCTCACCGTCCGCGACTCCTCGCTGTCCGCCTGCACCCAGGCGGTCATCGCCGCCGAGGTCGGCCAGCTCGACCTCGCCTACGACTACACGGCCGAGGCGGCCCTGATGGACCTCCACGACCTCGGCGGCAACACCCGCGACGGCCTCCACATGGCCTCGCTCGCCGGTGCCTGCATCGCCCTGGTGGCCGGCTTCGGCGGACTGCGCGACCACGGCGAGGTGCTCGACTTCCGGCCCCGGCTGCCCGCCGGGCTGATGAAACTGAGCTTCTCCCTGATGGTGCGCGACCAGCTGCTCGGCGTCCGGATCACCCACGAGGGCACCACCTACACGCTGCGCCGCGGCGAGGTGATCCACCTGCGGCACGACGGCGAGGCGGTCCAGGTCAAGGCCGGTGCCCCGGTCACCCTGCCCACCACCGTCCCGCCGTCCCAGGAGCGCTGCGCCCAGCCCCCGGGCCGGGAACCCGCCCGCCGCCAGGCCCAGGCGGGGCTGGTCGCGGGCAAGCTCGGCCAGCAGGACCACCTGGCGGCGGAGTAGCCCACCCGACACCCGGAAGCGCGGGGCCGTTCTCCCGGCCCCGCGCCCGCCCGTCCGCGCGCACCTGTCCGCGCGCCCGTCCGCGCGCGCCCGTCCGCGCGCGCCCACCCGTTCGGCCCACCCCGGATGCACGCCCCCGCCGCCCCGTCGGAGGGTGCAGGTGTCCTGTGGCGATCGAAGGGAAGTCCCCGTGGCGACCGTGGCCGAACAGATGGTGGAGGTGCTCCGGCAGGCCGGGGTGGAACGGGTCCACGGCGTCGTCGGCGACAGCCTCAACCCCGTGGTCGACGCGATCCGCCGGGCGGAGGGCATCAGCTGGGTGCACGTGCGCAACGAGGAGGCTGGCGCCTTCGCGGCCGCCGCCGAGGCCGAACTCAGCGGCCGCCTCGCGGTCTGCGCCGGCTCCTGCGGCCCCGGCAACACCCACCTGATCCAGGGCCTGTACGACGCCCAGCGCAGCGGCCTGCCGGTGCTCGCGCTGGCCTCGCACATCCCGTCCGGGCAGATCGGCACCGGCTTCTTCCAGGAGACCCACCCCGAGCGGGTGTTCACCGACTGCAGCAACTGGTGCGAGATGCTCTCCACCCCCGCCCAGCTGCCCCGGCTGCTGCGGGTCGCGATCCAGCACGCGCTGGGCTCGCACGGCGTCTCGGTGCTGGCCTTCCCCGGGGACGTCGCCGCCCTCCCCGCCGCCGGACCGACCGGCACCAGCCACTTCCTCACCGAGCAGGCGGTCGCCGCGCCGCCCTGGTCCCAGGTGCAGGAGCTGGCCCGGCTGCTCAACGCGGCCCGCCGGGTCACCCTGTTCTGCGGCGCCGGGGTGCGCGGCGCGCACGCCGAGGTGATGGCCGTCGCCCAGGCGC
Organism: Kitasatospora sp. NPDC101108; assembly: GCF_055584725.1. Taxonomy (NCBI): domain Bacteria; kingdom Bacillati; phylum Actinomycetota; class Actinomycetes; order Kitasatosporales; family Streptomycetaceae; genus Kitasatospora; species Kitasatospora sp. NPDC101108. The sequence continues at coordinate 36,874 of NZ_JBVJLM010000029.1, forward strand.
TGAACGCGCCGGTCGGGCACTCGCTGCGCGGCAAGGAGTGGATCCAGTACGACAACCCGTACGACGTCGGGATGAGCGGCCTGCTCGGCTACGGCGCCTGCCACGAGGCGCTGCACGCCGCCGACCTGGTGCTGCTGCTCGGCACCGACTTCCCGTACGACTCCTTCCTGCCGCAGGCGCACACCGTCCAGGTCGACCACGACGCGACCAGGCTGGGCCGCCGCACCGCGCTGGAGCTGGCGGTGCACGGGGACGTCGCGGCCACCCTGCGGGCCGTGCTGCCGCTGCTGGACGCCAAGCAGGACCGTTCCTTCCTGGACGGCATGCTGAGCAAGCACTGCCGGTCCCTGGAGGACGTGATCGGCGCCTACACCAGGGACATCGAGAAGCACCTGCCGATCCACCCGGAGTACGTCGCCTCGGTGCTGGACGAAGTCGCCGCCGACGACGCGGTGTTCACCGTGGACACCGGCATGAACAACGTCTGGGCCGCCCGCTACCTCCAGCCGAACGGCCGCCGCCGGGTGATCGGCTCCTTCCTGCACGGCTCGATGGCCAACGCCCTCCCGCACGCGATCGGCGCCCAACTCGCCTGTCCGGGGCGGCAGGTGATCGCGATGGCGGGCGACGGCGGGATCGGCATGCTGCTCGGCGAGCTGCTCACGGTGGCCAAGCACCGGCTCCCGGTGAAGACGGTGGTCTTCAACAACGGCGCGCTCGGCATGATCAAGCTGGAGATGCTGGTCTCCGGCTACCCGGAGTCCGAGATCGACAACGGGGACGTGGACTACGCCGGCATCGCCCGGGCGATGGGCATCCCGGCCAAGCGGGTCACCGAACCGGCCCGGGTCCGGGAGGTGCTGGCGGAGGCGCTGGAGCGGCCGGGCCCGGCCCTGGTGGACGTGGTCACCGACCCCAACGCGCTGTCCATCCCGCCGCGGATCACCGCCGCCCAGCTGAAGGGCTTCGCGCTGGCGGCCGGGAGGACGGTGCTCTCGGGCGGCGTGGGGCGGATGGTCGACCTGGCGCGCAGCAACCTGCGCAACATCCCCCGGCCGTGAGCGCGGCCACTGGTCGGACCACTCCAGAAGGGTTTGCCTCTGAGGCAAATTTCTTGCCCGAGCGGCAGGCCGGGTGTCCACTGGTCACATGACCACCAGCTCCACCGGCACCCCCGACGCCGGCGACCAGCTCGACGACCAGGAGGTCGCCGGCCTCGCCGCCCGCCTCCGTGAGCACCGGCTCAGCAGCCGGCTGACCCTGGAGGTCGCCGCGGGCCGGGTCGGCCTCTCCCCAGCGTACTTGTCCCGGCTGGAGACCGGCCGCCGCCAGCCCTCGCTGCCCGTCCTGCTCGGCCTCGCCCGCGCCTACGGCACCTCGGTGTCCGGCCTGCTCGGCGAGGCCATGGTCGAGCCGGACCCGGTGGTCCGCGGCGGCGCCATCGAGCCCGGCCGGGCCGGCGGCTGGGGCTACCGCCGGGCCGGCGCCCCCGGCCGCGCCATGCAGGCGCTGCGGGTGCACGTGCCGACGGGCGTCCAGGACTCGGTGGTCCGGGTCCACCCCGGCGAGGAGTGGCTGTACGTGCTGCGCGGGGAGCTGCGGGTGACCCTCGGCGACCGCGTCCACCACCTCGCCCCCGGCGACTCCGCCCACTACGACTCGCTCACCCCGCACTGCATCGCCGCCGAATCCGGCTCCGGCGTCGAACTGCTCTTCGTCCACACCCTGTTGCAGAGCCCCGGCGGCGAGCTCTGCCTCGGTGGCGGCCCCGCCGCGACCCACTGACCCGCCGTCGGACCCTCGGAGGAGATCCCCATGGCCGATCCCACCACCACCGCCACCGCCACCGCGACCACCGCCGTCACCTCCGCCGCCGTCCCGACCGGGGCCGCCGACACCGCCACCGGCCCGAAGACCATGGACGCCGGCAAGTGGGCCAACAAGCGGGTCTACCTCCGCCTGGTCATCTACACCGCGGGCATCCACGTCTTCGCGGGCTTCATCATGCTGCTGTTCGAACTGGGCAGCCGCAACCGGTAGTCCGACCCGCCCCGGGCCCCGCTCACGACGCGCGGAGCACCCCGCACAGCGCCTCCAGGGCCGCCGGGAAGGCGTGCTCCGGCGGGGTCGCGTAGCCGATCACCAGAGCGGGCCCGGTGTCCTCCGCCGCCTCCGCCGCCTCCGCCGCCTCCGCCGCCTCCGCCGCCTCCGCCGCTTCCGGGGCGGCGGCGCGGTGCCAGCCGAGGCTGCTGAGCGCGAGCCCGGCGGCCTCCGCGCGGGCCACGAGTTCGGCCTCCGACGGGGAGCCGGGCGGGAGCTGGAGGACGGCGTGCAGGCCGGCCGCGATGCCGGTGACCCGCACGTGCGGGGCGTGCTCGGCGAGGGCCGCGACCAGCCGGTCGCGGCGGCGCCGGTAGTGCAGCCGGCAGCGCCGCACATGCCGGTCGTACGTCCCCGAGGTGATCAGTTCGGCCAACGTCAGCTGGTCCAGCACCGGGGACATCGTGTCGGCCAGCACCTTCAGCCGGGCGACCGGCTCGACCAGCGCGTCCGGCAGCGCCAGCCAGGCCAGCCGCAGGCCGGGGGCGAGGCTCTTGGCGGCCGTCCCCGCGTACACCACCCGCTCCGGGTCGAGCGCCTGCATGGCGCCGAGCGGCTGCCGGTCGTAGCGGAACTCGCCGTCGTAGTCGTCCTCGATCACGTACCGGTCCTGCTCGCGCGCCCACCGCACCGCGGCGGCCCGCCGGTCGGCCGACAGCGGGGCGCCGGTGGGGTACTGGTGGGCGGGGGTGAGCAGGGCGGCCCCGCTGCGGGCGTCGAGCCGGTCGACCAGCGCGCCCTCGCAGTCCAGCGGCAGCGCGACGGTGGACAGCCCCGCCGCCCGCACCACGGCGTGCTGCGGCGGCAGCCCGTACGCCTCGACGGCCAGCGACCGCGCGCCGCGCTCCCGCAGGGCCGCGCAGAGCAGGCCGAGGCCCTGCTGGACGCCGCTGCAGACGAGCAGGTGGTCCGGGTCGGTGCGCACGCCGCGGACCCGGGCCAGGTAGTGGGTGAGGGCCTCCCGCAGTTCGATCCGGCCGAGTGGGCTGCCGTATCCGAGCGCCTCGTGCGGCGCGGTGGCGAGGGCGCGGCGGGCGGCGGCGAGCCAGGCGGTGCGGGGGAAGAGCGACAGGTCGGGGCGCCCGGACGACAGGTCGTGCCGGACGGCCGGCCGCCGGGGCCGCGGCTTGGCGGCCCGTACGGCGGGGGCGGGCGCGGCCCGCCGGGCGACGGTGGTGCCGGAGCCCTGCCGGGAGTTGAGCCAGCCCTCGGCGGTGAGCTGGCCGTACGCCTCGACCACGGTGTTGCGGGCGATGCCGAGGTCCTCGCCGAGGGCGCGGGACGAGGGCAGCCGGGTGCCGGGGGCCAGCCGCCCCTGCTGGACGGCCTCCCGCAGGGCGTCCTCCAGGGCGGCCCGCAGCCCGGCGCCGGCGGCGCGCCGCTCGGTGAGGTCCAGGTGCAGGTCGCCGCCGAAGGAGGTCCAGGAGCCGTTCACGGCCCCATTCTCGCGTGGCCGGTGGTCACCAGGTGGCGCAGCGGGCGGTGCCGGTGGTGCGGGGGGTGCTGGTGGAAGCGGTGGTCACCGCGGTCTCCTCCGGTTCGGTTAGCGTCCGTCACTGATCCGACGGATCCCGACGCGAGGATGTGACAGATGAGCGGAGCGATTTCCCGGGCCGATTCCCTGGCCGCGCAGTTCGAGGCGGAGCGCCCCCAACTGCGGTCCGTGGCCTACCGGGTGCTCGGTTCGGTTGCCGAGGCCGAGGACGCCGTCCAGGAGGCGTGGCTGAAGCTCAGCCGCAGTGACGTGAGCGAGGTGCGCAACCTCGGGGCCTGGCTGACCACCGTGGTCGGCCGGGTCTGCCTGGACCAGCTGCGCTCCCGGGCCTCGCGCCGGGAGGACCCGATGCCCGAGCAGGACGGACAGGTGCGGCTGCCGGACCCGGTGGTGAGCGGGCTGGCGACGCCGGACCCGGTGCAGGAGATCCTGGTCGCCGACTCGATGGGGCTCGCGCTGATGGTCGTCCTGGAGACGCTCTCCCCGGCGGAGCGGGTGGCCTTCGTGTTGCACGACATGTTCGACGTGCCCTTCGACGGGATCGCCGAGGTGCTCGGCCGCACCCCGGCCTCGACCCGCCAGCTGGCCTCCCGGGCCCGCCGCAGGGTCCAGGGCGCCACCCCGGCCGCCGACTCGGACGACGGCCGCAAGCGCGCGGTGGTGGAGGCCTTCCTGAGCGCCTCCCGGGGCGGCGACTTCGACGCCCTGCTGGCCGTGCTCGACCCGGAGGTGCTGGCCCGCTCCGACGGCGGCACGCTGGTGCCGAGCGTGCTGCGCCGGGGCGCGGCGGACGTCGCGGGGCAGGCGATCACCTTCGCCCGCTTCGCCGCCGAGGCGCGCCCGGTGCTGGTCAACGGTTCGCCCGGGGTGGTGTCGTTCGCCGACGGCCGCGCGCTGTCGGTCATGTCGTTCACCATCCACCAGGGCCGGATCACCGGTCTGGACATCCTCACCGACCCGGTCCGGCTGGCCGCCCTCGGCCTCACCGGGTAGGCGCGGACGCGGGCGGGCCGCCGGTGGTCAGCCCAGACCGCCGGTGGCCCGGAGGTTCTGCCCGGTGATCCAGCGGGCGTCCGGCCCGGCCAGGAAGGCGACCACGTCGGCGATGTCCTCGGGCTGTCCGAGCCGGCGCAGCGGGGTCAGGGCCGCGACCCGTTCGAGTGCCTCGGGCGGGTTGGTGCCGCGCAGCAGGTCGGTGTCGGTGGCGCCGGGGGAGACGGTGTTGACGGTGATGCCGCGCGGGCCGAGCTCGGCCGCGGCGACGGCGGTGAGCTGCTCCACGGCGCCCTTGCTGGCGGCGTACGCGGCGATGCCGGGGACGGCGCGGGCGGTGTTCACGCTGGAGATGTTGACGATCCGTCCGCCGTCGCGCATCCGGCGGGCCGCGTAGCGGACGGTGGTGAACACGGCGCGGGTGTTGACGTCCAGCACGGCGTCGAAGGCCGCGTCGTCGAGGTCCGCGAGCGGGGTGGGCGTGAAGGCCCTCGCGGCGTTGTTGACCAGGATGTCCAGCCCGCCGAGGCGCTCCTCCGCCGCGGCCATCAGCCGCTCGGCGGCGCCCGGCTCACCGAGGTCGGCCCGTACCGCCCAGGCGCGTCCGCCGGCCGCCGCCACCGCGCCGACCACCGCTTCGGCGGCCGCCCCGTCGCTGGCGTAGCCGAGGACGACGTCCGCGCCCTCGCGCGCCAGTCGTTCGACGATCGCCCGTCCGATGCCCCGTGAGCCGCCCGTGACGACCGCCGCCCTGCCCTCGACCACCTTGCGCACCCGTCCTCCCGTCGTGAAGTCGCCCGCCCCGTCGGACACATCGTCGCCGACGCGACCGGCCGGCGCGCGCGAATTCGTTCGGGCGGGGCTCAGAGCGACAGGTAGACGGCGCTGCCGACGCCGGCCAGGAAGCAGTACACCGCGAACGGCGTCAGGCTGCGGGTCTCGAAGTACCTGGTGAGGAAGCGCACCGAGACGTAGCCGGCCACGAAGGCCGCGACGCTGCCTGCCGCGACCGGGCCGAGGACGGCGGAGTTCTCCGGCTTGAACAGCTCGGGCACCTTCAGCGCCGACGCGGCCAGGATGACCGGCGTGGCCAGCAGGAAGGAGAACCGGGCGGCGTCCTCGTGGTGGAGTCCGCGCAGGATGCCGGCGCTCATGGTGACGCCGGAGCGGCTGATGCCGGGGAACAGCGCGAGGATCTGGGCGGCGCCGATCCAGGTGCCCCGGCCGTAGCCGAGCCTGGTCAGCCGGACGTCGGAGGCGACCGCCGGGTCGAGGCCCGGCTCGTCGACGGGGGCGGCGTGCCCGGCCCGGCGGCGGCCGGAGCCGCCGCGCTTGAGCCGCTCGGCCCCGAGCAGCACCAGGCCGTTGAGGGCGAGGAACACCGCGGCGGGGACCGGCTTGCCGAGCGCGTGCCGCAGCGCCTTCTCCAGGACGAGGCCGGCCACGCCGACCGGGATGGTGGAGATGATGAGCAGCCAGGCGAGCTTCTCGTCCCGGGTTCGCACCCGGCGGTGCCGGATCGAGCCGACCAGGCCGCTGACCACCCGGACCCAGTCCCGCCAGAAGAACACCACCAGGGCGAGCGCAGTGGCCAGGTGCAGGGCGACCAGGGCGGCGAGGTAGGAGGAGCCGTCGGCGGTCATGTCGAGGTCCCGCTGGATCTTCCCGCCGATCACGGCCGGCAGCAGGATGCTGTGGCCCAGGCTGGAGACCGGGAAGAGTTCCGTCACACCCTGCAGCAGGCCGACGCCTATCGCTTCCGGGTAGGTCAGGGTGGACATCGCGCACCTTCGCTCGGAGGTCTGCGGCCCGCCGATTCCGGGGGCCTCCGCGAAGCTACTACCGGTATGTAGACGCCCGGCAGCCCCGCCGCCAGAAGTTCATCGAGCGTATGTCCGGGTGTCACCGGCCCCCGGCCGCCCGGACCAGCAGCCCGGTGACGACGCCCGGCAGCCCGGGCGACGGCAGGCCGGCGGCGGGTACCGCCCGGTGCACGGCGCCGCCGAGCAGCACGCCGGCGGTGACCGCCGCCGGGGCGCCCACCAGCGGCAGGGCGACGGCCAGGACGGCGGGCAGCAGGAGGGACGGTCGGTGCGGTGGGCGGGGACGGCGCGGGCGGTCCATCGGGAGCCTCCTTGGAGGGCGAGGGGTCGACGGACGCCCACGATGCCGCCTCCCGCAGCGTCAGGTTCAAGTCCTTTCCGGGCTTGCCCGGCTCAGACCGCCACCCGCCGCCAGCCCGAGCCGTCGGCCGGCACCGGAGCGGGCGCGAAGTCGTAGCGCAGCAGCTCCGGCCCGAGCGCCAGCAGGGAGATCGAGGAGGACCCCCAGATCTGCCCGTCGCCGAAGTCGCGGCGCTGGATCAGCGCTGCGTCCCCGTCCGGCGCCAGCCCGTCCCCGGTGACGATCGGCAGCCAGTCGCCCCAGGCCTGCTCCGCCGGTCCCTCGGCGGCCGGTTCGGGGCGGGGTGCGGCGGCGAAGCGGGCCCGGAAGTGGTCGGCCCGGGCGGCCATCAGCGCCCGGATCCACTCGGGGGCGGTGGGATTGGCGGCCAGCCCCTCCAGCCCGTCGTTGAGCACCACGCTGATACCGGTGGGCAGTTCGTGCTCGCTGAGCTGCCCGCCGCCCCAGCTGGTGACCCGGGCGCCGTCGGGGCTGACCCGGACGAGGTGGAAGGGATCGTACGGGGTCAGGTCGAGGTGCCCGATCCCGCCCTCGCGGACGGCGGTGAGCGGCAGTTCGCCGCGGCTGAGCCGGGTGCCGGCGGGGGCGGCCGGGCCGAAGCCGTTGAGCAGGCAGGCGGCGGTGCGCCGGGCCGGGTCGACGGCCAGCCAGGTGCCGCCGGCCGCGAGGTCCAGCCCGCCGAGCAGTTCGGGCCGCCGCGGCCAGTGGTGGTCCGGCGGCAGCCAGGCGCGGCCGAAGTACTCGTCCCGGACGGACAGCAGCAGCACCGGCACCGCCGAATCCGGTTCGATGCTGACGAAGGCCGTGCACACGGTCCCGTTCCCCCTGACGCCCGAAGATCCCTCTGTCAGTGATCCTCGCACGCCCGTTCGCATGCCGGAAGTGGCCCAAGCGACCGTGCGGCGAATGCACCAGGACCGCGGGCCAGTGGGCTCCTAGGCTGGGCACCGTGACGACGAACAGCACCCCGGACCCGACCGTGCCGGCCCCCGAGCAGCGCCTCCGGATGGACGGCCTCGCCCCCGACTACTACAAGGCGATGATCGCCGTGGACCGGGCCTCCCGGCAGGGGCTGGACCCGGTCCTCGCCGAGCTGGTCAAGGTGCACGCCTCGATGATCAACGGCTGCGCCTTCTGCATCGACATGCACGCCACCGACGCCCGCAAGCACGGCGAGCAGGACCACCGCCTGGTCTCCCTCCCGGCCTGGCGCGAGACCCCCTGGTTCACCGCCCGCGAGCGCGCCGCCCTGGCCCTCACCGAGTCGGTCACCCTGCTGACCCAGGGCCACGTGCCGGACGCCGTGTACGACGAGGCCGCCGCCCACTTCGAGCCGGCCGAGCTGGCCCAGCTGATCGCGCTGATCGCCACCATCAACGCCTGGAACCGGATCGGCGTGTCCACCCGCATGAGCCCGGCCGCGAAGTGAGCGGGGCCGCGATGACCTCCCAGCGGGAGAAGGCCCGGCTGCTCAAGGAGCTGCACCGCCCGGGCGAGCCGGTGGTGCTGGCCAACGTGTGGGACGCGGCGAGTGCCCGGCTGGTGGCCGGCGCCGGGGCGCGCGCGGTGGCGACGGCCAGCGCCAGCGTGTCCTGGTCGCTCGGCAGCCCGGACGGCGGCGGCGCCGACCGGGAAGAGGTGCTGGCCCGTACCGCCGAGGTGGTCCGCTCGGTCGACCTGCCGGTCACCGCGGACCTGGAGAGCGGCTACGCGGACACCCCGGCCGGGGTCGGCGAGACCGTCGCCGCACTGCTCGCCACCGGCGCGGTCGGGGTGAACCTGGAGGACGCGGAGTACGCCCCGCAGGAGGCCGCCGAGCGGATCGCGGCCGCCCGGGCGGCGGCCGACGCGGCGGGCGTCCCGCTGTTCGTCAACGGCCGCACCGACGTCTTCCTGCACGGCCTCGGCGAACCCGGGGACCGGCTCGACGAGGCGGTCCGCCGGCTGCGGGCGTACGTCGAGGCGGGCGCGGACGGCGTGTTCGTCCCCGGCGTCGCCGACCCGGAGACCATCGCCGCCCTGGTCGAGGCCGTACCGGCCCCGCTGAACGTGCTGGCCGCCCCCGGCTGCCCGTCGGTCGCCGAGCTGGCGAAGCTCGGGGTCGCCCGGATCAGCCTGGGCCCGGGCCTGGCCAAGGTGGCCTACGCGGCGGTCCGGCGCGCGGCCGAGGAGGTGTACGCGAGCGGCACGTACACCTCCCTGGACGGCGGACTGACCTACCCGGAGCTCAACGGCCTCTTCGCGGGCTGAGCGGCGCCGGGAACGGCGGGCGGCTGACCGGACGGGGGTCGGTCAGCCGCCCGGCACCCGGCCGTACGGGCGGCGGGCGGTCAGGGGTTGATCTGCCCGCTGAGCCCCGGGTGGGACATCTGGTTGGTGCCGATCGCCTCCACCTCGTCGGCGACGTGGCCGACCACCGGGAGCTTGCCCGCGGTCTTCAGCGCGAGGTCGGCGGGGGAGACTTCGAGCCCGTCGGTGAGGCCGCCGGTGGCGTCCGGCGAGCTGGCGATCTGGCCGGCGGCGGAGGCCGGCGCGGCGGCGAGGGCGAGGCCCGCCATGGTGAGGGCGGCCAGGGTGGCGAGTTTCTTCATGCCCTGCCGAACGACCGGACCGCCCGCAGGTAACCCCGCGGCGCCGACCATCACCCCCCGGACCGTCACTTTCGAACCGTCACCCCCGAACGGTCACCCCCGGACCGTCACCCGCGGACCGTCACCCTCGAACCGTCACCCCCGGACCGTCACCCCCGGACCGTCACCCGCAGGGTCCGCACGCTGTTGCTCACGAACGAGCCGATCGGCTCCGGCCGTTCGCCCTCCGCCAGGGCCAGCCCCGGGAACCGCCCGAACAGGTGCCGCAGGGCCGTCTCCGCCTCCAGCCGGGCCAGCCCCGAGCCGAGGCAGAAGTGCGGGCCGTGGCCGAGCGAGAGGTGCCGGGCGGGCTGCCGGGTGAGGTCGAAGCGGTCGGCGTCGGGGTAGTGCCGGCCGTCGCGTCCGGCCGCCGCGTACGAGGCGAGCAGCGCCTCGCCGCGCCGGATCACCGCGTCGCCGACCTCGATGTCCTCGATCGCGTAGCGCAGCGGGAACTGGCCGACCGGCGAGTCGTAGCGCAGCGTCTCCTCCACCACCGCCGACCACGGCCGCACGCCGTCCAGCACCAGCCGCAGCTGGTCGGGGTGGGCGAGCAGGGCCCGGACCGCGTTGGTGATCAGGTTGAGGGTGGTCTCGTGCCCGGCGACCAGCATCAGCAGCAGGGTGCCGACGAGCTCGGCCTCGCTGAGTGCGTCCCCGGCCTCGCGGGCGGCGATCAGGTCGGTGGTCAGGTCGTCGCCGGGCTCGGCCCGCTTGGCCGCCACTACCGAGGCCAGCAGGGCGTTCAGGTCCCGCTGGGCGGCGAGGGCCGCCTCCGGAGTGGCGGAGCTGGAGACCAGGGTGTCGGACAGCTCGTGCAGTCGGTGCTGCTGCTCCTCCGCCAGGCCGAGGAGCTCGCCGATCACCTGCATCGGCAGGGGGTAGGCGAAGTGCTCGCGCAGGTCGAACGGGCCCTCCAGCTCCGCCACCGCGTCCAGCAGGGCGACCGTCCGGGCCTCGATCGCGGGGGCCAGCGCGGCTGTCCGGCGCGGGGTGAAGGCCTGGCTGACCAGGCCGCGCAGCCGCTTGTGGTCCTCGCCGTCCGCGGTGATCATGCCGGGCACGGTGACGAAGTTGAGCAGCGGCCAGCCGTGCGGCAGCCGGCCCTCGCGGAAGGTGGTCCACAGCGCCGGGTTCTTGCCGACCCGGGGGTCGGCCAGCAGCGACTGCAGGGTGTCGTGGTGCGTTACCGCCCAGACCACCACCCCACCAGGGAGTTCCACCAGGACGGCCGGTCCGGCTGCCCGGAGCCGGGCGTTCTCCCCGTGCTGGTCGCGTCCGAAGGGGTCGAGCCGGACGGGCTCGGGTCGGACGGGCTCGGGTCGGGAGCCGCGGGGGGCGTCGGCGGTGTCCATGCGGGTGCGGGCCTTTCGGGAACTGGCGGGCGGGGCGGGGTGAAGGCGCTGTACAGCACCGGCAGGGCGACCAGGGCCCGCGACCAGGGGGACGGCCGCCAGGCCAACTCGCGGGACGGAACCGCCAGTTGGAGGTCCGGAAGGCGGTGCAGCAGGGTCTCGATCGCGGTCTCGACGATGATCCGGGCCGGGTGCTGGGCCGGGCAGACGTGCCGGCCCGCGCCCCAGGCCAGGTGGGCGCGGTTGCCGCCGAGCGAGCCCTGCGCGGCCGAGGCGGCGCCCTGGGCGGCCGGGTCGGCGTTGGCCGCGGCCAGGCCGAGCACCAGCATGTCGCCGGCGCTGATGTACTGGCCGCCGAGCACGGTGTCGCCGGTGGCCCAGCGGCCGGGGAAGTTCTGCGTCGGCGGGTCGCGCCAGAGCACCTCCTCCAGCGCGTCGGAGACGGTGAGCCGCCCGCCGGTCAGGGTGGCCCGGAAGCGCCGGTCGGTGAGCAGCAGCCGCAGGGTGTTGCCGATCCAGTTGATGCAGGTCTCGTTGCCCGCGATCATCAGCACCACCAGGTGGTGCGCCGCCTCCTCGTCGGTCAGTGCGGCCGGGTGGGCGAGCAGCCAGGAGGTGAGGTCGGCACCGGGGGAGGTCCGGCGGTGGCGGACCAGTTCGGCCAGGGTCGCCTGGAACTCCCCGGCGGCGCGCACCGATTCGGGCCCGCTGTCGACGAAGTGGCTGATCAGCTCGATCATCCGTGGCCCGCTGCCGGTGGGCAGACCGACCAGCTGGGTGGATACCAGCAGCGGCAGCGCGCGGGCGTACTGGCCGATCAGGTCGGCGGTGCCGTCCGGGCCCCAGCTGTCGATCAGGCCGTTGGCGGCGGCCTCGGTGGTCTCGCGCAGCTGCCGGTGGTCGATCTGGGCCAGGGTGTCCGAGACGGCGGCGCGCAGCCGCTGGTGCTCGGCGCCGTCCAGGTTGAGCAGGGTGGGCCGCCAGGCGGTCATCGGCTGCAGCCGCGAGTCGGGGGCCAGCCGGCCCTCGGCGGGGACCCGCCAGTGCCGCGAGTCCTTGGAGAACAGCGCCTCGTTGCGGGTGAGTTCGAGCAGCTCGGCGTAGCCGATGACCAGCCAGGCCTCGACCCCGGGCTCCAGCTCGATCGGCGCGACCGGTCCGTGGCGCTCGCGCAGCCGGGCGTACAGGCCGTGCGGGTCGTCGGCGACGGCCTGTCCGTACAGCGGGGTCAGCGGGACGCCCACGGGGAGCCCGCCGCCGTGCGGGGCGCCGCCGTACCCGGCTCCGTGCGCGGCGCCGTGCGCGACCGGGCAGCCGCCGGGCGCGAGCGGGGGCTCGGGTGCCGTCACGGCTGCAGCTCCAGGAGCGAGCTGCGGTGCAGGTGGTCGACGAAGTCGATCAGCAGGTCGTAGGACTGCCGGCGGTCCCGGGCGTCGCAGTAGAGGATCGGCACCTCCGGCAGCACGTCCAGCGCCGAGCGCAGCTCCTCCTCCGGGTAACTCGGGGTGTCCGGGAAGGTGTTGACCGCCACCGCGAAGGGGATGCGCTGCTCCTCCAGCCGGCCGAGCACGTCGAAGCTCTCGTCCGGCCGGCGCAGGTCGACCATCGCGATGGCGCCGAGCGCGCCGCGCGACAGGTCGTCCCACAGCGGCCAGAACCGCTGCTGTCCGGGCGTGCCGAACAGGTACAGCGCGAGGCGGGAGTTGAGCGTGATCCGGCCGAAGTCCAGGGCGACCGTGGTGGTCGTCTTGTCGCCGCGCCCGGTGAGGTCGTCCACGCCGCTGCTGGCGGCGGTCATGGTCTCCTCGGTGCGCAGCGGGGTGATCTCGCTGAGTGAGCCGACCAGGGTGGTCTTGCCGACCCCGAACGGGCCGGTGACCAGGATCTTCACCGCTCCCTGCACCGAGGACGGCAGGTACTGCGGCCCGGAGGGCCGGGAGGCGGGGGCTTCAGCGGAGTTGGCGGAGGCCAACGAGCACCTCTTCCAGGAGGGTTGTGGGCAGGCGTTCGGCCTGCGGGACGGGCGGGAGCACCTGCACGGCGCCGAGGTCCCAGAGGTCGCCGACCAGCACCTTGACGACGCCGAGCGGCAGCCCCAGGTGGGCCGCCACCTCGGCGACGGACAGCAGGCTGTGGCAGAGCCCGAGGATGCGCCGGTGCTCCCGGTTGAGCAGGACGTGCTCGGGCAGAGCCGGGGGCTCGGGCAGCCCTAACGGTCCGGGCAGGGCACTGACCAGGCTCTCGACGGCCAGGTCGGTGCGGGTCGGGCGGCTGCGGCCGCCGGTGATCACGTAGGGCCGGACCGGCCCGTTCACCGGTGGCCCCCCGCCGCGTGGTCGACGCGCGGCGGGCTGGTCAGGTGGGCGCCGATCCGCTCGACCAGGACCTGCATCTGGTACGCGACCAGCCCGGCGTCGACCGCCTCGCTGGTGACCACGGCCAGGTGGGCGCCGGCCCCGGCGGCGACGATGAACAGGTAGCCGCCGCCGTACTCGATGATGATCTGGCGGGTGGCGCTGCCCGGGCCGCCGAAGCCTGTCGCCACGCCGCGGGCCAGTGACTGCAGTCCGGAGCAGGCGGCGGCGAGCCGCTCGGCGTCCTCGCGGGCGATGTCGGCGCTGCGGCCGATCTCCAGGCCGTCGTTGGAGACGACCACGGCGTGCTGGACCTGCGGGACGGCGATGATGTCGGCGAGCAGCCAGCCGAGATCGGGGGTGGTGGTCATGGAACTCTCCGGAGCGCTGGGGAAGTCGGGGGAAACCGGGGGACTCGGGGAAGGTCGGGGGAAACGGGGCGGGGCCGGTCGGTGCGGGACGGTCGGCGCGGGCCGGTCGGTGCGGGCCGGTCAGTGCGGGCCGGGAGGCCGGCCCTGGGAGCGGGCGGCCGAGCGGCCGTTGGCCGTCCCGGCCTGGAACATCGTCATGAAGGTCTGGGCGTCCCGGGCCGAGCGGTACGGCGGCTCGGGCGGCGGCGGGGGAGCGGCGTGCTGGGCGGGGCGGTTCCCGCGGTCGCGCCGGTGGCTCCGGCGGGGCAGCGGCGGCGGTGCGTCGCCGGTCGCGGGCGGCCGGCCGGTGGGCGGGGGCTCCACCAGCGGGTGACCGGCGCCGGGGTGCGTGGCCCCGGAGGTCGGCCGCGGGTCGTGGGTGAGCGCCGGACCGGGGCGGAACGCCGGGTCGTCCCCGTCCCGCCCGAGCCCGAGCCCGGGCACGGTCGGCGGCAGCGGCTCGGTGAGCAGGGCGTTCGGCAGCAGCACGACGACGCGCACGCCGCCGTACGGGGAGGGCGCCGAGCTGAGGGTGACCCGGAAGCCGTAGCTCTCGGCCAGCCGGCCGACCGCGGCCAGCCCCAACTGCGGCACCTCGCCGAGCCGGGAGACCTCCAGGCTGCTCCCCCCGGCGAGCGCGTCGGCCGCCTTGGCGACGGCCTGTTCGGGCATGCCGACGCCGCCGTCGTCGATCTCGATGACGGCGCCGTTGTGCACCGGCATCAGGGTGACGAACACCTGGGTGCTGGGCGGGGAGTAGCGAGTGGCGTTGTCCAGCAGCTCGGCGACGGCGTGGATCAGCGCCTCGGCGGCGGCGCCGACCACCGCGGTCTCGATCCGGCTGCGGACGACCACCCGCTGGAAGGGCAGGATGCGCGACTGGGCGCCGCGCACCACGTCCTCCAGCGAGACCGGCTCCGGCCAGTGCCGCCCGGCCCGGGCGCCGCACAGCACGGCCAGGGTCTGGGCCAGCCGGGCCTGTTGGGCGGCGGCGTGGTCGGCTTTGAGCAGGCCCTCCAGCAGCGCCGGGTCGTCGTGGGTGCGTTCCATCTCGTCGAGCAGGGCCTGCTGGTCGTGGGCCATGACGAGGATCCGTCGGGCCACGCTGAGGAAGGCCCGCTGGGTGGAGGCGGTGAGCTCCTGCTCCTGCTGGACGGCGGCCAGGTCGGCGCCCCGGCGGGACAGCTCGGAGCTCAGCTGCTCGTGCAGCCGGGCGAGTTCGCCCTCCAGCCGGTCGGCCCGGCCGCGCTGGGTGACGGACACGGCGCGGTACCGCGCGGCGGCCACGAGGGCGAGGACGGCGAGCACGCCGGTAGCCGTTGCGCACCACTGAGTCATCGTCACGCGGCGAATTCTAGGGCGATGATCCTACGAAGGTGTGAACGGATCTCGCCATGTGACCGGATCTCGTCAATATCGAGTCAATACGCCGTCATCCCGGTGTCGTTCGGACGCGATCCCGCCGCACTGCCGGGCCGTGCGGTCGTTCGTCCATGGCCTTTCGGCCTTCTCCGGCGTGGCGGGTGGTGGCCGATTCGCTCACCGGGATGTGTGGGTTCGGTGTGCGCGGTGTTGTTGAACGAACGACATTCCGTGCGGGTGAACAATTCCGGCCCCGGTCACGGAAACGATGCCATCCGGTGCCCGTCCGCTCCGGCGCCGGAGGCATGACCGGGCGGGGGTGTTGCTACCCCTTCTCCTTGGGCCAGGAGCGGAGGCCCGTGGTGAGGGTGGTGACGAGGCGGTCGTGGGTGGTGCCGAGGTCTTCGCTGAGCTGGAAGGCGCCGGTGATGGAGAGGGCGGCGAAACCGTGGGCGAGGGAGCGGAGGGTGCGGGCGGCGTGGATCGCTTCGGAGTCGTCGAGGCCGTAGTCGCGGAGGACGGCGATGATGACGCCGACGAGGCGGGTGGCCGCCCGGGTGAGGTCGTCGTCGGGCCGGGGGGCCTGGGGGAGGGCGGTGTAGCGGTGCGGGTGTTCGGTGGCGTAGGCCTGGTAGGCCCGCAGGAGGGCGGTGACGGCGTCGTCCCCGCTGCGGCCGACCGCGGCCTCCGCGAGCCGGTCGGCGAGTTCGCCCGTGACCCGGACGGCGATGAGCCGACGGAGTTCGGTGAGCCCGCCGCTGACGTGCTTGTACAGCGAGGGGGTGGCGACTCCGGCGCGGGCGGCGACGGAGGCGAGGGTGAGGGCTTCGGTGCCCTGGTCGTCGATGAGGGCGAGGGCGTGGTCGACGACCTGGTCGGGGGTCAGTCCTACGCGGGGCATGGCTCTGGTTCTCCAGCGGGCGGGTTCGGTCTCAGGCGAGTTCGGCGAGGAAGGGCAGCAGCGCGTCGGCGACGGCCTGCGGGTTGTCGGCCATCGGGTAGTGCCCGGATCCCTCGATCATGACCTTCCGCGCGCCGAGCTTCTCGGCCTGGAGGTCGGCGACGGCCTCGGGCCCGGGGAAGTCGGGGTCCTTGCTGCCCATCAGCACGAGGGCGGGGCAGCGGACGGCCGCGGTCCAGCCGATCGGCGCGGAGTCGCCGGTGACGTGGCCGCGGGTGGCGGTGCGGCGACCGGGGGTGCGCAGGGCGGCGACCAGTCCGTCCACGTAGGCGTCGAGGTCGGCGGGCCGGGGGCCGGGGAAGGCCATCTTGCGGAGGTAGTAGCCCCAGACCGCGGGCCACCGGACCATCGCGGCGCCCATGACGACCATGACGCCCTTCATGAGCGCGTTCGCCCGGTGCTCGACGAAGGCGTCGATGAGCGCGATCCCGGCGACCCGCTGGGGCGCGTCCCCGGCGAGCTTGACGACGGTCGCCCCGGTGTAGGACTGCCCGACCAGGACGGCCCGCTCGATGCCGAGGTGGTCGAGCAGGGCGAGGACGTCGGTGGCGATCGCGGAGGGGCTGTAGTCGTCCCAGACGATCGAGGACTCGCCGAACCCGCGCAGGTCCATGGTGATGACCCGGCGCCCGGCCGCGGTGAGCAGCGGGTGGAGGTGGCGGTAGGCGCGGCGGGAGTCGAGCATCCCGGGGAGCAGCACGACGGGGGTGCCGTCGCCCTGCCGGGTGTCGTCGTACGCGAGGCGGCCGCCGGGAACGTCGAGGTACTGGGTGCTCGGGGTGAGGGTGTCGTTCATGGTGGGCCTCCACGGGCTCGCTCGCTGCTGCCGATAGCCACAAAGCTACGGCTAATAGCCTTAGCCGTCAAGCCTCCGGCCGGCACGGAACTCCCCGGTCACACCCCTTCGACCTTGAAGGGGTCGTGCTCGCTCAGCAGCTTCTCCAGCCGGGCCTGGTCGACCCGGGCGAGGGTGTCCGAGGACTCCTGGCGGTCCCGGATCACCTTGGCCAGCGTGAACGCGGAGGTGACGGTGTAGAGGAGGCCGATCCCGAGGAAGGCCCGGGTCCAGCCGCCGACGGGCAGGTAGGCGATCCCGGCGGCGAGGGCCGTGCCGGAGACGGCGAAGGAGAGGACGGCCTGGACGTGGTACGCGGCCGTGGTACGTGACTGCATCGGTGCGCTCATGGCGTCAGGATGCGGCGGGACGGCCGGGGTGCACATGAGTAGGAGTACTCAGATGAGCCGGGCGGTTGAGCGGTCGTTCGTTGACGTCCGATCATCTGCTCCCCTTCCGTGACGGACGGACGGCTTGGAATCAGGGCCTCCTAGGATTAACGTTTGATAACGCAGCGCGGTCGTCAACGCCGTACCCAGACGGCACCGTGCGCGTCGCCTAATCCCGCCGGCCGGCCTCCGGGCAGGCCAGGGAGCCGGGGAACCACGTTCCTTGGGGTGAATCGGCGGGGCTCCGGCCCGGCCGTAGGAGACCTTCCTGCTCCGAACCCGTCAGCTAACCCGGTAGGCGCGAAGGAAGGAAAGGAGCGCGCCTCCGTGGCGTCGACGCACACTCCGGCACACCCGGCCGGCCCCGCAGCCGGTACCCAGCTCCTCGACCACCCCGGCCCGAACGGTTCCGAGCCCCACGGCGCCGGCTCCGCCGGCCACGGCGACCCCTTCGCCCCGGAGGCCGAGACCAACCGCCACCGGATGCCGCGTCAGACCCGCGGGGCCTCCCCGCTGCTCGGCGTCACCGCCGTCGCCGCCACCCTGGGCGCCACCGGCTTCGCCTCCGCGACCCCGGCCGCCGCGCCCGCCGTCGAGGCGCCGGACGAGACCCCGGTCGCCCTGGCCGCCGACCCCGGCCTCGCGCTCGCCGCCCGCATCCAGCAGCAGGCCGACAGCCAGCGCACCGCCGCGGAGGAGACCGCCCGGGTACAGGCCGCCCAGGAGGCCGAGGCCAAGGCCGCCGCCAAGGAGGCCGAGGCCAAGCGCGCCGCCGAGGAGGCCGAGCGGGCCAAGGCCGCCGCACTCACCCTGCCGGTGAAGGAGTACAACCTCTCCGCCCACTACGGCCAGAGCGCCCGCTACTGGGCCCACCTGCACACCGGCCTGGACTTCGCCGCCGACACCGGCACCGCGGTCCACGCGGTCGGCCAGGGCACCATCACCTCGGCCGGCTGGTCCGGAGCGTACGGCTACCGGATCGTCGAGACCCTGCCCGACGGCACCGAGATCTGGTACTGCCACCTGTCCTCGATCATCACGGGCTCCGGTCAGGTCACCTCCGGCCAGCAGATCGGCAAGGTCGGCGCGACCGGCAACGTCACCGGCCCGCACCTGCACCTGGAGGTCCGCCCGGACGGCGGCGCCCCGGTCGACCCGGAGACCTGGCTCCAGCAGCGCGGCCTCAACCCCTAACGAGCTCGGAAGGGGGAGCCCCGGGCCACCCGCCCGGGACTCCCCCTCCGCCACCTCACTCCGGCGGCAACTGCGCCAGATACGCGTCGATCTCCTCCGCGCCCGGCTCCGGCGCGAGCTCCGGGAACTCCTCCAGCAACAGCCGCGGCAGCCCGGGCACCGTCCACTCGCCGAGCAGGTCGAGCGCCACCTCGGCCGCCGCCGCCTCGAACTCCTCGAAGCCCCCGGCGAGTTCGTCCGGCATCGGCCGGCCCAGCGCGTTCAGCGCGGCCAGGTTGCGGTAGCTGCGCCGCATCAGCCCCTGCTCCAGCAGCCGCCGTGCCCCGTCGGTGGCCATGCCGACCGACAGCACCCGGCCCGGGCCCCAGCCCTGCTCGTCCGGCTCGTCCAGCCAGCCGGTCGGCACCAGCGCCTCGTACCCGGCCAGCCGCCGCTCCTCGTCGAGGCCGGCGAAGCCGGTCAGCCACTCCCGGACGGCCGCGAGGTCCGTCACGTCCACCCCGTGCGCGTGCAGCAGCACCGCGTACAGCCGGGGCCAGGTCACCAGGTCGGCGCGGCGCAGCAGCCCGGCCGCGACCTCGCCCTGCCACTCGGCCTCGGCGTGCAGCCGCTCCTGGCGCTTGGCGTTGAGCCGCTTCGCCGCCCGCTGGTGGTCGACCAGCAGCCGTACGGCGTCGCCGTACGCGAGCGGGTCGTCCTCCGGCGCGGGTTGGACGTAGAGGTGGAGCCGCTCGTACAGCAGGTGCTCCACCGCGTCGGAGGTCAGTTCGGGCCAGCCGTCGTGCATCCTGCCCTCGCCCAGCTCCAGCAGCGCCAGCACCGCGCGCAGCGGCGCTTCGGCCACCGGTGCGCGGTCCGGCCCGGTCGCCGCCCAGGCGAGCAGGTCGGCGGCCCTGGTGCGCGGGGCGAGCCGCAGGTCTTCGTCGTTCATATTCCGAACGGTAGCCGCCGGACGGGGGTAGGGTCGGCAGCCATGGTCCCCGTACGCCTCACCGGCCCCCGGCTCGCCCTCCGGGAGTACCACCACACCCCGGCCGAAGTGGACGCCCTGCACGCGCTGTTCGGCGACCCGGAGGTGACCCGCCACCTCCCCTTCGGGCCGCGGGACCGCGAGACCTGCGCCGACCAGATCGAGCTCTACCTGGAGGAGGCGATGGCCGAGGAGCGGGACACCTACCGGCTCGCCGTCGTCCGTCGCGAGGACGCCGAGGACCCGGAGGACGCGCTGCCGATCGCGCACGCCAGCCTCACCCTCGGCAAGTACCGCTCCGCCCACCTCGGTTACGTGCTGAGCCGCCCGGTGTGGGGTCGCGGCTACGCGGGCGAGATCGCCGGGCTGCTCTGCGGGCTCTCCTTCGGCCCGCTCGGCCTGCACCGGCTGGTCGCCCGGGTCGACGTGGACAACGCCGCCTCGGCCAAGGTGCTCACCAAGCTCGGCTTCCAGTTGGAGGGGCGGGTGCGGCACGACCTGTACAAGGGCGGCGTCTGGTCCGACTCGTACCAGTACTCGCTGCTCGCCGACGAGTGGACCGGTCCGCCCGTTCCACCGCAGGGGGGTTAACCCCACCCCTGATCCGCCGGTCCCCCGGATGCCGTCCGGGCCGGGTTCCGGCCAGACTGGGGACCGTCAGCACGGAAGACACCGCGACACGACAACGAGGGGCCGGGGGCCGGGAGATGAGCAACAGCACGCTGGGTCAGGAGTGGGACGGCCCGGACGGTTACGGCGACGGGACCCGCCCGGCCCGGGCCCGCCGCACCGAGCAGCCGCCGGGCTTCTTCCGGGCGCCGTTCTCCCGGCAGTACTACCGCGAGGTCGGCTACGCGCTCACCGGCCTGCCGGTGGCGATCGTCGGCTTCACCGTCGCGGTCACCCTGTTCTCCCTCGGGGTGGGCACCTTCGTCACCGTCCTCGGCCTGCCGGTGCTGGCCGGCCTGACCAGCGCCTCCCGGGGCCTCGGCCGGGCGGAGCGGGCCCGGGTGCGCGGGATGCTCGCCCTGGACGTGCCGGGCCCGGCGCCGGTGCGCCAGGTGCGCCCGGGCAACTGGGGCGCGATCACCGCGCGGCTGGCCGACGGGGCGGGCTGGAAGGCCGCGCTGTACCAGCTGGTGATGTTCCCGTGGGCGGTGCTCAGCTTCTGCCTGACCCTGACGTTCCTGGTGCTCGGCTGGGCGATGGCGCTCTACCCGCTCTACCAGTGGGTCTTCCCGCGCTACACCTCCTGGCCCGGCTACCAGCTGTTCGACTACACCGACAGCGACCACGTCCGGCACGCGTACTACGTCCAGGGCGCCGGGCAGATCGCCGCGTTCTCGGTGGCCGGGGTGCTGCTGATCTTCCTCACCGCGCAGCTGGTGCGCGGCCTGACCGGCGTCAACCGGGCCGCCGCCCGGGGGCTGCTGGGCCGCTAGGAGTTCGGCGGCCCCGGGACCTGCGCGGAGCACGCAGCGCCGTCGCTCCCCGCGGCGGCCGTCGGCTGCACCGGGACGGTGGCCGTCGGCCGCGCCGCGACGGCGTCCGTCACCGGCAGCCGGGAGAGGATCTTCTCCGCCAGCCAGCTGCGGTCCGACCCGTACGGAATGCCCCGCGGGTCGACCAGCTGCGCCGCCACCACGTCCCGCAGCCGCTGCGCCTCGGCGCCGGGCAGCCGGGAGAGCAGCCCCCGGGCGGCCAGCAGCGCGTGGTACTGCTCGAACCCCGAGCGCGGGTGCTCGATCGCGTCCAGCAGGCTCGACAGGTCCGCCAGCGAAGGGTCGCCCTGCATCAGCGCGAGCGCCTGGATCCGGCGGCCCTCGGTGCCGTCCGCGAAGAGGTCCCGCACCTGGCCGGCGGTCAGTGCCGAGCGCTTCGCGGTCGAGCGGACCTCCGCCACCACACCCGCCGGACCGGCCGGGGCACCCTCGGCGGGCGGCAACTGCGCGGCCAGCGCCGCGGGTCGGCCCGCGCTGCCACCGAGCAGTCCGAGCTGCTGCATCGCGCGCACCCGCAGGTCGTCGGCGCCCACCTTGTCGCCCCGCCGGTCATGGTCCTGGCCGGCCAGGAAGAGGTCCAGCGCCTCGTCGGTCTCGGACAGCACCCTCGGCAGCGCCAGCCTGGTCACCAGCCAGCCGGCCAGGAAGCCGAGGACCAGGAAGTACAGCACCAGCGCGGCCGCGAACGGCACCGCGGCGTCCTCGCCGCCGAGCACCGGCGCCAGCGCCGTGCCGAGCTGGTGCAGCCGCTCGCCGAGCGAGCCGAGCTGGGTCAGCCCGACGCCCAGCAGCACCTTGGTCAGCCAGTCGGAGACCTGCTCCAGATTGGTGTTCGGCGCGTACGAGCCCTGCGGCTCACCGGAACCGCTCCGGACCCGGGGCACCCCGAACAGGAAGCCCAGCGCACCGCCGAGCACCGCCGAGGCCCCGGCCACCACCAGGCCGCCGCCGAGCGCCTGCCAGGCCTGCACCCGGCCGAGCGCGAACAGCAGCAGCCCCAGCAGGCCCGTACCGCCCAGCACTCCGGCCGCCGCCCACTGCGCCGTCCGCAGCGCCGAGGTGCCGACCCGTCGCCGTGCCACCGCCATCGCCCACCCCCTGTGTCCGCGCCGCCGCGCCCCGTCGTCCCGGGGTGGGGCCGGGCCGACTCTAGCGCCGCGGCCCCCTCGGGAGAACGCGCCGGGGGTGCCACGGCTACGACGGGAACCGGTCGCGGAAACGCAGACGGCCCGCGGGCTGCTCCTCGGCGCCGGCCCGTGCACTGGCCTGGCGCCCGAGGCACCGGGGATGTACCGGTGAGCCCGCGGGCCGGGTGACTGCTGTGGATTTCGCCTGCCGGAGGCCTGGGGCCTCACCCTGCGCAGGCAGGGGCGGCTCTAGCGAGCAGCCACCTCACGCATCCTGATGGAACTCAATTCAGGATCACCTCCTTTCAGTGTGCCGCCACTGTAGGCAGGCTCCCGGCGGGAGGGCAACGGATTATTCGCGGGCGCCGCTCAGGCGCCCTGGACCTGGGCCTTGAACTTGGAGAAGTCGATCACGTTGTCGGCCGACGGGACCTGGATGGTGAGCGGCTTGTCGAAGTCCGAGAAGTTGATCTTGGTGTTGCCGTCCTTGGCCGAGACCGTCTCGACCTGGACCGGGTAGGGCTTGCCCTCGGTGGCGATCTGGAGGGTCGACTGCTCGCCCGAGTCGTCGGTGACCTTGAGGCTGAAGGTCTTCACGCCGTTGACGTTGCCCGCGACGCCCTTCTCCGCCTTGTCGGTCTTGCCGTCGACGATCTGCTTGCTGAAGTCGCTGAGGCTGCAGAGGCTGCTCATCATCTTCATCTGCGGGTCGCTGTCGAACCCGGTCAGGTAGCGGCCCTTGAGGAGCTCGGCGACCTGGGGGCCGCTCTTGCCCCCGTCCTTGCCCACCATGGCGGCCCAGAAGGCGGCGTCGCCCTTCATGTAGGAGGTCTTGCCGTCCCCGATGATGTCGACCTTGCCCATGCCCGGCAGGGTCATGCTGCCCGCGCACTGACCCTTCTTGTCCATGGCCAGGTCCATCTCCATCTTGCCGTCCGCGTCGGCCATGGTCCCGGAGATCTTGAGGGCGGTGGCGCCGGCCAGTGCGTCCTTGGCCTGCTTCTCGATCTCCTGTGCGCTCAGCTTGTCGGTGTCGAGCTTCGCGACGGTCGGGGTCGGAGTCGGCGTGGCGGTCGCAGTCGCGGCAGCGGCGGCGCTGGTCGCCGGCGCGGCGGCCTTGTCCGAGTCCTTGTTGTCACCGCAGGCGGCCGTACCGGCCCCCAGGAGGAGGCAGATCGCGGCGGTACTGGCCATGCGCTTCGACAGCATCGAGGTCGTTCCTTATCCAGGGCACGGTCCCGCCGTCCCCCACTTGGATGAATTTTTCCTCAGTATGGGGGAGCCGTACGACAGCAGATCTTGAAATCCGCCCCCGTTACCGCTTCGTGGCGGGACCGTGCTCTGCCCGTCCCCGGGAACGCGAAAGGGCCCGGAGGAAGAATCCTCCGGGCCCTTTCGGCTACTGAGTAGCGGGGACAGGATTTGAACCTGCGACCTCTGGGTTATGAGCCCAGCGAGCTACCGAGCTGCTCCACCCCGCGTCGGTGAACACAACAATACGTGGAAGTCGCCGAGATGGGAAATCGGTTCTCCGGACCGGCCCGCGGCAGCCCTCCGCTACCCCCTCGCCGGCCGCCGTCCGCGCCGCCAGGCGTACCGGGCGGCGCGGGATCTGGCCCAGAGCGCGAAGCAGACCAGGGCGACGAAGCAGGGCACCATCAGCACCCCGTACACCACCAGGAACCCGTCCGTGCCCAGGTCGGCGGCGGCGTTCCACGTCCCGTGCAGCACTATCGCGGTCAGCAGCCCGGCCGGCGCCGCCAGTCGCGCCAGCCAGCGCCGCCCGGTGGTCAGGGTGACGGCCAGGCCGATCCCGGTGAGCGCGGTGAACAGGGGGTGGGCGAAGGGGGAGAGCAGGGCGCGCAGCACGAAGGTCTGCACGGTGCTGTCGAAGTCGCGGAGGCTGGGCGGATCGCCCAGGCCGATGCTGTCCAGCCGGTTGCGCTGGTCGGTGGTGAAGGCCCGGCCCAGGTAGAGGGCGTTCTCGGTGAAGGCGAAGCCGCAGGCCGTCATCCCGCCGAGCACCACCCCGGCGGCCAGCGTGCGCGGCCGGGAACGGCGGTGCGGCGTGCCCGGCGAGGGCGGCGCCGGGCACAGGTACGGCAGCGGCCGCAGGTACGGGCGCAGCCGCAGCCGGCCCTGGGCGTGCGGCCCGGCCGGGTGGCGCGGGTACGGGTGGGAGCGCCGGGGCGCGGGCGCCCGGTGCAGCAGCGGCGCGCAGGGGCGCCCGGAGCGGCGTCCGTGGCAGCGCAGCCGTTGGCCGAGCGGCAGGAGCAGCACCAGCAGGGCGGTGGCCTTGGCGCTCTCCTCGATCACCGGGGTGGCGATCCCGGCGCCGAGGAGGCCGCCCAACGCGCCGCGGTGGGCGGTCAGGTAGTCGGCGGTCCAGTTGTTGGCGAGGATCGCGACCGTGGTGGCGGCGCAGGCGCCCCAGCCGAGGCAGAACAGGGTGTGCCGCAGCGGCACCCGGGCGGTCAGGTTCAGCCAGGCCAGGCCGCCCAGCACGAAGGGCAGCGGCACCATCGCCAGGCCCAGGCCCACCAGCAGTCCGACCGTGCCGGTCTGCCGCTGGACCAGGTGCAGGATCAGCACCCCGCAGCCGGCCAGGATCAGCACGGCGGTCGCGGTGACCGAGGAGAGCGCCATCGAGCGGCTGCGGCCCGGGGGAGCCCCCGGTGATCCGTCCCGGGCGGAGGCCGAGGCCGCGGCGGGAGGTGACGCGCCGCCGGCCCGGGGCAGCAGCCGTTGGGCCCGGCGCCCGCGGGGCCCCGGGATGGTCCGGGTGTCACCGGTGCGCGGGGCCGTTCCCGGTGCGTCGGCGGCGGTGCGGACCGCCGCCCGCCCCGGCCAGACGTCCCGGCCGCCGCTGGACGGGCTGCCCATGCGGCACAGGGTAGGCCACGGTGGCGGCCCGTCGGGAGGATTCGGGACGAACGGTTCGTCCGGGGCCCGACCGGCCGGTCAGCCCGCCGGGGCCCCTTCGAACGGCCGCCGAGGGGTCAGCGGCGGCGGAACAGCAGGTCGTGCACCACGTGGCCCTTGGCGATCCCGGCCCGCTCGAACTTGGTGACCGGCCGCCAGTCCGGCCTGGGCGCGTAGCCCGGGATGCTGCCGTCCGGGTGGTCCGCGGGCTCCAGCCAGCCGGTCCCGTCACCCTCGGGGTGCAGGTTCTCCAACTCGGGGGAGGCGGACAGCACCTCCAGCATCTGCTCCGCGTACGGCTCCCAGTCGGTCGCGCAGTGGACCAGGGCGCCCGGGGCGAGCCGGGGCAGCACCAGGTCGAGGAAGGACGACTGGACCAGCCGGCGCTTGTGGTGCTTGGGCTTCGGCCACGGATCGGCGAAGTAGACCCGCAGGCCCGCGAGCGAGGCGTCCGGCAGCATGTCGCGCAGCAGGATGACGGCGTCACCGGCGGCCAGCCGGACGTTCCGCGAACCGTCCCGCTCCAGCATGCCGAGCAGGTTGCCGTGGCCGGGGGTGTGCACGTCCGCGGCGAGGATGCCCATCGACGGGTCGGCGGCGGCCATCGCGGCGGTGGTCTCGCCCATGCCGAAGCCGATCTCCAGGGTGACCGGCAGGCCGCCGAACAGCTCCGCGAGGTCGAGCGGGGTGCCGTCGATCGGGACGCCGTACGTCTCCCAGCTCCGGTCCAGGGCGCTCGCCTGGGCGTTGGTCATCCGGCCGCGGCGCGGCTGGAAGCTGCGGATGCGCCGCTCCCGGTGCTGCTCCTCGGTGGCCTTGTGCGGGTACATCGGCGCGGGGTAGGCGGCCGGCGCCGCGGACAGCCGGGCGGACGGCGATTGCTGGGGGATCGGGGCGGTGGCAGTCACAATCACCCGAGTCTACGGGGCTTCCGGGGCTGTCCCGCAGGGGCTGTGACCGGTCTCATCCGCCGGCCTCCAGGGCGGCCAGGGCCCGGCGGGCCACCTCGCGGCCGATCGGCAGCGAGGCGGTGGCGGCGGGGGAGGGGGCGTTCAGCACGTGCACCGCACGGCGCGGGGAGCGCGGGTCCTCCGGGTCGAAGCCCGCGAAGGCGAAGTCGTCCAGCAACGCGCCGTCCCGGGCGACCGCCTGCGCCCGCACCCCGGCGGCGGCCGGCACCAGGTCCGCGGCGGTCACGGCGGGCAGCAGCCGCTGGACGGCCGTGGTGAACGCCCGCTTGGACAGCGAGCGGTGCAACTCGCCCACCTCGTAGCGCCAGTGCCGCCGGAGGATCCGCCAGGTGCCGGGGAAGGCCAGGGTCTCGGCCAGGTCGCGCGGGCGGACGGTGCGCCGGTCGTACCCCTCGCGGGCCAGGGCGGGCACCGCGTTCGGGCCGACGTGGACGTCCCCGTGGATGCCCCGGGTCAGGTGGACCCCGAGGAACGGGAAGGCCGGGTCGGGCACCGGGTAGACCAGGCCGCGTACCAAGTCCCTGCGCTTCTCCACCAGTTCGTAGTACTCGCCGCGGAACGGCACGATCCGCACCCCCGGGTCGTCCCCGGCCAGCCGGGCGATCCGGTCGCTGTGCAGCCCGGCGCAGTTCACCAGCACCCGGCAGCGCAGCTCCCCGGCGGCGGTGCCGACCGTCACCCGGTCCCGGCGCCGGACGAGCGTCCGCACCTCGGTGCCGGGCCGCAGCTCGGCACCCGCCTCCCGGGCCAGCCGGGCGTACGTCGTGGCGACCGCCGGGAAGTCGCAGATGCCGGTCGTGCCCACGTGCAGTCCGGCCCTCCCCGCGACCTCCGGCTCGTACCGGGCGATCCCGGCCCGGTCCAGCTCGGTGACCGGGATCCCGTTGGCCCGTCCCCGCTCGGCCAGCACCGCCAGCCGGGGCAGTTCGGCGTCGTCGGTCGCCACGATCAGCTTTCCGGTCACCTCGTACGGGATGCCGTGCTCGCGGCAGAAGCCGACGAGCTCGGCGGCGCCCGCGACGGCGAACCGGGCCTTGTACGAGCCGGGGCGGTAGTACACGCCGCTGTGGATCACCCCGCTGTTGCGCCCGGTCTGGTGCGCGGCGAAGCCGTTCTCCTTCTCCAGCACCGCGACCCGCAGGCCGGTGCGCGCCCCGGCTTCCTTCCGGGTCAGGGCGTAGGCCGTGGCCAGCCCGACGATCCCGCCGCCGACCACCACGACATCGAACTCGTCCGCCACCCTGTGCTCCTCGTCCGCCGCCCGGCCCCTGGTGCCGGCCCGGCGCGGTCGGCGCCGGGCCTGCGGTGCCGATGCTGCCACGGGTCGGGGGCGCCGGGGCCGGTTTCCCCCTTGCTGCCCGGACCGCGGTGCCGTCGCTGTGGCGGGGGCCGGCTGCCGGTGCCGTCGTGACGGGTGGTGCGCGGCGGGCGGTGGGTGCCGCGGCTGTTCGCACGCACCGGTCGGCCCGTCAAGGCTCCGCTGCGCGGCTGCGCGATCCTCCGCCCGTTTCGACGCCCGGTCGACCTGGTCCGGTGCCCGTGCGATGCCGGGCGCGTCGGGACCGGGAGCGGCCCGGCGTGGCCCGACGTGGCCCGGCGGGTGGCGTGCCGAGGTGGGCGGCAGTGTCCTGCCGCCCACCTCGGGTGCGGGGCGGAGCGTCCCCCTGACAACTCCGCCCGGGGCTCCGGCCGGTCCCCCCGGACCGGCCGTTCGCGGTGGCGCCGGGTCCCCCGACTCCGCGCCACCGCCTCCCCCTCGTGCGGCCGTGACGGTCACGCGCTCGGTCCCCCGACTCCGCGCGCCACCGACACCCCCGTCCGGCCGCGTGGCGGTGCGCAGGCCCCCAGCCCGTGCACCGGCAGTGGCTACACCTCCCAGGGCCAGCCGGCGTCGGAACCCGCCTCCAGGAGGGGGATCAGCCGGAAGGCCGCGTCGCTCAGGCCGCCGAAGGTGTGCCGGTTGGCGCCGCCGCTGGGGCCGTGACCCGGGGCGTAGCCGGCCAGGTTCCAGGTGTAGACGGGCACCTGGGCCGGGACGGCGGCGAGCGGATCGCTGCCCCGGTAGCCGAAGCCGGTCTGCTCGTCGGTGACGATCACCACCCGGTCGTGGCCCCGGTAGTGGACGCGGACGGCTTCGGCGGTGTTGGTGCCGCCGAGGCTGGAGAACCGTTCCAGCACCCGCAGCACCGCCTCCCCGCGGCCGACCTCGATCTTCCGGCTGCTGCTGCCGAACTCGACCAGGTCCGCCTCGGCCGCGCGGACCTTCAGCGCGGTGCCGAAGATCGCCGCCGAGTCCGCCCGGTTGAGCTGGGTCTGCGCGCTCGGCCGGTCGAACATCGAGCCGGAGCGGTCGACCAGGATCAGCGTCCGGCCGGGCAGTTCGGGCACGTTGGCGAGCGAGTGGCCGAGTGCCGTCTCCAGCGCGTGCCCCCACCGCAGCGAGGGCGCGTGCCGGTGGGCGGCCAGGTAGCGGAACGGGAACTGGCGCGAGCGCCGTACCTCGCCCGGGTCGGAGATCCGCCGGGCCACCTCGGCCGCGACCTCGTCCGACACCCGGGCCTGGTCGAAGTTGCGCAGGTTCCGGACCAGCGCCATCGGGCCCATCGAGGGGATGACCGCCTCCCAGGCGGCCGCGTCCAGCGGCCCCTGCAGCCAGCCCGCCAGCGCCTCCCAGGTCAGCCCGGCGGTGGCGAGCCGCTCCGCGCCGTCCTCGGCGGTGACGGCCGCCCGGCGCTGCTCGACCGGCAGCGCGAGCAGCTCGCGGTTGGCTGTCAGCATCCGGTCGGCGGCGGGCGGGACGGCCTCCTCCGGCCGGTGCCGGCGGTCCAGCGCGTACGCGAACAGCGGGCCCTGCCAGGGCTTGCCCGGGTCCGGCGTCGGGTGGGTCAACTCCAGGACGTCGCCGAAGCGGTAGCCCTTGCCCGCGGTGTCGTACTTGAGCAGCGAACGGGCGTCGTACAGCCGCCGCACCGCGTCCGCGACACCGCGCTTGAGCGGCTTGGGCAGCGCCCGACCGTAGCGCGAGGTCCAGTACGCGAGCAGCTCGCCGGGCTCGTCGGCGCGGCGCAGCACCGCGTCGACGGCCTGCCGGGAGTGCCCGTGGGCGCCGGCGTCCAGCCGGGCGCGGGTGAACTCGGCGGCGCCGACCAGCGCGGCGGTGCGCATCTGCGCCCCGTACCGCAACCAGCGCAGCAGCCCGAGGGTCCACTCCGGTTCGGCGACGGCGAGTTCGCGCACCAGCGCGGTGTAGCGGTCGTCGCGGGCGCCGCCGCGCTCGTAGAAGGTGTCCTGGCCGACCAGGTTGGAGACGGCCAGGAGGAAGAGTTCGGACTTGCGGTCCCGGACGTAGCCGGTGCCGCCCTCGTGGGTGAGGCCGCGCTGGCCGGTCGTGGTCACCGGCGAACTCGGACTCGACCTGGCCTTGCGGCTGTTGAACCTGGACATGCTGCAGCCCCCCTCGGCGTGCTCGGTCGTCAACGGGAGGGAGGCATGCCGCACTGAGGGGTGCCCGAGATCATGCCGGTCGTCGTCGAACGACCGGCCTCGGCGGAGGTAGGTGCCTTGTGCTCTGCCCGATTGAGCTAGCGGCCGCGCTCGCGCACGGCACGCCCGGGACTTGAACCCGGAACCGCAAGATCCGAAGTAACCCCCGCCTGCGCACCGGGCACTCCGAAGCGCAACTGCCTCCCGAGATCAAAGGTGGCGGCGGTGTTTCGCGGACTCGAACCGCTACGCCGGAAGACCGGCGTCTACCAGAAGTAACCGCTGCCGTCGCACCGGGAGGTGCGGAATTCTATTCACGTTGAGGTGTCCAGAGTTCAAGGACGGCTGAGGTGACATAGCTGCTCTACCGACTGAGCTACACCGGCACGGAAGTACCGGCGGCGGGACTCGAACCCGCGACACGCCCATTAAGAGTGGAAGTAACCTCTGCCTGCGCACCTGGACGGGAGAGACCTTAGTCAGGCCCCTCCCGTCGGTGCACCTCATTTACCGCCGGGAGATTCCTCGGGGGCTCTTCCGTCGGCTCCGGCGGCTCACGCCGGGGCGACGATCACCGCCCGCGCCCGCTCGGTCAACTCCCGTACCCGGCGTTCACCCTGGAAGGGCTCCAGCCGCCGGAGCATCTCCACCACGTACTCCCGGCTGCGCTGCGAGGAGATCCGGCCGGCCACCTCGACGGCGCGCTCGCCGGCGGCGACCGCGGCGTCCAGGTTGCCCGCCTCCGCCTCGGCCATCGCCGAGACCACCAGCCGCAGGCCGTGCGAGCGGACGAAGCCCTCGGTGGGCTTGGCCAGCGCCTCGCGGGTGAACTGCCGGACCTTGGAGGGCACTCCGAGGTCGCGGAAGCACTCGGCGGCGTCGGCGGCCAGCCGGTCGTAGGCGTAGAAGTCGATCCACGCCGGGTCGGGGTCCCCGGCGCGTGCTCGTTCGAGCGCGCTCTCCGCCGCGCCGAGCGCCGTCGCACACGCCGCCGCGTTGCGGGCCTTGGCCTGGGCGCGCGCCTCCACCAGGTGGAAGAAGCTCATGGTCCGGGCGGTGGCCAGGCTGCGGTTGCGCTCCAGGGCGGCCTGGGCGAGGTCGACGGCCTCCTCGGCGAAGCCCCGGTAGCCGGCCTGGAGGCTCATCGAGGCGAGCACGTAACCGCCGAGCGGCACGTCGGCGGCGGCCCGGGCGAGCCGCAGGGCCTGGATGTAGTAGCGCTGGGCGGCCTCGTGCTGGCCGGTGTCGAAGGCCATCCACCCGGCCAGCCTGGTGAGTTCGGCGGTCGCGCCGAACAGCGCCCGGCCGACCGCGTCGCTGTAGGAGGCCAGCAGCAGCGGCGCCGCCTCCACCCGCAGGCACTCCGGCACCATCGACGAACGCCAGTCCCCGCCACCGTACTTGGAGTCCCAGCGGCGGGCCTCCTGGGCGGCCTCGCGGAGCTTGACGGCGTCCGAGTGGCCGACCCGGTACGAGGGGTTCTCGCTGGGGGAGCGCGGCAGCTCGCGGGCCACCGAGCCGTCCGCCGGGTTGATCAGCCAGCGGGAGACGGGCGTCGCGTACGCGGCGACCGAGAAGGTCCCGGCCAGGCTGTCGCTCCAGCGGCCGCCGCCGGGGCCCCGGCGAAGGTCGAGGTCGACCCGGAACAGGTCGGTGGCGGAGCGCACGGCGTCGGCGACGTCGCGCGGGAAGGCCAGGCCGAGTTCGGGCGCCGGGTCGGTGTCGCCCAGGCCGATCTCCTCCAGCGGCACGGGCCGGCCGAGCTTGCCGCCGATCGCGGTGGCGATCAGGTGCGGGACGGGCCCCTGCGGGACCATGCCCTTGCTGACCCAGCGGGCCACCGATGTCTTGTCGTAGCGCAGCGTCAATCCGCGCTGGGCGCCGAGGTCGTTGACCCGACGGGCCAGGCCGGCGTTGCTGATCTGGGCGAGGGTCAGGAGCGTGCCGAGCCGTTCGTTCGGTCCTCGTGGGCTGACGGTCATGGTGGCGGCGGCACCTCCTGCGGCCTTGTGCGCGGGGCCCGGGCGGCACCGGGCCGTAGCTGCTGTACCTAGAGTAGTCGGACGCGTTCCGACGGTTAAGAGGCCGCATTCCGGATGGCGGGATCGCGCACCCGGCGGTGCCGTGCCGGGCCGTTGCGGCAGTTGGTCCGGACCACCCGGAGCGGTTCGGCCGTGCCGCGCGCCGGAGCGTCGTGCTCCGGTCCCGTGTTCACGTGCGCCCGGCCGTGCCCCCTGGCCCGACCGGCTGCGCGGCGATTCGCTGGTGGTCGTGGGTCGGCCCGCCGTCGAGGACCCGGCGGGCCGGGGGATGCCGCCGCCTCAATCCCCGCGGGTGGCGGTCAAGTCCGGGAGGGCATGCGGATGCCCTCCCGGGCGGGGCGACGCCTTTCGGCCATCTCGCGATGCCCATGTCAAGGGCGCCGTCCGGGCGGTCCGGGCCAGGGAGGGGGAGGCCCGGCCCGCCCGAACCCGTCCCCGCGGCACTCCCGCCCGGCGGCTGCCGAGGCCACGGCGCAACAGAACCGGAACCGACAACACCGCCGCCGGCAAGGCCCGGTGGTGGCACGATGTCTCCTGACGGCGCGCCGGAACGAGGGCACGCCCGGACGCGCGTGCGGGCCGCGACCCGGCACTCCACCCGGCCGCCCCGCCCGGCGCCGGACGCGCCGCGCGAGTGCAGGTCCTCGTCCGGTGGAGGCGCGATGCGGTGGCTGACGGGCTGGAGCACGGGTGTGCCCCGGGCGGGAACACCGGCGCACGAGGCACTCGCCACGGTCACACCGATCGCCGCGCGCCCCCTGTGGACCGGCCCCAACCCGCTCTGGGCGGTGGGCGACTGGCGCCCCGAGGAGATCCGCCTGGTCACCCTCCGCCCCGGCGCCCCCGCCGCCGTCAGCACCGGACCGACCGCCCCCGACCCGGTCGAGGACACCCCCGCCACCACCCGGCTCGCCGTCCTCGGCCACTGCGGAGCCACCGACGCCGAACTCGCCGCCGGCCTCGCCGCCGCCCGCGGCGGCGCCGTCCGCCACCTGACCGCCTGGCCCGGCAGCTACACCGTCGTGCTGCGCACAGGCACCCGCTCCACCCTGCTGCTCACCGACCTCGCCGGCGCCCAGCCCGTCTTCCACACCCCCTGGGCCGACGGCACCGCGTACGCCACCGCCGCCCTCCCGCTCGCCGACCTGGTCGGCGCCGCCCTCGACACCGGCCACCTCGCCGCCCGGCTCGCCTGCCCCGAGTCCCCGGAGGCGCTCGGCACCGGCACCCCGTACCTGGGCGTCCAACGGGTGCCGCCCGGCCACGTGCTGGCCATCCGCGGCGGCCGCCCGTACCTCGACGCCTACGACGAGCCGCCCGGTGCGGACCAGCCGCGCGACGAGGCGCCCGCCATCCGCGAACTCACCCGCGCCCTGCTGGAATCCGTCCGCTCCCGGGTCCGCACCACCGCAACGGCCGGCGGCCCCGCCGGGCGCGCCCGGCTCGGCGTCGACCTCTCGTACGGCACCGCCTCCGCCACCGTCGCCCTGCTCGCCGCCGCCGTGCCGCTGCCGCCGGTGCCTGCGGGCGCAGCGGGCGTCGGGGCCGCGGCGCTCGCCGTCGGCACCAGGAGCGCCGCCCGGGCCGCCGGGGCCGCCGGGGCCAGGAGCGGTGCGGTCAAGGGCTCCTGGGTCCGGCAGAACGCCCAGGAGCCCTCCGCCCCCGAGCAGTTGGCCGCCGTCACGCTCGGCGAGACCGAACCGCCCACCACCCTCGCCCTCGCCCCCGACACCCCGCGGCTGCGGCACACCGTGCTCGACCCCGGCCCCGACACCCTCCCCTACGCCGTCCTGCGCGCCGACCCGCAGTCCGGACCGCTCACCGACGAGCCCGGCCCCGAACTCGTGGCCGTCGCCCGCGCCGAGGCCCGCTTCGACGCCGGCGGCACCGACCACCTCACCGGCTACGGCGCCCGCCAGGTCCTGGACGGCCACCCGGCCCGGCTCGCCGACCTCATCCGGGCCGGGCGGCCCCGCGAACTGCTGCCCCCGGTCGCCGCCCTGGCCGGCGCCGACCGGGCCGCCGCCGGTGTGCTGGCCGGCGCGCTGCGCACCCCGCTCACCGTGGTCCGGGCCGCCCACCGGCTCTCCCGGGTCCGCTACGCCGACGCGCTGGACGAGGCGGCCGCCAAGCTGACCGCCCGCCACGTCCCCGACGGCGCGGGCACGGCGGGCGACCGCTCGGCCGTCGACCTCGCCTGGTGCGTC
Source organism: Kitasatospora sp. NPDC101108 (assembly GCF_055584725.1). NCBI lineage: Bacteria > Bacillati > Actinomycetota > Actinomycetes > Kitasatosporales > Streptomycetaceae > Kitasatospora > Kitasatospora sp. NPDC101108. Next base: position 70,360 of record NZ_JBVJLM010000029.1, read on the forward strand.
CCCGGCCCGGCCGCCCGCTGGCTCTCCGACGAGGCGCTCTCCTCGGTGGCCCTCCGGCTACGCCTGGCGGCGCGCAAACCGGCGCCCGAGGAACACCCCGGCGCGCACCGCGCCCGGCACGCCCTCCACCGCCAGGCACGCTCCTACCGCACGCTCGTCCACGCCGCCGAACGGCCCGGCCAGCGGCTGCACGCGCCCTTCCTCGACAACCAGGTGGTCCGCGCGGCCCGGCTGCTCCCCGACGACGTCCGCCTCCAACCCGGCGCCCGGCACGCCCTCCTGCACGCCGTCCTCACCGGCGCCGGCCGCACCGACCTGCCCCCGGACTGGGGCCGCGGCCCCCGCCCCGACCGCACCGCCCCCACCCGGGCCGGCCTGCGCCTCGCCGCCGACGGCCTCGCCGAACTCTTCGACGCCCCCCTGCTCGCCGAAGCCGGTCTGATCGACCTCGCCGCCGTCCGCGCCGGCCTCGCCCACTCCACCGACCCCGCCACCCCCCTCTCCCCGGCCGCCCTGGCCGGCCTCGCCGACCTCGTCTCCACCGAACTCTGGCTCCGCCGCCTCCGCGCCCGCCGCCACGGCGCCTGCTGGACCGGCCTCCCCCATCCCCGCCTCCCGGCCCTCACCCCCTGACCCCCGCGGCTCCCCGCCCGCCGGGGACCTGCCCGATCGGGCGCACCCCCGTCCGAGCTGCCCCCGCCGCTGCGCCGTTCGGCGCGGCTGGCCCGGGCGGTGGCGCCGGGCAGGTGATGATGGCGGGGCTGTGAGTCAGCGGTGAGGAGTGTGCGCGGTGGCCGGTGTGAGCCCGGGGCAGGAGGTTCCCGTGGTGCTGTCGGTGCTCGGGCGGCCGCCGACCGGGCGGCCGCCGGGGGTGCTGGCGGCCTGCGACGGGTCGGACGGGTCGCTGTGGGCGTTGGACCGGGCGATCACCGAGGCGGAACTGTTCGGGCTGCCGCTGTACGTGCTGGCCGTGGTGAACCCGGCACCGGCCGGGTACCCGCCGGGGATGGCCGAGCTGGTGCAGGAGAGCGTGGAGACGCTGGTCGAGAGCATGGCGGACGGGCTGCGCCGGGCGGTGGCGACCGTGCTGCGCCAGCGGGTCCGGCCGTACGAGGGGGAGATGTCGCTGCACGTGGTGCTGGGCAACGTCATCGAGGTGCTGCTGGAGGCCTCGACCCGGCAGCACACGCTGGTGGTCGGCACCCGGGGCAACGGGGGCTTCGCCCGGCTGCTGCTGGGATCGGTGAGCTCGGCGGCGGTGCACCACGCGGCCTGCCCGGTCCTGGTGGTGCCGGCACCCGCGGAGGGCTGAGGCAGGGAGCCCGGCGGTGTCGGGAATGTGCCGAGATGGTTCATCGTTCACCCATCCCGTACATCCGCACGAGACGCCCCCTGGAGCCCCCGACATGAAGGTCGAGATCTGGTCCGACATCGCCTGCCCCTGGTGCTACATCGGTAAGCGCCGCTTCGAGCAGGCCCTGGCGGACTTCCCGGGCAAGGAGGACGTCGAGGTCGTCTACCGCCCGTACCAGCTGGTCCCGGACGCGCCCGCGACGGCGAGCCCGCACCGCGCCTGGCTGGCCGAGCGCTACGGCCCGCAGTCGGTGGCGATGGACGCGCGGGTGGCCGAGCTGGGCCTCGCCGAGGGCATCACGTACGACTTCGACGCCGCCCTGCACGCCAACACCTTCCTGGGGCACCGCCTGCTGCACCTCGCCGAGGCCGAGTACGGCGCCGAGGCGCAGGGCCGGCTCAAGGAGGCGCTGCTGAAGGCGCACTTCACCGACGGTGTGGACGTCGGCGACCGTGACGCGCTGGCCGACGTCGCGGTGGCGGCGGGTCTGGACCGCGAGCGGGTGACCGCCTACCTGGCGGGCGACGAGGGCACCGCCGAGGTCCGCGCCCAGCTGGCCGAGGCCCGTGAGCTGGGCATCAGCGCCGTGCCGACCTTCGTGTTCGAGGGCAAGTGGGCGGTCCAGGGCGGGCAGGAGGCCGCGACCTTCCGCAAGGTGCTGGAGCAGGTGGCCGCGGAGATCGGGGAGCGCCGCCCGGCCCCGGTGCAGGCCGCTGCGGCCGGTGAGGCCTGCGCGGACGGCTCCTGCGCCGTCTGAGCAGGTAGCCGCGGGAGCGGGAGGCCCGTCCCGGAAGCCGTCAGCGGCTCCCGGGACGGGCCTCGGCCCGTGTCGGGCCCCCTACGAGCACCTGAACCGGGCCTGCGCCCAGTCCGCCACGTTCAGCGCCGACCAGATCCCGTGCACCGGCGTGACCACCAGCCGGATCGACTTCTGCCCGGCCAGCGGCACGTGCACCGGCACCGCGTCGTCCCCGGCGCCGATGACACGGGAGCGCCACAGGGTGCTGCCGTCGCCGCCCTGGACGGTGAAGACCACCCCGCCGGGGCCGAGCGTCGCGTCGTCGACCCCGGCGACCGCGTCGAAGGACGTGCAGCCGCGGTTGAGGTCGATCAGCGTGGTGGCCGGCGCGTGCACGGTGATGGCGTGCGGGTGGTAGTCGCCGCCGATCCAGCCGCCGTCGCGCTGCCAGAACCTGTCGCTGCCCTTCCGCCGGATGCTGGGCCCCTCCGGCGGCACCCGGTGGTTGCCGGGCTTGAGCACGGGCAGGGAGTCGCCCCAGAAGTCGGTGGGCGCGGGCGGGATCGGCGGGGTGACGGTCGGTTCCGGCACCGGCGGCACCGGCGGCACCGTGGGCACGGTGGGCGTCGGGACGATCGGCACTTCCGGCACTTCCGGCACTTCCGGTAGCTCCGGGAGCTCCGGGGTCGGCAGCGGCGGGAGGGCCGGGGTCGGAACGCGCGGTGGCTCGGCGGTCGGTTCGGTGGTCGGTTCGGTGGTCGGTCCGTGCCGCGGGGCCCGGGTGGTCACCGGGTGCTGGGTCGGCTTCGAGGTCGGCCTGGGGGCGGGAGTCGCACTCGGGCTGGGCGCGGGCCGTTCCAGGGCCGGGGCCGGGGCGGCGCTGGTGGGCGGCGGGGTGGGCGCCGGGGCGGGCGGCGCGGGCACGGCTGCCACCGGTGCGGGTGAGGCCGGGGCGGAGACGGCCGGGGGAGCGGCCACGGGCGGCTCCGGCTCGGTCGAGCCGGTCAGCGCGTACGCGGCCACCGCGGCCGCCGCCACCGCGACGGCGGCGGCGATCCCGGCCTTGGCGGCGGTGCCCAGGCCCTCGCCGGCCGCGGCAGCGGCCGCGCTCCCGCCGGAAGCGCCGGAAGCCCCCGCGGCGCCGGAAGCCCCCGCGGCACCGGCCGCGCCGGAGGCACCCGCAGTACCCGCGGCCCCCGCCGCCGTGCCCGAGGACCCGGCCGCGGCCGCCGCCGTCCCCGCCGCGGCCGCACCGCCGACCGCGGCGACACCGCCCACGGCGGCCGCGGCGGCGCTGAACCCGCCGACCCCGACCCAGACCAGCACGCCGCCGGGCAGCAGCGCGCGCAGACCGGTGTTGATCTCGGTGAGTTCGAGGCAGGCCGCCGTGCAGCGGTCGCACTCCTTGAGGTGCCGGCCGACCTCCGCCGAGGCCCGCTTGCGCAGCGAGCCGCGCGCGTACGCCCCGAGCCGGTTGGCGTACGCCTCGCAGCTGCTCGCCTGGCTGCCGGAGACGTGGGCCTGGAGGAAGGCGGCGGCCAGCCGGTCGCGGGCCCGGTGGGCCTGGACGGCGGTGGCGTTGGCGGTTTTGCCGAGCATCACGGCGACGGTCTTCGGGGACTCCCGTTCGACCTCGGTGTGCCAGAGCACCACCCGGTCGTCCTCGGGGAGTTCGGCGTAGGCCTGCATGACCATCCGCTGGTCGGCCATCGCCATGGCCCAGGCGTCGGCGCCGGGGTCGGCCAGGTCGAAGTCGACGACGGCGGCCGAGGTCTGGGCGAACAGGCCGAAGTCGTCGACGAGTTGTTCGCGCCGCTCGCTCCGGGTCCAGGCGGCGGCGACGTTGCGCACGGCGGTCAGCAGGTAGGCGCGGACGGCGAACTCCGGTCCCTTGCCCGCCTTGAGCGCCTGGAGGGTGCGGGCGAAGACCTCGCCCGCGAGGTCCTCGGCGGTGAAGCTGTCCCGGCAGCAGGTGCGGGCGTAGCGGCGCACCGAGTCGACGTGCCGGAGGTAGATCTCCTCGTACGCGGTGTCGTCGCCGGCCCGGACGCGGGCGGTCAACTCGGCGTCGGAGGGCGGGCGCTCGCCGTCCACCGGGTCGGCGGGGGCGGGCACGGTGGGGCGGGCCGGCCGGCCGTCGGCGACGAACGCCTCGGGGGCGACGCCGCCCCGGCCCGCCGGGGCCTGGCCGGGCACCCGGCCGGGCGGCAATGCGGAGGAGGAGGCGGAGGAGGCGGGCAGCGGCTCGCGGCCGGGCCATCCGCCCTGGTCCGGGACCTGCCCGGCGCCGGAACCGGCCGCGCTGCCCGAGCCGGATGCGGAGCCCGATCCGGCCGGGGCGCCCGGCACTTGGGCCGAGCCGCTACCGCCGGGGCCCGCGGCTGACCCTTCGGCCGTACTGCCGGAGAACCCCCCGAAGTCGAGGCCGTACCCGTAGTCGTTCTGTTCCTCGGCGCTCACAACGGACCCCAGATTCCACGACAGCCCCCGTAGTGTGGCAGGGCGCGTGGGAGTGCGTGGGCGCACGGTTCCCCGGCGTACGGCGCCGACGGCGCGCGAAGGGCGCGCATCGGGACATTGGCTCCAACCACGGGCAAAGGATGGCATAGCGCAGGGACGCGCGGTAGCCGGACCGGCCGGTACCCACTCTTCCGAGGGGCCGTCGCGGATCTGTTCGCCCGGCGCGCGGCGCGGGGTCGTGCGACGCCCGCACCCGGCGCGCGTGCTCCGTCCGCGCGCCGGTGTCCCGCCCAACTCGCCTGCCCGCCCCGCGCGTCGGCAGCGGAGGCCGGGTGCCGCCGCCGGACCGGCGTGCCGCGGCAGGCGGCTCAGCCCGCCCGCAGACCGTCCAGCAGTATCTGCAGCAGCCGGTCCGACGGCCCCGCGGCGGCCGGTTGACCGTCCGTCTGCGGACCGACCACCGTGAAACCCGCCGCCGTCGGCGCCGAGACCGAAGGCCGCGCCGCGTGCACCGGCACCGAAGCGGTCAGCACCAGCACCACGTCCGACACCGTGACGCCCGGCCGCAGCTCGCCCGCCGCACCCGCGCGCGCCACCAGGGCGGCCAACAGCTGCAGCAGCAGCCGGGGATCGGCGTCCGCCGGTGAGGGCTCCGCCCCCGCCCCGGACCGCGCCTCCTCGCCGCGCAGGTCGAAGCGGACGGCCGCCGGCGGTTCCGGCGCCCGCTGCTCCGGCACCCGGCCCAGCTCCTCCGCGTACCGGAAGGCCTCCGGCGGCAGCAGCCGCCCGGCCCCGGTTCCCACGGCCCGGGCCAGGTACCCGGCCAGCGCCTCCCAGGCGCCCTCGCCGCCGTACAGCGACTCCCGCGCCTGCGCGGTCAGCCAGGCCACCTCCTCGGCGGCGATCCGCTGGACCAGCACCTCCTTGCTCGGGAAGCGCCGGTAGACCGTGCCGACCCCGACCCCGGCCCGGCGCGCGACCTCCTCCATCGGAGCGCCGTAGCCGAACTCGCCGAACACCTCCCGGGCGGCCCGCAGCACGCTCTCCAGGTTCCGCCGGGCGTCCACCCGCAACCGGGCCCCGGGCAGCGGCGCGGTGGCCTGCGGGGGCTCCGCCCGGTACGGGACGGCCGCGTACGCCATCCCGCCCTGCGGCAGGTCCACCGGGCCGCGCTGCTCCGGGACCGTGCCCTGTCCGGCGTGCGGTGCGCCCGCCCGCCCCAACACCTGCTTCTGCTCCATCATCCCAACTCTCCCCCGCAGGCGTCCGGAACCGGACCCTGTCGTCGCCCGCCCCTGCACCCCCCGGTGCAGCTCAGCCCGTCAGAAATGACCAGATGACCCATCGCTCGTGCCGCCCGTCCCGTTCCGGTGACCACGGTCGTGCCGCCGGGCCGCTCTTGACGTCCGGCTCGGTGCGTCGGCACCGCCCGGGGCCTCGTCCGGGAACTACCCTTCCCCGGATGACTGTCCCCCAGTCGGGTTCTCACGCCAACGCTGGAACTGGCCGTAGTGGCCGCTCCACGGTGCGTCGCCACCGGTTGTCATGGCGACGGCCGCTCCGGCACACAATCCGACCATAGTTCACGGCTCTTCGCGGCCGAAAGTGCGTCAGAAAGTCGCCCGGGAAGCACAACTGGCCACGGCCGTCACTTCCGTCGCAACCAGCCCCGTACGGACTGTGGACAAGACCACCTCCGCCGGTCCTTCATAGGGGTGCGTGATGGGGGGACACCCCCGGCCGCAGGGCCGGGACGAAACGTCACATCGGCAGGAGGTGCACCATCAGGATCCTGATCGCCGGCGGCGGCTGCGCCGGGATGGCCACCGCGCTCCACCTCCAGCGTGGCCTGCGGGAGCGGCTGCGGCGCGGGGAGGTGGAGATCACCGTCGTCGAACCCCAGGCCTACTCCACCTACCGCCCGCTGCTGGCCGAGGTCGCGGCCGGCTCGATCGACCCGCGGCACGTGGTCGTCCCGCTGCGCCGCGCCCTGCCGGGCTGCCGGGTGCTCACCGCCCGGATCACCCGGATCGAACACGCCGCCCGCCGCGCGCTGGCCGACGCCGCGGGCCCCGGCGAGCCCCCGGCGCCGCTCGAACTCCCCTATGACGTCCTGGTGGTGGCCCCCGGATCGGTCTCCCGGACGGCCCCGGTGCCCGGCCTGGCCGAGCACGGCCTCGGCTTCTCCACCGTCGGCGACGCGGTGCACCTGCGCAACCACGTGCTGGAGCAGCTCGACCTCGCCTCCGCCACCCGCGACCCCGCCCTGCGGCAGTCCGCGCTCACCTTCGTCTTCGTCGGCGCCGGGTACGCGGGCGTCGGTGCGCTCGCCGAACTGGAGGACATGGCCCGCACCGCCGTACGGGGCCACCACAACGTCCGCGCCGAGGACCTGCGCTGGGTGCTGGTCGAGGCGACCGACCGGATCCTCGCCGAGGAGTCGCCCGAACTCGCCGAGCACACCCTCGGCCAGCTGCGCGAGCGCGGCGTCGACATCCGGCTGCGCACCACCCTGGAGTCCGCCGTCGGCGGGGTCGCCGCGCTCTCCGACGGCAGTCGCTTCGGAGCCCGCACCCTGGTCTGGACGGCGGGCGTCCGGCCGTCCCCGATGCTGCGCGACACCGACCTGCCGCTGGACACCCTGGGCCGGGTCCGCTGTCTGGCCACCCTGCAGGCCGTCGGACCGGACGGACGGGCGCTGCCCGGGGTCTGGGCGGCGGGCGACGGCGCCGCCGTCCCCGACCCCGGCGCGGACGGCGCCCCCTGCGCGCCCAACGCCCAGCACGCCTTCGCCCAGGCCGAACTGCTGGCCCGCAACATCGCCCTGTCCCTGGACGGCGGACCGCACGCGCCGGGCCTGGCCGCGTACCGGCCCGGCCCCGCCGCCTGCTCGACCTCGCTGGGCCTGCACCGGGCCGTCGCCCACACCCGGCGCGGCGGCCGGCTCACCGGACGCCGCGCGTGGTGGCTGCACCGGGCGCGGCACCTGCGGCGACTGCCGAGCGCGGAGCGCCGGGTGCGGGTGCTGATGGACTGGGTGCTGCTCGGGGTGTTCTCCCGCGAGGTGGTCTCCCTGGGAACGATCGGGCACCCGCGTTCGGCCTTCGAGGGCGGATTCGATTCCGGTACGGGCCGGCCGTCCGGGGCGGGGCCGGAAGCTCCCCGATGAAGGCGCCCGTCGCCCGCGGCCGGCGGCCGGTCCGAGGGCCGATCCGACGGCCACGCCGGGCGGGCGACTTCCGGAACCGGCCCTCCGCCTGACAGGATCAGCCCGAACTGGTCATTACCCCGTGTACCGATGTGTACACAAAAAGTGATGATATGCCTGGAAAACGAGGAAGCGGCCGTCGTTTGAACCTCATGCGCTGGAGCGCCCGGCTCACCGGAGTCCCCTGGCGTGCCGCCCCACCCACCGGGGCCGGCACCGACGAGGGCACGCCCTCCACCGACAACGTCGTCGTGCCCGGCCCCCGCGACCCGATCGGCCCCGCCACCACCGCCGAACTCCTCGACCCGCACAAACCCCAGGACCTGCGCGAGGTCCTCAACCGCATCCCCGCCCCGGTCGCCGTCACCTACGGCCCGCTCCACCAGCTCGGCTACGCCAACCGCGCCTACCGCGAACTCTTCGGCGACCGCCCCACCGGCCTGCCCGCCGCCGAGGCCCTCCCCGAACTCGGCACCATGGGCGTCCTGCCCCTGATGGACCAGGTCATCCGCGGCGGACGCCCCCGCAGCGTCAAGGCCCGCTGCATCCTCGGCCTCACCGGCAACCGCTACTACAACGTCTCCTGCGTCCCGCTCGGCACCGGGGACGCCGGTGAGCCGGCCGACAAGCTGCCGGCCCCCGACGGACCGCCCGCCGGAGTGCTGATCTTCGCCGCCGAGGTCACCGACCAGGTCCTCGCCGCCGCCCGGCTGCGCGAAGCCGAACGCCGCCAGCGCGAGGCCGCCGTCACCCTCCAGCGCAGCCTGCTCCCGCAGAAGCTCGACCAGCCCGCCGACCTGCGGGTCGCCGCCACCTACCAGCCGGGCGGCGCCGAGGCCGCGGTCGGCGGCGACTGGTACGACGTCATCGCCATCGCGGGCGGACGCACCGCACTCGTCATCGGCGACGTCATGGGCCGGGGACTGCGGGCGGCCGCCGTGATGGGCCAGCTGCGCACCGCCGTACGCGCCTACGCCCGCCTCGACCTGCCCCCGCACGAGGTGATGTGCCTGCTCGACGGCCTCGCCATGGAGATCGACGCCAACCAGATCGCCACCTGCACCTACGCGGTCTGGGACCCACGGCGCCGCACCCTCTCCTACGCCTCGGCCGGCCACCTCCCCATGCTGCTGCGCTGCCCCGACGGAACCATCCTGCGCAGCGAGGAACAGAACGGTCCCCCACTCGGCACCGGCGGCGGCCTGCACGTCTCCCACACCCTGCGCCTGCTCCCCGGCACGACCGGAGTCCTCTACACGGACGGCCTGGTCGAGCGCCGCGACGAGGACATCGACCAGGGACTCGACCTGCTGGCCCGCACCCTCACCGGCGCGATCGGCGCCCCCGAGGTGATCTGCGCCCGGCTGTTGCGGGCGATGGGAGTGACCTCGGAGCACGACGACGACGTCGCCGTCCTGGCCTTCCAGCTGCCGGCCGAGGAGGGTGCCGAAAATTCGCTTGCGACGCTTGACTCGGCCTCCCCAGAGGTCTAATGTTCTTCGAGTTGCCTGGCAGGGAGCACCGGACACGCATCAGCGCGGACGGTCCCGGGGCAGCCAATCCCTTGAAACACCACTCCGGTCCGTGCCGGTCGTTTCGCTTTTCGCGTCGCGACTCGGTGCTTATTCGGCGTGCTCGTTTTATCGGATTGCGGCTGGACTCGGCCGGATTCGCTTTTCGGAGCGGGGATCGGCTAGAGTTTGGAACGTCGGACGGAGCGTCAAGCACCGGAAGACACCGGCGAGTTGGATGACGAAGCCCCGGAAAACGGAGCGGAAAACATCTGATAAGCTGGGAACACGAAAGAACGAA
>NZ_JBVJLM010000030.1:0-73971 GCF_055584725.1 Kitasatospora sp. NPDC101108
GGTATAGCGGGGGGCGGGCATGGCCGGCTTTCAGGGAAACGGCCCCCCCCCCCCCGGTATTGGTTAAAACTTAACCCCCGGGGGGGGGGGGGGGGGGGGGCCCCCCCCCCCCCCCCCCCACGGCTCCCGCTCCGGCCACCCAGGCCGGACAAACGACGCAAGAACAGGAGGGGGACAGGAGATGCGCGTCACCCTGCTCACCGAGGGGACGTACCCGCACCAGCACGGCGGCGTGAGCGTCTGGTGCGACCAGCTCGTTCAGGGCATGCCGGACGTCGACTTCGACATCATCGCCGTCACCGGGACCGGCCAGGAAGCACTGGCCTGGGAGCTGCCCGCCAACGTGCGGTCGGTCACCACCGCACCGCTGTGGGGTCCCGCCTCGGAGGCCCGCGCGCCGCGCGGCAAGGAGATGCGGCGCTTCCTCAACGCGTACGAGCGCTTCCTGCACTCCATCCTCGACCCGGTCTACACCACCCACTTCGGCACCGAGCTGTACGGCTTCGCCGACCTCGCCCGGCGCGGGTTGCTCAGCCCGGCGCTGCGCAGCGAGCGCGCCCTGCGCACCCTCCAGCACGTGTGGACCCGCGACTACCTGCCCACCGCGGTGTCCCGGCCCACCCTGCACGACGCGCTGAACGCCACCGACCTGCTGGAGCACGCGCTGCGGCCGCTCTCGGTCGACCCGCCCACCGACGGCGTCGCCCACGCGGCCAGCGGCGGCCTCGCCACCCTGCCCGGGCTGATCGCCGCCCAGCAGTACGGCGTACCATTCCTGCTCACCGAGCACGGCATCTACCTGCGCGAGCGCTACCTCGGCTACCGCACCGGCCCGTACCGCTGGCCGGTCAAGGCGCTGCTGCTCGGCTTCTACCGGATGCTCGCCGAGGAGAGCTACCGGCGGGCCGCGCTGGTCACCCCCGGCAACCGGTACAACCGGCGCTGGGAGGAGCGCGGCGGCACCCCCTCCACCCACATCCGCACCGTCTACAACGGCGTGGACCCGGCGGCCTTCCCGCCCGCCGGCCCCGAGCCCGAGACGCCGACCCTCAGCTGGGCCGGCCGGGTCGACCCGATCAAGGACCTGGAGACGCTGATCCGGGCCTTCGCCATCGTCCACCGAGAGATCCCCGAGGCGCGGCTGCGGCTCTTCGGGGGCACCCCCAAGGGCGGCGAGGCGTACCGGGACGGCTGCATAGCCCTGGCCGCCGAGCTCGGCATAGCCGACTCGGTGGCCTTCGAGGGCCGCGTCGCCGACATCACCGACGCGTACGCGGCTGGCAACGTGGTGATGCTCTCCAGCATCAGCGAGGGCTTCCCGTTCACCCTGATCGAGGCCATGTCCTGCGGCCGCGCGACCGTCTCGACGGACGTCGGCGGCGTGCGCGAGGCGGTCGGCGACACCGGACTGGTCGTCCCGCCGCGCGAGCCCGAGCCGATGGCGGCCGCCGCGATCGAGCTGCTGCGCGACCCCGCCCGGCGCGCCCGGCTCGGCGAGGGCGCCCGGCTGCGGGTCATCGAGCAGTTCACGCTCCGCCAGAACATCGACGGTTTCCGGGGCATCTACACCGAGCTCCTGGGCACCTCGCGCTGGATGCCCGGCGGAATGGTCGCCGTCACCGACGAGGTCCCCAGCCCCGACTGGGAACCGCAGCTGACCGCCGCACAGCCCCGGCCCAGCGAGGTGGGCGCGTGAGCGGGCGGAGCGAGCGAACCGTCAACAGGGGCGCGTCCCGGGAGGTGGCCGCATGAGTGGTCCCATACGTCTCGTTCCGGACGAGGGCGGCGCGGAGCGGACGGTGCAGCTGCGCACCCTGCCGCTGAAGCGCCGCCGCCCCGCCCCGCCCGTCGAGCCCGACCCCACGGAGCAGCTCGGCCTCTCCGACGACCCGTTGGACGAGCTCGCCGAGCGCCTGCGCGACATCTGCGCCGACGCCGTCCACCCGTACGAGATCGCGGCCTTCCTGGAGTCCGACGGCCTCTCCGACGAGCAGGCCGCCCTGCTGTACGGCCGCCCCGACGCCTTCACCGTCGCCGAGGAGCTGTTCGAGAAGGTCGAGCGCCGCTACCCCGGCCCGAGCTCCGAGTTCGCCAATCCCTGGCGGGCGGATCCCTGGCGCTGCGTGGTGCGCGGCCTGGTGTTCGCCCTGCCCGGGCTGGGCTACCTGCTCGGCGCCAACCTGTTCGCGACCACCCGGATGCGCTTCGGCCTGCCCTCGGGCATGCTCGCGCTGTCCATCGCCACGCTGGTCAGCTGGGGCTTCAACCAGGCACTGGCGCACCGCGCTTACCGCTGGCTGGGCCGGCTGCGCCGCCGGGAGGCCGCGGTCTGCCTGGCGATCGGCGCGCCGATCGGCGCGCTGCTGGCCTCCGCCGCCGCGTACGTGGTCGGCGGGCCGCTCGGCGCCCTGTGGTTCGCCGCGGGGCAGTCCTGCTACCTGGGCGCGGCCACCGTGCTGCTGGTGCTCGGGCGGGAGAAGTTCCTGCTGCTGGCGCTCGCCCCGGCCTCGGTCGGCGCGGGCGTGGTGCTGGCGGTCGACGTCCCGGAGCTGGTCCGTACGGCGGTGCTGCTCGCCTCGGTGGCGCTGGCGGTCGGCCTGGCCGTCCGGGAGCTGCTGGTCGCGGCCCGCGGCGGCGAACGGGACGGCGTGCAGCTCAGGCTGCCGATCCGCCAGGAGGTCCCGCACCTGCTGTTCGGACTGGCCTGCGGCGCGCTCACCCTGATCGCCGGCCTCGGCGAGACCATCCACCAGGCCGTGCACACCGCCTCCCACGTGGTGCACGCCCACCCCGGGCACACCCACCCCGCGGCCGGGGCGAAGACCACCCCGACCGGCCCCGCCATGATCGCGCTGACACTCAGTCTCGGCCTCGCCGAGTGGCTGCTGTTCCGCTACCGGGCGATGGCCGTGGCCGCACTGCGCACCAGCCACACCACCGGGCAGTTCGCCCGCCGCACCGGCGGGATCCTGCTCGGCTGCCTGTTCATCTACCTCACCACCGTGGCCGCGCTGGACGCGGCCGCGACCGTGCTGTGGCCGGGCGCCCCGTCGCTCGGCGTGCCGCAGCTCGGCGCGATGCTGCTCCTGGGCGGCTCGCTCTGGCTGGCGCTGCTGCTGAACGCCTTCGGGTTCAGCTGGAGCACCGCCCTCATCTGTCTGGCCGCCGCGGTCGCCGAGAGCGTCGGGCTGCTGACCGGTGCGGACCCGATCGTCCTGCAGCTGATCGGCTGCGGGGCGGCCGCACTCGTCCTCACCGCCACCGCCGGGCCCGCGCTCGGCCGCACCACCCAACACCGCTGACACCTCGGCTCCGCTGAGGTCCAGTCCCCACCGAGAACACCACCGGCCGGCTGTCACGGGACACCCGGCCGCTCCCCCGAAATCGAGAAAGCGAATCCGCATGAGCAGCGTCGCGGTTACCGGAGCCGAGGGCTTCATCGGCTCCCACCTCGTCGAGACCCTGGTCGCCGACGGGCACCACGTCCGCGCGATGGTCCAGTACAACTCCTTCTCCTCCTTCGGCTGGCTGGAGACCCTCTCCGAGGAGGTGCTGGACTCGGTCGAGATCGTCCTCGGCGACGTCCGGGACCCGGGCTCGGTCAACGGCCTGGTCAAGGGCACCGAGGCGGTGTACCACCTGGCCGCCCTGATCGCGATCCCGTACTCCTACCGCGCGCCCCACTCGTACGTGGACACCAATGTCACCGGCACCCTGAACGTGCTGGAGGCGGTGCGCCACCTGGAGATCCCGCGCCTGGTGCACACCTCCACCAGCGAGACCTACGGCACCGCGCAGACCGTGCCGATCACCGAGGACCACCCGATCAACACCCAGTCCCCGTACGCCGCCTCCAAGGCCGGCGGGGACCGGCTGGCCGACAGCTACCACGCCAGTTTCGAGACCCCGGTCGTCACCCTGCGCCCGTTCAACACCTTCGGCCCGCGCCAGTCGATGCGCGCCGTCATCCCGACCGTGATCGCCCAGGTGGCGGCCGGCCAGACCGAGATCACCCTCGGCGACCTGCGCCCGACCCGCGACTTCATGTTCGTCAAGGACACCGCCAACGCCTTCCGCACGGTGGGCACCGCGCCCGCCGGGACGGTGGTCGGCCGGACCTTCAACGCCGGCACCGGCGGCGAGATCTCGGTCGGCGACCTGGTCACCCTGGTCGGCAAGCTGATGGGCGTCGACCTGCTGGTGAAGGAGGACGAGCAGCGCATCCGCCCGACCAACTCCGAGGTCATGCGCCTGGTCGCGGACGCCACCCGGCTGCGCGAGGCCACCGGCTGGGCGCCGATGTTCAGCCTGGAGCAGGGCCTGGAGCAGACCATCGAGTTCTTCCGCGACCCGGCCAACCTGGCGCGCTACAAGACCGACATCTACAACGTCTGACCGCCGTAACGATCATGCTCGTCCTGGTATCCGGGATTCGTGTCCTACACATCCTTTCCGTGGGGGAAACACCATGCACGCAGTGATCCTGGCCGGTGGCAAGGGCGTCCGCCTCCGCCCGTACACCACCGCGCTTCCCAAGCCGCTCGTCCCGATCGGCGACCAGCACGCGATCCTGGAGATCGTGATGCGCCAGCTCGCAGCCGCGGGTTTCAAGACCGTCACCCTTGCCATCGGCCACCTGGGCCACATCATCCGCGCCTACGTCGGCAACGGCTCGCAGTGGGGGCTCCGGGTCGGCTACGCCGTCGAGGACAGCCCGCTCGGCACCATGGGCCCGCTGCTCACCATGCAGGACCGGCTGCCGGAGCACTTCCTGGTGATGAACGGCGACATCCTCACCGACCTGGACTTCGGCGGGGTGCTCCGGCACCACGAGACGTCCGGCGCCCCGCTGACCATCGCCACCTACGCCCGTCAGGTGAAGATCGACTTCGGTGTGCTGACCACCGACTCCGGCACCGTCACCGGCTTCCAGGAGAAGCCCCGCATCGACTACCGGGTCTCGATGGGCGTGTACGGCGTCTCCCGCGCCGCGCTCGCCAAGTACACCCCCGGCCTGCCGCTGGGCTTCGACGAGCTGGTGCTCGACCTGCTGGCCGCCGACACCCCGCCCGCCGCCTACGACTTCGACGGCTACTGGCTGGACATCGGCCGCCCGGACGACTACGACCGGGCGAACGCCGAGTTCTCGTCGATCCGCCCGGTCCTGATGCCCTTCGAGTCGGCCGCCACCCTGCCGGGCGTCGCGGAGCTGCCGGTCCCGGCCGCCCGCACCGCCCCGGACGACACGGCCGAGGAGCCCGCCGCCGCGGGTGCCGAGAGCGACGGACGGGCCGCGTGAGAATCCTGCTGCTCGGCGGCGACGGCTTCCTGGGCCGTCACGCCGCCGCCGTCCTGCGGTCACTGCCCGGGGCCACCGTGCTGACCGCGGGCCGACGGCCCGCTCACGACCTCCGGCTGGACCTGGGCACCGCCCAGGCCGGCCCGCTCGGCGAGGAACTCGCCGCGCTGGCCCCCGACGTGGTGGTCAACTTCGCCGGCGCGGTGGCCGGCAGCGCGGTCAAGCTCGCCGAGGTGAACGCCCGTGGTCCGGCGGTGCTCTGCGAGGCGCTTTCCCTGTGCGCCCCGAAGGCCCGTCTGGTGCACATCGGTTCGGCCGGCGAGTACGGCGTCTGCGCGCAGGGCGAGTCCCTGACCGAGCAGGCCGACGCCCGCCCGGTCGGCGTGTACGGCGCGACCAAGCTGGCCGGCTCCCTCGCGGTGGCGGGCTCCCCGCTGGACGCGGTGGTGCTGCGGGTGTTCAACCCGGTCGGCCCGGGAGCCCCGGCGGGCTCGCTGCCCGGCCGGCTGGCGGCCGAGCTGCGCCGGGTGGCGCCCGAGGGCGCCGACGGCGTGGTCACGGTCGGGGACCTCTCCGCCTACCGGGACTTCGTGGACGCCCGGGACGTCGCCAAGGCGGTCGGCCTGGCCGTCGCCGCCGACCGTCCGCTCCCCCGGGTGCTCAACCTCGCCTCCGGGCGGGCCCAGCCGGTCCGGGCGATCGCCGACGGACTGGTCGCCGCGTCCGGCTTCACCGGCCGGATCGACGAGAGCGGGGCGGGCTCCGAGCGCTCGGCCGGGGTCTCCTGGCAGCAGGCCGACGTGTCGGCCGCCGCCCGGGAACTCGGCTGGCACCCGGAGACGGTCCTCGCCGACACCCTGCGCGACCTGTGGCTCGACACCGCCGCGCCCACGCCGACCCCGGTGGTCGCATGACGGCCGGGACCACCCCCGACGGCCGCCTGCTGGTGCCGCTGTACGTCCACCCCGCGGTGGACCCGGCGGCCTGGCGGGCGGTCGCCGCCGCCGACCCCGCCCGGATCGCCGCCGTGGTGCTCAACCTCGCGGACGGTCCCGGCGAGGTGCCGGACCACGTCTTCGCCGACGCGGCCGAGGAACTCCGGGCGGCCGGGCTGCCGTTGGTGGGCTACGCCGACACCGACTACGGCCGCAGGCCGCACGCGGCCGTGGTCGCCGACATCCTGACGTACCGTCAGCGACACGGCATCACCGGCGTGTACCTCGACCAGGTCGCCACCCACCCGGGCGCGCTGGCGCACTACCGGCGGCTGGCGACGGCCGCCCGGGCGGCCGGCTGTGTCACCGTGGTGTTCGGCCACGGCGAGCACCCCGACCCCGGGTACGCCGAGGTCGGCCTCGCCGACCTGCTGGTCACCTTCGAGGGCGATTGGGACGCGTACCGCGCGATGACCCTGCCGCTGTGGACCGGCCGCCACGCGGCCTCCCGCTTCTGCCACCTGGTCTACGACGTCCCGGCCGAGTCCGCCCGGGACGCCTCCGCACTGATCGCCGCCCGGCGAGCCGGCGTCGGCTGTGCCGTACCGGGCGCCGGGGAGAACCCCTGGCGCACCCTGCCCCACGGCCTCACCGCCGCTGAACTGACCTGACCCGATCCGGAGTTCGACTACCGTGAACCGCCGCACCCGGCTGCTGCCGGCCGCCATAGCCTTCGCCACCGTCACCGCGCTGCTGGTCAGCTCGTGCAGCAGCTCGGGCTCGGAGGACGACCAGGACCCGGCCGACGGCACCCCGAGCAACTCGCCCGCGGCCACCGCGCCGAGCACCCCCGGCGACGGCTCCGCCACCCCCGGCACACCCGGCACACCCGGCGCCACCGGCACCGCCTCGGCCCCGGGCACCACCACCGCCCCCGGCACCCCGGGCACCACCACCCCGCCCGGCGCCACCGGCCAGCCGTCGACCGGCACCCGCTGGCAGCCCACCCCGGGCCTGGCCTGGCAGTGGCAGCTCGGCAGCGGCCCCGTCGACCAGTCGGTGGACGTACCGGTCTACGACATCGACGGCTTCGAGAACGACGCCTCGGTGGTCGCCGCGCTGCACGCCAAGGGCCGCAAGGTGATCTGCTACATCAACGCCGGCTCCTGGGAGGACTTCCGCCCCGACTCCGCCGCCTTCGCCAAGGCCCTGCAGGGCTCGGACACCGGCTGGAAGGGCGAGAAGTGGTTCGACATCCGCAAGCTCGACCAGCTGAAGCCGCTGATGGCGGTCCGCTTCGACATGTGCAGGAGCAAGGGCTTCGACGCCATCGAGCCGGACACCATCGAGGCCTACAACCAGAACAGCGGCTTCCCGCTCACCCCTGACGACCAGCTCGCCTACAACCGCATGCTGGCGAAGCTCGCGCACGACCGCGGCCTGGCCATCGGCCTGAAGAACGACCTGGACCAGATCCCCGCGCTGCTGCCGGACTTCGACTTCGCGGTCAACGAGGAGTGCTCGCAGTTCGACGAGTGCGACCGGGTCGCCCCCTTCGTCAAGGCGGGCAAGGCGGTCTTCCACGTCGAGTACAAGCTCGACACGGACCAGTTCTGCGCCAGGACCAAGGCGCTCGGCTTCAGTTCGATGCAGAAGAAGCTCGACCTCAACGCGTGGCGCAAGCCCTGCTGAGGACGGACTCTCCCGTCGCGCGGGTGGCTCGGACCGGAGCCACCCGCGCGGGGGTCACTTGACCGCCAGCCAGACGACGGCGCCCAGGACGACCAGGGCGACGACGGCGACCAGCGCGATCACGCCGGTGCGACTGCCGCTCTTGCTGCTGCCGTAGGTGGAGACGGAACCCGGTGCCTGACGCGCCGGGCTCTCGTCGACGAACGCCCGGAACATCTGGGTGCTACCGGCGGGGTCGTAGTCGTTGTCAGCCATGGCACGGACTCTAACGAATCCGCCCACCTCAGGCACACCCCGGACCCTCCCCCGGCCCGCGGACCACCCGAGCGTGCGACGGCGGCGCGACAGGCTCGTGAAATCCGCGTGACCGACGGAACGCGCTGCCGCGCAAGCGGGTTGACTGCGGGCATGACCACCGTAAACCACAGCCGGGTCCGCCTCGGCACCTCCGACCTGTCCGTCCACCCGCTCTCCCTCGGCGGCAACGTCTTCGGCTGGACGGCCGACGAACAGCAGTCCTTCGCCGTGCTGGACGCCTACGCGGCGGCCGGCGGCCTCCGCCTGAGCACACGACCGGGCCCCGACAGCGGCGCGCTGTCGGGGCCCGGCCGCTCCGCGGCTACGGCCGCCCGAAGTGGGTCGGGTAGTAGCCCGGGCTGAACGTCGATATCCGGACGGTCTTGCCCGGCCGCGGCGCCTCCACGAACTTGCCGCCGCCCAGGTACATCCCCACGTGGTGGATCCCCGAGGCCCGCCCGCTGTCCGACCAGAACACCAGGTCACCGCGGCGCAGCTGCCCCGCGCTGATCGGCGTGGTCGCCGCGTACTGGTCGTCGGCCACCCGCGGCAGGCTGATCCCGCTGCGCCGGTAGGCCTGCTGGACCAGCCCGGAGCAGTCGTAGCCGGACGGGCCGTCGCCGCCCCAGACGTACGGCTTGCCCAATTGGGCGAGCGCGTAGTCGATGGCCGACTCCGTGCTCCCGGAGGACGCCGTGCCGCCCGAGGACGAACCGCTGTCCGGCCGCTCGGCGGTCTGGCCGGAACCACCGCCGGACTGACCCGTGCGGCTGAGGTAGACGTCGTAGTGGCTGGTCCAGCGCCACTCACCGGCGCCGTTCCTGAACCAGTACCTCGAACCGTCCCAGCCCTGGCGCAGGCCCCCGGAGGAGGCCGGGCCGTTCGAGGCGGGCTCGGCGCCGGAGCCGGCGACACCGCCGGACCGGCCGGTGCGGCTGAGGTAGACGTCGTAGTGGCTGGTCCAGCGCCACTCACCGGCGCCGTTCCTGAACCAGTACCTCGAACCGTCCCAGCCCTGCTTGCCGGCCGCGGCGTGCGCGGAACCGGCCCCGGCCGTCAGGCCGACCACGCCGGCGCCCGCCAGCACGGTGGTGGCCAGGCAGGTGCCCCGCACGGCCCGGTGTATTCGGCTTCCCCCGCCCGCCGCGGCGGGCCGGGCGGTGCGCGGCCGGGCGGCGCAGTTCGGGCAGCCGCAGCCCGTGATCGCGGGGATGCTGCCGAGGCGCTCCTCGAAGCCGATCAGACCGGAGTCGGCGTCGAGACCGGTGTCGGGTTCGGCGTACGCGCCGGTGGCTATCCTCATGCGGGTCGTCCTTCCTTCCGCCCGGCACGTGCGGCCGGGGGCGGTACCGAAGCGGCCACTCCGGCCGGGGCGACGAAGGCGACCAGCAGCTGCTCCATCAGCGCGCTGCGGGCGGCCTCGTCCAGTTCGTGCGCGGTCGCGCGCTCCAGTCGGCGGACGGCCAGCGCCGCCGCCTCCACGGCGTCGTCGACCAGCACGGTCCGCAGGCCCGCGTCGAGGTCGGCCAGCCGGCGGCGGCGCATCGACTCGGCCACCTCGGGCGCGTAGTCCAGCGCCAGCGGCTGCACCGAGTAGACCTCCAGTCCCGCCGGGGCGGCTTCGGCGACCAGCGCCCGGGTCATCTCGTCGGCGAACCACTGACCGTCGCGCAGCGCGGGGCCGGGCGCCGAGTTGCTGTCGCACGGCAGGGTGGACGCGGTGCGGGTGAGCACCGCCTGGACCTGCTCCCGCAGGTAGCTCTCGTGGTCCGCGATCGCCAGCAGCGCCCGCGCGGTGTCCTTGACCCGCCAGACGATCAGCAGCCGGACGACGATCGGGGTGCCGGTGCGGTCGACCACCTTGACCGGCTCGCTGCGCCAGTGCCGCAGCCGCACGTCGACCCGGCGGCGGCGCAGCAGCGGGTTGACCCACACCAGCCCGGTCCTGCGCACCGTGCCCCGGTAGCGGCCCCAGCGGGTCAGCACCCGGGTCTCGCCGCCCGCGTTGGCCAGCAGACCGGCCAGCGCGAACACCACCAGCAGGCCGGCCGCGCCGACCACCGCGACCACCGGGGCGTCCACCTCGGCCCGGCCGCCGTCCCGGGCGGCGGCGTCGCGCAGGTCGGGCAGCACGTCCCAGTGCGGGACCACGCCGGTGCGCAGCAGCACGTACCCGGCCCCGGCCAGGCCGAGCAGTACGACCGACAGGGCGACCCAGCCGGGCACGGCGGTGGCGGGGTGCTCGCGGACCGCCTGGTCCGCCCGCGGGGGGCGGCGCGAGGTGGCGGCTGCGGGAGCACCCGGTCGGCCGGTCCCGGGGAGTTCGACGGTCTCCGGGGAGGCCGTCTCCAGCGGGTCCCGCGGGTCGGCGGAACGGGCGGGGGACGGGCCCGGGACGACGGCCAGCGAGGCGGTCGCCGGCCCGCCGTCGGCCGGGCCGGCCGGCCCGGCGGCCTTCACGGCCGGGCCCTTGACCAGCGGGCTGGCACCGGAGGCGGAACGTTCCGGCTGGGCCGGTGGGAACGACTTGGGCAGGTTGTCGGGTCGCTGCGAAGAATCGCGGGTGACGTCCATGCACGGATCCTCTGGGTCTGGTGTGTCGCGCAACGGGCGGCCCGGATCTGACGGGCAGTGCCAGAGTCAGGCTAAGTTCATACGTCATCAAATGCGACATTTGAGTCGAGGTGTGTCGACATTTACTGACGAATCGTCCGAAGTCCACCTGACGCGCAGGCACACGGGCGGGTGATCGGGACAGTTCGGGCAGGTCAGCGCCGTCGCGCGCCGGATCCAGGGGCGAACACCCGGCGGGTGATCAGCCCGATTCCGGCGAGCACCAGCAGCGTCCCGGCGAGCGGGCCGTGCCAACGGGACTCCCTGGGCCGTCCGGCCGCCGCCCCCTCGACGGGCGGTGCGGGCAGCGGCCGGACGGTGGCGCGGCCGGCTCCGGATCCACCCTGGTCAGCGACCGAAGTGGCCGGCAGCAGCTCAGCGACGGCGGAGGCGGAGGCGGAGGCGGAGGCGGCGGACGGAACGGCACTGCGCGGCGCCGGAGCCGGAGCCGCGGCGGCTGGGTCGGCGGGGTCGGCAGGGGTCGCGGGCACGAACGGCACCATCAGAGGGACGGCGACCGGCAGCAGCCCCGGCGGAACGGGCCGCACCTCCGGGGCCTCGGCCGGGCCGGAGGGCTTCGGCGAGGACGCCGCCGACGCCGTCACGCCCACCGCCGGATCAGCACTCGCGACAGGCTCAACCTCCGCCGTTGTCACGGCCGTTGAGTGGGTGGCCGGAGCCGGGCCGGCCGCCGTCCGGGTCGGCGGGCCGAGCACCGGCCTGTCCGGCGGCACGGTGTCCACCACCAGGGTGACCGGCCGGCCCTCCGTCCGGTTCCCCGCCGCGTCGACCGCGACCGGGGCGAGCCGGTGGCTGCCGTCCGCCAGGTTCTCGACCGGCAGGCAGGACCAGGCGCCGTCCGACCGGACGGAACTGCTGCACAGGTCGGAGGAGGTGGCCCGGTCGGCGACCGAGACGGTGCTGCCCGCCTCGCCGGTGCCGGTGAGCCGCAGCCCCGGGTCGTCGGTGGAGGCGGGGAGGGTGAGGACGGGCGCGGCCGGCGGCGTGGTCTTCACGGCGACCTCGACCGCCTCGCCGTGCAGCTCGACGCCCCCGCCGGTGGTCTCCACCGCGGCCAGGCGGTGCGCCCCGGCCGCGAGCGCGTCGGCGGGCCGGCAGGACCAGCCGCCGCCGCGTCCGACCTCGGCCCGGCACAGCGTGCCGTCGCCCTCCCGGACCTGCACCGAGGCGCCCGGGACCGCGCCCTCGCCGCGGATCCGCGGGCGGGCGTCGGCCAGCACGGCGCCGTCGACCGGATCGGCGATCTCGGGCCGCGCCGCACCGACGGTGAGCCTGATCCGCTGGTCGGAGACCTGCCCCGAGTCGGCGAAGCCGCCGGAGGGGACGAGCTGGCTGGTCTCGCGGCCGATCCGCAGCCGGGCCCAGGTCTCGCCGGAGGTGGCGCCGGGCGGCACGGTCCACTCCAGGGTCGCGGTGTCGGCTCCGGCCGGGATCTCGGTCTGCACCCGGTCGGCGGGATCGAACCGGCCGTTGCGGTCGAAGTCGATCCAGCCGGCCAGGGTCGCGGGCCGGCCGCCCACCGCGACCGGGACGGTGAGCCGGTAGTAGTGGCCGATCGCGGCCTCGCCGGGGAAGCGGATCGCCGGGTCGGCGCCCTGGTACTCGCCGCGGCCCGGCCGGCGCTCGGGCGGCGGCGGGCTGGTGGCGGGGCTCGCGAAGGGGTTGCCCCGCCGCACGGCGTCGTGGTCGAGCTCGACCATCGGCCCGTCGTCCGCGGAGCCGCCGGCCCGGGGCCGCTCCCGGCGGCCCGGGGTGGTGGCGTCGGCGCCCAGGAAGAGGTCCGAGACCACGTGCGAGGCGTTGCCGTAGGACTGCGGCGCGGTGCCGAGGTCCTCGTCCACGGTGACGGTGAAGGCCTGGAACAGCGCGGGCGGGGCGGTGGTGCTCCCGTTCCGGGCGGTGGAGCGCTGCTCGACCCGGAACACCGCGGTGCGGACGGTTCCGGTGAGTTCCAGGGTGCCCTGGGCGGCGGAGGCCGCGGCACCGTCGGAGCTGCCGTCGCTCCCGGCGGGGGCGAGGGAGTCGGTGTCGACCGTCCAGCCGGTCCAGTCGGTGCGGCGGGTCAGGGTGGGGGCGGCGGGCGAGCCGCCGGTGAGGGAGAGCCGGGCCGCGGTGCTGGTGGTACCGGTTTTCCCGGTGGTCACGGCGGCCAGACCGCTGAGGTGCAGCCGGGGATTGCGGACCGGCTGGGAGAAGCCGAGTCGGAGGGTTCCGACGGTGTGCCAGGAACCGTCCGCCTGCGGACGGTCGGGGGTGATCCGGAAGGCCTGGGCCGGGTCGCCGGGGTGCTTTCCGTCCGCGTACACCGTTGCGGAATACCCCCCTCCGGAACGGTCGGCCAGGCGGCCCGGCTCGGCGCTGGCGGCCGTCCCCGGCGCGGCCGCGAAGTCGAGCTGGACGGCGAGGCCGGACGGCAGCACCGCCCGGTGCTCCGCCGACCAGGCGTCAGGGGACTGCTTCGCCCCCGCGAGCGGGGTGTTCCAACCGGTCAGCGCCCCGACCGTGAGGACGGCCAGGGCGGCTGCTGTGCGGGGAAACCGTCGGCTCATCCGGCTCTCCTTCACTGTCGGCTGCCGGAGTGACGGGCACTCCGGGCACAAGATCCGACAAAACGGAAGCACGACCCCGGACCGGTCATCCCGCGACACCTGTGGTTCCGGCCGGGTCCCACCCGTTCGGCAGCCCCCGGGGCAGCAGACCGGGACGCACCCGGAACGACCGCCTTCGCTCCATGGGTCGGCAAGGGACGGGACCCGAACGGCCGGACCACCCGAACGGCCGGCAGCCGAGAATTCCGACGATTCGGCGGACGCCCGCGGCCGCGACCTGACCATTCGTCGAGAGGCCCTGTTCGAATTACCCACCGGCTCAGTAGAGTCGGTCCCCGTGACCATGGACCCGGTGCTCGTCAAGCGCGGTTTCGCCGTCCACGCGGTGGTCGGCGGCCCCGTCTGCGCGGCGCTCACCGAAGCCCGGTCGGCCTAGCCGGGAGCGGTCCGGTGCCCTTCGACCCCGCGGTCATCCGCGCCAGCTTCGCCGTCGTCGAACTCCGGGCCGACAACCTGACCACCTTCTTCTACGCCCATCTGTTCAGCCACCACCCCGGGCTGCGGCCGCTCTTCCCCGCCCAGCTGCACGAGCAGCGCGACCGGCTGTTCGCCGCGCTCACCAGGATCGTGCGGTGGCTGGACGAGCCCGACCGGCTCACCGAGTACCTGCGGGCGCTCGGACGCGACCACCGCAAGTTCCAGGCCGCGCCCGAGCACTACCCGGCCGTCGGGGACAGCCTGATCGCCGCGCTGCGGCAGTGCTCCGGCCACTCCTGGACGCCGGAGACCGAGAAGGCCTGGACCGAGGCCTACGCCGCGATCGCCCGGATCATGATCGAGGCCGCCGACGACCTCCCCGCGCAGGACCCGGCCTGGTGGGAGACCGAGGTCGCCACCCGCCGCCGGGCCGCCCCCGACCTGGTCGTGCTCACCCTCGCCCCGATGCGCCCGTACCCCTTCACGGCCGGCCAGTACGTCACCCTCAGCAGCCCGCGGGTGCCCCGGGTCTGGCGGTCGTACTCGCTCGCCAACGCGCCGCGCCCGGACGGCAGCCTGGAGCT
Organism: Kitasatospora sp. NPDC101108; assembly: GCF_055584725.1. Taxonomy (NCBI): domain Bacteria; kingdom Bacillati; phylum Actinomycetota; class Actinomycetes; order Kitasatosporales; family Streptomycetaceae; genus Kitasatospora; species Kitasatospora sp. NPDC101108. Next base: position 14,468 of record NZ_JBVJLM010000030.1, read on the forward strand.
GCACGTACGGCGGGTACTCGGCGGCCTGCTGAGCCCCGTCCTGGTGGAGGACGTGATGCCCGGCGAACTGCTGCGGCTCGGGCCGCCGCTCGGCGGGGCCGTGCTCGCCCCCGGCCCGGACCGGCCGCTGCTGCTGGTCGCCGCGGGCAGCGGCTGGGGGCGGACCAAGGCGCTGCTGGAACAGCTCACCGCCGAACGGCCGGAGCGGGAGGCCACCGTGCTGCTGGCGGCCCGCTCGGCGGCCGCGCAGTACGACCTGGACACGGTGCGGCGGTTACTGGTCCGCAATCCCCGGCTGCGGGTGCTGACGGCCGTACCCGACCGCTCGGCGGGCCCGGGCGGGACCACCACGCTGCTGCGGCGGACACTGCTCCGGCACGGCGACTTCACCGGCTGGGAGGTCCACCTCTCCGGCCCTCCGGAGCTGGTCGCCGAGCTCGCCGAACTGCTCCGGTCCCTGGGCGCCGCCCCGGGGCTGGTCCGGCACGACCCGGCGCCGCTGACCTTCAACCGGGCCCGGCCGCTGACCAGCTCGGACTGGTTCCTGGACCGCCGGGACGTGCCCTGGATCAACCGCACCGACCTGGGGTGACCCGCGTCACGGGGAAGCCGGGACCAGGGAACAGGGGCCGGGGAAACGGAGAAGCCCCCGGCCGGTGGCCGGGGGCTTCTCGCTGGTGCGCTCAGCAGGATTCGAACCTGCAACCTCTTGATCCGTAGTCAAGTGCTCTATCCGTTGAGCTATGAGCGCAAGGAACGGGCGAACCCGATCTTGCGAAGTTTGGTGCGCTCAGCAGGATTCGAACCTGCAACCTCTTGATCCGTAGTCAAGTGCTCTATCCGTTGAGCTATGAGCGCTCGCCCTGCTGACCGTCGTCCTCGGGGCGTTGCGTGGACAACATTACATGACCTGCGACGTAGGACGAAATCGATTGATCCGGCCCCTCCGGGCCGGCCGGTGATCACGCCCCGGACATGCAGAGGAGCCCCGCCGACAAGATCGTCGACGGGGCTCCCGGCTGCGGAGGCTGAGGGATTTGAACCCTCGATCAGGAATAACCCCGAAACCGCATTAGCAGTGCGGCGCCATAGACCGGACTAGGCGAAGCCTCCCCACATGGACCGCACCCGCGCGAAGCGGACCCGTTCCGTGTGTCAGTGATGATGCCACAACCGTGGGGTTCGGCACCAACCACCGCCAACGTTACTAGGCGGGTCGTCCCCGCCGCAAAGAAGAATGAGATACTGCCGACTCCGGAGGAGCTGCCCTGAGCCGAGGAGACCTGTCGACGTGAGCAGCAGGCCGATCCGAGGCGCTGCTCGCCTCGACGCCATACTCGACGCCCTGCCCGACGCGTTGTTGCTGGTGAACAGCAACGGCACCGTCGTGGACGCCAACAGCGCGGCGGTCCAGGCGCTGCAGGCGCCGGGCACCTCGCTGGTCGGCATGGGCGTGCTCGGCCTGCTGCCCGAGTTCGACCCCAGCCGCATCCCCGGGTCGATGCGCCCGGCCACCCGCGACGGCGACGCGCTCGACCGCCCGGTCCGGATGACCGCCCACCGCACCGACGGCACGACCTTCCCGGTCGAGGTCTCCGGCAACGACTTCGCCACCGACGGCGGCGGCGACGGCTACGGGCGCTCCCCGTACGACCCCTACCGCGACGGCCCCCGGGCCTCCTCGGCCTCCGACCTGCTCCTGCTGCTGGTCCGCGACCTCTCCGGGCGGCTGGGCGTCGAGGCCGAGCTGCGCCGCCAGCACAAGCAGACCGAGATGATCCTGCGGGCCGCCGCCGAGGGCGTGCTCGGCGTGGACCTCGAAGGCCGCTGCGTGCTGGTCAACCCGGCCGCCGCGCACATCCTGGAGTACCGGGCGAGCGAGCTGGGCGGGCGCGAGCTGCACCCGCTGATCCAGCACTCCCGGGCCGACGGCACCCCGCTGGCGCTGGAGGAGTCCGCGCTGCTGGACACCCTGACCTCCGGGCGCAAGCACCGGGTGCGCGGCACCGTGCTCTGGCGCAAGGACGGCCGCCCGGTCACCGTCGACCTGACCACCGCCCCGGTCCGCGACGGCGACCAGCTGGTCGGCGCGGTGATGACCTTCACCGACCGCAGCCGCGAACTCGCCCTGATCGCCCGCAACGAGCACCTCACCGCCGTCCTGGAGAGCGAGCTCGGCGGTGCGCTGAACGCGCTGAACCAGCGGCTGGAGCGGCTCGCCGCCGACCCGGCCGGGCAGCTCTGGCCGGAGGCCAACTGGACCCTGCGCCGGCTCGCCGACGAGTGCCGCCGGTTCGGGAAGCTGATCGACGGGGTGCTCGAACACCAGCGCTCGGAGAGCGGCGAGAGCGGACCGGCCGAGGGCAGGGACGCGAAGGACGGCAAGGACGGCAAGGCCGCGCAGCGGGTGCCGGTCGGCCTGGACGAGGTGGTGCGCCGGGCCGTCGAGGAGGCCGGCGAGCTGGTCGGCCCCGGCCGGGTGCGCTTCTCGGTGCACGCCGCCGCGGTCGAGGTGATCGCCGACGAGCGGAGGCTCGCCCAGGCGCTGGCCCACCTGGTCGCCGACGTCAGCGGCACCGGCCTCTCGCTGGACCCGCCCACCGTCCCCTCCCCCGGTCTGGCCGTCCCCGGGCTGACCGCGCCCGGCCTCGGCGGCCCGCCCGTCCCGGCCGCGCCCGCCGAACCGCCGACCGTCGTCCTGGCCGCCGCCCAGCGCGGCGAGGTCGCCCGGGTCGAGATCCGCGGCCCCGGCATCGGCGGCAGCCCCGTCCACCTGCCGATAGCCCGCGCGGCGGTCGAGCGCCACGGTGGCGTGCTCCAGCCGCACGAGCTGCCCGGCAAGGCCGGGACCACGTACGTGGTCGAGCTGCCGTTGGACCCGGTGGCCGCGAAGGCCGCCGCCGAGCGCGCGTCCGCCGAGGGCCGCTCCGACCGGCCCAAGGAGAACGACAGCGCCGTCCTGCCCGAGCTGCCGGGCATCCCCCAGCTCCCCAGCAGCGGCGACGCCGCCGGGGACGGCGGGAAGACCCCGGCCGCCCCCGGCGCCCCGGCCGGTCCGGGCGGATCCGACGGCCCGGGCGAGGAGCAGCCCGCCCGTGCCCCCGAAGCCGAGCAGGCCCCCGCCGAGGAGCCCCCGGCCGAGCGCCGCGGGCGCCGCGGCCGCCCCGCCGCCGAGACCCCGGCCCCCGGGACCACCACCTCCCCGGCCGGCCCGGCCGACCAGTGGCCGAACGCCCCCGCCCGGGTGGAGCGGGCCGTCCCCGAGCAGTGGAACGGCACCGGGAACGACCCCGCGTACGGCCGCCGCGGCCTGGCCGCCCCGGAGACGCCGCAGAGCGACCCGTGGGGCAAGGACGACGGCCGTTCCGGCCCCGCCTACGCCGTGCCCGTCGAGGGCGGGCGCCCGCAGCAGGACCGGCCCGCCGGCCGGGAGCCGCTCGCGCTCGGCCCCGCGCCCGCCGACGCCGCCGCCCAGCCCGGCGAAGCCCCCGCCGAGGACGCCGCCGAGGCCAAGCCGCGCCGACGCCGCGCCCTGCCCTCCGCCGAGGACTCCTCGGGCGGCTTCACCCTGCCCGGTGTGGGTGACGCCCCGGTGTACCCCGGCCTGGAGCACTCCCTGCCCGCCGGTCCGGCGCCCGTACCGGCCGAGCCCGCCGCCGCGCCGACCGGCCGCCGCCGGCGGCTCTCCGTACCACCGGGGCCCGCCGCGGACGCCCCGACCGGAGCCTCCGCCCCGCAGCCCGGCGGCACGCGGGAGCCCGTCCGGCCCGCGCTGCCCGCCCCCGAGGAGCAGGCCGGGCCGCGTCCGGTCGGCAGCGGCCTGGCCGAACTCACCCCGCCGCGCCCGGTCGTCGCCCCGGTCGGCACCCCGCCGGTGCCCGCCCTCCCGGCCCAGCCGCCCGCGCCGGTCGCGCCGCGCCCGATGGCCGAACTGCCGGCCGCCGGGAGCGACCGCCCGGACCCCGAGCGGCCGCAGCCCGCGTCCGGTGAACTGGCCAACACCCGCCGGCTGCTGGTCTGGCCCGAGCCCGACCCGGCCACCGGCCAGGCCCTCCAGTCGCGCGGCTACCTCCCGGTGATCGTCCGCTCCCGCGAGGAGGTGGACGCCCAGGTCGCCGGCTTCCCGGCGGCGCTCTTCGTCGACCCGCTGACCAGCCCGATCACCCGGACCGCGCTGCAGTCGCTGCGCACCGCGGCACTCAACAGCCGGATCCCGGTACTGGTCACCGCCGGCCTCGGCCAGGCCACCCGGGACGCCGCATACGGCGCCGACCCGGCCGTGCTGCTGCGCGCCCTCGCCCCGCGCGACGGCGAGCACCACGCCCCGCGGGTGCTGCTGGTCGAGGGCGATCCGGACATCGCCGCCGCCATGATCAGCAGCCTGGAGCGGCGCGGCATGCACGTCGAGCACGCGGTGGACGAGAACGACGCGGTCGCCCGGGCCAGCAGCGTCCAGCCCAACCTGGTGGTGATGGACCTGTTCCAGATCCGCCGCCGCCGGGTCGGCCTGCTGGACTGGCTGCGCGCCAACGACCGGCTGCACCGCACCCCGCTCGTGGTCTACACCTCGGTGGACCTCGACCCGCGCGAACTGCCCCGGCTGCGCACCGGCGAGACCGTGCTGTTCCTCGCCGAGCGCTCGACCAGCGAGGACGTCCAGTCCCGGATCGTCGACCTGCTGGGGCGGATCGGCGCGATGGGCGAGGCCGGCGTCGCCGCGGCGGGCTGAGCCGGGACGCGCCGGAGGGCCGGCCCCCGTTCCGCACGGGGACCGGCCCTCCCGCCGTCCTACTCCTTGCCGAGCGTGATGACGTCCAGCTCGTCGGCGGCGTAGCTCGCCCGGATCACCTTCTTGTCGAACTTGCCGACCGAGGTCTTCGGGACCGACTCGACGATCGCCCAGCGCTCCGGCAGCTGCCAGGAGGCGACCCGCTCGGCCAGGAAGGCCCGCAGCTCCCGCAGGCCGGCGGTCGCACCCGGGCGCAGCACGACGGTGGCCAGCGGGCGCTCGCCCCACTTCTCGTCCGGCACCGCGACCACGGCGGCCTCGGCCACCTCGGGGTGGCCCATCAGGGCGTTCTCCAGCTCGACGGAGGAGATCCACTCCCCGCCCGACTTGATGACGTCCTTGGCCCGGTCGGTGAGGGTCAGGTAGCCGTCCGCGGTGATGGTGCCGACGTCGCCGGTGCGCAGCCAGCCGTCCTCGGAGAACTTGTCGTCCGGGCGGAGCGGGTCCTGCCCGGCGCCGCCGTAGTAGGCCCCGGCGATCCACGGACCGCGCACCTCCAGCTCGCCGGCCGCGACGCCGTCGTGCGGCATCCGCTCGCCGCCCGGGCCGATCAGCCGGGCCTCGACCGAGGCCGGGAAGAGGCCCTGGGTGATCCGGTACGGCCACTCCTCCTCGGGGGTGAGGCCGCCCGGCGGCTGGGCGAAGGAGCCGAGCGGGGAGGTCTCGGTCATGCCCCAGGCGTGCAGCACCCGGATGCCGTGGCGCTCGTCGTAGGCCTTCATCAGGGAGGGCGGACAGGCGCTGCCGCCGATGACCACCATGCGCAGGCTGGAGGTGTCGTAGTCGCCGGCGTCCAGCTCGTCCAGCAGGCCGCTCCAGATGGTGGGGACGGCGGCGCTGACGGTGGGGCGGACGGCGGCGATCATCTCGGCCATCGGCTTGGGCTGGAGGAAACGATCCGGCATGAGCAGGTTGGCGCCGGACATGAAGGCCGCGTGCGGGATGCCCCAGGCGTTCACGTGGAACATCGGGACCACCGGCAGGGCGGTGTCCCGCGGGGTGAAGGCGAAGTTGTCGCCGGTGTTGACCTGCATGCAGTGCAGGTAGATCGAGCGGTGGCTGTAGAGCACGCCCTTCGGGTCGCCGGTGGTGCCCGAGGTGTAGCAGAGCACGGCGGCCTGGCGCTCGTCGATGTCGCGCTGCCACGGGTACTCGGTGGGCCGGTCGGCGACCAGCTCCTCGTAGTCGTGCACGCCGCCCGCGAAGCCGGCCAGCAGCGAACGGTCGCCGGGGCCGGCCACCACGATGTGCTTCAGGGTGGGCGCGAGGTCCGGGAGCACGGCGGCGAGCAGCGGCAGGACGGTGCCGTTGACGATGATCACGCGGTCGGCGGCGTGGTTGACGATGAAGGACAGCTGCTGGGCGGGCAGCCGCAGGTTCAGGGTGTGCAGCACGGCCCCCATCGAGGGGACGGCGAGGTACGCCTCCAGGTGGAAGTCGTTGTTCCACATCAGGGTCGCCACCCGGTCGTCCCCGGTCACCCCGAGCTCGTCGCGCAGCGCGTGGGCGAGCTGGGCGGCGCGGGCGCCCACCTCGGCGTAGGTCCGCACGACCGGCCCGGTGGCGTCCCAGGTGGTGACGGTGGATCGGGCGTGGACCGTGGACCCGTGCTCCAGGATCCGGGCGACGGTGAGCGGTACGTCCTGCATCGTGCTGAACACGGGTCCTCCTCGACCTGGCGGCACTGGTGGCTCCTACGGCACACCTACCGGGCGGTAATACGCGCGGACGTGCCCGATTGTGCCGTTTCCGTCCACCCCTGTCAGCATCCCGGAACCGTTGCACGGATCACGGATCCGCCGCGTTGCCTCCCCGGCCGTCGCGGGGCCGTCGCTGAGCCGTTGCTGGGCCGTCGCGGGGCCGTCGCCGGGCGGCTCAGCGGTGGTCGGGGCGGCAGAGGCGCAGCGAGTTGGCCGGGTCCGGGACGAAGGCCGGGTCGAGCGTCCAGCCCTGCTCGGCGGCGATGCACAGGGCCCGGTGGGCGCCGGCGCCGCGGTAGGTGGCGCGGTGCAGCTGGATGCGGCGCAGGAAGGTGCCGTCCGGGGCGACCAGCCGGCCGTAGCTGTCGGCGGTGCGGCCGAGTTCACGGGTGGCCTCGCGCTTGAGGATGCGGCGGACGTGGCGGTCCCAGCCGGCCCGGCTGCCGGTGAACTCCGCCCGGAAGGCGCGCGGGCCGACCGTCCAGCGGGCGCCCCAGCGCTCCCAGTAGTCGGGCTCGGTGCGGTCCACCCAGAAGGTGAGCAGGCCGTACACCGGGACGTAGACGATCTGGAGCAGGAAGATCACGGGCAGCAGCGGCGCGGAGCGGCCCGGCTGCGGGCCCCACGGGGTGCCGGGGGCGGCCGGCGGGTCCTGCGGGGAGGGGGCGCTCAGCGTGGCCGGGGCGGGGATCCGGCGGACCAGCCGGACCCGCTCGGCGTCCGTGCCGGTCGGCGCCCCCTGCCAGCCGAACCGCTCGGCGACCCGGGCCACGCCCTGGGCGCCGAGGCCCCGGTAGAGACGCGCGGCGAGTTCGACCGACACCTCGCGGCTGAGGTCGAGCTGCAGCCGGCCGCCGCCGGCCGCGTGATTCGCCTCGGCGGCGGCGATGCGGCGCCTGAGCACCGGGGTGACGTAACGCTCCCAGTCCTCGGGGCGGCCGGTGAGCTCGGCCCGCAGGCGGCGCGGCGGGACGAAGCTGCGGTTGACCCGCAGCCAGCCGTCCGAACTGGGCCCCTCGCCACCGTAGTTGGAGAAGATTGCGGCCGCGAGGAGGATCGCGAAGACGGCCACCAGGGCGAGGATCCAGAGCGGGGCGTAGATCCACTGCAGGAGGAACTGGAGCAGCACGACCAGGCGGTTGCGGCGCGGCAGCGGGCCGGGGAGAACGGCGCGGGGCTGGGGTTGGGGCTGGGGCTGGTGCGGCGGGACCGGCTGGGCGTACGGATGGGGGCCGTACGGATACGGGCCGTACGGGCTCGGGCCGTACGGGCTCGGGCCGTACGGGCTCGGGCCGTACGGTCCCTGCTGCGGGGTGCCGCCGTACCCGGCCGCGCCCGGGTGTTCCTGGCCGTTCGACATGCCGCCCCCTCCGTGCTCGGTGAGCGGCCACCCTATCGACGGGCCGCGCGAGGCCACCCTTTCGGGCCTACCCGTCCGCATGCGTCCCGATATTCGTAACGAGCTTGCCCGTACATCACTCCTTACGGCAAACTCCTCAGCATGCCCACCTCCCATACCAGCGAAACCGCTGTCCCCACCTCGGCTGCCGCGGTCGCCGAGGCCCTTGCCATGCCGCCCGCCCCCAAGGGCGAGCCTGCCGGCGAGCGGGGCAGCTGGCGACGAGGTGGGGAGCCCGGCTCCGCGGCGCCCCCCGGGGTGCGAACCGGCCGGTCCACCGGCCGGTTCGGCAAGGCCCTGCGGCGCCCGGAGCGGATCCCGGCGCCGCTTCTGTGTCTGGTCGCGATGTTCCTGGTGCAGACCGGCATCGCCCTGTCCAAGCCGCTGTTCGGCCCGCTCGGGGTCAGCGGGACCACCTTCCTGCGACTCGCCTTCGCCGCGGCCATCCTGATCGCCGTCACCCGGCCCAGACTGCGCGACAAGCGCCCGCGCGACCTCGCCGCGGCCGCCCTGCTCGGCGTCGCCTCGGCCGGGATGACGTACCTGTTCGCCGGGGCGATCGACCGGCTGCCGATGGGCACCGCCGCGACCATCGAGTTCCTCGGCCCGCTCGCGGTCGCCCTGGTCTTCGCCCGGCGCGCCGGCCACCTGCTCTGGGCGCTGCTCGCCGCGGCCGGCGTCGTCCTGCTGACCCTGCTCGGCGAGGGTGACGGCGGCGGCTCGCTCGACCCGGTCGGCCTGCTCTACGCCTTCGGTGCGGCCGCCTGCTACGCGGTGTACATCCTGTTCACCGACAAGGTCGGCGCCACCTTCCAGGGCTTCCAGGGCCTGGCGGTGTCGATGACGGTCGGGGCGCTGGCCCTCGCACCGTTCGGGTTCGGCGAGGCCTGGGACGGGCTGACCTCCCCCGGCGCCTCGCCGCTGGTGCTGCTCGCCTCGGTGGCCGGGGTGGCGGTGCTGCTGCCGGTGCTCCCGTACGCGCTGGAGATGACGGCGCTGCGCCGGATGCCGCAGCGGGTGTTCAGCGTGCTGGTCAGCCTGGAGCCGGCGGTCAGCGCGCTGGTCGGGCTGGTGGTGCTCGGCCAGCTGCTGGGCGCGGCACAGCTGGCCGGGATCGGCTGCGTGGTCGCGTCCAGCGTGGGGGCCACGCTGACCGGGCGGCGCTGACGGCGCTGCTGCCGGCCGACAGCGCGCCCGGCGCTCAGGATGCTCAGGACGCTCAGCGCGCTTGGGGCACAGCTCGGGGCACTTACGGCCAGAGCAAGGTGCGGGACCACTCCGGGGCGCGGACCGGGCCGGTGCGGGTGTAGCGCAGCCGGACGTGCCGGCGCTGGGCGTCGCCCTGCCAGAACTCCACCTCGTGCGCCCACAGGGTGTAGACCGCATGGCCGGGCGCGACGGCGTCCGGGGTGGCCGCCAGCCTGCGGCGGGCCACCGCCACCGCCGCGTCGTACTCCTCCAGCGCGCCCAACGGCTCGCTCTGCCGGCCGACCAGCGCGCCGATCCGGGCGGCGGGCGAGCGGGTGGCGAACTCGGCGGCGGCGACCAGGTCGGCGGCCCGCTCGACACTGCCGCGGACCCGCACCTGGCGGCCCAACTGCGGCCAGTAGACGGTCAGTGCGGCGGCCGGGTGGTGGGCGAGCTGGCGGCCCTTGGGGCTGTCGGCGGCGGCGGAGAAGTTCCAGCCGGTGCCGGCCGCGTCCACGTCGCGCAGCACCAGCACCCGGGCGTCCGGCATGCCGTCGGCGTCGACCGTGGAGAGGGTGAAGGCCTGCGGGTCCAGCACCCCGGCGTCCAGCGCGGTGGCGAGCCAGTCCACGAACAGCGGGCCGGGCTCGGCGGGGGCGGCCTCGGGGTCGAAGGAGGGCAGCGGGCGGGCCATCGGCGGGCGGCCGAGCAGCAGTTCGGGGACCGACCTGGGCTCGGGCCGGCGCTCCTCCAGCGGTGCCGGGCACGCGTCGGTCTGCGACTCCGGTGCGGGCCTGGCCCCGCCCTGGCCGGTCAGGCCCTCGTCCTCCGCCGCCATCGCGCACCTTCCTTCCGGTTGCCGCGGTCGCCGCCCCGGCCGGGCCGTCCGTTCCGGGCCCGGGCGCGTGGAGCGCTGTCGGAGCGCAACCGTACCGCCGTGGGCCGACGGCTCCGGGCTCGGGCCCTCGGTGGGCGGATCCCGGCCGCTCGCACGGGTGGTGCGCCCCGCAGGCTTCCGCGGACCGGCGCCGGACACGCTCGTGGGCGGTGCCGATGGCGGCACCGCCCACGAGGCCGGTTTCGCGGCGACCCTTTCCGCCGGCCGGTCGAAGCCTTCGTCCGATCTCCCTCCACGGGTGCTCAGCTCACCCGCGGCCGTCCACCTCCGGCGCCCCCGCCGGCGGTGGTGCCGGGAGGTCAGCCGAAGGCGGGGGAGAAGAAGAGGACGTTGACGTTCTTGTTCCCCTGGCCGGCCAGGATGTTGCCGGCGTTGGAACCGGCCGCGGCGCCCGCGCCGCTGTCGGCCGCGGCGATCCCGGCACCCGCCAGCAGCAGACCCGCCGCCGGCGGGGCGGCGAACAGGAACCCGGACACCCTTCGGGTGTCGATACGAGCCATGTGAGCCTCCAAGAAGCTGTTGATCGTGCATTGGTCGTGCCTGGAGTGCGGGGGTTCGCCGGCCGGACGAACACCTGCGGGCTGCGACGCCGGAAGACAGCCTTCCGCAACAAATCGACAAAGCACTAGTCGACAGAGCGGTTTTCGCCCGTTTGCGTGATATCCACCGAGGCCGCGAATAGTGGGCACCGAACCGGACAGCGCGCCGACACACCGCCGATGACCTGGGAATACGCCCGGAGGACGGCCGTTCGGCGGCCGCCGGAACGGGCCTCTTCGACGTCACGCGAACCACCGGGCGCACCACCCCGGCGCGGACCGCCATGGAACACGCCCCCGAAAAGTTCGGCCACCCTTCCATGTCGACTTTTTTCGGCCATCCGCAGACCATCGGACAGTCGCACCGAAAAGGCGGGCGGAATCAGCCGGCTCCGAAAATCAGACCATCTTGCCCGGATTGAGGATTCCCAGCGGGTCGAAGACCGCCTTCAGCTGCCGCTGCAGGTCGAGCGCGACCGGCCCCAGCTCGCGGGCCAGCCAGTCCCGCTTGAGCAGCCCGACCCCGTGCTCCCCGGTGATCGTGCCGCCCAGCTCCAGCCCGAGCGCCATGATCTCCTCGAAGGAGCGCTGGGCGCGGACCGCCTGCTCCGGGTCCGCGCCGTCGAAGATCACGATCGGGTGGGTGTTGCCGTCCCCGGCGTGGCTGACCACCCCGATGGTCAGCGCGTGCCGCTCCCCGATCACCGCGACGCCGTTGAGCATCTCGGCCAGCCGGGAGCGCGGCACCGCCACGTCGTCGATCATCGTGGTCCCCAGCCGGTCCAGTGCGGGCAGCGCCAGCCGCCGGGCCGCCAGCAGCAGGTCCGACTCCGCCTGGTCCTCGGCCGGCACCACCTCGGTCGCCCCCGCCTCGCGGCACAGCTCCGCGACCCGCGCCAACCCGGCCTCCCGGTCCGGCCCGTCGAAGGCCACCAGCAGCAGCGCCCGGGTCGACTCCGGCAACCCCATCTGCCCCAGCTCGTTGACCGCCCGGACGGAGACCGCGTCCATCAGCTCCATCAGCGACGGGGTCAGCCCGGCCGCCATCACCGCGCACACCGCCGCACCGGCCGTGTCCGCGCTCGGGAACTCCGCGGCCAGCGCCAGCTGCGGGGCGGGTGCCGGCCGCAGCGACAGCACCGCCCGCACCACCACCCCGAGCGTCCCCTCCGAACCGACCAGCAGCCGGGTCAGGTCGTACCCGGCCACCCCTTTGGCCGTCCGACGCCCGGTCGACAGCAGCCGCCCGTCCGCCAGCACCACGTCCAGCCCGAGCACGTACTCGCTGGTGACGCCGTACTTCACGCAGCACAGGCCACCCGCGCCGGTGCCGATGTTGCCGCCGATCGTGCAGGACTCCCAGCTGGACGGGTCCGGTGGGTAGCAGAGTCCGAACTCCTCCACCGCGCGCGACAGTTCGGCGTTCACCACGCCCGGTTCGACGACCGCGACGCGGTTCACCGGGTCGATCTCCAGGATCCGGTTCAGCTTCACCAGCGACAGCACGATGCAGCCGTCGACGGCGTTCGCCGCCCCGGACAGCCCCGTCCGGGCCCCCTGCGGCACCACCGGCACCCGCAGCTCGGTGGCGGTGCGCAGCACGTGCTGCACCTGCTCGACCGTCTCCGGGAACACCACCACGGCGGGCGCGCCGGCGACGCAGAAGCCCGCCATGTCATGGCTGTAGGCGGCGGTCACGTCCGGATCCACCACCACCGCCCCCGCCGGGAGACCCTGCGCCAGTCGGTCCGTCAGGTCACTCATCGCCGCCTCCACTCACCGCCGCGCCGCCTCCCCCTCCGCACTCTGCCCGGAGGCCCGGAGGCGGGCAAGTGGGCCTCCGGGCGGCGGCGGGCGCCACGAGGCACGGGTGGGGCGGCGGCGGGCGCCACGGGTGGGGCGGCGGCGGGTGGGGCCGCGCGGCCTGCTACCGGCGGGCCAGCGGTTCCTGGAGTTCGACGATCCAGTCGGACACCTCGTCCGGGGTCTCCAGGTAGCGCTCGCGGGCGTAGCCGGCCGAGCGGTAGCCGTTCTCCTCGATGAAGCGGGCGAGCGCCTGGAAGCTGCCCATCGCCTCGTCCATCGAGCCGTGGTGGACGACGGTCGCCGCCTCCTCGATCGGCGGCAGGTCGACCACCTCGAAGTCGTCCCGGCCGGCCGGCACCGACGGGGCGATCTGGACGGCGGCCCTGACGAGCACCGAGCCGTCACCCTCCGGCGCGTCCTCGTAGCGGGCGACGGACGGGCCGACCTCCTCGATCCCGGCCTCGGCGACCCGGCGGCACAGCTCCGCGAACAGCGGGCCGATCACCGGCGTGATGTCCTCCGGCTGGTAACTCGCCGCCACGCCGGTCAGTTGGGCCACCCGGACGGACGGCACGGGCTTCACCACGACATCGTGCTCGGACATGTTCCCCTCGCTCTCGATCGTCCGGAGCCTCGCCTCCACCCGGGCCAGCCGCTGCTCGTCCGCGGCGATCGCCTCGGCGAGCTGGGCCCGCCGCAGCCGCAGCATCCCGCGCAGTTCGGCGGCGTCCAGCCGTTCGTCCAGGACGGCCCGCACCTGCTGCAACGTGAAGCCGAGCTCCTTGAGCGCGATCACCCGGTTCAGCCGGGCGAGTTGGCCCGCCTCGTAGGAGCGGTATCCGGTGACCGGGTCGACCCGGGCGGGCCGGAGCAGTCCGATCGCGTCGTAGTGGCGCAGCATCCGCACCGACACCCGGCCGTGGCTGGCGAAGTCTCCGATGTTCAACATGGTGCTCCCACTCCACCGCCTCCCACGGTGTCAGGGTCAACCCCGGCCGCCGCGCCCGGAAAAGCACCGAGGGCGGGTGCCGACTCGATGTCGGCACCCGCCCTGAGCAGGTGGTTCTCCTACCGGCGGAGAGCGTGGGATTCGAACCCACGGTGACGGGTCACGCCACGACAGTTTTCAAGACTGTTCCCTTAGGCCGCTCGGGCAGCTCTCCAGGCGGAGGTCAGCCTAACGGGTCCGGCGGGTTTCGGTGCACACGATTCCGCGCGCCCGGGGGCTACTGGTCACCGTCCCGCTGGCCGAGCGTGACCTTGGTGGTCATGGTCTGGCCGTTGCGGGTGTACTCGACGTCCACGGTCTCGCCGGGCTTGTGCGTCCAGATCCGGCTGACCAGGGCGGGGCCGTTCTCGATCGGGGCGCCGCCGAGCTTGGTGATGACGTCGCCCGGCTTGAGGCCGGCCTTGTCGGCCGCGCCGCCGGGGGTGACGGCCGGCTGGCCCTGGACGTCGCGGGTCTGGATCTGGGCGCCGTCGCCCTTGTAGTCGTCGTTGCGCAGCACGTCGAGCTTGGCGTAGACCGGCTTGCCGGTCTTGATCAGGGTGTCCGCGACCCACTTGGCCTGGTTGATCGGGATGGCGAAGCCCAGGCCGATGCTGCCGGCCCGGCCGTTGGCGGAGGCGTTGGACTGGATCGCCGAGTTGATGCCGATCACCGCGCCGCTGGAGTCGAGCAGCGGGCCGCCGGAGTTGCCGGGGTTGATCGAGGCGTCGGTCTGCAGGGCGTTCATGTACGAGGCCTGCGAGCCGGTCTCGTCGCCGGAGGCGACCGGGCGGTCCTTGGCGCTGACGATGCCGCTGGTGACGGTGGACTCCAGGCCGTACGGCGCGCCGATCGCGATCGTGGCGTCGCCGACGTTGACCTTGTCGGAGTCGGCCAGTGCCAGCGGGGCCAGCTTGGCCTTCGGCGGGTTGTCGATCTTGACCACGGCGACGTCGTAGCCCTCGGCGTGGCCCAGCACCGAGGCGCTGTAGGAGGTGCCGTCGGCGAACTTGACGGTCAGTTTGCCGCCGCTGAGGGTCGGCGCGACCACGTGGTTGTTGGTGAGGATGTGGCCCTCGGTGTCGAAGACGAAGCCGGTGCCGGTGCCGGACTCCTGGGAGCCCTGCGCCTTGATGGTGACGACGCTGGGCAGCGCCTTCTGCGCGATGCTCGCGATGGAGCCGGGGGCGGGCTCGTTCTTCTGGGTGTTGCTGGCCTGGACGGTGGTGCTGCGGTGGTCGTCGGCCGAGTTGCTGCTGTTGTTGCGGTCGGTGGCGACCACGCCGATCGCACCGCCCGCGACACCGGCGACCAGCGCTACGGCGGCGAGCAGGGCCACCAGGCCGCCGCGCTTCTTGCGCGGGCCGCCGGGGCCGCCGGGGCCGGTCGGGCCGCCGGGGTAGTCGGCCGGGTAGCCGAGCGGGCCGTTCGGACCGCCGGGGTGGCCGGCACCGCCGGAGGCGGCGTCGTGGGCGCCCCAGCCGCCGAGCGGCTGACCGGCACCGAAGGGGTGGTGGGCGTGCGGGGCGGGCCCGCCGGCGGCCGGGGTGCCGTACGGCTCCTGGGCGTTGGCGGCCGGAACGCCGTACGGGTCCTGGGCACCGGCGGCGGGCACGCCGTGGGTCGGGGTCGCGTACGGGTTGGTGCCCGGCGGCACGGCGGGCGCGGCCGGAGCGGCGGCCTGCGCGGCCACCGCCGGGGCGGCCGGGGCGGCCACCGCCGGGGCGGGCGCGACGGGCGGCGCGGGCGGCAGGACCGGCGGCGGGGCGTCGATGTAGCCGGTGACCGGGTCGACGGCCGGCTCCTCGACGGCCGGCGCTGCCGGGGCCTCCGGCGCGGGGACCTTGGTGAAGGCGACGGTGGGCTTGTGGCCGCCCTCGGCCGGAGCCTCGTCCGCCACCGGTGCCTCGGCCACCGGCTCGGCGGCCGGCGCCGGGACCCGGCTGAACGCCATGGTCGGCTTGTGACCGCTGTCGGCGGCCGCCGGAGCGCCGTCGGCCGGAGCACCGTCAGCCGCCTGTGCCTCGGCCACCGCCGGTGCCTCGGCCACCGGCTCGGCCGCCGGCGCCGGGACCCGGCTGAACGCCATGGTCGGCTTGTGACCGCCCTGAGCGGTGCTGTCGGAAGCGGCGCCTGCCGCCTCCTGGGCCCCGGCGGGCTGCTCCCCCTGCGGCCCGGTGGGCCCAACCTCGCGCTCGGTGCTCACGGACGACCTCCATAGCTGACAGAACCAAGGACCATAGTTTTTCGCACCGTCGATTCGATTGCCGTAAGGACCCCTCTGAAGAACTCATAAGAATCCTTAGCCGCCGCCGACGGCCGGGGCTCCCCACCCCCGCCGGCATCCCGCGATGCGGACCGCGCACCCCGCGGCCTTTGGCGTTCGCACCCGTGCCGGTTAGCCTGTCGCTCCAAACTGACACGCGGGAGCTTGGACCCACCAGGCTGAGAGTGCGCATGTCGACGGTACGCCAGGCGAGCGACAGGCCGACCGTCGAGGGGGCGCTGACCGCCGGAACCTGTCCGGGTAATGCCGGCGTAGGGAGTATCGGCCATGCCGCCTGCTTCGTCATCCTCTTCTTCGGGCGCGCCCGAGCCCAAGGATTTCTCCGCCTTCCCCCCCGTCCCCGCCGCGGCCACCGCACTGCTCGACCACCGGGTCGAGGCGCCGCTGGTGCTGGACACCGAGCCGCCGCGCACCCTGCGTTTCCGGGACCACTTCGCGCTCTGGATGAACCTGGGCGTCAGCCTGATCGGCTTCTCGACCGCGGCGACGGTGCTCGGCGAGAAGGGCAGCGAGCTGTCGCTGGCCGCCGCGGTGACCGCGATCGTGGCCGGTACGGCCGTCGGCACCGCGATGCTCGGTGTGGCCGCGCTGATCGGCGCCCGCACCGGCGCCCCCGCGATGGCCAACCTGCGCGGGCTGTTCGGCACCCGGCTGTCCTACCTGCCGACCGTGCTGAACATCGTCCAGTGCATCGGCTGGGGCGTGTTCGAGCTGCTGACCATCGCGGCGGGGGCGCAGACCGTCGCCCACACCACCGGCTACCGCTGGCTGTTCGTGCTGCTCGCGGGCGCGCTGACCACCGCCCTGACGATCTGGCCGCTGGGCTCGATCGCGGTGCTGCGCCGCTTCGTGGCCGGGGCGGTCGCGGTCGCGATGGTGTACTTCACCGTCCAGCTGGGCCGGCAGGGCGTGCCGGACCCGGGCGCGGGCAACTGGCACGGCTTCCTCGGCGCCACCGACGCGATGATCGCGGTGTCGATCTCCTTCGTGCCGATGGCCGCCGACTACACCCGGCACTCGCGCACCCCGCGCTCGTCCTTCTGGGGCAGCTTCTCCGGCTACACCGTCGCCCAGGTCTGGTGCTACGTGCTCGGCCTGATGGCGCTGCTGCAGTCCGACGGCGACCCGAGCCGGATCTTCGACTCCTTCCTCGGTGTCTGGGCCGGCTGGCTGTTCCTGCTGGTGCTGGTGCTGCGCGAGACCGACCAGTCCTTCGCCAACGTGTACTCGACCGCGATGTCGCTGCAGAACCTGCTGCCGCGGGTGGACCGCCGGGTGCTGAGCGGCGGGATCGGCGTGCTGACCACCGTGCTGGCGCTGCGGATCGACCGGTTCACCGACACCTACAGCAACTTCCTCGGCCTGATCGGCTCGGTGTTCGTGCCGCTGCTGGCGGTGCTGGCGGTGGACTACTTCTTCGGCGCCGGCCGGCACGGCTGGGACCTCTCGGAGCGGGCGCCGTCCCGCTGGCTGATGCTGCTGCCGTGGGTGCTGGGCTTCGTCGTCTACCAGTTCATCGCGCCGACCGCGGTGGCCGGCTGGTGGGTGGACTTCTGGACCTCCGCCCAGGAGGCGCTGCACTTCACCCCGCAGGAGTGGACCTCCGCCTCGCTGTTCGCCTTCCTGGTCCCGGCGCTGGCCACCTGGGCGCTCACCCCGCTGACCCGCCGCACCTCCCGGGCCTGAGACGGCGCCCGACCGCGGCGGTGCGCCCCGGCGGACCGCCGCGCACCCCTGCGGACCGCGGAGGCGGAGCCGGCCCCCCAGGTTGGGGCCGACTTCGCCTCCGCGACACCTGCGCCCCCTATCGTGGGGCCCGTGACCAGCCCAGACCTGCCCCCGGCGGCGGCGCGCACCGCGCACTCCGTCCAGGTGATCGCCCACCGCGGTTCCTCCCACGCGCTGCCCGAGCACACCCTCGCGGCCTACCGGCGCGCGCTCGACGAGGGCGCGGACGCCGTCGAGTGCGACGTCCGGCTGACGGCCGACGGCCACCTGGTCTGCGTCCACGACCGCCGGATCAGCCGGGTCTCCAACGGCCGCGGCACCGTCTCCGCGATGACCCTCGCCGAGCTGGAGGCGTACGACTTCGCTGCCTGGAAGACCGGGAGGCCCAGCACCGACCCCGAGCTGCGCGGCGTGCTGCGGCTGGAGCGGCTGCTGGAGCTGGTGGTGGACTGCGGCCGCCCGGTGGACCTGGCGATCGAGACCAAGCACCCGGTGCGGTTCCGCGGCCGGGTCGAGGCCGAGCTGCTGCGGATGCTGGAGCGGTACAAGATCGGCGCGACCAGGGAGGCCGACCGCCCGTCCGCCCGGATCATGAGCTTCTCCTCGATCGCGCTGGACCGGGTGGCCGCCACCGCGCCCGAGTACGGGCGGGTGTTCCTGATCGAACGGATGCTGCCGCTGCTCGGCCGGCTGCGCCCGGGCCGTCCGCTGCCGGGCGGGGCGCGGATCGCCGGTCCGGGCATCGAGCTGATCAAGGCCAGGCCGCAGCTGGTGCCCCGGCTGCGCGAGCTCGGCCACGAGGTGCACGTGTGGACGGTGGACGACCCGGCCGACGTCGAGCTCTGCCTGGAACTCGGCGTCTCCGCGATCATCACCAACCGGCCCGCGGAGGTGCTGGCCCAGCTCGGACGGTGAGCCGCGTGGTGAGCCGCGCGGCGAACGGAGCGGTGATCCCCGGCGGTGAACGGGGACGGTGAACGGGGGCGGTGATCCCGGGAACCGCCGCCGTACCGGTGGGACCCGATCGCTCTGGTCGGCAGTCAAACCTTCCGCGCACGGTATTGCCGGAATTCCTGCGCGCGGGCGACGGAGGGTGAGCACGGAATGACCTCTCGCCCACCCTGGGTCGCGCCGCTCGAAATGGACCCGCGGGATCCCCCGTTGGTCGTTTCCGACGCATTACCAAGGGGCATCCATCCCTCGGCATACGCTGAAGGAGGTCCGGGGGTGGCGTTGATGGTGGCGCGTGAAGTGCCTACTTCATCGACCATGGCAGTGCCGCACGGCCCAGCGAGTGTCGGGGTCGCACGGCGCCGACTGCGTCGAGATCTGGGTGACCGGCAGATACCGCAACCGGTCATCGATGATGCTGTACTGATCCTTTCCGAACTGTTGAGCAACGCCTGCCGGTACGCCCGTCCGCTCGGCCCGCTGCGGGCCCTGGGCCGAGGGGCCCGGGCCGAGGTGGTGGACCAGCTGCTGGTCGGCGTCCCCTCCGGGACGCATCCGGCGCCCGGCGGCCGGGAGCGCGAGGAAGTCCCCGCCGAGACCGACGGCGGGGTGCTGGTCCGCTGGCAGATGCACGCCGACGGCGTGCTCACCCTGGAGGTCACCGACGGCGGCGCGGCCACCCGGCCGTCACCCGCCAGTCCCTCGCTGACCTCGCGCGGCGGCCGCGGTCTGGGCATCGTCGACCAACTGGCCAGCGACTGGGGCGTCCGCGACGCGCCCGGCGAGGTGACGGTCTGGGCGGCGCTGCCCGCCCGCGCCCGGCACGCCCGGCGCACCGGGGGCGACGCCCGCAGCGCGTAGGGCCGGTCCGGTGGGATCCGCCGGAGGGCGCGGCCCTCCGGCCGTGCGCGACGCCCGCCCCGGCGCGTGCCCGCGCGCCGGGGGAACCTCAGTAGGCTTCCCGGTGAAAAGGACCACCGTCCCCGGGAGAGCCGCACCATGGGCAAGAAGGCCGCCAAGAAGGCGCCGCAGCGCCAGTCCACCACCGCCGTCACGGGCGACGTCCCCGTGGTGGGGGCCCGCGAGGACTGCCCCTGCGGTTCGGGCCGCCGCTACAAGGCCTGCCACGGCCGGGAGGCCTCGCACGCGGTGCAGGAGCTGGTGCACCGCCCGTTCGAGGGCCTGCCGGGCGAGGCCGACTGGGTGGCGCTGCGCGAGCTGGTGCCCGCCGCCACGGTGCCGCTGACGCTGGCCCCCGGCGTGGCCGCGACCGCCGGGGGTGACGTCCCGTCGGTGACCCTGGCGACCGTGCTGCCGCTGGCCTGGCCGGCCCTGCGCCGCGCGGACGGCTCGATCCTGCTGGGCCTGCAGACCCAGTCCTCCTCCGGTGACCTCAGCCGCGATCTCGCGGACGCCCTGGAGCTGGCCCTGGCCACCGAGCCGGGCAGCCCCGTCCCGGCCCGCCGGACCGTCCCCGGCGGCCGCCGCCTGCAGGACCTGCTGGACACCACCGCCGCCTTCATGCCGACCGTGCACACCGGCTTCGAGTTCTGGCTGGAGGACGCCGAGACCGCCACCGGCGAGGTCGCCGCCTCGCTGGAGCGCGCCAACGCCTCGGCCATCCCGACCGAGAAGCTCGGCAGCGTCGACGCCGCCTACTGGTGCGGCACCCCGGACAAGAACCACCTGCGCTGGGTGATGACCGTGCCCGAGGAGCAGCTGCTGGACGCGCTGGCCCGGCTGAACGCGGCCGGCGAGGCCTCGCTCGGTCCGGACACCCGCCTGGTCGGCTCCTTCCGCGCGCACGGCCTGACCGTCCCGGTGTGGGACCTCCCGCTCGCCATGACCGCCGCCGACTGCGAGAAGCCCGCCGCCGAGTTCGGCGAGCGGCTCGCCGCCGTCCTCGCCGACGCCACTCCGCTGACCGCCGACGAGCGCCGCGCCCGCGCGAACCTGGTGAACCGTCAGGTCACCTTGAACTAAAGGGCGCAGGATCCGGGTGATACGCGTCACATTGTCGCCCCGAAGCCGCAATTTCCGGCCCTGGAGGGCGTCTTGGAAATTGGCGCGGGCGCGGATCCTTGTTACTGTCTAAAGAGTCCGGCCGCTGGTGCATCCCCCGTCGCCAGCGGCCGGATCTTTTGTTTTTCCGGAACGCCCCGTACCACCGGGCCCGGAGTCCGGTACGGCCCGGCGGTCCGTCAGTACGCCGAGTGGCCACTGTCCAGCCGGACCGTCGCCTCCACCAACTCGCCCAGCAGCGGCCCGACCTGCGGCAGGTCGACCCCGCCGCCCACGGCCGGGCGCGGCGCCAGCACCCAGCGCACCCTCCCGGCCCCGCCGCCGGGCGGCAGCGGCAGGAAACCACCCGGTCCGTGGTAGCGCAACGATCCCGGCACCCAAGGGAGTTGGGCGAGCATCTCGCCCAACGCGTCGAGTGAGTACGGAGCCACCAGCAGCGCGTAGCGGCCCGGCATCGCGAGCACCGGGCCGAGCGGCAGCCGCAGCGCCCCCAGGTAGACCAGCGCCCGGGCCCCGGCCGCCGCGGGCAGGCTGACCGCCGACACCGCGGCGCCGGTCGCGGCCAGCACCGGCGCGTCCGGGCTCTGCCGCTCCCACCACCAGCGCACCATCCGGGCGTCCGTGGTGGCGGCCAGCAGCGAGGGGTCGTGCGGGTGGGCGCCGGGCGCCGGACAGTCCGGGTCGCCGCAGGAGCAGCGGCCGCCGCACAGCACGGTGCCCGGCACCACCGGCCAGCGGTGTTCGACGGCGGCCGTCAGGGCCGCGGCCAGCCGGGCGGACGACTCCTGCGACCGGCTCTCCGGGCTCTTCGGGTTCTCACGCATGGCGCTCGTTCCTTTCCCTGACCGCTCGGTTCGCTCCGCCCCCACCGACGTCCGTCGGAACCCGCCGCGCGGGCCGGCGGCGGCACGGCCCCGGGAAGGCGCGGAGCGGGGGCGGGCGGCACGGCGGACGGCGCGGCTACGACGTGGAGCACGGTGTGGAGCACGACATGAGAAGGGCCGCGCACTGGAACAGCCCTTGGAACGAGAATCCCGTACGCGACCGGATGGACGCCGCCCGGGCGCGCTTGGTTCCACCGTACGAGTGAGAGACTTCCGGCCGACCCGGGAGCGCGGGCGGCACGGACATACGATCCGGACGGCCGCCCGGTCCGTCCCCACCGTTCTGCCCGCTCCCGGCTCGCTCCATGCCTGCGGGCACGACCGGCGCGCGCGCGAACCGTGCACGCCGTCCGACCGGGTCGAGCAGATGACGAACCGGCCACCGCGTCGGCCCGGATCTGGACATGCCCCGAATGGCCTGTGTAGAAGTGGTGGCATTGCTGTCGATCAATGACGAGAAGTAGCGAATCGAGGCGAAACACGCCCTTTGGCCGTGCTCGCTCCACATTGGCCGTATCGGGGGGTCCCGCATGGCACGTACCACCGCGTCAGGAGTGGCGGCATGACCAACTCCCACCCGCCGGCGTCCCACCCGTCGCCGACGACCGCCGAACCGGGCGGACCCGGCTGCGCAGGCGGCCTCACCGTCCTCGACCCGCCCGATCTGCCCGGCCCCGCCGACGACGTGGACGAGGGCCCCGCGGCACCGTCCGCCACCCTGCAGGACCGTTTGGCCGGACGCCTGTCCGATATCACCAGCCTGCACGAGCACACCGAGCGCCTGGCCCGCGCCCGCGGCCTCCACGCCACCCTGGACGCCGTCCTCGCCTCCGGCGCCGCCCTGCTCGGCGCCGGCCGCGGCGTCCTGGTCACCCTGATGCCCGGCGGCGGCCCCGGCCAGCCCGTCGGCCTCGGCCTCGACCGGGCCAGCCTCGGCGCCCTGGAGACCGTCCCGACCGAGCAGAGCCTGCTGACCCGGCTGCTGAGCGAGCACGACCGGCCCGAGGAAGTGCACTCCCCCGACCTCGCCGAGGATCCCGCCGTCGGCGGCCGGCTGCGCGAACTCGCCGTCCACCTCGGCCTCGGCGGCGCCGTCGGCCTGCCACTCGCCACCGTCGAGGACGGCCCGCTCGCCGCCGCCGTCTGGTTCTACGACCGGCCCGCCGAGCCCACCCGGTGCCGACGTGAACTGGCCCGCCGCTACTGCGAGATCGCCGCGCCGCTGCTCGCCAAGCAGCTGGAGTCCGAGCGCATCCGGCGCACCACCGAGGCACTGCGCCGCGGCCTGCTGCCGGACCACCTCCCCCAGGCCGCCGGACTGCGACTGGCCGCCCGGATCGTCCCGGCCGGCCTGGACCGCTCCAGCGGCAGCGACTGGTACGACGCCATCCCGCTGCCGGACGGCACCGTCGGCCTCACCGTCGGCTCGGTCTCCGGCGACGGCCCCGGTGCCGGACCCGGCTCCGCCGCCGGCGCTGCCGCCGCGATGGGCCGGGTCCGGGCCGCGCTGCGGGCGTACGCGGTGCTGGAGGGCGAGGACCCGGTCTCCGTCCTCGGCGACCTGGAACTGCTGCTCAAGACCACCGAGCCCAGCCGCACCGCCACCGCGGTCTACGCCTGGATCGAACCCGAGGAGCGCCGGATCACCCTGGCCGGGGCCGGGCACTGCCCGCCGGTCCTGGTCGGCCGGCACGGCGCCGAGTTCGTGGAGACCTCGCTCTCCGCACCCCTCGGCATGCTGGCCTGCTGGGAGGCCCCCGGGGTGGAGTTCATCGCCGAGCGCGGCGACACCCTGCTGCTCTACACCGAGGGCCTGGCCCGCCGCTGCGGCCCGACCCTGCACGCCGGACAGGCCAACCTGCGCCGGGCCGCCGCCGACGCCCCGCGCGACGTGCGGATCGACCCGGACCGGCTCTGCGCCCACCTGCTGGCCGTCTGCCCGGACCCGGACGCCGCCCCGGTCACCGACGACCTGATGCTGCTGGCCGCACGCTTCGAGTAGGCATTCGAGCAGGCGCGCGAACCCCGGATCGGTGAGCGGCCGGGCGTCCGTACCATGGACGCACGGCCGCCCGCGCGTGTCGCGACCCGACACCTCCCCCCGAGGGCGGCGGTACCACCCCCAAGGAGGCGTTGCACGTGACCGAGGACCGGACCCCCGCGGTGGCCGAGAACCCCGAGGCCGAGGGCGGCGAGGAGCCGCCGCAGTTCAAGGGCCGCAAGAACGGCCTCTACGGCGAGATCTCGGACGAGCTGTCCGCCTCGATGAAGTCCGGCTGGGCCGACACCGAGCTGCACGGCCTCGCCCCGATCGCCCAGGCCGGGTACGCGGCCGAGCGCCGCGCCAAGCTGTCCGCCGCCCACCCCGGCGTGCGCCTGGTCGTCCCGGCGGGCAACCTGCGGGTGCGTTCCAACGACACCGACTACAACTTCCGCGCCGCCAGCGAGTACGTGCACCTCACCGGGGACCAGACCGAGGACGCGGTGCTGGTCGGCGAGCCGACCGGCGAGGCCTGCCACGAGTTCACGCTCTACCTGCTGCCCCGCTCCGACCGCGAGAACGGCGAGTTCTGGCTCGACGGCTACGGCGAGTTGTGGGTCGGCCGCCGGCACAGCCTGAGCGAGCAGGAGCAGCTGCTCGGCCTGCCGGCCCGCGACGTCCGCAAGGCCGCCGAGGAGCTGGCCGAGCGCGCCAAGGACTCCGCCGTGCCGACCCGGATCGTCCGCGGCTACGACGCCGGCCTGGAGGCCGCGCTCGCCGAGGTGCTGGACGCCGACAAGGACGCCGAGTTCAAGGAGTTCCTGAGCGGCCTGCGCCTGGTCAAGGACGAGTGGGAGATCGGCGAGCTGCGCGCCGCCTGCGACGCCACCGTCAAGGGCTTCACCGACGTGGTCCGCGAGCTCGGCCAGGCCGTCGCCACCTCGGAGCGCTGGATCGAGGGCACCTTCTGGCGCCGCGCCCGGGTCGAGGGCAACGACGTCGGCTACGGCACCATCGCCGCCGCCGGCCCGCACGCCACCACCCTGCACTGGGTCCGCAACGACGGCGACGTGCGCCCCGGCGAGCTGCTGCTGCTGGACGCGGGCGTGGAGACCCACACCCTCTACACCGCCGACGTCACCCGTACCCTGCCGATCAACGGCTCCTTCACCGAGCTGCAGCGCAGGATCTACGACGCGGTGTACGACGCCCAGGAGGCCGGCATCGCCGCGGTCAAGCCGGGTGCCCGCTTCCGCGACTTCCACGAGGCCTCGCAGCGCGTCCTCGCCGAGCGGCTGCTCGCCTGGGGCCTGCTGGACGCCTCGGCGTACGACGTCGAGAAGGTCCTGGAGCTCGGCCTGCAGCGCCGCTGGACCCTCCACGGCACCGGCCACATGCTCGGCCTGGACGTCCACGACTGCGCCCACTCCCGTCGCGAGGAGCACGTCGACGCCCTGCTGGTGCCCGGCATGGTGCTGACCGTCGAGCCCGGCCTGTACTTCCAGCAGGACGACCTGACCGTGCCGGAGGAGTACCGCGGCATCGGCGTCCGGATCGAGGACGACATCCTGGTCACCGCGGACGGCAACGAGAACCTCTCGGCGGGGCTGCCGCGCCGCTCCGAGGACGTCGAGGCGTGGATGGCCTCGCTCGCCTGAGACCGCCGGACCGACCGCCGGACCGAGCGCCGGCCGAGCGCCGGCCGAGCGCCGGCCGAGCGCCGGCCGAAGGCTGCAGGGCCCGGCTCCCCATGACGGGGGCCGGGCCCCGGCGCGCTACCAGACGAGCTTGACCGTGATGTCCTGGCGGGCGACCACGGTGAGGTCGCCGCCGTGGTACGGGAGCACGGCCTGCGCCCGCAACGGCATGTCGCCGGGCCCGCTCCTGGGCCCCATCGTCAGCCGGTAGGTCAGCTTCCTGCTCTGCCCCGGGGCCAGCGAGAACAGCTCCGAGTCCCGCGCCGTCGCGTAGGACGTGTCGCCGGCCGGGCCCATCGGCTTCGGGATCCAGCCGCTGTCGGTCTGCAGCTCCAGCTTCCCGTCGTTGGGCAGCTGCTGCCCGGGCACGGTCGGCGTGCCCGCGTAGCGGTCCGTGAAGACCAGGGGCTCCAGCTGGCCGGAGGCGCTCTGGCCGTCGTTCCGGAACGTCACCGAGAAGGTGACGACCGCGCTCCCCACCCGCAGCTGCTGGCCGGAGGGGAGGCCGTCGATGCTGACCGCGACGCCGTTCGGCGCGGGCGCCGCCGTGGTCTGCGGATCCTGGTTGCGGCCGCTCACGTCGAGGCTGTTGACGATCGACTGCAGCCCGGCCTGGTAGTCGTCCTTGAGGCCGGCCGCCGAGACGAACACCTGGTCCTTGGGCAGGGCCCAGATCTGCGCGGTGAAGGACGACTGGCCACAGGTGACCTGCCACTGCGACTTGAGCGCGGGACGGCCGGACACGGTGGGCGTGCTCTTCGTCGGGCCCGTACTGCTGACGGACTCCCCCGCGGCGGGCGGATGGGGATCGCCCCAGACCGGACAGTCGGGCTGGCGGCTCCAGCCGCTCTGCGCGTCGAGGTCGGCGGTCGACGGCCAGCTCGTCGACTCGGTGTCGAAGACCGCCAGGTCCACCCCGTACGGCTGGCAGTTCTGCGCG
This sequence comes from Kitasatospora sp. NPDC101108, assembly GCF_055584725.1. Taxonomy (NCBI): domain Bacteria; kingdom Bacillati; phylum Actinomycetota; class Actinomycetes; order Kitasatosporales; family Streptomycetaceae; genus Kitasatospora; species Kitasatospora sp. NPDC101108. The sequence continues at coordinate 40,265 of NZ_JBVJLM010000030.1, forward strand.
GAGGCGCCCTGCGGGGCCCCCGGGCTCAGCACGCACAGGTGGGGGTCCGCCGGGTCGCCGGGCGCGACCCGCCAGCCGGCCGGCACCTTCAGCTTGACGCCGTGGAAGGTGTACGGCGTGGCCGGACCGGTCGGGGCGCCGGTGGCCGACCGGCTCGACGTCGGGGTGACGTCGGCCAGCGGGCGGTCGGTCTGCGCGTCACCGGTCGGCGTGACGCCGGCGCTGTTGCTCGGGGTCGGGGTGGGGGTCGGACCGGGCGAGGCGGAGAGGCCGGCGGCCGGGGGCGGGGGGTCGTCCTGCTTGGCGACCGGACTGCCGTGCAGGGTGACCACGCCGATCGCCGCGGCGGCGGCGAGGCCGAGCAGCGGCACGGTGAGCGCGTACACCGGCCGCAGCCGCCGCACCCTGGTCCTCGGGGGCGCGGCCGGACGCAGGTCGTGGGCGGTGATCAGGGACGTCCGGGCGTTCATCGCCTCGCGGAGCAGCCGTTCCATCGGGGTCCCGGCCGATCCGTCGTCGTCACCGCCGCCCGGGCGGAAGAGCTTGTCGGTCATCGAACCTTCTCCAGGTGCTTTTCCAAGGCGTCCAGGGCGCGACTGGCGGTGGACTTCACGGCACCCCGGGACAGGCCCAGGGTCTCGGCTATCTGCGCCTCCGACATGTCGGACCAGTAGCGCAGCACCAGCACCTCGCGCTGGCGGGGGGTCAACTCCTGCAGGGCGACGAGCACCCGGCGGTGCTCGTCGTTGAGGACCGCGTGGTCCTCGGCGGAGGGAGCGTCGGCCTCGTGCGGGGGCACGTACTCCCGCGCGGTCCTACGACGGCGGAGCATCGAACGGGCGCCGTTGACCACCGAGGTCCGCAGGTACCCGATCGCGTTGTCGAGGTCGTCCAGGTGCTCGCCGTGGCGCTCGTAGAGCTGGGTGAAGGCCTCCTGCACGACGTCCTCGGCCAGGTCCTGGTGGTCGACCAGCAGGACGGCCATCCGGACCAGGCCCAGCCGGTGGGCGTGGTACAGGTCGGTCAGGGTGGGCCGGTCCTCCGCCGGCTTGCGGCCGCCGCGCAGCAGCCGGAAGCCGGAGCGGCGCTGGGCCGCCTGCTGGTCGGTGGTGACCGGGTGGTCCGGCGCACCGGCCTCCTGCGCGCCGAACAGGGCGACGAGCACTCCGCGGACTCCGCGGACTCCGCGGACTGCACGGGTTCCGCGCACTCCGCGCACTCCGCGGACGGAGATGCCGCGGCCCCACCGTGGCGCGGCGAACGGCTCGATGGCCATGGACATGTACGGTTCCGCTTTCCCCCGGGACGGTGGCGGCCGGCTCGCCGTCACCGTCAGGCACTGATCAAGGTCCTGATCGCGGAGATCCTCGCAGCCGCCTCCGGCCCGGTTCCCTCCGCCCCCGTACTGATGGACGTGTGGGACGGGCGGAGGTTGCAGGGGGATTCGAAGGAACCTCCGGGGTGGCGGCAACGGCTACACTCACCGGGATTCCGCCACCCGTGAGCAGGGGGTTCCGCATGGCCGAGCCGACCGCCGAGCAGATCGCCGAGCAGATCCCAGGGCAGACCGCCGGGTCGACCACCGAGCGTACGGCCGAGCCGAACGCCGGGGGGCGGGCCGCACCGTCCCGTCCGGTGGCCGTCACCATCGGCCCGCGCCCGGAGCCCGTGCACGACGTCGCGGTGTACGCCTTCGAGGGCATGGCGCCGTTCGAACTCGGCGTCGTGGTCGAGGTGTTCGGACTGGCGCGGCCCGAGCTGGGCGGCCTGCTGGCGGCGCCCTGGTACGGCCTGAAGGTGTGCGCCGACCGGCCGGGGACGGCGCTGGACGCGGTGGGCGGCTTCGCGCTGACCGCCCGGCACGGCCTGGACGACCTCGCGGCGGCCGACACCGTCGTCATCCCCGGGGTGCGCAACGCCTTCAGCGGCGTGGGAGTCTCCCCCGGCCTGGTCCAGGCGCTGCGGACGGCGCACGAACGCGGCGCCCGGATCGTCTCGATCTGCTCGGGCGCCTTCGCGCTGGCCGCCGCCGGGCTGCTGGACGGCAAGGAGGCGACCACCCACTGGCGGTACGCCGAACTGCTCCAGCAGCGGTACCCGCGGGTGCGGGTCAACCCGGACGTGCTGTACGTGGACAACGGCGACGTGCTGACCAGCGCGGGCAGCGCGGCCGGCATCGACCTGTGCCTGCACCTGGTCCGGCGGGACCACGGCGCCAAGGTGGCCAACAGCGTGGCCCGCCGCTTCGTGGTGGCACCGCACCGGGACGGCGGGCAGGCCCAGTTCATCGAGGCGGCGGTCCGCCCGGTCGAGGAGGACGAGGACGGGATCGCCCGCAGCATGCAGTGGGCGCTGGACCACCTGTCCGACCCGCTGACCGTCTCGGTGCTGGCCCGGGCCGCGCGGATGTCGGACCGCTCGTACCTGCGGCACTTCACCGCCCGCAACGGCACCAGCCCGATGCGCTGGGTGATCACCCAGCGCATCGCGGCCAGTCTGGCGCTGCTGGAGTCGCCGGAGGGGTCGGTGGAGGAGATCGCCGCGGCGGTCGGCTTCGAGAGCGCCGCGACCTTCCGCCACCACTTCGGCCGGGTGATGCGCACCTCGCCGACCGCCTACCGGCGCTCCTTCGGGCGCGGGGTGGCGTGACGCGCTACGCCTGCTCGCGCCGGTCGGCGTTGGCCACGATGGCGTCGTGCAGCCACTGCGCCAGGCCGGGGGCGAGCTCCTCGTAGGTGCTGGTCCAGCGCGGGTCCGAGACGTACAGGCAGGCCAGGCCGCGGTGGATGGTGAAGGTGCAGTCGTAGAAGTTCCGGCAGATGTGCTGCCGGTGCGCCTCGGCGAGGTCCATGGCCGCGGTGCCGTCGGCGGGCTCTCCGGCCGTGACCGCCTCGGCCAGGCGGGTGTTGAGCTCGGCCATCTCGGTCTGGATGCGCTGCCAGTCGGCCTTGGTGTAGCCGCCGGTGCGGCGCTGGGACTCGGCCCAGGCCGCGGTGTCGCCCCAGCGCTGTTCGGCCTCCTGCTCCCAGTCCTCCTGGTAGCCCTCGCCGAAGATCTCGAACTTCTCCTCCGGGGTCAGCTGAATGCCCATCCTGCGTGCCTCCATGGCGTGTTCGACAGCTGTGGCGAGGTCCTGGAGGTGCCGGATCCGGTCGGTCAGCAGCCGGTGCTGCCGCCGGAGGTGCTCGCTCGGGCTGACCGAGTCGTCGTCCAGGATCGCCGCGATCTCCTCCAGGGGGAACCCGAGCTCGCGGTAGAACAGGATCTGCTGCAGCCGGTCGAGGTCGGCGTCCACGTAGCGGCGGTAGCCGGCCCGGGTGCGGCCCGCGGGGGACAGCAGGCCGATCTCGTCGTAGTGGTGCAGGGTGCGGACGGTCACCTTGGCGATCTTCGCCACGGCGCCGACCGAGTGGCCCTGGTCCTCGCTCATCCGGAAACTCTCCTCCCTGGTGGTGACCACCACCCTGCGCTCTCACGTCGCGTGAGGGTCAAGCCGCGGCGCGCCGGCGGGCGGATGCGCCGAGCAGTCCCCGGGGCGGGCTCAGGCGCCGACCGGCTCCAGGGGAGGCTCAGGCGCCGACCAGCTCCCGCTCGCGCCGTCGGGCCGCCCGGCGGCGTCCGTCCCCGCCACCCCCGGCCGGTGACCGCGGTCGGCGGGCCTGCTGGGTGGGCCAGAGCAGCACGTACGCGGCGGATACCACCACGAAGGCGAGCCGGACGAAGCCGCGGGCCGAGTCGGACGGGAGGAACAGCGTGCCGCCGTACAGCGCCACCAGCGCGATCCAGCTCCACCACGGGACCAGCCGCTTCTGCCCGACCGCGTCCCAGAGCAGGGTGCCGAGCAGGATGGAGGCCGTGTAGTACGTGTAGACGCTCGGGTCGAGCAGGATCCGGGCGTCCGCGCCGAGCAGCACCACGGCCGGCCAGCGGCCGCGCCGGACCGCGACGCAGCCGAGGCCGATCCCGAGCACGAACTGGGTCGGGCGGTCCCACCAGGGCGTGGACGGGTCGGTGACGCCGAACCAGCGCAGCGCGGACGCGGGCTGGTTGGGGATGGTGAACTTGGCGGCCGCCATGGTGTCCAGGTTGCCCAGGTAGAACGGCAGCCAGGCGATCGCGACCAGGAAGCAGAACCAGAGCGCGGTGCGCAGCCAGGCCGTCCGGGGCAGGGCCAGGATCAGCGGGGCGAAGGCGATCGCCCAGGGCTTGGAGTCGACCGCCAGGGCCAGGAAGACCGCGACCTGGACGGGCTTGCCGCGGGCCAGCGCGTGGGCGGCGAGGGTGGTGAAGAACAGCGCGAGGACGTCGTCCAGGTGCGCGAAGCGGACCGAGACCTCGACCCACATCGGGATGAACGCCAGCCCGGCGATCAGCAGGCGCTGCTGGAGCCGGCGGTGGTTGGTGCCGGTGCCGAGGTAGTACAGGGCCGCGGTCCGGCCGACCAGGACCAGCATCACCAGGCCGAGCCCGGCGCTCGCCGCCTCGGCGACCAGCTGGCCGACGTGCGGCGGGAACGGGGCGGTGAGCCGGGCAGCGGCCAGACTGACCGGGCCGATCTGCAGCTCGGGGTGATGGGCGTAGAGCGAGAGGCCGCCGTCGGGCTGGCCGCTGAAGAGGAGTTGCTCGCCCTGGCGCAGGTAGTGCCAGGAGAAGCCGCCCCTGGGCTCGACCAGGAAGAACCAGAGCACCGTCCACGCCGTCAGCAGCACGTGGTGTCTGCGGAGCGGCAGACCCGCGATCCGACCGGTCGCGGATTCGTAGTCGGTGGTGGCCCGTGTCGTGCGTTCTTCCCGCACCTTTCCCTCTCCCCGCCGTTCCGCCCCCCTCCGGCCGGACATCCTATGTGACGGAGGAGTACCGCCCGTGCCGCCCGGACGTCGTCCGTGAGGCCGTCCGCGAGAACAGCCACGGGAACGACCGGGCGGCAGGGGGTACTCGGGCAAGCCCCCCGCTTCCTCGGTCCCGGGCCGGCCCTGCCGGCCCGGGACCGTCAGCCACGGGTCAGCTCTGCTGGCCCGCCTTGCGGCGGCGCAGCACCACGAGGGTGCCGACACCGGCGACCAGCACGGCGCCGCCGGCGGCCGCGATCGCGGTGGTGTCATCGCCGCCACCGGTGGTGGCCAGGCTCTTGTCCGCGTCGGTGGCGGCCGTCTTGGCCTTGGTGACGACGGCCGGGGTGATCTTCGGCGGGGTGACCTTCGGGACGTCCACCGGGAAGTCGATCGGCTGCTGGGCGTCGGTGCTGCCGCCGGACGGGGCCGGGGTGGTGGTCTCGCCGGAGCCGGACCCGGAGTCGGTCGGGGAGGCGGACGGCGAGGCGGTGCCGGTGGCCGAGGTGGTCGGCGCCGGGGTGGTCGGCGTGGTGGTGGTCGGAGTGGTGGTGGGGGTCGCCGTCGCGGTGGTCGTGGGCGACGCCGTCGCGGTGGTCGTGGGCGACGCGGTGGCGGTCGGGCTCGGCTTGCCGGTCTTGGTCGGGGTGGGGGTCGGGGTGGGCTTGCCACCGCCGCCACCGGCCTTGATGGTGAAGCCGGCGCCCTTGATCCCGTCGCAGCTGAAGTGGCCGTTGTCGGACTCGTCGTCGGCGTTGGCCGAGAAGACCACCGGCACGACGCCGGCCTTGCCCAGCGGGGTGTCCTTGGTGAAGGAGACCCGGACGTCGATGTCGATCCGCTTGCCCGGGGCGAGGTAGAGCAGGGCGTCGTCGGCGGGACCGCCGTCGGTCACGCCACCGAGCAGGATCAGCACCGCGCTGTCGTCGCCGTCACCGCCACCGGGCGCGATCGAGCCGGTCCGCCAGGTGCCACCGCCGGGCAGACCGGCCGGGAGCTGGTACTCGACCTTGAGGTCCTTCGCCTTGAGCGTGCCGGCCTTGTTCTTGAACTTCAGCAGCGGGAAGGCGACGAAGTCGTTCTCGGCCGGGTTCTGGATCCGGTAGGAGAAGACGCGGGCCGGGCCGCCGGCGACGAAGGTGTCCGGGACGCCGCGGACCGAGAGAGCGAGGCTCTGGTGCTTCGCCTGGGTGGCCGCGGACGGGGCGGCGGCCGACGGGGTGCCGGGGGACGGGGTGCCGGGGGAACCGACGGCCATGGCGCCCTGCGCGCCGGTGAGCACCAGCGAGGACGCGAGCGCGGCGACGCCGGCCAGGGCAAGACTGCGACGTATGGACAAGGAGACCTCACGGAAGTGTCCGGGCGAGGCCCGGGCGCGAGGGGGCGGCCGCAGACGCCGCGAACCCCCCGCGAAGCTGAAAGTCCGACGGAGATTACCGAACGGTCCAGCCACTCCGGAAGGCAGGTGCCCCGCTGTGACGAACTCCCGGGGGTGGGGCGCCCGAATCGCCCAACTAAGTCCTCTGGTAAGGCCTTTGTGCTGTGCGAAAAGATGACCGCAGAGTGACGGGTACACGCCCGAAAGGACGGTATCGCACGGTGCTCGGTGGCGTGAATGCGTCAGTGACCTCGCCCCGAACCGGCGCCGGGGCAGCCGGGTCAGCCGGGTCAGCCGGAGAAGAACGACTTGGCCGCGATCAGCGCCCGCTCGTCGCGCAGGACGTCCCCCGGGCGGGTGCCGTTGCCGATCAGCGCGCCGCCCCAGCGCATCCCCATGTACTCGGCGGTCAGCTTGAGCGTCCCGATCATGGGTTCGGCCTTGTCCTCGGTGCCGGCCAGGACGGTGACGGTCCACAGCGTGCCGCCCTTCACCCCGGCGCGGAAGTTTACCCCGGGCACCCGGAACCAGGCCGACCAGTGGTCGAGGTAGAGCTTGGCGGTGGTCGGCAGCGTGTACCAGTACACCGGCGCGACGAAGACCAGGTCGGTGGCCTCCAGGGTGGCCTCCAGCAGGGTCCGCTCGTGGCCGACCGGCTCCGGGTAGCTGCCGTCACCGGTGTGCCGCAGGTCCTGGAAGGGCGGCAGCGGGTGGTCGGCGAGCCGCAGCCAGCGCTGCTCCGCGCCCTCGGGCAGGCTCGACTCGGCTGCCAGCCGGGCGAGTTGTTCGGAGTTGCCACCGGCGCGCGAGCTGGCGTCGAGGAACAGGAAACGGCGCGGCGCCTCGGCGCCGGACAGCTGGTCGGCCATCGGTACTCCCCCCGGTCAGGTGTTGCGGACAGAGGTGCGAGCACCCACCGTGCGCCGGGTATTCCGCGCCTGCGCCCCGACCCGACCCCGCGCGCCGGGCCGCCCGGTGCCCGCCCGGTGCCTCGGGTACGCACGGCGGGCGGGGGCAGTTGACGCGGACCGGGCTCACGGGACTCGCAGGGTGGCGCTCAGTCCGGCAGTCCGGCCCGGCGCCGGGCGACCTCGGCGACGGCGGCCCAGTCCTTCTCCCCGTCGCCGTGCGCCAGCGCGTCCAGGAAGGCGTCCCGCAGGATGCCGCCGAACGGCAGCGGGACGTGGCGCGCGGCCCCGGCCTCCAGCGCCAGGCCGACGTCCTTGAGGCCGAGCGGCAGCCGGAACCCGGCCGGCTCGTACCGGCGTTCGGCCACCATCGAGCCGTAGCCGGAGTAGACCGGCCCGGGGAAGAGCGTGCCGGTGATCATCTCCACCAGGTCGGTGGGCCGCACGCCGTTCGCCTCGGCCAGGCTGCACGCCTCGGCCATCGACTCGATCGCGCAGGCCAGCAGGAAGTTGGTGCTGATCTTGGCGGTGTTGGCCTGCCGGGGCTCGTCACCGAAGTGCCAGGTGCGGTCGCCCATCGCGGTGAACAACGGCTCGGCCCGGTCCAGCAGTTCGGGCGCGCCCGCGGTCAGGATGTTGAGCTTCCCCGCCTCCGCGACCGGGGGCCGGCCGAGGACGGGCGCGGCGACGTAGCCGATGCCGTGCTCGGCGTGCAGCTCCTCGGCGCGTTCGGCCAGCGCCAGCGAGACGGTGGCCATGTTGACGTGCAGGGTCGCCTTCGCGCCCGCCAGCAGCCCGGGGTCGAGCAACAGCCCTTCGACCGCCTGGTCGTTGGCCAGCATGGAGACCACCGTGTCGGCGGCGAACACCTCGGCGAGCGAACCGGCCGCCTCGGCCCCCTGGGCCACCAGTGCGGCCACCGGCTCGGGCGAGCGGTTCCAGACCCGCACGGCGTGGCCGGCCCGCAGCAGGCTGCCGGCCATGCCCCGCCCCATCGCGCCCAGCCCCACGAAACCGACCGTCGCCCCGCTCATCCGCGCACTCCCGTCGTCGTCGCCGCCACCCGTACGGTGGTCCGTCCGGGCCGACTGTACGTCAGGGGATGCTCGGCGCTGGGGTAGCCGGATACCCGTTCTGCGCCACGGGCCGGGACCGGACGGGCGTCAGGCGACCCGGGCGGGGCGGCGGATCCGGTTCACGGCGGCTCCGCGCTCCAGTTCGGTGACCACGCGGTGGCGCAGCAGCTCGTACTGGGCCTGGAGCCGGCCGGGGCGGGCCGGGCGGGCGACCGGGCGGCCGGGGCCGACCAGCTCGTCCGGGCCGAACTGCTCGCGGGTGAGGTCGATCTCGAAGCCGGTGGCGAAGCGGTTCCACCAGTGGAGGTCCGTCCGGACCCCGTCGACGTGCACCTCGCCCATCATCAGCTCGCCGCCGAGCAGGTCGTGCACCACCATGGCCGTCACCCCGCACTGGCCGCGGGCGGGATTGTCGGGACGCCAGTGGGCAAGGTCCTCGGGCGCACAGGTGTCGACACCCCAGGAGGAGCGGATCGCACGTTCGATGTCGTTGAGGGTCCACGCCGTCATACCGGGAAGCCTGCCACGAGGCACTGACAACGACACCGGCTTTTCAAAGGGTCACCGCCTGTTCTGCGACGACCCCTCCCCTGTTCACCCGAACGAGGACAAGGTGGGGTGGCGGGCGGGAGAACGGCGGCGGATCCGGGAAGCGTGCGCCCGGCCGGTCGGCCCCAGGGGGCGGGCCGGCCGGCCGGGGCCGGTCACTCCGGGGCGGTCACTCCGCCGCGCTCATTCCGTCGTGCTCATTCCGTCGTGCTCATTCCGTCGTGCTCGCTCCGTCGCGGTCACTTGCCCAGCGCGGCGACACCGGCCTGCGCGAACTGCTCGTCCAGGTCGCCGCTGGGCGCCCCCGCGACGCCGATGCCCGCGACCGGGGCGCCCTTGGACTGCACCGGGGCGCCGCCGGCCAGGAACAGCGTGCCCGGGATGTCCTTCAGGTTCGGGGCCTGGGCCAGCCGCTTGGCCAGCTCCGAGGTCGGGGCGTTCCAGGAGACCGCGGTGAAGGCCTTGCGCTCGGCCGACTCGGTGGCCTGCGGGCCTGCGCCGTCGCCCTTGAGCAGCACCCGGGTGACGCCGTCCCGGTCGACCACGGCGACGGAGACGTGCTGGCCGGCCTTGTTCGCCGCGTCCAGGGCGGCCTGGGCCGCGCGGGTGGCGGCGTCGATGTTCAGGCCGGTGCTCTGGGCGAGGTTCCTGTTCTGGGTGTCGACCTTGACGGCGGTCGGCGCGGCCGGGGTGTCGGTGGTCTCGGCGCTGGCCGAGACGGCGCCCACGCCGGCGGCGGCGAGCGCGGCGACGGCGGCGGTGCCGGTCAGCACCCGGGTGCGCACGGAGGTCTTCTTCATGGTCCAGCTCCTCAACGGGATCACGGGGTCTACGGGCTCTGGGGGTCTGCGGGGTCCGGGGGTCTGCGGGGTCCGGGGGTCTGCGGGGTCCGGGGGTCTGCGGGCCGACGGGAGGCCATGGGTCCGGAGATCCGCGGAGATCCGCAGAGGTCCGCAGTGGTCCGCAGTGGTCCGCAGTGGGATTCGGGGCCGGACGGCGGGGGGACCGCCCGGCTCTTGCCTCGATCCTCCGGCCGGATCCGGGCGCGCGGCATCGACGGTCCGGCCCGACCGTCCGGGCCCGATGGTGGACGGCTCCGTCAACCGATCGGCTGATGCGGGACCGGGCCGGACGGGCCACCATCGAGGGATCGGCGCAGGTCGGCCGCCTGCGAGCGCAGGTCCGTGCGGCGCACGCCGATCCGCCACCACAGTCGACCGGGCGCCGTCCGGAGCCCGTAGCGCCAGGAGCCACCCGTGCAGCAGACCCGCCCGTCCGCCGGCCCGGCCCTCGGCGGCCGCGACGCCGGGGACCCGGACCCGGACGCCGGCCGCCTGGCGCTGCTGCTGGACTCCGCCTTCCTGCTGCTGCTCGCCGCCGCGCTCAGCCGCTACCTCACCCACCACGCCGACAGCCCCTGGATCCCCTGGGTGATCGGGCTGAGCACCGCCCTGGCCGTCGCCCAGCCGGCCGCCTCCTGGCTCGAACACCGCCGCCCGGCCGCGCCGGACCGACCGCGCCGGTGGCCGGTCGCGCTGGTGGTCGCGCTCTGGGTGGTGCTGGTGCTGCTCGCGCCGAGCTTCGCCTGGTGCGCCGTCCCGCTGATCTACACCGGATTGCGGGCGCTGCCCGCGAAGGCGGCGATCCCGCTGGTGGCAGCCCTGACCCTGCTGGTGGTGATCGCCGAGATCCGGCTGCCCGGGACCGCGGACGCCACGCTCGTACTGCTGCCGCCCGCGGTGGCCGCACTGGCCACCGGGGTGTTCCTGTTCATGGCCCGGCAGGCCGCCCGGCAGCGGGCGCTGATCGCCGACCTGGTCCGCACCCGCCGCGAACTGGCCGCCACCGAACGGCGCGAGGGCACGCTCGCCGAGCGCGAGCGGCTGGCGATGGAGATCCACGACACCCTGGCGCAGGGCCTGTCCAGCCAGCAGATGCTGCTGCAGGCCGCCGACCGCACCTGGGACGCCGACCCGGCGACCGCCCGCGCCCACGTCCGCACCGCCGCCGAGGTCGCCGCCCGCAACCTGGCCGAGGCCCGTCGCTTCGTCCACGACCTCGCTCCGGCGGAACTCGCCGACGGCGGCACCCTCGACCGGGCGCTGCGGGCACTGGCCGAACGGGAGTCCGCCGAGAGCGGGCTGCCGGTCCGGTTCCACCTGGACGGCGCGCCCGTCCCGCTGCCGACGGCCGTCCGGTCCGCGCTGCTGCGGATCGCCCAGGGGGCGCTGGCCAACGTCCGGGAGCACGCCGGGGCCTCGGCGGCCGCGATCACGCTCTCCTTCCTGGGCGACCAGGCCGTGCTGGACATCGCCGACGACGGGCAGGGCTTCGACCCGGCCGCCGGGGAGCGGCGCGCCACCGGCAGCGCGCGCGGGTACGGGCTGCCGGCCATGCGCGCCCGACTCCGGCAGCTGGGTGGCACGCTGACGGTGGAGAGCACCCCCGGCGAGGGCACCGTCGTGTCCGCCGCGATCCCCCTGGAGCAGCGATGAATCCAGCGCGCGACACCTCGAACCCCGCACCGGGCGGCGCGTCCGGTCCGGCGCCGGGCGGCCCGTCCGGTACGGCGCCGGGCCCGTCGGCCGTCCGGCTGCTGGTCTGCGACGACCACGCGGTGGTACGGGCCGGGCTGCTGGCGCTGCTCGCCAGCGCGGGCGACATCGAGGTGGTCGGCGAGGCGAGCACCGGTGAGGAGGCGGTCGCGCTGGCCGCCGAGCTGGCACCGCAGGTCGTCCTGATGGACCTCCAACTCGGCGACGGCATCGACGGTGTGGAGGCCACCCGGCGGATCACCGCCGCCCCCGGCGGACCGCACGTCCTGGTGCTCACCACGTACGACACCGACGCCGACATCACCCGGGCCATCGCCGCGGGCGCCACCGGCTACCTGCTGAAGGCCGAGCGCCCGGAGGAGCTGTTCGCCGCCGTGCACGCGGCCGCGCAGGGCCGGACGGTGCTCTCGCCACCGGTCGCCTCCCGGGTCATGGCGCAGATGCGGGCGCCCGCGCCGCAGCTCACCGAACGCGAGCAGGACATCCTCGAACAGCTGGCGCGGGGGCTGGGCAACCGGGAGATCGCCCGGGCCCTGTTCATCAGCGAGGCGACGGTGAAGACCCATCTCGGGCGGATCTACGACAAGTTGGGCGTGGACACCCGGGCGGGCGCGGTGGCGGTGGCCAAGGAGCGCCGGCTGTTGCGCTGAGCGCGCCCTCCGGAGGGCCCCGCTCGCCCCGTCGTCGGAACAGATCACTGCGCTGGGCACTCGCGGGGTGTCACTCCGTGGTGACATGATGCATGGAATGTCGGATTCCAGGTCGCGTGATCCCTCGCGCCCCGGGTGTGCGGCATGACGCGCACGACCCCCCGCACCGCCCTGACGAGCCTCCAACTGCCTGGTGGGACGCCCATCACACCGGCCCGACCGGGCCACCACGATTGTGGATTTTTCGTGGATCCCACTATTGACAAACCAACCACGCGGTTTGTTAGCGTGAGATCAACGACGCCCCCGGAGGTGGGGGCCCGCCGGGGTCTGTGCGGACGCTCTCGCCGGAGGGTGATGCCAGGGGGGGACGGCGGGGTTGCCGGGGTGTCGGGGGGAGCGGCAGCGCCGGAGCCGCGCGACGAGGCGGCGTGGAGCGGGTCCGGGGGGACCCGCTCCACGCCTCCCCCGGTTCCCGCCGCGCGGTCACACCAGGGCGCTCCAGTACGAGCAGTGCACATGGGGCAGCGGCGCCGGGTCGGGTTCACCGGCCCCCGGCAGCGCGGGCACCCGCTCCGAGCAGGCCACCCCGAGCAGGCTCGCGGTCAGCCGGACCTCGCCGAACTCACCGAAACACAGCACCAGTCGGGAACCGTCCCGGGTGGTCGCCGCGACCCCCGGCCGGTCCCGGCCGGCGTTCAGCGAGGTGATCGTCCATCCCCGCCGCCGCCACTGTTGCTCCACCATCGCCGCCAACTCCGGCCGCCGGCCCGGCGATACGACGGTGAGCAGGTCCCGCCCCCGGGTGACGTACCAGAGCACCTCCGGCCCCCGCCGCCCCGGCGCGGACAGCCGAACCCCCGCCCGCGGCACCGTCTCCCGCCACACCGGTGCCGGCCGCACGGCATCCAACGTGTCCCGCAGCAGCGTCTCGCAGTGCTCCGCGGCGTCGAGTTGATCGGCCGTCACATCCGGAGCCAGCACCGGCCACCAGTCCGGCGCGGCCGACGCGCCGCTGCGGAAGCCGTCCGGGCATCCGAGGTTCAGTTCGGCACCACCTGACTGCACAGGGCCCTCCGTACTCCTCCCGGCGTTCAACCCGGGCAGGCATTCCGTCACTCCTTGGACGGTAGGCGGGCACGGACAGTTCCGTCTTCCGCGTTCCCAGAATTGCACTGCACGGTGCAGTTGAGTCACTGATCTGCACCGTGTAGTTTACTTCTCGAAGCCGCCAAGGCCCCGGCCACCGAGGCCCGACCCCGACGCCACCCCGGAGGAACCCGCCATGCCCACCCTCACCGTCGGCACCGCCCGCATCCCCTACCGCGTCGTCGGCGACGGCCCCGACACCCTCGTCCTGGTCCACGGCACCGGCCCCGGCTCCGGCATGTGGGACGCCATGCTGGACTCCTTCACCGACCGCTGCACCGTGCTGCTGCCCGACCTCTCGGGCAGCGAGGCCGCCGAGGACGACGGCACCCCGCTCACCCTGGAAACCCTCGCCGAGCAGGTCAACGCCGTGATCGACGACGCCGGCCGCGGCCCGGTCGACGTCCTCGGCTTCTCCCTCGGCGCCGTCGTCGCCACCGCGGCCGCCGCCCTGCGCCCCGACCAGGTCCGCCGCCTGATCGCCACGGCCGGCTGGATCAGCGCCGAACAGGACGAGTACCTGCGGCTCTCCATGGCCACCTGGCTCTCCCTCGCCGACGACCCCACCGCCTTCGGCCGCTACGCCACCCTCACCGCCTTCAGCCGCGGCTTCCTCAACCGCATCGGCCGCGAGGCCGTCGAGGCCAACACCTCCTACCTGCAGCCGACCCCCGGCACCCTGCGCCACATCGCCCTCGACCTCACCCTGGACCTCGCCCCGCTGCTCCCCCGCGTCCAGGCCCCCACCCTGGTGATCGGCTGCACCCAGGACGCCACCGTCCCGGTCGAGAACACCCGGCGCCTCCACGCCGCGCTCCCCACCAGCACCTACACCGAATTCGACACCGGCCACATCGCCCCCGCCGAGGAGCCCGCCGCCTTCGTCAAAACCGTCCGCGACTTCCTCGCCACCGCCTGAACCGCCCCGGCCGCCCGCCGACCGGAAACAAGAAAGCCGCAGGTCATATGACCTGCGGCTTTCGGTACGGAGCGGGCGACGAGAATCGAACTCGCGCTCTGAGCTTGGGAATCTTTGGGCTTTCAGGCCGAACTGCCCATGACCTGCGATAACGGGACTCAAACCAGCCCCTGGGGCCATCTGCTTTGGCCGCCGCCGCGTACTCGTAGCGGCCCAGGTCGGTGACCGGCAGAACGTCGAAGGTGCTCAGACGCACGGTGCCGGCACGGGACTCGTGGACCACACCAGCGGACAGTCTGGTGAGCTCATGTCACTTAAGGAGCATTCCCAGCGGTGCGCCTTAGGTGAAATATCGCGGCGCGGGCCCGGCAAATACCATGTGACCCGCCCCCGCGGCCGCCATCGCGCGCTCCGCTGAAACCGGTGATCAACCCTTCCCTTCTGTGCAGTTGAGGAGCTGCGCGCGGCTCGGGGATCTGACGGTCCATCAGCCCTATCAGGATTCACATGGAGAACGACATTGGCCAGCACTAAGGACCAGGGCGTAGCAGCAAAGACCCATCCTCCCGAGGCGCCGACGGCGGACGCCCGGAAGACCCGTCTCGCATTCCTGGTCATCTCGGCCGGGTTCTTTCTCGCACAGCTCGACACCCTGATCGTCAACGTCGCCCTACCGACGATCAATCAGAAGTTCGACGGCAGCTCGATCTCCGGCCTGTCCTGGACGCTGAACGGTTACGCGATCGTCCTCGCCGCGCTGATGGTCCCCGCGGGCCGCTGGGCGGACCGGTTCGGGCGCAAGAACGTCTTCCTCATCGGCATTGGCGTCTTCACCCTCGCGTCCCTGCTGTGCGGCGTGGCGACGAACACCGCCTTCCTCGTCGCCGCCCGGGTGCTCCAGGCCGTCGGCGCCGCGGCGCTCGTGCCGACCTCGCTGGGACTGCTGCTCGCCGCCTACCCCGGGGAGGGCCGCGCCAAGGCGGTGAGCCTCTGGGCCGCGATCGGCGGCTCCGCCCCCGCGTTCGGCTCGCTGATCGGCGGTGTGCTGCTCCAGATCGACTGGCGCTGGCTCTTCCTCATCAACCTCCCGGTCGGGATCTTCGCTGTTCTCGCAGGCCTGAAGGCACTGCCGACGGAGCCGAAGTCCGCGAACGGCTCCATCCCCGACATGCTCGGCGCGGTGCTGCTGATGGTCACCATCAGCTCGATCACGCTGGCGCTGGTCAAGGCCCCGGAGTGGAGCGGCGCACGGATCGGCGGGCTGCTGGCCTTCGCCGCTGTCGTCCTCGCCTACTTCGTCTTCCGCTGTTCCCGCCACAAGAACCCGCTGGTGAGCCTGCCGCTGCTGAAGGTGCCGGCCTTCGCGATGGCCAACGTCAGCGCGCTGCTCTACAGCATCAGCTTCGCCGCAGTGGTGTTCTCGTTCATGCAGTGGTGCCAGGACGTGTGGGGCTGGTCCGGCACCAAGACCGGGCTCGCGCTGCTGCCGGGCCTGGCCATCGTGCCGATCGCCGCCCGACTCGCCGCGCCGATCGTGGCCCGTATCGGCGCGGCTGCATCGGTCGCGGTAGGCTGCGGCGCACTCACCATCGGCGTCTCCTGGTGGCTGGTCACCGCGGAGGTGGAGCCGCAGTACGTGCAGGTCCTGCTGCCTGGTGTCGTGCTCTTCGGCGCCGGGTCGGCGCTGGCCATCACCGCGCTGATGCAGGCCGCCACGGCCGGTCTCGCGCCGACCGAGTTCGCCACCGGCTCCGCCATCGTCAACATGGTCCGGCAGCTCGGCATGGCGCTGGGCGTCTCACTGTTCATCGCCCTGCTCGGCACCTCCTCCACGCCGGACGCGGAGCGGACCGCCTTCCAGCACGGCTGGCTCCTCACCGCGGCCGCCGGCGGCGTCGCCGCTCTGGTCTCGCTGGGTCTCGGGCTCTGGCTGCGCCGTGCCACCGCCAAGACGGCGGCGAAGGCCGCGAGTGCGGCCGCGTAGCAGGCGCCGTACGACGAAACGTCCCGCCGACTTCCGGATTCCGGAGGTCGGCGGGACGTTTCGTCGTACGGTCAGCCGCCGAGTCCGGCAGACCGTCGCAGGTCTCCGGCGTTCGCCACGATGCGGCGGGTCTGGAGGCTGACCGCCATCAGGGTCCCGTCGGACCTCCACAGGCTGCCCGATTCGAGCGTCCAGCTGGAGCCCGCCTGCTCGGTCCTGACCTGGATGAGGCCCCAGCCGTCCAGGCCGCCGTCCGCGATCTGGTCGGTGAACCGCACCGAGATCTCGGCCGAGGGAACCGGGACCGGCTTCTCGAGGACCCCGTAGATCGCCGGCGGCATCGAGTCGAGGAGGACGACGGCGGCCTCCGCGGGCCCCAGGTCGAGGTTCTTCAACCGTATCCACGCGGTCAGCCGGGGCTCGTCCCCGCCGGACAGGGGGCGGACGTCGGTCGCCATCCTGATGCTCAGGTGCTGGGCGACCGGGATGAGCTCCGCCGACATGTCCAACTCGGGGCAGTCGTCGACCCCTGGCACGACCGGCGCCTGCGGACTGCGGTAGAGCACGTCCTCCCCCGGGTGGGAGTCCGCGAAGAGCGAGGTCGCGGTGACGGACGGAACGCCGTCGTGGAAGAGCGTCGACCTGGTCACCACGCTGGACATATTGCGCTGCTGGATCTCGGTCGACAGACGCAGCGGCGCCGTGGTGACGGGAGCGAGGAACGACGCGTGCAGGGACCGCTGCGTCATCGTGCCGGTCTGACGCCGGGCGTGCCGCATCATGATGGCCGCGAGCAGACCGCCGTGCGCCGAACTCCACGACCACCAGGTCGGGTCGAGCGCCGGCAGTTCCACATCGCTGCTGGTGAGGGTCCGCAAGTGAACTACTCCTTCATCTGGGTGCGTTTCGCCGCCCGGCATGGCACGCGGCTCGAATGACGGTCAGCCCGGCAGCGGGCGGGTCACCAGACCCGTCCGGCGGCCGACCGGCCGGTGTCGCCCCTCAGCCGGTGCCTGAGGTTGACCACGCCGGCGCGTGCGATCACCTTGGGCGCGAGGAACTCGCCGACTCCGATCAACCGACTCGCGTAGGTGTGCAGATGGCGCGCCGTCACCTCGTCGCGGGTCGCGGCGGCGAAGAGCTGCCGCTCGATCGCGTTCATCGGCCGCCCGGTGGCGTAGTCGGAGATCAGGAACTGCTGGGCGCGCAGGCGGGCCCGCCGGGTTCGCCGGTAGGCGGCCAGGCCGCGGTCCACCTCGTCGGCGCCGGCGGTCAACGTGTCCTTGGTGGCCTCGACGAGCCAGGTGGCCGACTGGAAGGCCCAGCCGACCCCGATGCCCCAGATCGGGTCGGAGCAGAGCCCGGCGTCGCCGACGAGCGCCACGCCGGGACCGGCCGACTCCCGGGTGATCAGCGGGTAGTCGGTGGTGCCGATGATCTTCGAGACTCGCTCGCCCTTCGCCAGGTCCGGGCCGTTCGGCAGCCGGCCGATGTACCTGGTGTAGGCCGATTCGAGGTCGTCACGGAAGGCGGGCAGGTGACTCTTGCCGGGCGCGCAGGCGATGGCCGTCAGACCGTCGTCGGTCGGGTTCGCGTACGCCATGTCCTTACCGAACCAGATGTAGCTGACATCGGACTTGGGCAGGACGTCGCCGCGGTAGTAGGCGAAGAAGCTGAACCGGTTGTTCTTCACGCTCTTCTCGGCCAGCTCGGCGAACTTCGCGACCGACGAGTTGCGCCCGTCGGCACCGACCACCAACGCGGCACGGATCTCGCGCTCCTCCACGCCGGCACGCCGTACCCGGACGCCCACGATCCGCCCGTTCTCCCGCACCACCCCGGTGACCGTGGCCCCCAGAATGGTGTCGACGCCGGGCGTCTCCATGGCGATCTTCCGCAGCATCGGGTCGAGGGTCTCCCGGCGGACGTTGTAGCCGTACGGCAGGGGGGACGACCCGTGCTCGGACTCCGGCCTGATCCAGCCCCAACGGGTCCACCAGGCCACGGAGAGCGTCTTGGGGGCGCCCGCCTCGTCCAGCAGCGGCAGCAGTCCCAGCTCCTCCATGATGGGCACCGCCGAGGGCTGTATGTAGTGGTTGCAGAGCACCTTGTAGGCGTCGGGCTTCTTGTGGCGCTCGATCAGCGCCACGCGGGCCCCCGCTCGGGCGTAGAGGATCGCGGCGGTGCAGCCGGCCACGCTCCCGCCGCAGATGACCACGTCGTAGGGGGTGTCGGCGTTCGTAGGGGTGTTCCGGGTCGTCATGACGTGACCAGCCTCTTGATCGCTCCGAGCTGCCCGTACATGTCGAGCAGGTTGTCGCCGACCCAGTACTCGGCGATGAGTCCGTTCTCGTCCAGCCGGAGGATGTCGTGGCCCTCGATGGCCACCTCGGAGCCGGCCGGGGCGGTGGCCCCGCGCGGCTTGCCGCCCTTCCACACTCCGCGAAAGCTCCAGCGGCCCATGACGTAGTGCTCGCTGACGAACGGGCCGACGGCGGTGACCATCTTCGACTCGGAGAAGTACGAGTGCCACACGTCAATCCAACGCACCACGGCGCCGGGGCTGTTGATGAGGTGCGACTCGGGCATCTCGTAGCGGGCGAGGTGGCAGGTGAGGTCCGGCGCGATGATGCTGTCGCCGACGGCGAACCGCTCGTCGAAGGGGACGTCACCGCTCCACAGGCCGATCCAGCGATGCCACAGCTCCGCCTTCGCCTGGTCCACGGGTGCGAGCACCACGGGGTCGGACATCTGCGTCCCTTCGTCTGTCGGATGTTCGGGGGTCGGGTGCGGGAGAGTCATCAGGCCCTCGCCCGGACCGGCTCGCTGATCGCGCCCAGTCCGCAGTACATATCGATCAGGTTGTCGCCCACCCAGTACTCGGTGATCAGGCCGTCCGCGTCGATCCTGAGAATGTCGATGCCCACGAAGTCGACGCCGGTGCCGGCCGGGGCGTCCGCGCCGCTGGGCTCGCCGCCCTTCCACCGGCCGGTGAACCGCCGCCTGCCGACGATGTGCACGTCGTTGACGAACGGGCCGAGGCTGGTGGTCGTCGTCAGCTCGAAGAAGTTCGAGTGCCACTCCTCGATCCACCTGACCAGGGCGGCCGGGCTGTCCACGCCCTCCGGCTCGGTGGTCCGGCCGAAGGTGGGCAGGTGGCACAGGAGCTTGGGGGCGACGATGGCGTCGGCGACGGCGAAGTCGCCGTTCCACAGGTCGATCCACCGGTGCCACAGGGCAGTGTTCCTGCTGCCCGTGGGCGCTTCCTCCACGACGATGGACATGCGTTTCCTCTCTCCGGGGACGGCGGCCCGCCGCTGCGTGCGCGGGCCGCCTGTGTGATGGGTCGCGGTCGGCGTCATTGGGCGTCGATGAGGGCGAGAAGCTCGCTCGGGCCGACCGCGCTGTCGGCGGACCTGTCGCGGGCGGTGCCCAGCGCGGAGGCGCGGGCCATGCTCCACATCGAGAGCATCGAACGCAGCCGCAGTTCCACCGGTTCGTGCTCGTCCGTCACCGGCGAGTGCGCGGCGAGCAGTTCCTCCAGGCGGTCCATCTCCTCCACGACGGACAGCGGCACCTCGCCGCGCCCGCCCAGCGCCACGCCCGTCCCGTCCGGGCTCACCCCGCCGACCGCCGACTGCGCGGTGAGGTGCTCCAGCAGGTTGGCGGTGATCGCCTCGGGCGTCGGGTGGTCGAAGACCAGCGACGCGGGCAGCCGGAGCCCGGTCGCCGTGGTGAGCCGGTTGCGCAGCTCCACGGCGGTCAGGGAGTCGAAGCCGAGGTCCTTGAACGCACGGTCGACCTGGAGGTCCTGCGGCGACTCGTAGCCGAGGACCGCGGCAACGGTCTCGCGGACCAAGCCGAGAACGGTGCCCGCGCGCTCCTGATCGCCGAGGGCGGCCATGCTCTGCGCCCAACTGGCCGAGGGCGCGGCGGCGCTGGTCGTACGGCGGCGCGGGACGAGGGTCCGCAGGAGTGCCGGCAGGGTCTCCCGCGCACCGGACCGAAGCGCCGCACGGTCCACCCCCGCCGTCACCAACTGTGCCTGGGCGGAGCCCAAGGCGGCGTCGAAGAGGGCGAGACCCTCGGCCGCCGACAGCGCCCTGACGCCCGAGCGGGCCATCCGGGCCCGGTCCGCCTCGCTCAGCCGGCCGGTCATCTCGCTGACTTCCTCCCACAGGCCCCAGGCCAGGGAGTGCGCCGGCAGACCGGAGCCGCGCCGGTGGGCGGCGAGTCCGTCCAGGAAGGTGTTGGCCGCCGCGTAGGTGCTCTGGCCGGAGTTGCCGAGCACACCCGCGAGGGAGGAGAACAGCACGAACGCCGCCAGCGGCAGGCCCTTGGTCTGCTCGTGCAGGTTCCAGGCGGCGTCCACCTTCGGACGCAGCACCGCCGCCGCCCGCTCGACGGTCTGGGACTCCACCAGTCCGTCGTCGATGACACCGGCCGAGTGCACCACCCCGGTCAGCGGGTGCTCGGCGGGGATCGCGGCCAGGACCGCGGCCAGCGCCGCGGCGTCGGCCGCGTCACAGGCGGCGAACCGCACCGTCGCACCGGCTTCGCCCAGCTCCGCGGCCAGTTCGGCCGCGCCGGGAGCGGCCTCGCCGCGCCGCGACAGCAGCAGCAGGTGGCGCACGCCGTGCGCGTGGACGAGATGCCGGGCCACCAGCACACCCAGGGTCCCCGAACCGCCGGTGATCAGCACGGTGCCGTCCCGGTCGAAGCCGGCTCCGGCGCCCGTCGCGGACCCCGGGACCATCCGCGGCGCGAGCACCTGCCCGCCGCGCACGACGAGTTGTGCCTCACCACCGAACAGCACCCGGGCGTCGAGGTCCTCCGCGTCCGACTCCACGTCGGCCGGGTCGAGGTCGACCAGGACGAAGCGGTCGGGGTGCTCGGACTGCACCGCACGCACCAGGCCCCAGACCACACCGGCGGCCGGATCGGCCGGCGCGTCGTGGCCGCCGATGGAGACCGCACCGGACGTGACGACCGCCAGCCGGGAGTCGGCGAACCGCTTCTCGGCTAGCCACTCCTGCACCAGCCCCAGCACCTCAGCGGCCAGGCGGTGCGCGCCGGCCGGCACGCTCTCGCCCACGGCGGAGCCCACCGGGACCGCCACACAACCCGGCACCTCCGCCAGCGACGCCGGATCCACCGTCACGACGACGGACCCCGGCGCATCGGCGACCGGCGACACCGGCACCCAGTCCAGCTGCAGCAGCCCGCCGTCCGCCGACGCACCGCCTGCGGCTCGTACGGCCTCGGTGAGTTGACGCAGGGCGATCGGGCGGGCCCGCAGGGAGTCGACCATGCCGACCAGGGCGCCCGAGGAGGCGTCGAACAGCTCCACCCGGTAGTCGTCCGCTCCGCGCGTCACCAGCCGAACCCGCAGCCGGGCCACCCGCGCGCAGTCCGCCCACACGCCGCTCCAGGCGAAGGGGAGCCTGACCCGGCCGGCGTCGTCCTGCCCGGCGAGCACAAGCGGGTGCAGGGCCGCGTCCAGCAGCGCGGGGTGAACGGTGAAACCGGAGCCATCCACATCGGCGCCGAGGGCGACCTCCGCGTAGAGGTCGTCGCCCGCCCGCCAGAGCTCCCGCAGGGCCTGGAAGACCGGACCGTACTCGTAGCCGCGCTCGGCCAGCCGGTCGTAGGCGGCGGTGAGGTCGACGGGTACGGCGCCGGCCGGCGGCCACGCACCGACCGACCGGCCGGCCGGCTCGGTGCGACGGCCGACCACGTGGCCCGTGGCGTGCCGGGTCCAGGGCCGGTCGTCCCGGGTGCGGGCGTAGACCGTCACCGGCCGGCGTTCGTCCGCGGGCGCGCCGACCACGACCTGGATCTTCACCCGGCCGTCGTCGGGCACCACGAGGGGCGCCTCCAGAGTGAGTTCCTCCACCACCGGGTGTCCGCTCTGGCCGCCCGCGAACGCGGCCAGCTCGACCAGCGCGGCGCCCGGCAGCAGGACGACGCCCGCGACCGCGTGATCGGCCAGCCACGGGTGGGACGACAGCGACACCACGCCGCTGAGCACCACGCCCGCGTCACCGCCGAGCTCGACCGCGGCACCGACCAGCGGGTGCCCGCCCCGCTGGAGGCCGACTGCCGACACGTCCCCGACGGCCGCCGGTGCGTCCAGCCACAGCCGGCGGCGCTGGAAGGCGTACGTGGGAAGGTCGACCCGCTCGGGCCCCGTGCTGTCGCCGGAGCCGGCGAACACGGCGCCCCATCCGACCGTCACGCCGTGGCAGTGGGCTTCGGCGGCCGACCGGAGGAAGCGGTCCCAGCCGCCGGTGTGGCGGCGCAGGGTGCCGATCACGGCGGCCTCGACGCCCACGTCGGCGAGCGTCTCCTCGACGCTGTAGGTCAGCACCGGGTGGGCGCTGCTCTCCACGAACACGCCGAACCCGTCGGCGGCCAGGGCGCGTACCGCGTCCTCGAACAGGACGGTCCGGCGCAGGCTCTGGTACCAGTACTCGCCGTCCATCACGGTGGTGTCGTCGAGCCGCGCACCGGTCACCGTGGAGTACAGCGGCAGCCGTCCCGCGCGCGGCGCCACGTGAGCGAGCGCGATGGCGAGGTCGCTGCGCAGCTCCTCCATGTGGGGCGAGTGGGACGCGTAGTCGACGGGGACCCGGCGCACCCGGATCCCGCGCGACTCGGCCTCGGCGGCCAAGGCGTCCAGAGCGGCCGCAGCGCCCGCGACGACCGTGGAGGTGGGGCCGTTGACGGCGGCGACGTGGAGGTCTCCGCCGACGGAGGCGAGGAGCTGCTCGGTCGCGTCGAGCGGCAGTGCCACCGACGACATGCCGCCCGCACCCGCGATCCTGTTGATGGCCTGCGAGCGCAGCGCCACCACCTTCGCGCCGTCCTCGAGCGACAGCGCTCCGGCGACGGTGGCCGCCGCGATCTCGCCCTGCGAGTGTCCGACGACCGCGGACGGCACCACACCCAGCGACTCCCACGCGGCGGCGAGCGATACCATGACCGCCCACATGACCGGCTGGACGACATCGACCTTCGCCATCATCGTCTCGTCGTCGAGCACCTCGGTGAGGGACCAGTCCACGAAGGGCGCGAGTGCGCGTTCGCACTGGGCCATGCGCACGGCGAAGGCCGCCGATGAGTCCATCAACTCCCGGCCCATACCGGTCCACTGCCAGCCCTGACCGGGGAAGACGAACGCCACCCGGTCGGCGGGGGCGGGCGACCCGCCCTCGACACCGAGGACGACCCGCGGGGATTCCCGACGGGCGGCCAACGCCGCGAGTGCGTCGAGGAGTTCAGCGCGGTCCTGGCCGAGGATGACCGCACGCCGGTCGAACACCGTGCGGCCAGTGGCGAGGGTGAAGCCGACATCCGCAGGGCTGACCTGCGCGCGGTCCGCCGCCGCCAGGTGCGCATGGAGCCGCTCGGCCTGCTCGCGCAGCGCACTGTCCGAACGGGCGGACAGCACCCAGGGGGTGGTGGCCGCAGCCGTCGGCGTCCCGGCCGCCGCCTCGGCCCGCGCCGGCGGCTCCTCCAGGATCACGTGCGCGTTGGTGCCGCTGATGCCGAAGGACGACACCGCCGCACGGCGCGGACGGCCCTCGCTCTGCCACGGCATCGCCTCGGCCAGCAGCCGGACCGCCCCCGACTCCCACTCCACGTGGGGGGTGGGCTCGTCCACGTGCAGCGTCTTCGGCAGCACACCGTGGCGCATCGACTGGACCATCTTGATGATCCCGCCGACGCCGGCGGCCGCCTGGGTGTGGCCGATGTTCGACTTCAAGGAGCCGAGCCACAACGGGCGGTCGCCGGGGCGACCCTGGCCGTAGGTGGCCAGCAGCGCCTGCGCCTCGATCGGGTCACCGAGCTTCGTCCCCGTACCGTGGGCCTCGACCACGTCCACCTCGCCGGCCGTCAGACCGGCATCGGCCAGCGCACTCCTGATCACCCGCTCCTGCGCCGGACCGTTCGGCGCCGTCAGACCGTTCGACGCACCGTCCTGGTTCACCGCCGTACCACGCACCACCGCCAGGACGCGGTGACCGAGGCGCTCCGCGTCCGACAGCCGCTCCACCAGCAGCAGACCGACACCCTCGGACCAGCCGGCGCCGTCGGCGGACGCGGCGAACGCCTTGCAGCGGCCGTCCGCGGACATCCCGCGCTGCCGGGAGAACTCCACGAAGGTGGCGGGTGTGGCCATGACGGCGACACCGCCGGCCAGTGCCATCTCGCACTCACCACGCCGAAGCGACTGCACCGCCAGGTGCAACGCCACCAGCGACGACGAACACGCCGTGTCCACCGTCAGCGCCGGCCCCTCCAGACCGAACGAGTACGCCAGCCGGCCGGAGGCCACACTGCCGGCGCTTCCCGTCCCGAGGTACCCCTCCAGTTCTCCGGGCACCTCGCGCACCCGCGAGGCGTAGTCGTTGTACATGACGCCGGCGAAGACGCCGGTGCGTGAGCCGCGCAGCACGGACGGGTCCAGGCCCGCGCTCTCGAACGCCTCCCAGGCCGTCTCCAGGAGGAGCCGCTGCTGCGGGTCGGTCGCCAGTGCCTCGCGCGGGCTGAGGCCGAAGAACTCGGCGTCGAACTCGGCCGCGTCGTAGAGGAATCCGCCCGAGCGGGAGTACGAGGTGCCGACGGCCTCCGGGTCCGGGTTGTAGATCTTCTCCAGGTCCCAGCCGCGGTCGGAGGGGAACTCGCCGACCGCGTCCACTCCGCCGGCCACCAGGTCCCACAGCTCCTGCGGATTGGTCACCCCGCCGGGGAAGCGGCACCCGATGCCGACCACCGCGATCGGCTCGTTGGCGTCGGTGCCGGTCGCCGCCACGACGGGCGGCGTCGCCTCGGCGGCCCTGGCTCCGGGCAGCTCGCTCAGCAGGTGGCCGGTGATCGCCTGGGGGGTCGGGTAGTCGAAGACGAGGGACGCGGGCAGCCGCAGCCCAGTCTCGGCGGTGAGGCGGTTGCGCAGTTCGACGGCGGTCAGGGAGTCGAAGCCGAGGTCCTTGAAGGCCCGGGCGGGCTGGACGGCCTGCGGCGTCGCATGGCCGAGGACCGCCGCCACGGTCGCGCGGACGAGGTCCAGGACCGTGCGCTCACGCTCGCGGTCGCCGAGCGCGGCCGTGGCGTTCACCCAACTCGTGCTGCCGGCCGCCTGGTTGACCGCCGCGCTGGTGCGCCGGCGGCGGCGCGGGGCGAGGGTCCGGAGAAGGGCCGGCAGGGTCTCCGGCGCGCTGGTCCGCAGCGCCGCGCGGTCCAGGGCAGCCGCGACCAACTGCGGCTGGACCGTGCCCAGCGCGGCGTCGAAGAGCGCCAGGCCGTTCGACGCGGACAGCGCCTTGATCCCGGACCGGGCGAGCCGGGCCCGGTCGGCGTCATCCAACTGGCCGGTCATCTCGCTGGCCCCGTCCCAGAGCCCCCAGGCGAGGGACTGGGCGGGCAGGCCCGCTGCGCGCCGGTGGGCGGCGAGGACGTCCAGGAAGGTGTTGGCCGCCGCATAGGTGCTCTGGCCGGAGTTCCCGATGATGCCCGCGAGGGACGAGAAGACGATGAACGCCGACAGCGGCAGGTCCTTGGTCTGCTCGTGCAGGTTCCAGGCGGCGTCCACCTTCGGACGCAGCACCGAGGCCAGCCGGTCGGTGGTCTGGGACTCCAGGAGTCCGTCGTCGAGGACGCCGGCGGAGTGCACCACCGCCGTCAGCGGATGCTCCGCCGGAACGGCCGCCAGCACGGCGGCCAACGCGGCCGGATCGGCCGCGTCACAGCCGGCGAACCGCACGACGGCGCCGAGCTCCCCCAGCTCCGCCGCGAGTTCACGGGCACCGAGGGCCGCCTCGCCGCGCCGGGAGAGGAGCAGCAGGTGCCGTACGCCGTGGTCGCGCACAAGGTGGCGGGCCAGCAGGACGCCGAGCATTCCCGAACCACCGGTGATCAGCACGGTGCCCTCGGCCTCGAATCCCGCGCCCACCTGGGGGGATGTCGTCGCCGGGACCATGCGCGGTGCGAGCACCTGTCCCCCGCGCACGACGGCCTGCGGCTCACCGCCGAACAGGACGCCGGCGTCGAGGTCGTCGGCGCCGAAGCCCGGATCGGCCGGGTCGAGGTCGACCAGGACGAAGCAGTCGGGGTGCTCGGACTGCGCCGTCCGCACCAGGCCCCACACCGCCGCGGCCGCCACATCGGCGGGCACGTCGCCCGGCCCGCTGCCGACCGCACCGCGGGTGACCACGACCAGCCGGGAGTCGGCGAACCGTTCCCCGGCCAGCCAGTCCTGCAGCAGGCCCAGCACCTCGCCGGTCAGCCGGTGCGCAGCCGCGGGAACGCTCTCGCCCTCGGCGGAGCCCACCGGGACCACCACGCAACCGGGCACCTCACCCAGCGACGCCGGATCCGCCGTCATGACGACGGACCCCGGCGCATCGGCGACCGGCGACACCGGCACCCAGTCCAGCTGCAGCAGCCCGCCGTCGGCGGCGCCCGCGGCCGGTGCCGACCCGGCGGCGAACGGACGCAGCTCGAGCGAGCCGACCTCGATCACCGGGCGGCCTTCGCTGTCGGCCGCCGTCATCCTGCCGTCGCCGTGCCAGCGCACCCGCAGTCGGGTCGCGCCCGCGGCGTGGATCGCCACGTCGCTCCAGGCGAACGGCAGCTGCAGGCCCCGGCCGGAGACCACCGCGTCGTACGCCAGCGGGTGCAGCGCCGCGTCGAGCAGCGCCGGGTGGACACCGAAACGCTCCGCCTGCGCGTGCAGCGCCTCGGGGAGGGCAACCTCGGCGTAGAACTCGTCGTCGAGCCGCCACAGGGCCTGGACACCCTGGAAGGTGGAACCGTACGTGTAGCCGGCATCGGCCAGAGCCGGGTAGAAGCCGTCGAGCCGGACCGGCTCGGCACCGATCGGCGGCCACGCGAGAAGTTCCGTCCCGGGTTCGGCGAGGTCGTCTGCGGACCCTAGCCAACCGACCGCATGGATGGTCCAGCCCTCGGGGTCGGCCGCATCCGTATCCTCGACCTGGGAGAAGATCCGCACCTGGTGACGCCCGGCCTCGTCCGCCGTGTCCACGGCGACCTGGAGCCGCAGGCCGCCGGCCGCCGGCAGCAGGACCGGCGCCTGGAGCGTCAGCTCCTCGACCTTCCCCGCGCCGATGCGGACGCCCGCCTCGGCCACCATCTCGACCAGTCCCGCTCCCGGCATCAGGACCCGGTCCTCGACGCCGTGATCGGCGAGCCACGGGTGGTCGCTCAGCGCGAGGCGCCCGGTGAAGAGCCAGCCGTCGCCGTCGCCGAGTCCGGTGACCGCGCCGAGGAGGGGATGTCCGCCGTCCTGGAGCCCGAGACCGATCACGTCGCCGGCGCCCGACGGCGCGTCCAGCCAGAAGTGCTGGTGCTGGAAGGCGTAGGAGGGCAGGTCCACGACGTCGGCGGCCGGGAGGACGGCCGGCCAGTCCACCGCCGCGCCCCGCACATGGGCGTCGGCCACGGAGGTGAGGAAGCGCTGCCAACCGCCGCGACCACGCCGCAGCGATCCGATCGCCGTTCCGTCGCGGCCGGCGGCCGCCAGCGTCTCCTGTACCCCGAACGTGAGGACGGGGTGCGCGCTGGACTCGATGAACAGCTCGTGGCCCTGGTCGATCAGGGCGCGCACCGCTTCCTCGAACCGCACGGTGTGGCGCAGGTTCTGGTACCAGTACTCGGCGTCGAGTACGGCGGTGCTCTCCAGCCGGGCACCGGTCAGGGTCGAGTAGAAGGCGACATCACCGTGCCGCGGGGCGATGCCGTCGAGCAGCTCGAGCAGCCGGTGGTGGATCTCCTCGACGTGCGCCGAGTGCGAGGCGTAGTCGACCGAGATCCGGCGGGCATCGATTCCCTCGGTCCCGCAGACGGCCATGAGCTGGTCGAGGGCGTCGGTGTCGCCCGAGACGACGGTCGACTCGGGTCCGTTGACGGCGGCGACGGTGATCCGGTCGTCCCAGCGGACGAGCAGGCGTTCCCGCACCTCCTCCGCCGGGAGCGGCACGGACACCATGCCGCCCTTGCCGGCGAGGACCTTGAGTGCCTGCGATCGCAACGCGACGACCTTGGCGGCGTCCTCCAGGGACAGCGCACCGGCAACGACGGCCGCCGCGATCTCGCCCTGGGAGTGGCCGATCACGGCAGCCGGCTTGATCCCGCACGACTCCCAGACGGCGGCCAGCGACACCATGACCGCCCACAGCGCGGGCTGGACGACGTCGACCCGGTCGAAGCCCGGGGCGCCGGGCACACCGCGCAGCACGTCGAGCAGCGACCAGTCGGTGTAGGGGGCGAGCGCCTCCGCGCAGGCCGTGATGCGCTCCCTGAACACCGGTGAGGTGTCCAGGAGTTCGACGGCCATGCCGTCCCACTGGGAACCCTGCCCGGGGAAGACGAAGACGGGCCGGGCCGGGCTCGGGGCCGCCCCGACCACGCTCTCCGCCTGCGGGCCGGCCGTCGTCCGGCCCGAGGCCAGGTCCTCCAGCGCGCGCTGGAAGGAGTCGGAGTCCGCAGCGACGACCACGGCGCGATGCTCGAAGACGGCGCGGGTCGTGGCCAGCGAGAGGCCGATGTCCGCGAGGCCGGCCTGCCCGGGAGCGGTGGCCGCCATGTACTCGCGCAGCCGCTCGGCCTGGCCGCGCAGGGCCTCCGGGGTACGGGCGGACAGGACCCACGGGACCACGCCCGGGGCCGTCACGGTCCGGGTGTCCTCGGGTGCCGTGGGCTCCGCCACCGTGTCCAACTCCGCCACGGCGGGCGCCTCTTCGAGGATCACGTGCGCGTTGGTGCCGCTGATGCCGAAGGACGACACCGCCGCACGGCGCGGACGGCCCTCGCTCTGCCACGGCATCGCCTCGGTCAGCAGCCGGACCGCCCCCGACTCCCACTCCACGTGCGGGGTCGGCTCGTCCACATGCAGCGTCTTCGGCAGCACACCGTGGCGCATCGACTGGACCATCTTGATGATCCCGCCAACACCGGCAGCAGCCTGGCTGTGACCGATGTTCGACTTCAGCGAGCCCAGCCACAACGGCCGGTCCTGCTCACGGTTCCGACCGTAGGTGGCCAGCAGCGCCTGCGCCTCGATCGGGTCACCGAGCCTCGTGCCCGTACCGTGGGCCTCGACCACGTCCACCTCGCCGGCCGCCAGACCCGCATCGGCCAGCGCACTCCTGATCACCCGCTCCTGCGCCGGACCGTTCGGCGCCGTCAGACCGTTCGACGCACCGTCCTGATTCACCGCCGTACCACGCACCACCGCCAGAACACGGTGACCGAGGCGCCTCGCCTCCGACAACCGCTCCACCAGCAGCAGACCGACACCCTCGGCCCAGCCCGTCCCGTCCGCCGACGCCGCGAACGCCTTACAACGCCCGTCCGCGGACAGACCCCGCTGACGCGAGAACTCCACGAAGGTGTTCGGCCGCGCCATCACGGTGACACCGCCGGCCAGCGCCATCTCGCACTCACCACGCCGAAGCGACTGCACCGCCAGGTGCAACGCCACCAACGACGACGAACACGCCGTGTCCACCGTCAGCGCCGGCCCCTCCAGACCGAACGAATACGCCAGCCGACCCGACGCGATGCTGGTCGTGCTGCCCGCGACGAGATACCCCTCGAGTTCACCCGGCGCCTGGCGAATGCGCGTGCCGTAGTCCGAGTACATGACGCCCGCGAAGACGCCGGTGCGCGAGCCGCGCAGTGACGCGGGGTCGATGCCCGCGCTCTCGAACACCTCCCAGGCCGTCTCCAGCAGCAGGCGCTGCTGCGGGTCGACCGCCAGCGCCTCGCGCGGGCTGAGGCCGAAGAACTCCGCGTCGAACTCGGCAGCCTCGTGTAGGAACCCGCCCTGCCGGGTGTAGGAGGTTCCGGTCACCTCGGGGTCCGGGTTGTAGAGCTTCTCCACGTCCCAGCCGCGGTCGGACGGGAACTCGCCCACCGCGTCCACTCCGCCGGCCACCAGGTCCCAGAGGTCCTGGGCGCTTGCCACCCCACCGGGGTAGCGGCAGGCCATGCCCACCACCGCGATCGGCTCGTGTTCCTTGAATTCGATGTCCCGAAGACGCTTGCGGCTGTCTGCCAGTTCGTTGGTCACGCGCCTCAGGTATTCGCGGACCTTGTCTTCGTTAGCCATGAGCGGTGCGTGCCTTTCGGGGTAACTGGCGGCGAATGCGGTGGCGTGGGCCCTGCGAACTCAGAGTTCGTTGTCGATGAAGGCGAAGATCTCCTCGTCCGACGCGGCGTCGGAGAGGCCGACGCCCGTACCCGAGGACAGGGCGTCGACGCCCGTCACGGCGCTGATCCGCGTCAGCATTTCCTGGACCCGCCTCGACAGCCAGGCCCGGTCTTCCTCTTCGAACGAGGCGTTCTCGAACTCGGACATCACGCGGTCGAACTCAGCGGCGATCATCTGGGCGTCGACCGGCTTCTCCTCCGGCGCCAGCTGGCCGGCGAGGTAGTCGGCGATGGCCTGCGGGGTGGGGTGGTCGAAGACCAGCCCGGCGGACAGCCGGAGCCCGGTGGCTGTGGTGAGGCGGTTGCGCAGTTCCACGGCGGTCAGGGAGTCGACGCCGAGGTCCTTGAAGGACCGGTCCGGCTGGACGGCCTGCGGCGTGGAGTAACCGAGGACCACGGCAACGCTCGCACGCACGACGTCGACGACCGTACGCTCGCGGTCCTCCGGGCTCATCCCGCCGACGTGCTGCGCCCAGCTGACCGTGCCCGCAACCTGGTTGACCTCGGCCGACCGGTCGCCGGCCGCCGTGCGCCGGCGGCGCGGGATCAGGGTGCGCAGGAGCACCGGAAGCGCCTCCTCGGGGCCGGTCCGCAGCGCGACCCGGTCCAGGGCCGCGGCGACCAGCAGCGGCCGGTCGCTCTCCAGCGCCTCGTCGAACAGCGCCAGACCGCGGTCCACGGGAAGGGCCTTGATGCCGGAGCGGGCCAGACGTGCGCGGTCCGCGTCGTCCAACCGGCCGGTCATCGTGCCCGCCTGGTCCCACAGACCCCAGGCGAGCGAGTTGGCGGCCAGCCCCTGGCCGCGCCGGTGGGCGGCGAGGGTGTCCAGGAAGGTGTTCGCCGAGGCGTAGTTGCTCTGCCCCGCATTGCCGATCACGCCCGAGATGGACGAGAAGACGACGAACGCCGACAGCGGCAGGTCCTTGGTCTGCTCGTGCAGGTTCCACGCCGCGTCCACCTTCGGACGCAGCACTCCCGAGAACCGGTCGGGAGTCTGCGACTCCACGAGCCCGTCGTCGAGCACGCCGGCGGAGTGCACCACCGCCGTCAGCGGGTGCTCGGCCGGGATGGCCGCCAGCACGGCGGCCAGCGCCGCCGGGTCGGCCGCGTCACACCCGGCGAAGCGGACCTCGGCCTCGAACTCGGCAAGCTCCAGCGCCAGTTCGGCCGCACCGGGGGCATCCCCGCCGCGCCGCGAGAGTAGCAGCAGATGCCGCACCCCGTGTGCCTGCACGAGGTGGCGAGCCATCAGCACGCCCAGGGCTCCGGAGCCGCCGGTGATCAGCACCGTTCCGTCCGGATCGAACGTCGCGGCGCCGCCGGAGCCGGACCCGGCCCCCGCGGTGATCCGCGGCGCGAGCATCCGCCCACCACGCACGAGGAGTTGCGGCTCCTCCGAGAAGAGCGCGGCGGCGTCGGCGTCCGCGGCGGGGTCGAGGTCGACCAAGAGGAAACGGCCGGGGTGCTCGCTCTGCGCGGTCCGCACCAGGCCCCATACCGCCGCGGCCGCCACATCGGCGGGCACGTCGCCCGGCCCGCTGCCGACCGCACCACGCGTCACGACGACCAGCTGTGCGCCGTCGAAGCGGTCCTCGGCCAGCCACGCCTGGATCGTCTCAAGCACGTCGCCGGCGAGACGATGGGCGGCACCGGGCACGCTCTCGCCCTCCGCGCTCCCCACCGGGAGCACGACACGGCGCGGCGCGGGAACTCCCTTCACCGCGGCCAGGTCCACGGCGACCAGCGGTTCGACCGCACCCGCGGAGCGGGCGGCGTCCGCGATGCCGAACGGGTCGGAGCCCACGAGAGCCCACGTTCCGCCCCGCGCGGGCACCTCACCGGGGGCCGCGGAGGGCGCCCAGTCCACCTGGAGCAGTTCACCGTCGGCCGGGGCGCCGGCGGGAGCCAGCGATCCACTGGCGAGCGGTCGGAGTTCCAGCGAGCCGATCTCGACCACCGGACGGCCTTCGCCGTCGGTCGCCGTCATCCTGCTGTCGCCGTGCCAGTGCACCCGCAGGCGGCCGGCACCGGTGGCGTGGACCGCCACGTCGCTCCAGGAGAAGGGGAGCTGGAGGCCCTGCCCGGAGCTCGCGGCATGGTGGGCCAGTGGGTGCAGCGCCGCGTCGAGCAGCGCCGGGTGGACACCGTACTTCGCGGCGTCCGCCTGCTGCGGCTCGGGCAGGACCACGTCGGCGTACCAGTCCTCACCGAGGCGCCAGAGTCCCTGGATGCCTTGGAACGCAGGACCGTACCGGTAGCCGGCCTCGGCGAGCGCGGGGTAGAAGTCCGCCAGGTCGACGGCTTCGGCGCCGGCCGGCGGCCACTGCCCGAGGTCGGAGACGGACGGCGTGATGCCGTCGGCGCCGAGCCATCCGAAGGCACTCCTGGTCCAGCCGTCCGGGTCAGCGGGGTCGGCCTCCTCCGGCTGGCAGAAGACCCGCACCTGACGGCGTCCGGCCTCGTCCGCCGCGTCCACGGCGACCTGGATCCGCACACCGCCGACGGCGGGCAGCAGCATCGGCGCCTCGAGCGTCAGCTCCACCACCCTCCCGGCGTCGACCCGGGCCGCGGCCTCGGACACCATTTCCACCAGTCCGGCGCCCGGGACGACGACATGGTCCTCCACGGCATGGTCGGTGAGCCAGGGGTGGGTGTGCCGGGACAGGCGTCCACTGAACAGGACACCACCATCAGCCAGACCCGCGACCGCCCCCAACAGCGGATGCCCGGAATCCTGCAGACCGAGCGCCGAAGCACCCGCCCCACCAGCCGGCGCCTCCAGCCAGTAACGACTGCGCTGGAACGCATACCCCGGCAGATCCACCAAACACCCGGCCGGGAACAGCACCGACCAGTCCACACCCACACCGCACGCATACGCCGCCGCCAGCATCCCCAGCAACGAACGCGACTCACCCTGCCCACGCCGCAACGCCGGCGCCAGCACACCCTCCACACCCGACCCCGCCAGCGTCTGCTCGGCCATCGCCAGCAGCACACCATCAGGACCCAGCTCGAGAAACGCACCGACCCCAAGACCGCTCAAGGTCTCCACCGCGTCCGCGAAACGCACCGTCCCACGCACCTGACGCGGCCAGTACCCCGCATCCGCCAACTCGCCCGCACCGACCAGACCACCGGTCAACGTCGACACCAGCGGAATCACCGGCTCGCCGAACTCCAGCCCCGCGACGACCTGCTCGAACTCCTCGAGGAAACCCTCCATATGCGGCGAATGGAACGCATGGCTGACCGTCAGACGCCTCGTACGGACACCACGGGCAGCCCAACCAGCGGCCACCTCCAGCACCGTGTCCTCGTCACCGGACACCACCACCGCACGCGGCCCGTTCACCGCCGCCACATCCACCCGGCCCGCGAAAGCGGCCAGCGACTCGCGAACCTCCGCCTCACCCGCCTCCACGGCCACCATCGCGCCGCCCGACCGCGCGCCCTGCATCAAACGACCACGCGC
>NZ_JBVJLM010000031.1:0-73610 GCF_055584725.1 Kitasatospora sp. NPDC101108
GAAGCTAAGCCTCACAGCGCCGATGGTACTGCAGGGGGGACCCTGTGGGAGAGTAGGACGCCGCCGAACAATCATTCAGAAAAGCCCCTGATCCATCGGATCAGGGGCTTTTCGCATTTCCGGACCGTCCGAACGGCCAGGTGTTGCTCCTGCCACCGACAGGTGGTGCTAGGTCCACCCCGTAATTGGGGTGCCATGGCCAGTGTCCGGAGCGGGTCGCTCGTGAACACTGATGAAGGACGATCGGTACCGGCATCGGGAGCTTGCGTGACCACAGAGACTCGTACGAGCGGCACGTCCGTGCGTGCGCAGATGCGGGAGGCCCTCCAGGCCGGCGGTCAGGGGTTGGCCCGGCTGGCGCAGGCGGTGCTGGGCGCGGTACCGGGGTTCGTGCTGCCGGTGGCGGCCGCGATCTTCTCGGGGGCGGTGACGTCCCAGTTCCTGGAGTACTACTACGCGTCGTCCTTGGTGGCCCTCGCGGTCGCGGCGGTCGTGGGTTCCACGGTGGCCGCCCTGTGCGTCCGCCGTACTGCGGACCGTACCCGCGGGTTCCTGCAGCGCTGGTACGGCATACGCCTACCGGCGGTCTACAGTCCGCTGCCGAAGCTGGAGTCGGACGAGCGAGGGCACTGGTGGACGGGGTACTCCTACCACCGCTCGCGGACGGTCGCGAGGTACGCGCAGCTGGTGCACTGGGGCCTGCGGGACCGGACCACCCGCGCGGAACTGCTCTGGCTGGCGGTGAATCCCGTCCTGGTCGTGGCCCTGGGCGGCGCCGTGGGTGTGCTGCTCGTGCTGGGGACGGCCCTCGCCCTGTCGGGCCCGGTGCCGACGAGCGCGTTCGGCCCGATGAGTCCTCGCATGACGTCCATGGCGCTGAGCCTGCTGGTCGGAATCGGCATGGTCCTCGCCGGGATGCTCCTCGCCCCGTACGCGGTGCGCGGGTACGCGGAGGTCGCCCGCAGGGTGCTGGACCAGGACGGCCGGGCGACGCACGCCCAGCTGACCAGGCGGGTGGCCGAGCTGACCGAGACCCGGGCGGACGCGGTGGGCAGCCAGGCGGCCGAACTGCGGCGGATCGAGCGCGATCTCCACGACGGCGCCCAGGCGCGGCTGGTGGCGATCGGGATGACCCTGGGCACCATCGAGCACCTGATGGAGACCGACCAGGAGGCGGCGCGGGAACTGCTCTCCGAGGCGCGGCAGTCCTCCGCCCGGGCGCTGCAGGAGCTGCGGGACCTGGTCCGCGGCATCCACCCGCCGGTGCTCGCCGAGCGCGGACTCGGCGACGCCGTGCGGGCGTTGGCGCTGGACAGCGCGCTGCCGACCGAGGTCTTCGTGAGCCTGCCCGACCGGCTGCCGGCCCCGGTCGAGGCGGCCGCCTACTTCAGCATCAGCGAGCTGCTGGCCAACGCGGCCAAGCACTCGGGGGCGGAGCAGGTGTGGGTGGACATCCTGTACCGGGCGGGGTTCCTGCGGATCACGGTGACGGACGACGGTGTAGGCGTGGCGGATCCGTCGCGGGGCACGGGCCTGCGCGGGATCGAGCGCCGATTGGGTACCTTCGACGGTGTCCTCGCCATCGACAGCACGTCGGGCGGTCCCACCACCATCACCTTGGAGTTGCCGTGCGAGTTGTCCTCGCCGAGGACCTCTACCTCCTCCGCGAAGGTCTGATCCGTCTGCTGGAAGCGCACGGCTTCACCATCGCCGCCGCGGTGGAGACCGGCCCCGAGCTGTTGGAGGCGCTGCTGACCCATCGCCCGGACGTGGCGGTGGTGGACGTCCGGCTGCCCCCGACGCTCACCGACGAGGGTCTCCAGGCCGCGCTCAAGGCGCGCCGGGAGATCCGGGGCCTGCCGGTGCTGGTGCTCTCCCAGCACGTCCAGCAGCTGTACGCACGGGAGTTGCTGGCCGACGGCACGGGCGGGGTCGGCTACCTGCTGAAGGACCGGGTGTTCAACGCGGGGCAGTTCATCGACGCGGTCCGTCGGGTGGCCGCGGGCGGGACGGCGATGGACCCGGACGTGATCGCCCAGTTGATGCAGACCACCTCGCGCCGGCCCGGCCCGCTGCTCGGGCTGTCCCCGCGCGAGCGCGAGGTGCTGGAGCTGATGGCCGAGGGCTGTTCCAACTCGGCGATCGCCGCCCGCCTGTCCGTGAGCGACGGCGCCGTGGCCAAACACATCGCCAACATCTTCAGCAAGCTCGAACTCGCCCCCGACGAGGACGCCAACCGTCGGGTGATGGCCGTCCTGGCCTACCTCAACGGAACGGCGGGACAGAGCGGCTGACGGCCCGACCGGCCCGGACGCGCGAGGGTGGCCCGAACGGCGACCCTCCAGGCTGCGGGAAAGCCGGAACGGGCGTACGAGTAAACTCCGGTGGGCCGAGCCCGGAGGTTGCTCAGCCGTCCGGCGGCCCGACTGACGGGAACCGGCAGCCGAGGCCCGTACGGCAGCAGCCGACATCCAGGGGTTGATAGACGTAATGGCACGCCCAACGCTCACCAAGGCTCATCGCGGCCTGCTCGGCCTGGTCGCGGCCGGCGCCTGCATCATCTCGGGCATCGGCTTCGCGGGCTCGTACAACGCGGTGCGCGAGCTGGCCATGGAGAAAGGTTTCGGTGCCTTCTCCTACGCCTTCCCGATCGGCGTCGACGCGGGCATCGTCGTGCTCCTCGCCCTCGACCTGGTGCTGACCTGGCTGCGGATCCCCTTCCCGATGCTGCGTCAGACCGCGTGGCTGCTGACCGTCGCCACCATCGCCTTCAACGCGGCTGCCTCCTGGGGCGATCCGCTCGGCATGGGGATGCACGCCGTCATCCCGGTGCTGTTCGTCGTCGTGGTCGAGGCGTCCCGGCACGCGGTCGGCCGGATCGCGGCGATCACCGCGGATCGCCACATGGAATCGGTCCGGGTGATGCGTTGGCTGCTCTCCCCGGTGCCGACCTTCCGGCTCTGGCGGCGGATGAAGCTCTGGGAGCTCCGCTCCTACGACGAGGTCATCCGGCTGGAGCAGAACCGGTTGGTCTACCGGGCCCAGCTGCGGTTCCGCTACGGCCGGGGCTGGCGTCGCTCGGCTCCCATCCAGGCGCTGCTGCCGCTCAAGCTCGCCAAGTTCGGCGTTCCCCTGGACCCGTCGCTGCTCGACCGGCTGGACGAGGAGACCCGCGAGCGCGAGGCCAAGGAGGCCCTGGCGGAGCAGGTGCCCCAGGAGCTGGAAACCCCGGTGGAGCAGCACCGGGCCGCAGCTGCCATCGCCCCGGTGGTGCCGGCCGTCGGCGACCAGGCCGCGGCTCCCACCGGAACCCGGCCGCAGGCGGCCCAGCGGCTCCAGCCCGGACAGCCTCAGCCCGGACAGCCTCACCAGCCGCAGGTCCAGCAGATCCTGCAGATTCCTCAGCCCCAGCCTCAGCCCCAGCCCGAGTCGGCCCAGGCCGTACAGCCAGGCCAGGACCAGTCCCAGGCCCCCGCTCCCGCGGCCGCCGCGCCGCTGTCGCCCGAGGTCGCCGCGCCGATGCTGGCGAAGCTGCACGCCGTCCGGCTGCGCGTCGCCCATGAGCCGGAAGAGGCGACGGACAGCGCCCCGCAGCCGCGTGGCGAGGAGCTGAACGTCTGGACCGAACGCCCGGTCCGCACCACCGGCCACTCGGCCGACCCCGCCCCGGGCGGTCGGGTGCCCGGCCAGGCCTCGCCGTGGTTCAAGCCGCCGCGCCCGGCCGCCGATGAGCCCGCCCCTGCAGCCGCGTCCGCCCCCGTGCCCGCTCACCCGGCCCCGACGTCCGCCTCCGCCCATCCGGCCCCCGCGCCGCGGCCGCAGTCCCAGCACCCGGCCGCCCCGCAGCCGCAGGCCGAGTCGACCGTGGAGCCGCAGCACCGTCAGTCGGCCCCCCAGGGCGAGCACCACGCCCAGCCCGAGCAGCCCGCTCCGGCCGAGGAGCCCGCCCAAGCCGCGCAGTCCGAACCGCACCCGGAGGCGGTGCCGCTCGACCAGGACATCGCCTACGACGCCCTGGTCTCCTACATCGATAACCACGGCCACCAGCCCGACCCGCCGCGCCTCGCGGCCTGGCTGACCGCCGAGTACGGCATCACCGGCAAGGGGGCGGACGGCTCGGTCCACCCCAAGGAGGTCGCCGAGCTCTACCCGCAGCTGCGCGACCGGTACGCCGCCGCCGGAAGGGACTGAGCCCGCCCCGCCCCCCCCGCGTCCGACACCCGCGTCCACCGCTCGGTCGGCCATTGACGCCCGACCCCACCGAAGCTACCTTCGCCTCAACAAATTGTTGAAGTGCTGGTTCGGCATGGAGGAGTGCGGATGTCGCAGGTCGAGGTCGACGGAACCGGACCGACGGGCGGGGCCTCCTTCTCCGCCGCCGCCCGCGACGCCGTGGAGGCGCTGCTCGCCCCGGTGGACGCCGACCTGGCGCGCCGCTACCCGGGCGACTCCGGCACCCGGCAGCCGGTGCACACCGTCTACGTCCCCGCCGACGCCTTCGGTGCCGACACCGTACGGGAATGGGGCCGCCAGGCCCTGGAGGCCTTCGACACCCACGCCGGCACCCCCGCCGAGCTGGCCCGCGCACTCGGCGTCGCCGAGGACGAACTGCTCGCCGACGTGCACGCCCGGGTACGCGCCAAGCTGGAGCGCGAGCCGATCGAGGACCTGCGGATCGACTTCGAGGACGGCTACGGCCCCCGCCCCGACGCCGAGGAGGACGCCGCCGCCGTCCGCGCCGCCGAACTGGTCGCCGCCGCGGTGGCCGAGGGCAGTGCGCCGCCCTACGTCGGCATCCGGATCAAGTGCATGGAGGCGCCCGTCCGCGCCCGCGGCATCCGCACCCTGGAGCTGTTCCTCGCCACCCTGCTGGCGAACGGCGGCCTGCCCGAGGGCCTGGTACTGACCCTCCCCAAGGTCACCTACGCCGAGCAGGTCACCGCGCTGGTCCGGCTGCTGGAGGACTTCGAGCGCCGGGCCGGGCTGCCCGCCGGGCGGATCGGCTTCGAGATCCAGATCGAGACCACCCAGGCGATCCTCGGCCCGGACGGCCGGGCCACCGTCGCCCTCATGATCGAGGCCGCCGAGGGCCGCGCCACCGGCCTGCACTACGGCACCTTCGACTACAGCGCCTCCTGCGGCGTCAGCGCGGCCCACCAGAGCATGGACCACCCGGTCGCCGACCATGCCAAGGCGGTCATGCAGGTGGCCGCGGCCGGCACCGGGGTCCGGCTCTCCGACGGTTCGACCAACGTGATCCCCACCGGCTCCACCGAGCAGGTGCACGCCGCCTGGAAGCTCCACCACGACCTGGTCCGCCGCTCCCTGGCCCGCGCCTACTACCAGGGCTGGGACATGCACCCGGCGCACCTGCCGACCCGCTACGTCGCGGTGTACTCCTTCTACCGCGAGGGCCTGGCGGCGGCCGCCGCCCGGCTGGCCGCATACGTCGCCAAGGCGGGCGGCGACGTCATGGACGAGCCGGCCACCGCCCGGGCGCTCAGCGGCTACCTGCTGCGCGGCCTGGACTGCGACGCCGTCGACCCGGCCGAGGTCACCGCGCTGACGGGCCTGGACCGCGCCCGACTGGACGTGCTCGCCGGCCGCTGATCTCCGGCCGCGGACCCCCACCGCCGACCCCGGCCACGGGCCCCGACCCCCGCCCGTCCCGTTCCGGCCCGATCCGGCGGCCGCGGCCCCCAGCGGCCCACGGCCGTGCGCCAACTAGGCTGGCGGTGCCGCCCCGGATCCCGGGGCGCGCGCCGCCAGCCGTCGCCGTTCCCGGGAGAACCACCGCGCCATGTCCGCCACGCCGGAACCGACCGCCAGGCCGTACCTCACCATCCGGCGGGCCGGCAGCCACGAGACCGAGATCAAGAAGTCCCGCTTCATCTGCCACCTGGCCCGGGTCTCCGACGAGGACGAGGCGCAGGCCTTCATCGCCGGCATCCGCAAGCAGTACTGGGACGCCCGGCACAACTGCACCGCCTTCGTGGTCGGCGACGACCAGCGCCGCGAGCGCTCCAGCGACGACGGCGAGCCCGGCGGCACGGCCGGGGTGCCGATGCTGGAGGTGCTGCGCCGACGCGGCCTGACCGACACCGTCGCCGTGGTGACCAGGTACTTCGGCGGGATCAAGCTCGGTGCCGGCGGTCTGGTGCGGGCCTACGGGAACGCGGTGTCGGAGGCGGTCGACGAGGTCGGCCTGCTGGAGCGGCGACCGGTCGCGCTGCTCGCGGTGACGGCGGACCACGTGCGCGCCGGGCGGGTGGAGAACGACCTGCGGGCCGCCGGGTACGCGGTGAGCGACCTCGCCTACGAGGCGGCCGGGGTGCGGATCGAGGTGGGCGTGCCGGAGCCGGAGGTGGCCGGGTTCCACACCTGGCTGGCGGAGGCGACCGGCGGCACGGCGGTGGCGGTGCCGGCCGGGCGCACCTATGTCGAGGTGCCGGTCTGAGGCCCGGTCCGCCGGGTCGCCTCCCGTAGCCGAGTCGTAGCGCCACGCGGACGACGGCTTGAACAGATTCACCCGAACGTAGTGTCGTGGCCCGGAGTTGGAACTTCCGCTCCGGGCCGTGGCGTTTCCTGGGCAAGGATCCGGCAGAACCGGACGAAACCATCGATGGAGGACACCAGACCCCACCCCGCACCACGGAGGTATGCGCATGACCTCAGACCGCTCGCCGTCGTCCGCCGGTGCCGACCTACCCGGCGCCCGCGGCCCCGCGACGCCCTACCGGATGACCGTCACCACCGCCCTCCCGCACGCCGAGGCCGTCGCCCTGGCCGATGAGCAGCTCGCCTCCTGGCTGAAGCAGGAGGGCTGCGAGGAGCCCCCGCCCACCCCCGACGCCGCAGCGGGAGCGCTCCCCGCCGCCGAGCGACTGCGCCTGGGCGAGCGCGTCCTGCTGGACCGCGACCGCGGGCCGCTGCGCGGCGGCCCGGGTGCCGGCCGCTACGACCGCCGCCGCCTGCGCACCCCGGCCCCCCACGGCACCCGACAGCTCACCCTCACCGTGGCCACCGGAGCCGGAGGCCCCACCTGGTTCCGGCTGGAGGCCGAGACCCACCACACCGGCAGCGGTGTGCGCACCCCCTGCCGGGTGCCGGTCCCCGAGCTGGCCCGCACGCTGCTTCCGCTGCTGGACGCCGCCGACGGCCCGGCCGCCGTCCATCCCGCCCCCCGGGTGGTCACGGCC
Organism: Kitasatospora sp. NPDC101108; assembly: GCF_055584725.1. Lineage (NCBI taxonomy): Bacteria > Bacillati > Actinomycetota > Actinomycetes > Kitasatosporales > Streptomycetaceae > Kitasatospora > Kitasatospora sp. NPDC101108. The sequence continues at coordinate 7,200 of NZ_JBVJLM010000031.1, forward strand.
GACGAGGTCGACGACCTGATCGACGAGCTGTGCGACCCGGAGCGCCGGCTGCCCACCGTGGTCGCCAGCGTCCCGGTGAACCTCCCGCTGGACCAGTGGGTCCGGGAGGTGGTCCGCCCGCTCTGCCGACAGCTCCCCGGCCTCGCCACCGCCTACGTGCTGGACCCGGGGGCCCGCACCGGGTTCAACGTCGCGCTGGAGTACCACACCGTGTACGGCGGCGCGGTGCGCACCTACCTGCCCGAAGTCGACCCGGCCTCCCGGCAGGACGGCGCCCGGCACCCGGTGCTCGCCCGGGGCCGAATAGAGCAGGACCTCCGCCGCGCCGCCGGGCTGCTCGCCCGGGAGCCGCGCCGCCTCGCAGCCGACCAGCCGCTGCCCCCGGCGCTGGCCGCCGTCCCTGTGCTGCGCGTACCGCCCCCGCAGCTGCGCCCGACCGCCTACCGGACGACCGGGGCCGGGACCGCGCTCACGGGAACGGGCACGGGCACGGCGGCGACCGGGAACCGGCCCTTCGACCCGGCCGTCGACCCGGCCGTCGACCCGGCCGTCGATCCAGCCGTCGAACTGGCCGCGCTCGCCCGCGAGGAACAGCAGGACCGTGCCGAGCAGCAGGCCAGGGCCGACGAACTGGAGCGGGTCCGGCACACCCTCCGCCTGGAGCGCCGCGACCGCGGACAGACCAGGGAGACCCGCGAGGTCCGCGTCCGCACCGGCGCCCGGGGCTCCCTGACCAGTCGTCACTGCACCGGTCCGGGCGCCACCGGCCGTCGCGGCGCCGCCCAGTCCGCCGGGTGCCCGGCCAAGCCCGAGACCTTCACCGAACTCCTCGCCAGGATCGGCGAGTTCCCGCTGCTGACCTTCACCGGCGACCAGAAGAGCGCACTCGCCCTGGACGGTCTCCAGTGCGCCGGCGCCGGCTGGGCCCGGCTCGCCTGGGACGGCCTGACGGCCCTGCAGGAGTACGCGGAGGCGGCCGTGCGCGGCACGGCCGGCGGCGACTTCAAGCAGTGGTGCGAGCACACCCCGGACGGCTGCCACCGCTTCCCGCCCCGCAAGGCGGTGCGCGGCGAGTCCCGGACGGTGTTCAGCCACACCAAGTGGAAACGCGAACGGATGCTGCCGGTACCGGAATGCGTGGACGCCTCCCGGCGCGCGTTCATGGGCGCGCACCTGCGGATCGGCGGCGGCCGGACCGCACCCCGGCTGCACTATCTGGACGACTGCTCCGGCAGTGGCCGGATCTATGTCGGCTACATCGGCCTGCACCTCACCAACACCCGGACCAACTGACCGGCTTGGCTGACCGCCGCGCCCGTTCGGTGGACAATGTCCGGCAGGGGCGGGGCCGCGGGCCGGCCGGCCGCCCCTGGCAGGCGCCGGACGAGCATGGGGGAACGACGACCGATGCAGTACTCAGCAGACGGCCAGTCCGACGGCACCGCCACCGTCCAGTTCCCCCAACCGGGCTTCCTCGCCTCGGTCTTCCGCGACCTCGGCGCCGACCAGGGCCCGGAGCCGGACGACGCCGCCGGCCGGGCCACGCCCGGCCGCCCCGACTCGAACGCCACGGACCCGCGCCCCGAGCACCCGCACCCCGTCGACCCGCACCCCGACCAGCCGAACCCCGTCGACCCGAGCCCTGCCGACCCGAACTCCACCGACCCCGGTGAGGCCATCGCGGCGCACGCCCGGGCCGCCGCCCTCACCCACCACCGCACGCTCACCGTCCAGGCCGAGCACGACCGGCTGGCCGACCTGCTGCGGCGGGCCGCGCTGCCGGTCTCGGCCATGGACTTCGAGAGTCAGCTGCGCCACTACGAGCCCCGCCCCTACCCGGCCGACGGCCCGGGGGTCGAGGAGGGGTCCGAGCCCCGCTGGGAGGACTTCGCCCCCGCCGAGCCGGCTGCCGCCGACCCGGAGAGCGGCCCCTCCCGCCGGTTGCTGGACTCCGGCTACCAGCGCGAACTGGCCCAGGCCCGGCTCACCCACCAGCGTGCGCTGCGCGAGTGGCGCACCCGCCGGGCCGAGGCGGGCAGCCCGGCCGCCGACGAGTCCCGGCGCGCCCACGAGGCGGCCGAGGAGGCCCGGGCCCGGGCGGTGCGCGAGTACAACGAGAGCCTGGAGGAGTGCCGGCGCGCCTACCGGCTGGCCGAACCGGCCGCTGTGGAATCGCTGCTGGAGCGCGCGCTGGCCGCCGCCGAGACCGCCACCCAGGACCTGTCGGCCCCCTGCCGGGCGGTCTTCCGGCCGCTCACCCGCACCGCCGTGCTGGACCTCGACCTGCCCTCGCTGGACCTGGTGCCCTCGCTCACCGGGTACCGGCTCGCCCCCGACGGCGACATCGTCCCGGTGCCCCGTCCGCCCGCGGACCGGGCCACCGACTACCTGCGGCTGGTCGCCCGGCTCGCCCTGCGCTCGCTGCAGGCCGCCGACGCCGTGGACACCGACGAGATACTCGCCGGGGTCGTCCTCAACGGCTGGCTGCGCGAGCCGGGTGCGGCCGAGCCGCTCTGCCTGCTCAGCGTGGACGCCGACCGGGACGCGCTGGCCCGGACCCGGCTGCTGCCGCCGGAGACCCCGTACGAGGACCGCGACGACGAGGGGGTCTACGCCGACGCCGAGCAGGACGAGGCCCTGGTCCGGCTGCGCCAGCTCGGCGCCGCCGTCACCCCGGACCCGTACGCCCGGACGGTCGTCCAGCCGGCCGCCCAGGCCGGTGCCACCGTTCCCGCCGCGCCCGATCTGTCCGCCAACGAGTTCGCCGAGCTGGTGCGCGACCTGCTCACCCGGGGCGGGCTCGCCGAGTGGAGCGTACGGCTGCGCGGCCCGGCCGGGCTGGTCGCCACCGGTGAGGGCGCCCCCGGCAGTGCGCTGCCCGGCCGCTGGGTGGTCTGGGCCTCCAGGGACACCGCGTCGGTCGGCGTGGAGCAGATCGAGACGCTGGCCGAGGCGGTCCGCGAGGAGTCCGCCGAACGCGGCCTGCGCCTGACCAGCGGCCGCTTCACCGAGGAGGCCCTCGACCTCACCGCGGAGGAGGGCCACCGGCACATCCACCTGATCGACGGCGACGGCGTCCGCGAACTCGCCCGCACCCACCTCGGCCTGCCGCTCGCCGCCGGTCACTGACCGGGCCCGCGGCACCCTGTCCCCGCAACAACGTGTCCCCCCCGCCACCGGGATGCCCACGCCACCTGATCGCCCACGCAGCTGGATCGCCCCCGTAACCGGCATGCCCGCGAAACCGGGGCGGCGCGGTGCGACCGGGACTTCACTCCGACGGCCCACCCGGCGGGCGTCCCTCCGGGCCCGGACCAAGGCTGAGGGGGCCGGGCCGGCGGGACCGTGCGGAGCAGCCGGTCGAGCCCCCGGCACCCCCCCCGGGCGATCACCGTCGAACGGCTGTCCGGTACGGTCGTCGGTCGGCCCGGCCACGGGCGGACCCCAGGGGAAGAGGAATGGGCAGAACGCTCGGCAGACCACACGACGGCACCGGCCCACACGACGGCACCGGCCCACACGACAGCACCGGCCATCCGGCGGGCCCCGCGATCCCGGAGCACCCCGCCACTCCTGGGCACCCGGCCACGCCGGCGCACCCGGCACCACCGCCCGCCCAGGCGGAGGCGGCCCGATGACCGCCGTCCTGGTCGCCGCCGGAGCGTTCCTGATGACGCTGATCGGCGGCTTCGTCGCCCAGCGCACCGGCGACCGCCGCCACCTGGTGCTCGGTTTCGCCGCCGGCCTGATGCTCGGCGTGGTGGCCTTCGACCTGCTGCCCGAGGCCATCCACCAGGCGCCGGACGAGGTGCACGGCGTGCCCCAGGCGCTGCTGATGTTCGCGGGTGGCTTCCTGACCATCCACGTGATCGAGCGCGCCGTCGCCATCCACCGCGGCCACGAGGGCGAGTACGCCGAGCACACCCACGGCGGTCACCACCACGGCCACGCCCACCGCTCCGGGCACCAGGGCATCGGCATGACCGCCGCGCTGGCCCTGGTCGGGCACAGCGTGATGGACGGCTTCGCGATCGGCGCCGCCTTCCAGGCCGGCACCACGGTCGGCACCGTGGTGGCCATCGCGGTGGTCGCCCACGACTTCGCCGACGGCTTCAACACGTACACGATCACCCGGCTGTACGGGAACAACCGGCGCCGGGCGCTGACCCTGCTCGCGGCCGACGCGCTGGCCCCGGTCTCCGGCGCCGCGATCACCCTGGCCTTCACCATCCCGGAGCACCTGCTCGGCCTCTACCTGGGCTTCTTCTCCGGCTTCCTGCTCTACCTGGCGACCTCCGACATCCTCCCCGAGGCGCACAGCCCGCACCCCTCGCGCAGCACCCTGCTGTGCACGGTGGCCGGGGTCGGCTTCATGTGGCTGGTCATCGGTCTCGCCGGCTGACCCCGCCGGTCCGGTCCCGCCGCCACCGCCGCTGCGCCTCCCCGACCGCCGCCTCGCCCTTCGCCGCTTCCTCGACCACCGCCGCTTCCTCGACCGCGGCCCCCTCGATCGCCGCCCAGCAGTCCCGCATCGCCGCCAGCGCCTCGGTGATCGCCGGCCGCCGGGAGGCCTGGGCCCGCCAGAGCGCGAACACCCGCCGGCTCGGCTGCGAGGCGACCGGCCGGGCCGCCACGCCGGCCGGCAGCGGCCCCCGGCCGAGCCGGGGCACCACGGCCATCCCCAGCCCGGCCGCCACCAGCGCGATCTGGGTCTCGAAGTCGCCGACCTGGTAGAGCACGTCCGGTTCCTCGCCGGCCTCGCGCAGGGTGCGGACCAGCCAGTCGTGGCAGATGTTGCCCGGCGGCACGCTGATCCAGCGCTGCCCGCGCAGCCGTTCCACCGGCACCGCGTCCAGTGCCGCCAGCTCGTCCCCGGCGGGCAGCACCAGGTCCACCGGATCCGTCCCGAGGTGCAGCCGGGAGAGCCCCTCCTGCACCGGCAGCGGCACGCTCGGCCAGTCCTGCACCAGCGCGAGGTCCACCTCGCCCCGCGCCACCAGCTCCGCCGCCGGGTACGGGTCGCTCTCCAGCAGCCGGACGTCCAGCTCCGGACAGCGCCGTCGTAGCTCGGCCAGTACCCCGGGCATCAGCCCGCGCGCCCCGGTCGCGAAGGCGGCCACCAGCAGTCGTCCGACCGCCTGCCCGCGCTGCTCCTCCAGCCGTACCTCGGCCTGCTCCACCAGCCCGAGGACGGTCCGGGCGGTGGCGGCCAGCTCGCGGGCCGCATCGGTCAGCACCACGCCCCGGCCCTGCCGCTCCAGCAGCACCGTGCGGGTCTCCCGCTCCAGCTTGGCGATCTGCTGGGAGACCGCCGAGGGCGTGAACCCGAGCGCGGCCGCCGCCCCGCCGACCGAACCGTGCACCGCCACGGCGTGCAGCGCCCGCAGGCGCCCGAGATCCATCATGCAGCGATCCTAAAGTGTTTCCTTCAGTATTCATCGCTGGTGCTACACGTTCCGGCGCCGCCATGCTCGACCCATGACCGCAACACCCGCCGCTCCGGTCGGCGCGAGCATGAGTCCCCGTCACATCGCCCTGGCCGTCCTGGTGGCCGCCGTCTGGGGCCTCAACTTCGTCCTGATCCACGTCGGTCTGGACAGCTTCCCGCCGTTGCTCTTCTGCGCCCTGCGGTTCGCCGTGGTCGCCGTCCCGGCCGTCTTCTTCGTCGGCCCGCCCAGGGTGGCCTGGCGCTGGGTGCTGGCGGTCGGCGTGGTCCTCGGGGTGGTCAAGTTCGGGCTGCTCTTCCTCGGCATGCACGCCGGGATGCCGGCCGGCCTCTCCTCCCTGGTGCTCCAGGGCCAGGCCGGCTTCACCGCGCTGTTCGCCGCGGTGCTGCTGCGCGAGCGCCCCGGCCGGCGGCGACTGCTCGGTCTGGCGGTCGCGTTCGCGGGCATCGGCCTGAGCGCGCTGGACCAGGGCCTCGGCGGCCCGTTCGGCGCCTTCGTGCTGGTCGTGCTGGCGGCCGTCGCCTGGGGCCTGGCCAACGTGCTGACCCGCAGGGCCTCGCCGCCGGACGCGCTGCGCTGGATGGTCTGGGTGAGCGCCGTCCCGCCGTTGCCGCTGCTGGCGCTGTCCCTGCTGGTCGAGGGCCCGGACGCGGACCTGCGCGCGCTGCGCGGGATGACTCTCGGCGGGCTCGGCGCGATCGGCTACGTGGGGCTGCTCTCCACCCTGTTCGGCTTCGTGGCCTGGAGCTACCTGCTGCGCCGCTACGACGCGACCGCCGTCGCGCCCTACTCGCTGCTGGTGCCGGTGTTCGGGATGTCCTCGGCCTGGCTGCTGCTCGGCGAGCGGGTCAGCCCGACGGCCGCCGCGGCCGCCGTGCTGGTGATCGCCGGGATCGGCATCACCGCGCTGCGCCCGGGGGCGCCGTCCGCGGCGGCGGCCCGGCTGCGAGGAAGCGGGCCTCGGCGGCGCGCAGCACTCGCAGCAGCACCTCCTCGTCCTCGGGGCTGACCTCGCCGAAGTACTCCTGCGCCACCTCGTCCCGGACCTGCCCGATCCGCTCCAGCGCCGCGCGCCCCGCCTCGGTCAGCAGGATCCGGACCGCCCGCCGGTCGGCCGGGTCGGGGCGGCGCTCGACCAGTCCGGCCTCCTCCAGTGCGTCGACCACCGTGGTGGCTGAGCGCGGGGCGATGTGCAGCTTCTCGGCGAGGTCGCTCAGGCGCATCGCGCTGTCCGGGGTCTCGCAGCCGGGGGCGTGGGCGAGCGTGCGCAGCGCCCGGGCCTGGCCCGGGGTGATGCCGTAGGGCTCCAGTCGCCAGCCGGTCTGGCGGCGGATCCGCTTGATCGCCCTGGTCATGGTGTCCGCGAGTTCGGCGGCGCCGCCGGGGGCGCCGGGCCGGGGACCGGGGGAGGGGTCCGCCGGACCGGCGGGTGGCGTGGTGGTCATCGGCGGTCTCCTCGGCTGGCGTCGGGCCAAGCGTATCGGCCGGTCCTGGGCGTGCGGCCGACGGTGGAAGGTGGTCGGAGAAATATGTTGAGCTTAGCTCAGCATCTGCGCTAAGGTGCTCCTAAGTGAGGGGACCCTAAGTTCCCCCTGTCCTGGGAGCATCCATGCCCGTTTCCACCGCCCGCGTCGCCACCGACCGCCCCGCCCGCTACGCCAAGCAGCTCGCCGCCCACATGAGCCGCCGGATCGAGACCTCCTTCTCCCCGGGGACCGGCCGCGGCACCCTGGTCTTCCGCGCCGGCACCGCCACCCTGGAGGCCCAGCCGGACGCGCTGCTGCTCACCGTCGAGGGCGAGCGCGACAAGCTGCCCGAGCTGGAGGACGTCGTCGGCCGCCACCTCGTCCGCTTCGGCGCCCGTGACGAACTCGTCGTCGAATGGCAGCGCGACAACGGCGAGCCCGGCCTCGTCCACCGCAACGACGAGGACACCCCCGAGGCCTGACCCCGTCAGGCGCGCCGCCGGGGCAGCCACCGGTCGAGCGCCCACAGCACCAGGGCCGCCAGGCACCAGCTGGCCACCACGTCCAGCAGCCAGTGGAAGCTGCTCCACACCAGCCGGCGCCCACCCCGACCGCCAGGGCCGCCGCGCCCGCGGTCAGCCACCGGGCCGTCCGCGCCCCCGCCGCCCGGGCCAGCAACAGCGCCGCCACGCCGTACGAGAACGTCGCCGTCGCGGTGTGCCCGGACGGGAACCAGCCCCACTGCCCCGGCACCAGCGGATCCCCGACCGGGCCCGGCCGGGCGAACGCCGCCTTCGCCGGAACCACCAGCAGCGGGATCAGCACCGCGGTCAGCGCCGCCACCGGCAGCGGCAGCCACCAGCGCGCCGCCCCCGCCCGGCGCCACCACCGGGCGGCCAGCCCCCCGGCCGCCAGCAGCACCGGAACGGCGAGCGCACCGTTGCCCAGGTCCGACAGCAGGTGGCCCAGGTGGTCGAGCAGGGCGCTCGGGTGGTCCCGGTGGGACGACCGGACGGCCGTGCGGACCGAACGGTCCAGCCCGAGCAGCGGCCCGTCCACGGCCACCTGCCAGGACACCGCCAGCAGCACCACCGCCGCCACCACCGGCACCGTCACCGACCGGGCCGTCCGCGCCACCCGGCCCGGAACAGCGGACAGCCGCCCCGGAGCAGGGGGGAGAGCTCCGGGGCGGCTCTGATGATCGCCGTTCCGCGCGCCCCGGGGGGTGTGGGTCGGACGGTCGGTCGATCGGCCTTCGGTGTGTGCCGGCCCTCGCGGGACGGCCTGGTTGTCCTCGCGGTGCCCGCGCGGACCCGCCCCTCGGGGCGGCTCCGCGGACTGCTCCGCCGATGGCTGGGGCCTGCTGTCCATCTGTGATGACACTACGTCAACAACCCTTCCGCGCCGAGCGCCTTCAGCGATTCCGCACATCATCTTCACCCCGCTCCGTGCAACCCCCGGGCGGTCCCGTCGATCATGCCCGGGCCGCCCGCGGGCGCCCCCGGTCAACCGAACGGCCCGTGGGGACCAAGGTCCCCACGGGCCGTTCAGCGCTGTCCGGACATCCCTCCGGCGGGCAGGTGGCGCCTGGGTCAGGCGGCGGTGACACCCTGGAGCGCGAAGGCGCCCTCGATGATGTCCAGACCCTCGGTGAGCAGGTGCTCCGGGATCACCAGCGGCGGCAGGAAGCGCAGCACGTTGCCGTAGGTGCCGGCGGTGAGCACCACCAGACCCTCGGCGTGGCAGGCCTTGGCCACGGCGGCGGTGAACTCCGGGTTCGGCTCCTTGGAGCCCGGCTTCACCAGCTCGACGGCGATCATCGCGCCGCGACCGCGGACGTCACCGATCACGTCGAACTTCTCCTGCATCGCCCGCAGGCGGCCCAGCATGACCTCACCGATCCGCTGCGCCTTGCTGACGAGGTCCTGCTCCTTCATCGTCTCGATGGAGCCCAGCGCGGCCGCACAGGCCACCGGGTTGCCGCCGTAGGTGCCGCCCAGGCCGCCCGCGTGCGCGGCGTCCATGATCTCGGCGCGACCGGTCACCGCGGCCAGCGGCAGACCGCCGGCGATGCCCTTGGCGGTGGTGATCAGGTCCGGGACGATGCCCTCGTCCTCACACGCGAACCACTGGCCGGTGCGGCAGAAACCGGTCTGGATCTCGTCGGCGACGAACACGATGCCGTTCGCCTTCGCGAACTCCACGATGGCCGGCATGAAGCCCTTGGCCGGCTCGATGAAGCCGCCCTCGCCCTGGATCGGCTCGATGATGATCGCGGCGACGTTCTCGGCGCCGATCTGCTTGTTGATGATGTCGATCGCCTGGGCGGCGGCCTCGGCGGCGCAGTTCTCCGCACCGGTCAGCCAGCGGTACGGGTAGGCCACCGGCACCCGGTAGATCTCCGGGGCGAACGGCCCGAAGCCCTGCTTGTACGGCATGTTCTTCGCCGTCAGGCCCATGGTCAGGTTGGTGCGGCCGTGGTAGCCGTGGTCGAACACCACGACGGCGGTGCGCTTGGTGTACGCACGGGCGATCTTCACCGCGTTCTCGACCGCCTCGGCGCCCGAGTTGAACAGCGCCGTGCGCTTCTCGTGGTCGCCCGGGGTCAGCTCGTTCAGCTGCTCGGCGACGGCCACGTAACCCTCGTACGGGGTCACCATGAAGCAGGTGTGGGTGAAGGCGGCCAGCTGCTCGCTCGCCCTGGCCACCACGGCCTCGGCGCTGTTGCCGACGTTGGTCACGGCGATGCCGGAGCCGAAGTCGATCAGCGAGTTGCCGTCCACGTCCTCCAGCACGCCACCGTTGGCACGGGTGACGTACACCGGCAGGGTGGTCCCGACGCCGGCCGCCACCGCACCCAGCTTGCGGGCCTGCAGCTCCTGCGACTTCGGACCGGGGATCGCGGTGACCAGACGGCGCTCCTGCGGGAGCGGCGTTACGGCGCTCATGGGGTATCTCCAGACTTCTCGGCTCGGTGCTCGCAGGCTACGGCCGCCCTCTCCGCCCGGGCATGCGCCACTCGGTAGCAGTGCGCCGTCCGACTTGTCCGGCACGGCCAGCACGAGCGGAACGACTACCCGGAGGCCACGCTCCACTACCCTGAGCGCGGGCGTGTCGCCGGTACGGCGGCATGGGTATGGCGGCACCGACGGCGGTCGGGCCGGGCGGGCGAGGGAGCGGGGCCGTACATGGCACAGGACGGGTCACACCACCACGTCGAACACACCACCACCAGACCTCCGACCCCGGTCCCCCACCAACGACCCGGCGCCCCCGCCTTCGACCTCGCCGCGTGGGCCACCGCCCCTCGCCCCGAAGCCGAACCGGGCGTCTACCGGCTCGGCTACCGCCCCATCGATCCGGAGCGCGCGGAGGCCGCCCAGGTCCCGACCTGGCCGCTGCTGCTGCGGGCGGCGCTCAACGCGGTGGTGGGGTGGTTCGCGTACCTCTACGGCACGCAGCTCTTCATGTACGTACTCGTGTGGTTCGGCGGGCAGACGGGTATCGGCCCGCTCGCCTCGCCCTCCGAGTCCGAGGCCATGTTCACCTTGCTGGTCGCCAACATCCTGGTCCTGGGCATGGTCATCAAGGTCTTCGGCCGCATGGGCCGCTGGCTGGAGGTGTGGCGCCGCTACGCGGCTCCCCTGCTGTCGCGGACGGTGACGCACGAGGAGCCCGCCGAGGAGCCCGGCCCGGCGGCCGTGGAGGCGGCCCGCAGGCTGGACCCCTGGGACGGGCTGCGCCGGGGCGGGGCGGTCGAGGCGGCGGCAAGGCTGGACGGGGAGGCCGTCGGCGACGTCGACTACGTGCGGATCCGGCGCGCCTGGGAGTCCGCGCAGGCGGATCCGGTGTTCCTGCCCGCCTTTGCCGAGCAGGTGGCCACCCGCGGCGCGGCGGCCTTCGCCCACCCCTCCGAGGCGCGCGAGCTGCCCGGACGCGTCCGGCGGCACGATCTGCTGCTGGGCCAGGTCTGTCTCGGGGTTGCGCAGGACGTGCCGAAGAACCCGTTGAGCCATCGGGCCGCCGACTTCGCGCTGGACCCGGCGGTACTGGGCACCTCGCTGCTCGCAGTGGGCCCGGCCGGGACGGGGAAGACCGCGCGGCTGGCCCGGCCGGTGGCCGAGGCGCTGTGCCTGCATGCGCTGGCGGGCACCGCCTGCGCGGTGGTGGTCGGGGCGGCGGACGCCGATCTCGGTCCGGACGCCTGGTACGACGTGGTGATCGCTCCCGGCGACCCGGCCTCGGCGTACGGACTGGATCTCTACGGCGCGGCGCAGGACCCGGACGACGCGGCGGCCCGGCTGGCCGACGCGCTGCTGCCGGACGAGCTGACCGCCCGCGCGGAGAACGCCCGGACGGCGCTGCAGCAGGTGGTGGGCCCGTTCCACGCGGCCCTCGGCCGTTACCCGGGGGTGCGCGAGCTGCGGGCCCTGCTGGGCGGTGAGCCGGATGCGCTGGCGGCGCTGGTGAAGGCGCTCGGCGTGGCCGGCCGGCTGGCCGCGTACGAGCGGGACCTGGAGTACCGGGAGCGCCAGCGCGACCGGGCGGACGATCCGGGGGCGCTGCTGGCCGACCGGCTGGGCCTGCTGGAGCGGCCGGCGTTCGAGGGTGCCTTCGCGACCGACGGTACGGGCCGCCCGCCGTTCGCGATGCGCGTGCTGGACCACCCGCTGCGGGTGCGGGTGAAGCTGCCCGAGCGCAGCCACCCGGAGGCCGCCCGGATGCTGTCCCGGCTGGTGGTGGGGCAGTTCGTGCAGGCGGCCGGGGCCCGTGAGGACCGCTCGCTGTTCGCCGGCCTGGTGGTGGACGACGCCTCGGCGGCGGTGGACGCCACCGTCGTCCGCGGCCTGCAGCGGATGCGCGGCGCGAACGCGGGCGCGGTGCTGCTGCTGCGCACCCTGGTGGACCTGCCGGAGGCGTTGCGGGCGCCGCTGTTCGGCGCGGTCGGCTGCCGGATGGCTTTCCCCGGGATCGCGCCCTGGGACGGGCGGCTGTTCTCCGAGGCCTGGGGGACGCACCTGGTGCAGGAGACCGCGGTGACCCACACCCCCGACACCTCCGGTGGGGTGATGCGGCGGGCCGGGCGGATCGGGCGGAAGGCGTTGTCGGGGACGACGGCGCAGACGGAGTCGGTGACGACGCGGGAGGTGGAGAGGCTGCGGTGGTCGCCGTCGGATCTGGCGCACGCGCTGCCGGCGGGGCACGCGGTGGTGTCGTTGACGGCGGTGTCGGGGGAGCAGGTGCCGCCGTTGCTGGTCGACCTGCGGGGGTGAAGCGGGTGAAGCGGGTGAAGCGGGTGACCGGTGGCGGCGGGAGGGCAGGGGAGGGAAGTCGCCTTCGAGGTGGATTCGGCAGTGCCGGTTGTCCGGAGCGTCCATAATGAAGGGGAGAGACCCTCACCAGTCCCACTGCCCTCTCCTCGCCCGGCCGCAACGGCGCGGTCAGGTCGATCTTCCGAAGGTGCCATGCCCCCCACACTCGCCTCCGTCGTCCGCAACAGTTCGCTCCACCTGACGGTGCTCGCCGGTGCGGACCACCTGGAGCGGCCGGTCCGCTGGGTGCACACCAGCGAGCTGGACGACCCGACGCCGTTCCTGGAGGGTGGCGAGCTGCTGCTCACCACCGGTATCAAGCTGGGCCGCACGGCGGCGCAGCTGCAGGCGTACGTGCACCGGCTGGCCGATGCCGGGGTGGTGGGGCTCGGGCTGGGGGTGGGGCTGTCGCACACCGAGGTGCCGCAGCCGCTGGTGGAGGCGGCGCAGCAGCGGGGGCTGCCGTTGCTGCGGGTGCCGGAGCCGACGCCGTTCATCGCGATCAGCAAGGTGGTGTCGGCGGCGCTGGCCGCGGAGCAGTACGAGGCGGTGACGACCAGTTTCGAGGCGCAGGAGGAGCTGACCCGGGCGGCGCTCGGGAAGGACGGCACGACGGCGGTGGTGCGTCGTCTGGCGGCCCGGCTGGGGGGCTGGGCGGCGTTGTACGACGGGTCGGGCGCGCTGTCGGTGGTGGCGCCGGACTGGGCGGCGCGCCGGGCGGGGCGGCTGGCGGCGGAGGTGGACCGGCTGCGCCGGCGGCCGGCGCCGTCGAGTGCGGCGCTGCAGGGGCGTTCGCCGGGGATAGACACGGCGGACGAGGACTACGTGGTGGTCCAGTCGCTGGGGGCGGACCGGCGGGCCCGGGGCTTCCTGGCGGTGGGGACCGAGGACCGGATCACGCCGACCGAGCGGTACGTGCTGAACGCGGCGGTGGCGCTGCTGACACTGACCCTGGAGCGTTCGCGGGAGCTGCGGCAGGCCGAGGAGCGGATGGGCGCGGCGCTGCTGCGGATGGTGCTGGCGGGCGAGGTGGCGACGGCCCGGCAGGTCGCGGTGGGGCTGTTCGGCGGGATGCCGGAGGGGACGATACGGGTCCTGGTGGCCGGGGCCGGGCCGAACGCGGATGCCGCGGACGCGCTGGCGGAGCTGGGCGACCGGGCCGAGCAGGCGGGTGCCCGGGTGGGCGAGAAGCTGCTGGTGGCGCGGGAGGACGGCGCGCACGGGCCGCGGCTGATGGTGCTGGCGCTGGACAACGGCGCGGTGCACCGGGCCTGCCTGGGCGCGGTGGAGGAGCACGAGGGCCTGTCGCTGGGCGTCTCGGCGCCGGCCGCGCTGGAGGAGGCCGGTACGGCGCACGCGCAGGCGGAGCGGGCGCTGGCGGTGGCGCTGCGCGGTGGCCGCAGGTCGGTGGACCATGAGGAGGTCGGCGCGGGTTCGCTGCTGCCGCTGCTCGGGGAGGACGCGGTGACGGCCTTCGCGGAGGGGCTGCTGCGGCCGCTGCGCGAGCACGACCGGACGGCCCGCGGTGACCTGGTGGCCTCGTTGCGGGCGTGGCTGTCGCGGCACGGGCAGTGGGACGCGGCGGCGGCCGACCTGGGGGTGCACCGGCACACGCTGCGCTACCGGATGCGCCGGGTCGAGGAGCTGTTGGGCCGTTCGCTGGACGACACCGACGTGCGGATGGAGCTGTGGCTGGCGCTGCGCTCCGGGGAGGAATAGAACACCCGCCTGGACGCGGTGGAGTGGCCCCGGAGTCGAACACTCCTGGTCGGCCAATCCGGTCGGCCTGCCCTCGCACCTACCCTCGGGTTCGGTCCCACTCCCGTGGGCCGTACGACGACGAGGAGAGGGCCGGTACCACGGTGACCACCACGTACGATTTCTGGCTCGCCGGCCGCCGGGCGAGCGGTGACGCCGACTTCGAGGTGCACAACAGCTGGGACGGCCGTCTGGTCGGCAGGGTCAGCATTCCGACCGAGGCGCAGGTCGAGGAGGCGCTGGACGCCGCCGTGGCCGCGCTGCCGGTGTTCGCCGCCACCCCGGCGCACCAGCGGGCCGCCGCCCTGGACCACGTGGCCAAGCGGCTGGCCGAGCGCACCGAGGAGCTCGCCCAGCTGATCACGGCCGAGAACGGCAAGCCGATCAAGTGGGCCCGCGGTGAGGTGGGCCGCGCGGTGTCGGTGTTCCGCTGGGCCGCCGAGGAGGCGCGCCGGACCAACGGCGAGACGATGCGGCTGGACACCGACCCGGGCGGCGTGGGCCGTTTCGCGCTGGTGCGCCGCTTCCCGCGCGGCGTGGTGCTGGGTATCGCCCCGTTCAACTTCCCGCTGAACCTGGTCGCCCACAAGGTCGCCCCGGCGATCGCGGTCGGCGCCCCGATCATCCTCAAGCCGGCCCCGGCGACCCCGCTGTCGGCGATGGTGCTGGGCGAGATCCTGGCCGAGACCGACCTGCCGGTCGGCTCCTGGTCGATCCTGACCGTGCCGAACGACCGGATGCCGGCCCTGGTGCAGGACGAGCGCCTGCCGGTGATCTCCTTCACCGGTTCGGACAAGGTCGGCTACCAGATCATGGACTCGGTGCCGCGCAAGCACACCACCCTGGAGCTGGGCGGCAACGCCGCGGCCGTGGTCCTCGCGGACTGGTCCTCGGAGGCGGACCTGGACTGGGCGGCCACCCGGATCGCGATGTTCGCCAACTACCAGGGCGGCCAGTCCTGCATCTCGGTGCAGCGGGTGATCGCCGACGCGTCGGTGTACGACGCGCTGGTGGAGAAGGTCGTGGCCAAGGTCGGCGCGCAGGTCACCGGTGACCCGAACGACGACGCGACGGACGTCGGCCCGCTGGTCGACGAGAACGCCGCGAAGCGGGTGGAGTCCTGGGTGGACGACGCGGTCGCCAAGGGCGCCAAGGTGCTCGTCGGTGGGACCCGCGAGGGTGCGACCTACGCCCCGACCGTGCTGGCCGAGCTGCCCGCGGACGCGATCCTGGCCAAGGCCGAGGTGTTCGGCCCGGTGCTGTCGCTGCACCGGGTGGAGGGCGTGGCGGAGGCCTTCGCGGCCGTCAACGACTCGCCGTTCGGCCTGCAGGCGGGCGTGTTCACCCACGACCTGCAGACCGCCTTCCGGGCGCACCGGGAGCTGGAGGTCGGCGGTGTGATCATCGGCGACGCGCCGTCCTACCGGGCCGACCAGATGCCGTACGGCGGCGTCAAGGACTCCGGAGTCGGCCGTGAGGGCGTCAAGTACGCGATGGACGACTACACCGTCGAGAAGGTCATGGTCCTCACCGGCCTCGACCTCTGAGGGCCCTGAGGGCCTGAGGGTCCGCCCTCCGAGGGTTCGAACGACGCGGGGCCCGGTCCGGTGCGGACCGGGCCCCGCGCCGTGCTCGGCTGCCGTGCCCAGCCGCGGGATCAGCCGTCGTGCCCGGCCGCGGCGGCGACCGCCTCGGCGACGGTCGCGTTCCCGGCGACCAGTTCCAGGGTCTGTCCGGCGGTGCCGGGTTCGTGCAGCAGGGCGGCCAGGACGGCGGCCACGTCGGCCCGGTCGACCGTGCCGCGGTCGACGGAGGGGGCGAGGCGGACCAGTCCGCTGCCGGGGCCGTCGGTGAGCGAGCCGGGGCGCAGCACCGTCCAGTCCAGCGTGGTGCGGGAGCGGACGGCGTCGTCGGCGGCGCCCTTGGCCCGCAGGTAGGTCTGGAAGACCTCGTCGGGGTGGCGGGCGGCCGCGTCGGCGCCCATCGAGGAGACCATGAGGTAGCGGCGGACCCCGGCGAGTTCGGCGGCGTCGGCGAGCAGGACGGCCGCGTCGCGGTCGACGGTGTTCTTGCGGGCTGCGCCGCTGCCCGGGCCGGCGCCGGCGGCGAAGACCACAGCGTCGGTGTCGGCGAGCAGGGCGGCGAGCTGCGGGGCGGTGGCGGACTCCAGGTCGAGCACCAGCGGCTCGGCGCCGGCGTCGACGAGGTCCTGGGCCTGTTCGGGGCGGCGGATGATCCCGGCGGGGTGGTCGCCGCGGTCGGCGAGCAGCCGTTCGAGTTTCAGCGCGATCTGTCCGTGGCCCCCGGCGATGACGGTACGCATGGGTCCGACGGTAGCCCGGAGGGCGCGGATCGTCCTGGGGACCGCCGCGAACAGGACACAATGGGCGCATGACTTCGCTCGCCCACCCGCAGCTGCGTTTCACGCCCACCGTGGCGGACCCCTCCGGCCCCCGGGAGCTGGTGATCCTCGGTTCCACCGGTTCGATCGGCACCCAGGCCATCGACGTCGTGCTCCGCAACCCGGACCGGTTCCGGGTGGTCGCCCTGTCGGCGGCGGGCGGCCGGGTGGAGCTGCTGGCCGAGCAGGCGCTGCAGCTGGGCGTGCACACGGTGGCGGTGGCGGATCCCGCGGCGGAGCCGGCGCTGCGCGAGGCGCTGGCGTCGAAGGCGGCGGGCCGTGCGCTGCCGGCCGTGCTGGCGGGGCCGGACGCGGCGACCGAGCTGGCCGCGATGGAGTGCCACTCGGTGCTGAACGGCATCACCGGTTCGATCGGGCTGCGGCCGACGCTGGCCGCGCTGCGGGCGGGCCGGGTGCTGGTGCTGGCCAACAAGGAGTCGCTGATCGTCGGCGGCCCGCTGGTGAAGGCGCTGGCGAAGCCGGGGCAGATCGTGCCGGTGGACTCGGAGCACACGGCGATCTTCCAGGCGCTGGCCGGCGGTACCCGGGCCGAGGTCCGCAAGCTGGTGGTGACGGCGAGCGGCGGGCCGTTCCGGGGCCGTACCCGCGAGGAACTGGCCGGGGTGACGGCGGCGGACGCGCTGGCGCACCCGACCTGGGCGATGGGCCCGGTCATCACGATCAACTCGGCGACCCTGGTCAACAAGGGTCTGGAGGTGATCGAGGCGCACCTGCTGTACGACGTGCCGTTCGACCGGATCGAGGTCGTGGTCCACCCGCAGTCGGTGGTGCACTCGATGGTGGAGTTCACCGACGGTTCGACGCTGGCGCAGGCCAGCCCGCCGGACATGCGGATGCCGATCGCGCTGGGCATGGGCTGGCCGGACCGGGTGCCGGACGCCGCCCCCGCCTGCGACTGGACCAAGGCCGCGACCTGGGAGTTCTTCCCGCTGGACAACGAGGCCTTCCCGGCCGTCGAGCTGGCCCGTGAGGTGGGCACCCTGGGCGGAACGGCTCCGGCGGTGTTCAATGCCGCGAACGAGGAATGTGTGGAGGCCTTTCTGAAGGGCCGCCTCGCCTTCACCGGAATCGTGGACACTGTTGCGAAGGTCGTGGCCGAGCACGGGACGCCGGCGGCGGGAACTTCCCTGACCGTCGAGGACGTCCTGCACGCGGAGGACTGGGCGCGCGCCCGGGCCCGCGAGCTGGCGGCGGGCTGACGGGCCCCGACTCCGGAAGGCGGCGTCGGGCCGCCGGTACCCCGGTACCGGTGGCGCCCGGCGCGGCACGGATCGCGGTACGACGAGACGATGAGCGGAGCGGCATGACGGAGGGCCAGCGGTGGCAACGGTTTTGACGGTGGTCGGCATCCTGGTCTTCGTGGTCGGGCTGCTCGTCTCGATCGCCTGGCACGAGCTCGGCCACCTCTCCACGGCCAAGCTGTTCGGCATCCGGGTGCCGCAGTACATGGTCGGCTTCGGCCCGACCATCTGGTCGCGCCGCAAGGGCGAGACCGAGTACGGCATCAAGGCGATCCCCTTCGGCGGGTACATCCGGATGATCGGGATGTTCCCGCCGGGGGAGGACGGCCGGATCACCAAACGCAGCAGCTCGCCCTGGCGGACCATGATCGAGGACGCCCGTGAGGCCTCCTACGAGGAGCTCCAGGAGGGCGACGAGGACCGGCTGTTCTACACCCGCAAGCCCTGGAAGCGGGTCATCGTCATGTTCGCCGGGCCGTTCATGAACCTGGTCCTGGCGTTCGGGCTGTTCCTGACGGTCATGATGGGCTTCGGCGTCACCATGGCGGTGCCGACCATCGGCTCGGTCGCCCAGTGCGTCGTCAAGGCCGGCCAGCCCACCGACTCCTGCCCCGCCGACGCGCCCAAGACCCCGGCCAACGAGGTGGGCCTGCGCCAGGGCGACAAGGTGCTCTCCTTCGACGGCGACCGGATCCGCGACTACGACCAGCTGCAGGCGGACATCCGCAGGTCGGCCGGCAAGCAGGTGGCGATCGTGGTGGACCGCGGCGGTCAGCGGCTCACCTTCACCCCCACCATCGCCGTCAACGACGTGCAGAAGTACGACGGCAACGGCGTGCCGGTGAAGGGCCAGACCGTCCAGGCCGGGTTCCTCGGGTTCACCCCCACGAGCGAAACCGTCCAGCTCGGCTTCGGGCAGTCGATCGACCGGATGTACGACATGGCCGAGAACGGGGTGAAGTCGCTGGCCGCCCTGCCCGGCAAGATCCCCGGCCTGTGGAACGCCGTCGTGGGCAACGCCCCGCGCGACCCGGACTCCCCGATCGGGATGGTCGGCGCCGCCCGGGTCAGCGGCGAGGTGTTCTCGCTCCACGAGTCGGCCGCCCAGCGGGTCGCGATCTTCGTGAACCTGCTGGCCGGGATCAACCTGTCGCTCTTCCTCTTCAACATGCTGCCGCTGCTGCCGCTGGACGGCGGCCACATCGCGGGCGCGGTCTGGGAGTCGGTCCGGCGCCGGTTCGCGCAGCTGTTCCGGCGGCCCGACCCGGGCCCCTTCGACGTCGCCAAGCTGATGCCGGTGGCGTACGTCGTGGCCAGCATCTTCATCGGGTTCACCCTGCTGGTGATGGTGGCCGACCTGGTGAACCCGGTGAAGATCGGTTAGGGCGTCCGGGTACGGCGGGTGTGCTGGGCGCCCGGGCCGTGCCGTACCGTGGAGGCCGGGTGCGCGATCGTCCGCGTGCCCGGCCCCGGCCGTCCCAACGGCCGGGCGGTCGACCACACCTCTACCCCGGGGAACCCTGCGCACATGACCGCGATCTCGCTCGGTATTCCGTCCCTGCCGCTCAAGCCGCTCGCCAAGCGCCGCTACTCCCGGCAGATCATGGTCGGCAACGTGCCGGTCGGCGGCGACGCCCCCGTCTCGGTGCAGTCGATGACCACCACGGTCACCTCGGACATCAACGCCACGCTGCAGCAGATCGCCCAGCTCACCGCGTCCGGCTGCCAGATCGTCCGGGTCGCCGTCCCCTCCCAGGACGACGCCGACGCGCTGCCGATCATCGCCAAGAAGTCGCAGATCCCGGTCATCGCCGACATCCACTTCCAGCCGAAGTACGTCTTCGCCGCGATCGACGCCGGCTGTGCGGCCGTGCGCGTCAACCCGGGCAACATCAAGGCCTTCGACGACAAGGTCGGCGAGATCGCCAAGGCCGCCAAGGACGCCGGGGTGCCGATCCGGATCGGCGTCAACGCCGGCTCGCTCGACAAGCGCCTGCTGGAGAAGTACGGCAAGGCCACCCCGGAGGCGCTGGTCGAGTCCGCGCTGTGGGAGTGCTCGCTGTTCGAGGAGCACGACTTCCGCGACATCAAGATCTCGGTCAAGCACAACGACCCGGTCGTGATGATCCAGGCCTACCGCCAGCTCGCCGCCGCCTGCGACTACCCGCTGCACCTGGGCGTCACCGAGGCCGGCCCGGCCTTCCAGGGCACCATCAAGTCCGCGGTCGCCTTCGGCGCGCTGCTCGCGGAGGGCATCGGCGACACCATCCGGGTCTCGCTGTCCGCCCCGCCGGCCGAGGAGATCAAGGTCGGCAACCAGATCCTGGAGTCGCTCGGGCTGCGCCAGCGCGGGCTGGAGATCGTCTCCTGCCCGTCCTGCGGCCGCGCCCAGGTCGACGTCTACAAGCTCGCGGAGGAGGTCACCGCCGGGCTGGAGGGCATGGAGGTGCCCCTGCGGGTCGCCGTCATGGGCTGCGTCGTGAACGGCCCGGGCGAGGCGCGCGAGGCCGACCTCGGGGTCGCCTCCGGCAACGGCAAGGGGCAGATCTTCGTCAAGGGCCAGGTGATCAAGACCGTCCCCGAGTCGAAGATCGTCGAGACCCTGATCGAGGAGGCGCTCAAGCTCGCCGAGCAGATGCAGGAGGAGGGCGTCGAGGCCGGTTCGCCGACCGTCGTCGCCGCGGAGTGACCGCGGGGCGGTCACGTCGCGGGGTGGCCGCCGGGCGGTCCGAACGCAGGTGCGGCGAAGTCTTCCGGAAGCGGGGCCGTCCGTTCGCGGACGGCCCCGCGGCCGTAGCCGGGTGGGGCCACGGAGTAGGGTGCGGCCAGAGTCGTCTCAGTGAGGTGCTGTCTCGATGATCGATCGAGGTGTGATGCTCCCCAGCTCCTTCCAGGCCGCCCGGGCACTGGCCACCACCCGCGTGCTGGAGCCGCCCGACCTCGCGGACGCCCTGGAGATCCTCCACCGCGACCCGGTCGCCAACGCCTTCGTCGCCACCCGGGTCGAGGCCGTCGGGCTGGACCCGTGGCGGCTCGGCGGGGAGATGTGGGGCTGGTACGACGGGGACGGCGTGCTCGAGGCCCTGTGCTACGCCGGGGCGAACCTCGTCCTGGTCAACGCCGGGCCGCAGGCCGTCGCCGCCTTCGCCGAGCGGGCCCGGCGGCAGGGCCGGCGCTGCTCCT
This sequence comes from Kitasatospora sp. NPDC101108, assembly GCF_055584725.1. Taxonomy (NCBI): domain Bacteria; kingdom Bacillati; phylum Actinomycetota; class Actinomycetes; order Kitasatosporales; family Streptomycetaceae; genus Kitasatospora; species Kitasatospora sp. NPDC101108. Next base: position 28,029 of record NZ_JBVJLM010000031.1, read on the forward strand.
CCATCGTCGGACCGGCCGGCTCGACCGCCGCCTTCTGGGCCCTGCTGGAACGCAGTTGGGGGCCCGCGCGTGAAGTCCGGGGCCACCAGCCGCTGTTGGCGACCTCCTCGCCGTCCGCGGAGATCGCGCCCGACCCGCTGGTGCGGCGGGTGCGGCGCGATGAGGTGGAGGCGCTGATGCCCGCGTGCGTGGCGATGTTCACCGAGGAGGTGGGGGTGTCCCCGCTGGCCGGTGACGGCGGCCTGCTCTACCAGGCGCGGGTGGCCGAACTCGTCACCACCGGACGGTCGTTCGCGCGGTTCACCGAGGACGGCCAGGTGGTGTTCAAGGCCGAGATCGGGGCGGTGACCCAGGGCGCCTGCCAGATCCAGGGGGTCTGGGTGGCGCCCGAGTACCGGGGACAGGGGCTCTCCGAGACCGGGATGGCCGCGGTGCTGGAGATCGCGCTGCGGGAGGTGGCGCCGGTGGTCTCGCTGTACGTCAACGACTTCAACCTGCGGGCGCGGGCGGCTTATCGGCGGGTGGGGTTCCGGGAGGTCGGGGCGTTCATGAGCGTGCTCTTCTGAGGCGCTGCTCCGAAGTGCGCTTCCGAGATGCGCTTCCGCCGGGGCGGCGGGGCGCGGTTGGCCGGGGTTTCGCCGGTCGCTGGGTTCCGATCTTCGGCCGCGCCACGGGGCGGCTGGTAGTAACGTCCGGAGCATGGATCAGCTGACCGGGGTGACGATCGGGGCCATCGACCTTGCGGCCTGGGCGCCGCAGGCGCTGGAGGTCCAGGCGGTGGCGTTCGGCCTCACCCCCGAAGAGGTCGCGGTACGGCTGCACATCGTCGGACGGCACGCCCTGCAGCCCGGGGTGATCGCGTTCGGGGCGATGAGCGGGGGTCGGCTGGTCGGCTTCGGGTACGGGATGCCGAATCAGCGGGAGCACTGGTGGAGCACGGTCATCGAGCCGTACCTGACCGCCCGGGGGTACGCGGACTGGCTGGACGACGTGTTCGCCGTCACCGAGCTGCACGTGCTGCCGGAGTTCCAGGGGCAGGGAGTGGGCTCGCGGCTGATCCGGCTGCTGTGCGAGGGGTCGGGGCTGGAGCGGAGCATCCTGTCGGCGATCGACGCGGAGACGCCGGCCCGGCGGCTCTACCGGTCGCTGGGGTACCAGGACCTGGCGCGGGCGGTGCGGTTCCCGGCGACGGACCGGCTGTACGCGGTGATGGGGGCGCGGTTGCCGTTGCGGGGGGCGGGGCCCGGGGCGGGGGCTGTGGACGGCGTGGGGGGCGTCGTCTAGGCGGTCCGGTCGGCCGGGGCCGGGGCCGGGGCCGGGTGTTCAGGAGTCAGAGGCTGCCGGCGAATTCGAGGTGGAGTTCGGCGTCCTCGCGGCGGCCCGTGGTCAGGTCCCGGAGGGCGAGGTCGACGGCGCGGAAGAGGGTCCAGCCGCGTAGCCGCTCGCGGTCGACGCCGAGGGCCTCCGCGAGCTGGTTCAGCCGGCGGCGGACGGCGGCGGGGGCACCGGGGGAGCCGAGCAGGGTGTCCGCGCGGTCCAGGACGAGCCGGGCCAGGTCGTAGGCGCGCTCGCCGGCCAGCGGGCGGGGGTCGATCGCCAGCCAGGGGGCGCGGTCGGCGGCGAGGACGTTGCCGTGGTGGAAGTCGCCGTGCAGCAGGAAGGTCTCGGCGGCGGAGCCGGTCAGATCCTCGGCGGTGGCCAGGGCCTCGTCGAGCAGGGACTTCGCGGCGGCCGCGGCGGGGTCGGCACGGTGCTCGGCGACGCGGGCGGCGGTGTCCGCGACCCGGTCGGCGGGGGTGGGCAGGGCGCTCCCGGTGGGCGGCTCGACCCAGAGGCGGTGCAGCAGGCTGGTGGCCTCCAGCATGGCCTTGGGCTCGGCGAGTGAACGCAGCGGGATCTCGCCGTGCAGGCGTTCCAGCAGCAGGGTGCCCTCGGCGGGGTCGGCGGCCAGGAGGAGGACGGCCCCCCGTCCGGCCCAGTGGGTGAGGGCGGTGTGCTCGTGGGCGGTCTCGGGGGTGACCAGGCCGGTCTTGAGGACGGCGGGGGAGAGGTCGTCGCGGTGGACGTACGCGATGAGGCTGAGGCTGCCGCCCGGGTCCAGGGTGCGTTCGAGGGTGAGATTCCAGCGGGTCAGGTGGGTGGCGACCCTCGTGGGGAGGGTGGCCAGCCACTGGCGGCCCTCTTCGCCGTGGGCGGCGGTGACGGTGGTCGTCAGCCAGGTGGGGGCGGGGAGGTGGGGGGTGGGTCCTGACATGCCGGCCTTCCGGTTGGTGCGGGGGTGGCTTGTCCATTGTGGGTGATGTGGGGGCTGTGGGGGGGTTGCTGTTGGGGGGTGGGGCTTTCGGGAGGGTGGGTGACGCCGGGGGCGGTTCCGGGGGTGGGTGCTCCGGGGGCTGGGTGATTTTCGGACTGCCGACTCTCATCGTGGGGGCTGGTCGCCGTTGGCAGTCTGAAAATCACCCGTTACGCCCCCTTCCGCACCCACCCCCTCCACCGCCCCCTCCCGCAGCGCGTCCCTCTCGCCTGGTCGGGTGGGTGGGGGAGGGGTGGGTGTGGGCGCGCGGGGGGTTGCCCGCGCGCCCACGGTGGGGGGAAGGGTGTGCCCGCGCGCAGGGGTGTGGTGGCGCGGGGGCGGAGGGGGTGCCTGGGTGGGGGTCAGTTGGGGCCGGTGGGGGTGGGGAGGGTGCCGGGGATGCCGGGGAAGGGGGTGGTGGGGGCGGCCCAGTGGTGGGCTCGGAGGGTGCAGTCGCGGAGGGCGGTGGCGGCGGTTCGGCGGTGGGGGGTGGGGAGGTCGGCCACGAGGTCGGCGTAGACGGTGGTGAGGCGGGTTTCCAGGTGGGCGGCGAGTTTGGTGGCGGTGGGGGCGTCGGTGACGGGGAAGGGGAGGCGGTAGCCGCCGGCGGCGGGGGTGGGGGTGGTGCCGGGGGTGGTGAGGAGGCGCTGCCAGGTGTCGCGTTGGGCCTGGTGGGCGGCGTAGTAGGTGCGGGCGTCAGCACGTTGTTGGTCGTCGGGGAGGTGGGCGCCGACGACGCCGTAGCCGTAGACGGCGGCGTGTTCGGCGCTCAGGGCCTTCTGGAGGGCGGGTGCCGGGGGACCGGGGGTGGGGGTGGGGGCGGGCTGGTCGGGTGGGGCGCCGAGGGTGGTGGCGTGGAGGGCGTTGGCGGCGGCGACCGAGGCGAGCAGGCGGGCGAGGGGTGGCCGGGCGGTGTCGAGGTCGGCCAGGTGGGATTCGGCGGTCTGGCGTTCCAGGGCGGCCAGGGTGGCGGAGGTGGGAGCGGGCGTGGGGGTGGGGCTGGTGCTCGGGGTGGGGGTGCCGGTGGCGGGTGGTAGGCCCTGGGCGAGGGCGGCGCGGTGCTGGGCGGTTTCGGCGCGGAGGGGTTGGAGGAGGGCGGTCTGGGCGCCGGGGGTGGCGAGGAGGGTGTCGTAGGCGGCCAGCAGGGTGTCGGTGGCGGCGACGGCGCGGAGCCGGATGGGGGCGTCCGGGTCGGGGCTGGGGGCCTTGGTGGCGGCGTCCGTTCCATCGGTGGCGGTGCAGGCGGTGGTGAGGGTGATCAGCCCGAGGGCCAGGAAGGTCCGTCGGCTGGGCGGCTGCATCGGGGTCACTCCGGAGCGGGTAGGGAGGACGGCCTCCCCTTGTCCGCCCTCGGTGGCCCGATCTTCGCAGAATCCCCACGATTGCGGGGGTCCGGTGCGGTGGGTGGGCCGGTGTGAGCTTGCTCGCAGTGGGTGGCGTCCGGCTGGTCGGGGGAGGTCCGGAATCGGTGGTTCGCGGCTTCACCGGCTAGGCTTTGGGCCGAGCTGCCGTGACCCGGAGTGCGCCCGAGGGGCGCGGAGGGCGCGGGGCGACCTCTGACAACAGCAGACGCGGCCGAGGAGTCCACCCGGATGAGCACCACCCACACCGACCGGCTGCGCGCGTTGCTGGAGCCGCTGGCCGCGCAGGCCGGACTGGACCTGGAGGACGTCAAGGTCACCAAGGCGGGCAACCGCCGGCAGGTGCAGATCGACGTCGACACCGACGGCGGCGTGGACATGGACACCATCGCCGAGTTCAGCCGGGTGGTCGGCGAGGCCCTGGACGCCTCGGACGTGATGGGCGAGGAGCCGTACCTGCTGGAGGTCGGCTCGCCGGGTGCGGAGCGTCCGCTGGTGCTGCCCCGGCACTGGCAGCGCGCGGAGGGCCGGCTGGCCAAGATCCACCTGGTCGACGGCGGGGAGATCGTCGCCCGGGTGCTGGAGGCGGACGAGGACGGTGCGCTGATCGAGGTGCAGCCGGTGAAGGGGCGCGGCCGTCCGAAGGAGCGCCGTCTGGCGTACGCCGAGGTGGCCCGGGCGCGGGTCCAGGTGGAGTTCAACCGCAAGGACGACGAGCAGCTCCTGGACGAGGCCGCCGACTTCGACGAGGGGGACGACGGCGCCGAGTGAGCCGGCCGCCGTACGACCATCATGAACGTGACGAAAGACGAGGAGGCGTAGCCGTGGACATCGACATGAGTGCCCTGCGCACGCTGGTCAACGAGAAGAACATCCCCTTCGACCTGCTGGTCGAGTCCATCGAGTCCGCCCTCCTCACCGCGTACCACCGCACCGAGGGCTCGCGCCGCCGCGCCCGGGTGCACCTGGACCGCAAGAGCGGCCACGTGACCGTGTGGGCCACCGAGGACCCGGCGGAGCTGGACGAGGGCGTCGAGCCGAAGGAGTTCGACGACACCCCGAGCGGCTTCGGCCGGATCGCGTCCAGCATCGGCATCCAGGTGATGATGCAGCGCCTGCGCGACGCCGCCGACGACCAGACCTTCGGCGAGTACGCGGGCAAGGAGGGCGACATCGTCACCGGTGTCGTCCAGCAGGGCAACGACCCGAAGAACGTGCTGGTCGACATCGGCAAGCTGGAGGCCATCCTGCCGCCGCAGGAGCAGGTCCCGGGCGAGGACTACCGGCACGGCACCCGGCTGAAGTGCTACGTCGTGGCGGTGCGCCGCGGTGTCCGCGGGCCGTCGGTGACGTTGTCGCGCACCCACCCGAGCCTGGTGAAGAAGCTGTTCGCGCTGGAGGTCCCGGAGATCGCGGACGGCAGCGTGGAGATCGCGGCGATCGCCCGCGAGGCCGGCCACCGCACCAAGATCGCGGTCTGGTCGCGCCGGGCCGGGCTGAACGCCAAGGGCGCCTGCATCGGTCCGATGGGCTCGCGGGTGCGCGCCGTGATGGGCGAGCTGCACGGCGAGAAGATCGACATCGTCGACTGGTCCGAGGACCCGCGCGAGATGGTCGCCGCCGCGCTGTCCCCCGCCCGGGTGACCAGTGTGGAGATCGTGGACGCCGCCCAGCGCTCCGCGCGGGTGATCGTGCCGGACTACCAGCTGTCCCTGGCGATCGGCAAGGAGGGGCAGAACGCCCGTCTGGCCGCACGTCTCACCGGGTGGCGGATCGACATCCGGCCGGACACCGAGGGGCAGGCGGAGCCCCAGCACGAGGACGGCGGGGCCTCGGCGCGGTAGTCAGTGTTGTTCCTGGCGGTCCCCGCCGGTCCTCCGGGATCAGCGGGGCGGCGCCATGTCGCTTCGGAGGGGTAGACTTGCCTTCGTCTGGCCGGACGCATGTCCGAGCACGCCCGGAACGCACCTGCGTGGGCTGCCGCAAGCGAGCGGCCAAGCACCAGCTGTTGCGTGTCACGGCGGTCGAGGGCGTCTGCGTCCCCGATCCCCGTGGTGCACTGCCGGGCCGGGGTGCTCACCTGCACCTCGACCTGGCCTGCCTCGACCTCGCGGTCCGCCGTCGGGCGTTCCCCCGGGCCTTCCGGCTCCAGGGGGCGCTCGACACGGAGCGGCTCCGCGAGTTCATCGAGGGGCGGGTCGGCGGAGCCCCTGGGGCGGACCGCCTCCCGTGACGGCCGCCGCTCACCGCGGCGGAGAGAACCACCGCAACAAGCACAGCGCTCGGGCAGCCGCGCGCCGTGCCACCAGTCAGGTACCTCGCGATGTGGAAGTAGGTCGAGATTGCGATGAGCACTCGATGAGTACGCGATGAGTACGCGATGGGTACGCCCATGAAGTAGCGACAGTCCGGCGGACGAGACCCCCGGACTCATAGACAGGAGTGAAGTGGCTAAGGTCCGGGTTTATGAACTCGCCAAGGAGCTTGGCTTGGAGAGCAAGGCCGTCATGGCCAAGCTCACCGAGCTCGGTGAGTTCGTCCGTTCGGCGTCCTCGACGATCGAGGCGCCGGTCGTGCGCAAGCTGACTGACGCGCTTGGTGTGGCCCCCACCGGTGGTGGCGCTGCCAAGCCGGGCCCGCGGAAGACCGCGGCGCCCCAGCCCGCGGCAGGTGCCGCGGGTGCACCCAAGCCGGGTGCCCCGACCCCGGGTCCGCGCCCTGGCGCGACCCCTGGTCCCCGTCCGACCCCGGCCGCCGCGGCTCCCGCCGCTCCGGCCGCCCCCGCGGCTCCGGCCGCTCCCGCCGCGGCCCGTCCGGGTGCGCCGACCCCGGGCCCGCGCCCGGCCGCGCGTCCCGCCGCCCCGGCGGCTCCGGCCGCTCCCGCGGCCGAGTTCTCCTCGCCGGCTCCGGCCGGTGACGCCCCGCGTCCGGCCGCCCAGGCCCCGCGCCCGGCCGGCCAGGCCGGTGGCGGCGCCCGTCCGGGCCCGCGTCCGGCCGGCCCGCGTCCGGGCAACAACCCGTTCACCTCGGGCAGCGCGACCGGTATGGCGCGCCCCGGCGACCGCCGTCCCGGCGCGCCGGGTGCCCGTCCGGGTGCTCCGGGTGCGCAGGGCGACCGTCCGCGTCCCGGTGGCGACCGTCCGCGTCCGGCCGGTGCGCCGGGTGCCGGTGCGGCGCGTCCGGGCGGCGACCGTCCGCGTCCGGCCGGTGCGCCGGGTGCCGGTGCGGCGCGTCCCGGTGGCGACCGTCCGCGTCCGGCCGGTGCGCCGGGTGCCGGTGCCCCGCGTCCCGGTGGTGCCCCCCGTCCCGACGGCATGCCGCGTCCGGCCGCGCCGCGTCCCGGCGGGCCGACCCCGTCCGGCATGCCGCGTCCGAACCCGGGCATGATGCCGCAGCGTCCGGCCGGCCCGCGTCCGGGTCCGGGTGGCCGTGGTCCGGGTGGCCCCGGCGGTCGTCCGGGTGGTCCGGGTGCCGGCGGTGCCCGTCCCGGCTTCCAGGGCCGTCCGGCCGGTCCGGGCTCGCGCCCGGCCGGTGGCGGTGGCTTCGGCGGCCCGCGGCCCGGTGGCGGTGCCCCCGGTGGCGGTGGCGGCTTCGGCCCGCGTCCCGGTGGCTTCGGCGGTCGTCCCGGCGGCCCGGGTGCCCGTGGTGGCACGCAGGGCGCCTTCGGTCGTGGCCCGGGCGGTCGCCCGGCGCGCGGTCGCAAGTCGAAGCGGGCGAAGCGCCAGGAGTACGAGGCCATGCAGGCCCCGTCCGTCGGCGGTGTGATGCTGCCTCGCGGCAACGGCCAGACCGTTCGCCTGTCGAGCGGCGCCTCGCTGATGGACTTCGCGGAGAAGATCAACGCCAACCCGGCCGCGCTCGTCTCCGTGATGTTCAACCTCGGTGAGATGGTCACCGCGACCCAGTCGGTCTCGGACGCCACGCTGCAGCTGCTGGCCGACGAGATGGGCTTCCAGCTGGAGATCGTCAGCCGGGACGACGAGGACCGCGAGCTGCTGGAGTCGTTCGACATCGACTTCGGTGCCAACGAGGGCGACGAGGACCAGCTGGCCCCGCGTCCGCCGGTCGTCACCGTCATGGGTCACGTCGACCACGGTAAGACCCGACTGCTGGACGCGATCCGCAAGTCCAACGTGGTGGCCGGCGAGGCCGGTGGCATCACCCAGCACATCGGTGCCTACCAGGTCGTCACCGAGGTGAACGGCGAGCAGCGCCCGATCACCTTCCTCGACACCCCGGGTCACGAGGCGTTCTCCGCCATGCGTGCCCGTGGTGCCAAGTCCACCGACATCGCGATCCTGGTGGTCGCGGCCAACGACGGTGTCATGCCGCAGACGGTCGAGGCGCTGAACCACGCCAAGGCCGCCGGTGTGCCGATCGTGGTCGCCGTCAACAAGATCGACGTCGAGGGCGCCGACCCGACCAAGGTCCGCGGCCAGCTGACCGAGTTCGGCCTGGTGGCCGAGGAGTACGGCGGCGACACCATGTTCGTCGACATCTCCGCGCGCCAGGGTCTGCACATCGACCAGCTGCTGGAGGCCGTGGTCCTGACCGCGGACGCCTCGCTCGACCTGCGGGCCAACCCCGACCAGGACGCGCAGGGTATTGCGATCGAAGCCCACCTGGACAAGGGCCGCGGCGCCATGGCGACCGTCCTGGTCCAGCGCGGTACCCTCCGCGTCGGTGACTCGATCGTCGTGGGCGACGCCTACGGCCGCGTCCGCGCGATGCTGGACGAGAACGGCAACAACCTCAGCGAGGCCGGCCCGTCCCGTCCGGTCCTGCTGCTCGGTCTGACCTCGGTGCCCCGCGCCGGCGACAGCTTCATCGTCGTCGACGAGGACCGCACCGCCCGCCAGATCGCCGAGAAGCGCTCGGCCCGCGACCGCAACGCCGCCTTCGCGCAGCGTCGGGTCCGGGTGTCCCTGGAGGACCTGGACAAGGCCATCGCCGCCGGCTCCATCGAGCAGCTCAACCTCATCATCAAGGGTGACGTCTCCGGTTCGGTCGAGGCCCTTGAGGACGCCCTCGTCAAGCTGGACGTGGGCGAGGAGGTCGAGCTCCGGGTCCTGCACCGCGGTGTGGGTGCCATCACCGAGTCCGACGTGGACCTGGCGATGGGCTCGGACGCCATCATCATCGGCTTCAACGTGCGCGCCGAAGGCCGTGCGCGTGCGGCGGCCGAGAAGGAAGGCGTGGACGTCCGGTACTACTCGGTCATCTACCAGGCGATCGAGGAGATCGAGAACGCCCTCAAGGGCATGCTCAAGCCGGAGTACGAGGAGGTGCGCCTCGGCGCCGCGGAGATCCGCGAGGTCTTCCGCTCCTCCAAGTTCGGCAACATCGCCGGTGTCCTGGTCCGCGACGGCGTCATCCGCCGCAACGCCAAGGCCCGCCTGCTGCGCGACGGCAAGGTCGTGGCGGAGAACCTCTCGATCGAGGGTCTGCGCCGCTTCAAGGACGACGCGACCGAGGTCCGCGAGGGCTTCGAGGCCGGTGTCACCCTGGGGTCGTTCAACGACATCAAGGTCGAGGACATCATCGAGACCTACGAGATGCGCGAGAAGCCGCGCGCCTAGTCGGTGTCAGCCGGGGCCGGTCGACGGATGGTATTTCCGTCGACCGGCCCCGGTCTCGCTGTGTAGGGTCCGGGGTGTTCGGAAGTCACCTTCCGAACACCCCGGCGCGGGCCCGGTCCGGGCCGCGCCTTCCCCGAGGCCTTCCAGGTCGGCGAGACCTGTCACACATGTTCGTGGGAACACTCACCTTCGACCTGCTGCTGGGCGACGTCCACTCGCTCAAGGAGAAGCGTTCGATCGTGCGGCCCATCGTGGCCGAACTGCAGCGCAAGTACAGCGTGTGCGCTGCCGAGACCGGGAACCAGGACCTCCACCGCCGGGCCGAGATCGGCCTGGCGGTCGTCTCCGGCGAAGCCGGGTACGTCACCGAGGTCCTGGACAGCTGTGAGCGGTTGGTCGCCGGCCGCCCCGAGGTGCAGCTCCTCTCCGCGAGGAGGCGCTACCACAACGACGACGACGAATGAGGGCTGTGGAGCCGGCCGGCGGAAGTCGCCGTTCTCACACAGATCAGGACCGAGAGCGCCCGCAAGGCCGGGCGCGGGCCGGTACTTTGGGGCGTGGGCCCCACGGGTGCGCAGCTCGCCCGGGTACCGGGCCCACTGCACGAGGAGGCAACGTGACCGACACCGCAAGGGCGCGCAAGCTCGCCGACCGCATCCAGGTGGTCGTCGCCCAGACCCTGGAACGGCGGATCAAGGACCCGCGACTGGGGTTCGTGACCATCACCGACACCAGGGTGACCGGCGACCTGCGCGAGGCCACCGTCTTCTACACCGTCTTCGGCGACGAGACCGAGCGCGAGGCCACCGCAGCCGCGCTGGAGAGCGCCAAGGGCGTGCTCCGCTCCGAGGTCGGCAAGCAGACCGGGGTGCGCTTCACCCCGTCGCTGACCTTCGTCGCGGACGCGCTGCCGGAGAACGCCCGGAACATCGACGACCTGCTCGACCGGGCCCGCACCTCCGACGCCGCCGTGCGCACCCAGGCCGCGGGGGCGGCCTACGCCGGCGACGCGGACCCGTACCGGGTGCCGGCGTCCGAGCGTGACGACGAGGACGAGTAGTTATGGCGGGTGAGCCGGCGCAGGCCGCCTCGCGAGCCGGAACGACCACGGGGGCGTCCTCCACCAGCACGGTGGAGGGTGCCCTCGCGGCGCTCCCGGGGCCGCGCGCCGAGGAGAGCGGCTTCGAGCTGGTCTGGCAGCAGGTGGTGGCGGAGATCGGGCGGGCCCGTTCGATCGACCTGATCTGCCACATCTGCCCGGACGGCGACGCGCTGGGCTCCTCGCTGGCGGCCGCCCTGGCGCTGCGCGCGCTGGGCAAGCAGGTGCGGGTGTCCTTCGGCGACGACCCGCAGATCGTGCCGGAGTCGCTGGCCTTCCTGCCCGGTCAGGAGCTGATCGTCCCCGCCGCCGAGGTGCCGGACGTGCCCGAGCTGGTGCTCTGCTTCGACGTCGCCGCGCAGAGCCGGCTCGGCCTGCTGCACGACAAGGCCTTCGCCGCGCCCGTCCTGGTGGTGTTCGACCACCACGCCTCCAACCCGGGCTTCGGCACCCACCAGCTGATCGACCCGTCGGCGCCGGCCACCGCGGTGCTGGTGGACGAGCTGCTGCGCCGGCTCGGCGTCGAGCTCGACCAGGCCCTGGCCACCTGCCTGTACACCGGGGTCGCCACCGACACCGGCTCCTTCAAGTACCGGGCCACCACGCCCGCGACCCACGAACTCGCCGGACGGCTGCTGGCCACCGGCATCCGGCACGACCTGATCTCCCGGCAGCTGTGGGACACCTCCTCCTTCGGCTACCTCAAGGTGCTCGCGGCCGCGCTGGACCGGGCCGTCTACGAGCCGGACGCGGCCGGCGGGCTGGGCCTGGTGTGGACCTGGGTGCCGTACCAGGACCTGGCGCTGTTCAGCGTCACCGTCGAGGAGATCGAGGGGCTGATCGACATCCTGCGCCGGCCGGCCGAGGCCGAGGTGGCGCTGGTGCTCAAGCAGGACCCGGACGGCACGCTGCGCGGCTCCTCCCGTTCCAAGGGCGCGGTCGACGTGGCCGCCGCCTGCGCCGAACTGGGCGGCGGCGGGCACGTGTTCGCGGCCGGGTTCAGCGCCCGGGAGGACGTCGACGCGGTGGTGGAGCGGTTCCGGGGTGCGTTGCGGCCCCTCCATTGACCATGCTGTCCTGAGCACCTCCCGCACGTCCCAGAGAAAGAACTCGATGAAGCGCAAAGGCACCGGCCCGGACGGCCTGGTGATCGTCGACAAGCCCGAGGGCATCACCTCCCACGGGGTCGTCGCCAAGATGCGGTGGCTGGCCGGGACCAGGAAGGTCGGGCACGCCGGCACGCTGGACCCGATGGCCACCGGCGTGCTGGTGATCGGCGTCGAGCGGGCCACCCGGCTGCTCGGCCACCTGATGCTGACCGCCAAGACCTACGAGGCGACCATCCGGCTCGGCCAGACCACCGTGACCGACGACCGCGAGGGCGAGGTCACCGCCTCGACCCCGGCGCAGGGCGTCACCCGGGAGGCGATCGACGCCGGGATCGCCGCGCTCACCGGTGAGATCATGCAGGTGCCGTCCAAGGTCAGCGCGATCAAGATCGACGGCAAGCGGTCGTACGCCCGGGTGCGCGAGGGCGAGGACTTCGAGCTCGCGGCCCGGCCGACCACGATCCACTCCTTCACGGTGCACGAGCAGCGCGCGGCCGTCGCCGAGGACGGCACACCGGTGATCGACCTCGACGTCACCGTCGAGTGCTCCTCCGGCACCTACATCCGGGCGCTGGCCCGTGACCTGGGCGCCGGGCTGGGCGTCGGCGGGCACCTGACCGCGCTGCGGCGCACCAAGGTCGGCCCGTACGGGGTGGAGTCGGCGCGCACCCTGGAACAGCTGGAGGCCGCCGTGACCGGCGAGCCCGCCGCGCCGCTGGAGGTGCTGCCGATCGCGCAGGCCGCGGCGGCCGCCTTCCCGCGCTGGGACCTGGACGAGGACTCCGCGCAGAAGCTGTCCCACGGCGCCCGGTTGAAGGCGCCCGGCCTCGGCGTGGACGGCCCGATCGCGGTGTTCGGACCGGACGGGCGCTTCCTCGCGCTGGTCGAGGAGACGGGCGGGCAGGCGAAGCCGGTCGCGGTCTTCGTCGGCTGAGCCGGTCGTTCGTGTGTGAACCCCCGTCGGGAACCCGGCGGGGGTTCACCTTTGCGGGCCCTTCGCCCGAACGGGTGGCATCACCCTCCCGGGGGAGCGCACGAGGTGAACGACCGTGGTGAGCGGCGCGGGGGCGGTGGGGGCGCCGCCCCGGCGGGCAGGCTCCCGGCGGCGAGCGGGCGACGGGCCCGGGCGAGGTCGAGGGGGCGTTCATGCCGGGGTTTGCGGAGACCGATCCGGGGCGGTACCTGCTGCGGATCCGCGACCTCAACGGGCGGCTGCACGGCTTAGGGTTCCTCGCCGACCCGCAGGGCGGGGTGCTCACCGCGCACGAGGCCGTGGCGGGCCTGGACCGGGTGGTGCTGCACACTCCCGGCGGGCAGACCCGGGTGCTCGGCCCGGACGCGGTGCTGCCGCTGCCCGAGCACGGGCTCGCCCTGCTGCGCACCGACGGGCTCGGCGGGCTGCCGGTGCCGCCGCTGCCGGTCGCGGCGGTGGGCGCCGGGCACGAGGTGCTGCTGCCCGCGCTCACCGGGGAGGACGGCCGGGCGGTCGTGCTGCGCTGCGGGCTGCTGGGCGTCAGCGGCGCCGCGTACGGCGGGCACCAGCTCGCCGGGGTGCTGGTGCTGGACGTCCCGGCGGTGGGCGGGGCCGTGGTGCCGGCCGGTTCGCCGGTGCTGGACGTCCGCAGCGGGGCCGTGGTGGCGCTGGCCGCGCCGGCCCTGCGGGGCGGGGCGCTGTCGGCGGCCACTGTCGGGGGCGGGGCGTTGCCGGCGGCCACGGTCGGGGGCGGGGCGGTGGTCGCGGAGGCGCTGGCGGGGCTGCTGGCGCGCAACGCGGCGGCGGTGCCCGGGTACGGGCCCGCGCTGAACCTGGCCGGGGTGCTGCGGCTGGCCGCCTCCCAGCTCGCCGCCGCCGGGGCCGGGCCGGACCGGGTGGCCGGGCTGGCAGCCGACCGGGTGGACCGGCCGGACGGGCTCGCCACCGACGAGCCGGAGGCGACCGTCACCGTCCTGGTCGGCGCCCCCGGCAGCGGGCGCTCCACCGAACTGGCCGCGCTCGCCGTCCGCCGCTCCGGTGGCGCCCGGCCGCTGCCCACCCTGTGGCTGCGCGGCGCGGACCTGCGCGCCGAGGACCGCTCGCTCGCCGAACCGGTCGAACGGGCACTGGCCGCCGCCGCGGCGGAACTGGACGTCCCGGCGCCCGGGCCGGAACAGGTGGCGGTCCTGTGCGCGGCGGCCGGAAGGCCGCTGCTGGTGCTTTTGGACGGCCCCGAGGAGGCCCCGGCCGACCTGGCCCCGCGCTGGCTGCGCGGCGCCGGGCAGTGGCTGACCGGCTGCGGGGCCCGCCTGCTGACGGCCTGCGGCGAGGAGGCCTGGGAACGGCTGGCGGCCGAGCCGTGGGGCAGCGGCACTCCTGGAACCCCCCGCCCGGCGGAACCGGGACGGGACGGCGTACTGGCCAGCGCCCCCACCGTCCGGATGGACGGCGCGGGCCCCGGCGCACCGACCCTGGCCGGGCAGCGGCTGGGCCCGCTGCCCGCCGAGGCGGCCGAAAGGGTGCGCCGCCGCTACGGGCTGCCGCCGGGCCGCCCGGCCGCCGCCGAGGACGCCCGGCACCCGCTGGCCGTACGGCTGGCCGGGGAACTGTGGGCCCAGGGTCTGCACGACGGTCCGGCGCGGCGCGGCGACCTGTTCGGCGCCCACCTGGACCTGCGCTGCCTGCGGGTGGCCCAGCGCCTCGCCGAGGACGGCCGGCCGCGCCGCCCCGGCGCGCACCGCCGGGGCACCGCCCGGCCCGCCGGAGCGCGCCAGCTGCGGGTGCGCCGGCTCGCGGCGGCGGTGGCCGGGCGGGTGCACGAGGCGGCCCGGCGGATGCTCGGCGAGGAGCCGGGCGCGCTGGGCCGGGCGGCCTTCGAGGAGCTGTTCCCGGTCGACGGCGGCTGGGCCACGGCCGTGCTCGCCGAAGGGCTGTTCGTCCCCGCCGGGCCCGGATTCCGCTTCGCCCACGGGGAGTTCGCCGACTGGCTGCAGGGCCGGCACCTGGACCTGGACGCGGCGCTGCGGATGCTGCTCGGCGAGGCCGAGGACACCCCGCCCGGGCCCGAGGGCTCCGGACCGGCCGTCCCCCGGCACCGGATCGGCCCGGTCGCCGCCGCGCTGCGCCGGGTCGCCGAGACCTGGGGCGCGCCCGCCCTCGACCCGTGGCTGCACCGGATCTGGCGCGCGCTCGACCTGCGCCCGCCGGGCAGCGAACCCGCCTGGTGGGCGGCCCGGTTGCTCACCGCCGGACTCGCGGCCAGCCCCGATCCGGTCGAACACCGGGCGCTGCTCGACCAGTTGGCCCGCCGGATCGCCGAACGGGCGGCCGGCGGTCCGGCGCTCGACGGGCCGACTCCCGACGGGCCGGGCCGCTTCGGTCCGGAGTTCTGGACCGGCCTCGGCCTGCCCGTCGAGGCCGAACTCGCCCTGCTGCGCCGTCTGGTGGCCGCCGACGGCCCCGAGCAGCGCTTCCTGGGCGCGGTCGCGCAGCGGCTGCGCGCCGACCCGGTCGCGGTGTTCCCGCTGCTCTGCGCCTGGTTCGACGACCCGGGCGGACTGCCCGGCCGCCCGGGCGTCACGGTCGCCGACCTCGCCCAGGACCTGCTGTACGCCCACCGGTGGCTGGCCCTGGACGAGTTGGCCGACGCACTGGCCGAGGCCGCGCACCCGAGGGCGGACGCCCTGCTCACCGTGCTCGCCGCCGAGGAGCCGTCCGCGCTCTGCCGCGCCGTGGACCGCTGGAGCCACGACCGGCGGCCCGAACGGCACGTCGCGGCCGCCGTGCACGGGTTGCGGACCGCCCCGTACGCCGGCGGGGCCGGGGCCGAACTGCTGCGCTTCAGCGCGCTGACCCTGCTCGCCCGCGAGGACGAACCGGGTCTGCACGGCGCCGCCCTGGCCCTGCTGGTCGCCGACCCGGCGACCCGGGCCGGGCACCTGGACGCCGCCCTCGCCCTGCACCGGTCGGGCGGCGACGCCTTCCTCACCCCGTACGCGCTCGCCCCCGCCCTGGAGAGCGACCCGGAGCCCGTCCTGGCCGCGCTCGCCGACCGGCTGGCGTCCCCCGGCGCGGCCCCCGCCGAGACCCTGCGGGTGCTCGCCGACGCCCGCGCCCCGGTCGCCACCCGGCGGGGCGCCGAACTGGCCGCCCGGCTGCTGCGCGAGCAGCCGGAGCTGGCCGGGCCGGTCGCCGTCGACTACCTCGGCCGGCGCCTGCGGCAGGCCGCGATCGACGGGCCGAGCGCCCGGCTGGAGCTGCGGGTGCTGCTGGGCGCCGCGCTGGCCGCCCGGACGGCGGCGGCCCGTCGGCCGTTCGCCGAGGTGCTGTCCGCCCCGGTGGCCGACCCGGCGGCGGACGCGCTGCGCTGCGAGCTGCTGGACGCCCTGCTCGCCACCGAGACCGACCGGGCGGTGCTCACCGCCGCCGTGGAAGGCCTCGCCGAGCACTGCGCGGCCGAGAACCCCGCCCGGGCCCGCGCCGTGCTGGCCCGGGCGACCCCCGGGCTGGCCGACGCCGACGACCTGCTGGTGCGCTGCGCCGGACGCTCCGCGGCCTTCGCCCAGTTGCTCGCCCAGTGGCCGGGCGACGCCGCGCCGACCGCGCCCGAGGGCCCCCGGCTGGCCCGGATGCGGGCCCTGGTGACCGCCGGACGGGACCCGCAGTACGCCGCCGCCGAGGCCGAGCGGAGCGCCCCGGCGCGGACCCCGCGCACACCGGTGCGCTCAACCCCCATTCCGGTGCCTGAGCCGGGGCAGGCGCATGGCACGCTATAGGGGTTCGGGTTTTGAGCGTTTGAGCGTACCGAGGGTACGCACCGTACGGAACGAGGAGCAGTCGGGTGCAGCGCTGGCGTGGCCTGGAGGAGATCCCCGCTGACTGGGGACGCAGCGTCGTCACCATCGGTTCGTTCGACGGGGTGCACCGCGGGCACCAGTTGATCATCGGACGGGCGGTCGAGCGGGCCCGCGAACTCGGCCTGCCGTCGGTCGTGGTGACCTTCGACCCGCACCCGCGCGAGGTGATCCGCCCGGGCAGCCACCCGCCGCTGCTCGCGCCGCACCCGCGCCGGGCCGAGCTGATCGCCGAACTCGGCGTGGACGCGGTGCTGGTGCTGCCGTTCACCACCGAGTTCTCCAAGGAGTCCCCGGAGACCTTCGTCCAGCAGGTGCTGGTGGACGCGCTGCGCGCCCGGGTCGTCATCGAGGGCCCCAACTTCCGCTTCGGGCACAGGGCGGCGGGGGACGTCGCGCTGCTCACCGAGCTGGGCCGGGCGGACGACTTCGAGGTCGAGGTGGTGGACCTGCAGGTGTGCGGCACCGCCGGCGACGGCGAGCCGTTCTCCTCCAGCCTGACCCGCCGCCTGGTCGAGACCGGGGACATGACCGGCGCCAACGAGGTGCTCGGCCGCCCGCACCGGGTCGAGGGCGTGGTGGTGCGCGGCGCGCAGCGCGGCCGCGAGCTGGGCTACCCGACCGCCAACGTGGAGACCGTGCCGCACAGCGCCGTCCCGGCCGACGGCGTGTACGCGGGCTGGCTGACCGCCCAGGGCGAGCGGATGCCGGCCGCGATCTCGGTCGGCACCAACCCGACCTTCGACGGCACCGCCCGTACCGTCGAGGCGTACGCCATCGACCGGGTCGGCCTGGACCTGTACGGCCTGCACGTGGCCGTGGACTTCCTGGCCTACCTGCGCGGGATGGAGAAGTTCGACTCCATCGAGGCGCTGCTCGACCGGATGGCCGACGACGTCAAGCGCGCGCGTGAGCTGACCGACGCCGGCTGACGGCCGACGCAGAACCGCCGAGGGCCCGCCGACTCCTGGCGGGCCCTCCGTCGTCCTACTGCTGGGGCGGCTGCTGCGGCGGGTAACCGTAGCCCGGCGGCGTCTGCTGGGGCGGGTAGCCGTAGCCGGGCGGCGGCGGGGGCTGCGGGGCCTGCTGCTGCGGGTCGGCGTACGGCTGGGGCTGCGGCTGCGGCCAGCCGTAGCCGGGCGGGGGCGCGGGCTGGCCGGGCTGCGCCCCCCACGGTGCGCCGGGCGCCGGCTGGGGGGCCTGCTGCTGCGGGTCGGCGTACGGCTGGGGCTGGCCCTGCTGGTAGCCGGCCTGCGCCTGCTGCTGCCAGCCGGCCTGCTGGGCGGCCGCCTGCTGGGCCCGGACGATGTCCTCGCCGACCAGGGTGGCCAGCTCGAAGTACGCCTCGCGGACCTTGGGCCGCATCATGTCCAGGTTGACCTCGGCGCCGGCCGCCAGGCTCTCGTCGAAGGGCACCACCACGACGCCGCGGCAGCGGGTCTGGAAGTGCGCGACGATGTCCTCGATCTTGATCATCTTGCTGGTCTCGCGCACCCCGGAGACCACCGTGATGCTGCGCTGCACCAGGTCGGCGTAGCCGTGCGCGGAGAGCCAGTCCAGAGTGGTCGAGGCGCTGGAGGCACCGTCCACGCTGGGCGTGGAGACGATGATCAGCTGGTCGGCGAGGTCCAGCACCCCGCGCATCGCGCTGTACAGCAGGCCGGTGCCGGAGTCGGTCAGGATGATCGGGTACTGGCGGCCCAGCACCTCGATGACCTGGCGGTAGTCCGAGTCGTTGAAGGTGGTCGAGACCGCCGGGTCGACGTCGTTCGCCAGGATCTCCAGACCCGAGTTCAGGTCCTGCGAGGTGAACTGACGGATGTCCATGTAGCTGCGCAGGTGCGGGATCGCCGTCACCAGGTCGCGGATGGTCGCGCCGGTCTGGCGCTTGACCCGGCGGCCCAGGGTCCCGGCGTCCGGGTTGGCGTCGATCGCGATCACCTTGTCCTGGCGCTCGCTGGCCAGGGTCGCGCCGAGCGCGGTGGTGGTCGTGGTCTTGCCGACCCCGCCCTTGAGGCTGATCACGGCGATCCGGTAGCAGCTCAGCACCGGGGTGCGGATGATCTCCAGCTTGCGGGCCTTCTCGGCCGCCGCGGCCTTGCCGCCGAACTGGAACCGCGGCTGCTGGCGCTGCTGCTTGGGCTGGCTGCGCAGCAGCCGGTCCGAGGACAGCTCGACGGCGGCGGTGTAACCGA
The DNA here is from genome assembly GCF_055584725.1 of Kitasatospora sp. NPDC101108. Lineage (NCBI taxonomy): Bacteria > Bacillati > Actinomycetota > Actinomycetes > Kitasatosporales > Streptomycetaceae > Kitasatospora > Kitasatospora sp. NPDC101108. Next base: position 46,492 of record NZ_JBVJLM010000031.1, read on the forward strand.
GCGGGGCGCCGTGCGCGGTCTGCTGCGGGGCGGCGGCCTGCTGGAACGCGGCGGGCTGCGGCGCGGCGGCGCCCTGCGGCGGCCAGGGCTGTGCGGGGCCCGGCGGCTGGGGCTGGACCGGCTGCACGGGCTGACCCGGCTGACCGGGCTGGAGGGGCTGACCGGGCTGGGGCGCGGCTGGCGGCGGGTACGCGCCGGGCTGCGGCCAGCCGCCCTGCCGCGGGTCCACCGGGCCGGACTGCTGCTGCACCGGCGGCGCGGGCTGCGGCTGGACGGGCTGCGGCTGGACGGGCTGCGCGGGCTGGCCCGGCTGCGGCTGGGCGGCCCAGGCGGCCTGCGGGTCCCATCCGGGCTGCGGGTCCTGCGGCGCCGGCCGGCCGGGCTGCTGCTGGGCCGGCGGCTGGGCGAAGTTCTGCGGCGGCACGGGCTGTGCCGGCTGCGGTGCGGCGGCCGGCGCCGGCGCGGGTGCCGGTGCGGGCGCCGGGTAGGGCTGCGCCGGGGCCTCCGCGGCCGGCGGCCAGGTCGCAGCGGCGGGGGCGTGCGGCTGCTCCGGCGTCACGGCCGGAGCAGGGGCCGGGGCGGAGGCAGGAGCCGGGGCAGGGGCCGCCGTCGGGAACGGCACGTGCTGCGCTTCGGCCTGGACGGGCGGGACCGGCGGAACCGGTGCGGGCGCCGCGCCCGACTCGGCCGCCGGAGCCGGAGCCGGAGCCGGAGCCGGTGCCGGGGCGGGAACCTGGGCCGAGCCCTGTGCGGGCACTCCGGCCTGCGGCTGGGCCGCGGGCGCGGGCGCCTGCTCCGCCGCCGGAGCCGGAACAGGAGCCGCGGCCGGGACGTCCCCCGGACCCGCCGGCTCGCCCGCCGGCGCCGCCGCCGGATCCGACTGCACGTACCAGGACGGGGGAGTGTAATCGGGCGCGTCGGACCAGTCGTCGTCGTCCTCCGCCGCGTTGTCGCCGACGTAGACGCCGTCCCGATCGCTGCTCACTAGGGCTCCCTCGTGTTCGCCGCCGCTTGTTCAGCGGTGCCGTTGCCGCAACAAAGACTAGGCCGTTCGGCTGCCCCTGTTGAAGGCGGCTTCGGTTCCGGACCGGGATCGACCGGCCCGGACGCGCCCCTCAGTCCATCCGGCGCGGGCCTCCGAGCACCTGCTGTTCGGCCTGTCCGGCCACCGCCCGGACGTACTGACGCCGCATCCGGGTGGCCCACAGGGTCAGGTCGTCGCCGAGGGTGGGCAGCGCGGCCACGTCCTCCGGCGGCAGGGAGAGCACCCGGCCGGTCAGCTCCGCCTCCTGCGGGGAGATCCGCTGCACACCGACCAGGTCGGCCGCGTTGAGCACCCGGGAGGCGTTCGGCCCCAGGTAGGGCAGCAGGGTCAGGGTGGTCTGCCAGGGCGCGGCGGAGAGCCGGCTGCGCGGTGGGCGGGCGCCGAGGTCGCGCACCACCAGGACCGGCGAGGCCACCGAGGCGCCCTGCGGTCCGAGCCGCCCGACCTGGTGGATCGTCACGCACGGCTGACCGCCGCCCGCGGCCTGCGCCATCGGGCCCCAGAGCTGCGCGCGGGCGGTCTCCACCGCGACCCGGGCGCCGATCGCGGCCGCCCGCAGCGCGATGACCTGCGCCGTCCAGATGCCGCCGACCAGCACCAGGTCGTACGAGCTGGGGCGGAACAGGCCGAGCACCGCGGGCAGTCCCTGCGGGTCGACGCCGATCACCACGCCGTCGTCACCGACCGGGAAGGCCAGCGCGGCGAGGTCGGCGGCCTCCAGTACGTGCTTCTCCCGGCGCGGTCCGCGCAGGCCGAAGCCGGGCAGGATCCGCGGCCTGGTCCGCCGCTGCTCGGCGCCGGGCTGCGGGCCGGGGGCCGGATAGGTCTGGTACGCCATCAGGACGCTCCTCCCAGCGGCAGGGTCGCGAGCATGCCGGGGGCCTGTTCCAGGTCGAGCCGGACCAGGCCGAGGCCGGTGCTCTGCGCCCGGGCCTCCACCTGGCGGCCGACCTGGCCGACCTCGCTCTCGCTGCGCCCGGTCACCCGCAGGTGTCCGCTGACGGTCACCGAGCCGCCGGTGCCGTGCCCGGCGGTGAGGCTGAAGGTGCTGGCCAGCGCGGGGGAGCCGGTGATCAGGTTGACCAGGTCCGGTGCGCCGATCCGGCCGGGGGCGCCGCCGGGGCGGCTGAGCTGCGGCCAGCGGGAGATCCAGTACGTGCTGTGCCAGCGGTCGTCGATCCGCCAGAAGCGGTTGCCCTCCTGGGTGCGGCGGGTGGTGCCGCCGCCGCTGCCGGTGCCCTGGCGCCCGGCCACCGCGATCGGGTTGGCGCAGGTGGCGATGGCCAGGGCGGCGATCAGCTCGCGCTCGTCCAGCACGGTGGCGTTGAACCCGGCGCTGTTGAGTCGCCCGGCCAGCTGGTCGGTGACCCGCTGGAGCGCCTTGCGGGCGCCCTCCTCGCCGCCGCCGCGGGCCCGGACGGCGGTGGCCGCGCGCTCCGGGTCGAGCTTGAGGGCGACCCAGGTCAGCCGCAGTCCGGGGGTGGAGGTGCCGTCCGGCAGCTCGCGGTAGGCGCGGGCGGCCAGCGACTGCTCGGGCAGGTGCGGGGCCGGGGCGGGCTGGGTGTGCTGGACCAGCTGCACCGACTCCAGGGTGATGTCGTCCACGGTGAGCGCCGAGCAGATGACGTCCAGCGGCAGCGGCAGCGCGGTGCGCACCGGGCGCAGCGGCTGGTCCTTGGCCTGGACGAGCAGCACCGAGCTGAGGAAGGTGCCGTCGCCGACCATGCCGGTCTCCCGGCGGACGGGGCGGCCGCCGAAGTCGGCCTCGGTGGCGTGGGTGCAGGTGCGCAGCCCGGGTTCGAGTTCCAGTGCGGGCGCCAGGGCCGGGTCGGTGCCGGGCGGCGGAAGCAGCGTCTTCGCCTGCTTGCGGCGGGACTTGAGGGCGGATCGCACCCGCAGCAGCTCCGGGATGGTGCGGCCGCGCAGCGGGACGAGCGCCAGCACCAGCAGGAGCAGCGAGACCGCGCCGAAGCCGGCCGCGACCGGGCGGCTGATCGTCCAGCCGACCGCGACCAGGGCGGCCGCGACCTCGACCAGGACGATCTGCTGGAGCTTCAACCGGCCGCCGAGCAGCCCGGGTCGGGGGTTCACACGCACCTGGACGGCGCCGCCGGCGCTGCGGGCGCCGCCCGCCGTCGGTGGGCGGACGGCCGCGGCCTCGGCGGGCGGGCCGCCGCGTCGGGCCCGTCCGGACCGGCGCGACCTCCCGCCGCCCGCGGTGCCGCGGCGTTCTGGAGCGGTCTGGCTTGGCATCCCCCGGTGGCCCTCTCTGATCCGTTGTCGCGGCCCGGCTGGCTGGTTCGCGGACCGTACCCGTACCGTACTCACCGTCTGCTGCCGCATCGTAGAGGGTTCGGGCCGGATCCCGCCCGGCGGGTGCGGACCACGGGGCCGGTCGGGCCGACGGGAGGCCGACCACGTCTGGCACACGTCTGACAGAGGGGGACGACGAGGATGGCATCGCGCCGGGACGAGCTGAACGCGTACACCTTCGCGCGCAAACGCACGGTGGGGGCTTTCCTGCTGCCCTCCGGCGGGGGCAGCGACGAGGACGCGCCGCGCCCGGTGAAGGCGGTGCTGCCGAGCGTGCTGGTCGGGGCGGTGGCGGTGGCCGGGTTCGGCCTCTGGGGGGTGTTCAAGCCCGCCGCGCCGCTGCAGTGGGACAACGGCAAGAACATCATCCAGGGCAAGCAGTCGACCACCCGCTACGTGGTGCTGACGGATCCGGACGGCAAGACCAAGCGGCTGCACCAGGTGCTCAACATGTCCTCGGCGCGGCTGGTGCTGCCGGCGGACGCCAAGGTCGTCGTGGTGGACGACGGGGTGCTGGACCGCTACCCCAACCACGGCCCGACCATCGGCATCCCGTACGCCCCGGACAAGTTGCCGAGCAAGGACAACGCCAGCCAGGCGATGAAGTGGGCGGTCTGCGACCGGCCGGGCTCGGACGACAAGCGGGAGACCGTCAACCAGGCGGTGTTCGTGGCGGCCGGCCCGGACGCGGCGGCGCTGTCCGCCAAGGACCGGATGCTCGGCCCGGACCAGCTGATGCTGGTGCAGCAGGCGGACGAGCAGCAGGTCTCGACCTCCTCGGGCCAGTCCGCCGGGGGCGCCGCGCCGGTGTTCCTGGTCGACGCGCAGGGCCGCAAGCACGTGATCGGCCCGAAGTCGGACGACAAGGAGCGCAAGGCGCTGATCACCGCGGTCTTCGGGCCCAACGCGGTGCCGCAGCGGGTCAAGCGGGAGTGGCTGGACACCCTGGTGAACGCCAGCCCGATCGCCTTCCCGGACGTCAAGGGGATGACCGACACCCAGGGCGCCAACTCCGGTGTGAACCTGGGCAACGCGGCGGACCGCCGGATCGGCCGGCTGGTGCACTACCAGGACCGCAACTACGTGGTCGGCAAGGACAGCCTCTTCCTGATCACCCCGTTCCAGGCGGAGCTGATCCGGCAGAACCCGGCCTACCAGGTGCTCTACAAGTACGACCAGGACAAGCGGCCGCGCAGCGACGACATGACCCCGGACGACCAGTCCAGGTTCAACACCGACGTGAAGCTGCCCGACACCCCGGACGACTGGCCGCTGAAGTCCGGTGCGCCGGTGAACAACTGGCAGGACCGCCAGGACCCCCGGCTGGTCGTCTGCAGCACCTACGACGGCATGGCCGAGGACGGTCGCACGCCCAAGCGCAGCGTCTGGGCCGGGACGTCCTACCCGGCGGCGTACAACAACGGCGCGGGCGCGGCGTACGTGACACCCGGCCACGGCCTGTTCTACCGGGCGGTGGACAACGCGCGCGGCGGCAACCAGCCCGGCGGCCAGCCCGGTGCCAACGGTCCCGGTGCCAACGGTCCCGGTGCCAACGGGGCCGGTGCCAACTCCCCTGCGCCCGACGGCTCCGGCACCGACTTCCTGATCACCGAGACCGGCCTGCGCTACTCCGTCCCGGCGAACAGCGACGGCGGCCACGGCCCCAGCCCGACGCCGGGTGCGAGCGGCGCCGCGAAGACGCCGGCCCCGCAGCAGGGCACCCCGAACCCCGGCCCCGGAGGCCAGCCGACCCAGAACCCGGACGACCAACCCGGCGGCAACCAGGCACGATTGGGTTACCAGAACGTCCAGCCGCTGCCGGTACCGAAGGAGTGGTCGAACCTGGTCCCGGCCGGTCCGCCGCTGACCGCGAAGAGCGCCGCGCAGCCGCAGAACGCCTGACCGGCCGGGTCCTGCAAAGGAATTGGTCCCAGTGTCATGGTCTGGTAACTACTCAGCGCTCGATGTTGGGTGAGTTGCGTGTGCCGACTACAGTGCTGCTCGACATCACACGGGTGATGTGGCGGCAGGGCCCTGGGGGCTCTCCGTACACACAATGTTTGTCTCATGGGGGATGGTGGAGCATGAGTGACGGCCAGTTCACGGTGACCGCACAGGAGATGATGGACTTCGCCGGAAAGATCGAGACGGCGATCGGTCAGATCGAGGCGGAGCGCTCGGCGCTCCAGACGACGGTCGACAACATCACCGGCGGATGGAAGGGCCAGGCGGCCGACGCCTACAAGTCCCTGCAGACGCAGGTCAACGAGGACGTCAAGAAGCTGAAGGAGTCGCTGACCGCGATCAAGCACGCGATCGAGCTGACCACCAAGCACTACGCGAGTGCCGAAGAGGAGCAGAAGGCGCTGTTCGGCCCGCAGGGCTGATCGTCGAGCTGATCACCACTCTGTTCCGACCGTCCACCCGCCGGGGCGCCCGCGGCTGAGTGCCGGGTGCTCCGCATCCTCGTCAAGGAGACATTGTGTCCGACCACATTCTCGTCAACTTCCAGACCCTGCACCAGGCGTCGCAGGACGTGCAGAACTCGGCCAACAAGATCGAGAGCATGCTGTCCGACCTGCGCAAGGAGGTCGTCAAGATCTCCCACGGCTGGCAGGGCCAGGCCCAGCAGGGTTACAACGCCCAGCAGGCCAAGTGGGACTCCGCCGCCCAGGACCTGAAGGACACCTGCGCCAAGATCTCGGGCTCGCTGGAGAGCGCCGCGCAGAGCTACCAGCAGACCGAGAAGAAGAACGCCGGTCTCTGGCAGGGCTGATCAACCGTTCCCGGACGGGAACGGCAGGGGCGGGTACCCGGGCTTCCGGGCACCCGCCCTTCGGCGCGTGGTGCGGCACGGGGTGGAGAACATGAGGGGTGGCAGGGTGTCCGGACGCGGGTTCCGTAGGACGGCCGCGGCGCTGGCCGCGCTCGTGGTGCTGGGCGGCCCGCTGACCGCCCCGGCGTACGCGGACGGGCCCGGGCTGGCCTCCGCCGGTGACTGCCCCAGGCCCGCGCCCGATGTGCAGACCGTGCCGTGGTCCCTCCAGCGGCTGCTGGTGGACGAGTTGTGGCAGGGCGGGAAGACCACCGGCAGCGGCGTGCGGGTCGCGGTCATCGACACCGGGGTGGACGACGGCAACCCGCAGCTGGCCGGCAAGGTGGACGCGGGCACCAGCCTGCTGTTCGACAAGCAGAACAACAAGCCGGTCGAGGGCACCTCCAAGAACGACACGGTCGGCCACGGCACCAAGGTGGCCGGCATCATCGCCGCGAGCCGCAGCGACCGGACCGGTTTCGTCGGACTGGCCCCGGACGCCAGGATCTACGCGATCCGGCAGAACGACAGCGAGGGCAACGGCGACGTCTCCACCCTCACCAAGGCCATCAACGAGGCGATCGACAACCACGTCCAGGTCATCAACATCTCGCAGGACGTGCGCGGCGCCGGCGACGCCCGGTTCGGCGGCTACGCGGACCTCAAGGCCGCCGTCGAGCGGGCCGAGCAGAACAGGATCGTGGTGGTCGCCTCCAGCGGCAACGACGGCAAGGAGGGCGACACCTATCCGGGGGCCTTCCCGACCGTGCTGTCCGTGGGCGCCTCCGACCGCAACAACGAGCGCGCGCCGTTCTCCCAGTACGGCTCCTTCGTGAAGGTCGCCGCGCCCGGCGTCGAGATGCTCTCCACGGTGCCCGGCGGCGGCCAGTGCGTGGACAACGGCACCAGCTTCGCCGCCCCGTACGTCTCCGGACTGGCCGCCCTGCTGGTCGGCGCGCACCCGGGCTGGACACCGGCCCAGGTGCGGGCCTGGATCGAGCAGAGCGCCCAGCGCACCGAGCGCGGCCCCAACGAGTTCATCGGCTGGGGCGTGGTGGACCCGGTCAAGGCCGTCACCAAGGCGCCCGAGAACCCGCCGTCCGAGGCCGTCCCGGACGCCCCGGTGCAGCTGGCCTCCGCCCCGATCGTGCCGGCGCCGGTCGGCCTCGGCGAGACCCAGGCCGACCGGGACGGCCGCACCGCCACGTACGTGGTCGGCGCGGGCGCGCTGCTGGTGGCCCTGCTGATCGGCGGGGGCGTCGTGCTGCGCGACCACCGCCGCAAGTCCGCCGACTGAAGAACCCGCGGAACGCCTGTAACACCGGCGCCCGTTCATCGCATCCATCAGGTGTCAGGGGCACACGGACGCGGGGGAGCGGCGGGCGATGGGGTGGATGAGGGGTGGCCGCGAGGCCAAGGACGCCGAGTTCCTGGAACTCGTCTCCAGCCGCACCGGCCATCTCTACCGCTCGGCCTGTCTGCTCACCAGCGGCGACACCCACTACGCCGAGGACCTCGTGCAGGAGGCCCTCAGCCGGATGTACGTGCTCTGGCGGCGCAGCGCCTTCACCGGCGGCCGGAACCGGATCGAGAACCCGGCGGCCTACACCCACACGGTGATGGTGCGCACCTTCATCGCCCAGCAGCGCCGCCGTTCCAGCGGCGAGCGCCCGACCGAGACCCTGCCGGAGCGGGCGGGGGACGACGCGGACAGCAGTCTGCGGCTGACCCTGCTCGACGCGCTCGGGCGGATGTCGGCGAAGGACCGGGCGGTGCTGGTGCTGCGCTACTGGGAGGACCGCAGCGTCGAGGAGACCGCCGAGGTGCTGCGGCTGTCCTCCGGCGCGGTCCGGACCAGGACCACCCGGGCGCTGGCCCGGCTGCGCACCCTGCTCGGCGACTCGCTGGCCGAACTCGCCGCCCGCTGAAACGTCCGGCGCGGCGGGAACGCCCTGCCCGCCCTTCTTCCTCTGGCCCTTCCGCGACGCAAGGAGACGGTGATCCGCCATGTCCGAGCCGGACAAGTTCGAAGACGATCTTCTCTACGCCATCACCCGCACGGGTGAGGGCTTCCGCCCCGACCAGGCCGACCGGTCCGGGATGGTCGCGGGCGGGTACCAGCGCGGCCGCCGCCGCTGGCGCCGCCGCTCGGCCGCCGCGGTGGTGGGCGGTGCCGCCGCGCTGGCCCTGGTGGGCACCGGTGCGGTGTACCTGACCGGCAAGGGTGCGACGTCCGGCGGCACGGCCACGGTGGCCGCGGCCTCCGGCGGTGCGGCGTCCGGCCCGACGGCCTCCGGCCCGGCCGTGACCCCGGCCTCGGCCGCCACGCCCAGCGCCAAGGCGGTCACCGGCCCCGAGGTGCTGGCCGCCTTCCAGGCCCTGCTGCCCAAGGGTCAGGTCACCGACGGCCAGGGCACCGGCACCGAGCCCGCCCCCGGCAAGCCGGGCGGCGGGGGCAACGCGGGTGCCACCCTGATCTTCGACGACGGCCAGGGCAAGGCCGCGATGGGCATCTCGCTCAGCCGCCTGGCGCCGAACGCCCCCGGCCGGGCGCAGAACACCTGCCCGGACAAGAAGCTGGTGCCGTACGACGCCTGCACGGTGAGCAGCCTGCCGGGCGGCGGTTCGCTGACCGTCTTCCAGGGCTACGAGTACCCGGACAGGCACGTCTCCACCAAGTGGTGGAACGCCAAGCTGATCGGCAAGGACGGCCGGCAGATCGAGCTCTCCGAGTGGAACTCCCCGGCCGAGAAGGACGCGCCGGACAGCCGGCCGGCCCCGCCGCTGTCGCCGGACCAGCTCAGGGCGATCGTCACCGACAAGTCGTGGGACCAGGTCGTCGCCGCGATCCCGGAGCCGCGGCCGGTGAAGCTGCCGGACACCGGCAGGGAGTACAGCGCGCGGGAGATCCTGGAGACCACCGCCGGGCTGCTGCCGAGCGGGCTGACCGAGACGGAGACCGGCGGCGACGGCTCCGGCTACGCCAACTTCGTGCTCGACGACGGCAAGGGCAAGTCCCTGGTGCAGCTCAACGTGCAGGACTGGAGCGGCGGGCGGGACTCGGGGGCGCTGTTCGGCGACGCCCGGACGCTGCCGGACGGCACCAGGGTGGTGGTCCGCAAGGAGGGCGGCAACCCGGGCATGTGGACCGTGGACACCCTGCACCCGGACGGTCTGCGGGTGGTGATCAGCTCGTTCAACAGCGGCACCCAGAAGACCCCGGCGACCCGCAAGGCGCCGGTGCTGACCGACGACCAGATGCAGGCGATCGCGGCCGCCCCGGTGTGGAAGCTCAAGAAGTAGCGCTCACGGACGTGGCGGTGCCCCGGGCCTTGGGGGAGGCCCGGGGCACCGCCGTGTGGGGGTGGGGTGGGGGATCGGGGGTCAGTCCCGCTGGTCCTCGGGGAGGCTGATCACCCAGCGGGTGGCCTGCCGGGGGCGCAGGTAGAACAGCCAGTAGAGGGTGGCGAGGGCGGTGATGCCGCCGGTCCACAGCAGCGGTTCGGCGTCCAGCTGGGTCATGACGTAGACCAGGACGACGATCAGCAGCACGGGGACGGCCGGCCACAGCGGCATCCGCCAGGCGGCGGCGTGCTTGTGGTGGCCGCGGCGGGAGAGCAGCGAGGCGACGGCGACCAGCAGGTACATCGCGGTGACGGCGACGCCGGTGATGTTGCTGAGCAGCTCGCCCTTGACGAAGCAGAGCGCGGCGCCGGGCAGGCCGACGGCCAGGGTGGCGATCCACGGGGAGCCGAAGCGGCCGAGGGTGCCGAAGGCCTTGTTGACCGGCTCGGGCCAGGCCTTGTCACGGGCGGAGGCGAACAGCACCCGGGAGTTCTGGATGACCATGACGATGCCGGCGTTGATGATGGCCAGCGCGATGCAGAGGCTGATGAAGGTGCCGACCGCGGAGTTGCTCCAGGCGGTGACCATGCCGGAGATGTCGCCGGAGGTCAGGCTCTGCAGGTCGGGGGCGCCCATGGTGATGGCGGCGACCGGGATCAGGATGATGGCGCTGGAGAGGCCGAGGGTCCACAGCACGGTGCGGGACACGGTGCGGCGGGGGTTCTCCAGCTCCTCCGACAGGTAGACGGCCGTGGAGAAGCCCTGGGTGGCGAACAGGGCGATGCCCAGCGCGCCGATGATGGCGCCGATGCCGACCGGGCTGGCGGCGCCGCCGTCGGTGGAGACCAGGCCGTGCAGCAGGCTCGGGTGGTGGGCGTTGGTGTGGGCGAAGCCGAGCACCGAGACCACGCCGGCCGCGATGACCTCCAGGACCAGGAAGATTCCGGTGATCCAGGCGTTGGCGCGCAGGTCGAGCAGGCCCGCCAGGGTGGCGGCCAGCATCACGGCGGCGCCGGCGATCGGCTTGTCGATGTGCAGGACGGGCGCCAGGTAGTCGGCGGTGCCGAGGGCGATGACCGAGGGGACGATCATCACCACGATGAGCGACTGGATGAAGACCAGCCAGCCCGCGAGCCGCCCGGCCAGGGTGCCGACCATCGCGTACTCGCCGCCGGCGCTGGGGATCAGGGTGCCGAGCTCGGAGTAGCAGAAGGCGACCGCGATGCAGAGCACCGAGCCGATGGCGACGGCCAGGGCGGTGGCGCTGCCGATGCTGGAGAACAGCTGGGGGACGATCACGAAGAGCGTCGAGGCAGGGGTGACGCAGGACAGCGTGAGCAGCGTGCCGCCCACGACGCCGATCGAGCGCTTGAGCTGCTGGGGCGCGACCCCGTCCGCCGTGGCGGCTACGTTCTGTGGCGGGCGAAGCGTGTCGGTCATCTGGATTCCGATCGGCTCTGTGCGGTCCTGGGACGGGAGCGGTATCGCCTCCGCTGGCTGGTTGCTCGGGTCTTATCCGGTCGCTCCCGGGCCGCAATGGAACCTTGGGCGTATTGATCGCGTCAACGCCGGAACTGCTTCGGAATCCGTTGCGTCGAAGGGCATAAACATGCGATCCGATGATCACTTAGTGTCATGGCGCCGTTTGTCCGACTTGTTACTTTGGCTTCATCAGGCATGAATCAAAGGTGAATTCCGCATTGCGCGCCGCCATTCAAAGGCTGCGGTTCGAGCGGGGGGCGACACCCCAGGTGCCTTGGGGGCGTACGGCAACTGCCCGGGCGGGTACGGGAACCGCAGCCCCGACCCGGAAAGATCTAGGTAACGTTTCAGAACCTGGGACGCCGAAGGGGTCGGACTCCGTGGAGTCCGACCCCTTCGATCACCGTCCGTAGCGGACGGTCCGCCGGTGCGGCCCGGTCACTGCACCGGCAGCCAGCCCGTCTGGACCATCTGGCCGTTGGTCGCGCGGCGTGACACGTAGATCCCGCGGCCCGGCGGCAGCGCCTGCGGCTTGACCGTCCCCAGCAGCGCGCCCTCGTCCCGGTTGCCGGAGAGGATGACGCCCTGCCCGCCCAGCTCGCGCATCCGCTGCATCACCGGCTCGTACATCGAGCGCCCGGCGCCGCCCGCGCTGCGGGCCACGATCACCCGCAGGCCGATGTCCCGGGCGAACGGCAGGAACTCGGCCAGCGGCGCCAGCGGGTTGCCCGAGCTGGTCGCGACCAGCTCGTAGTCGTCGACGATCACGAACATGTCCTTGCCGCTGTACCAGCTGCGGTTGCGCAGCTGCTCGGCGGTCACGTCCGGGCCGGGCAGGCGGCGGGCGCAGGCCCCGCGCAGCATGTCCACGACGGCGGCCATGGACGGCTGGGCGGCCGCGTACTCCACCAGGTACTCCTGCGGCACGGTGCCCAGCAGCGCGCGCCGGTAGTCGCCGACCACGATGCCCGCCTGGTCCGGGGTGTAGCGCTCGGTGATCTGCTTGATCAGCATGCGCAGCAGCGCCGACTTCCCCGACTCGGTGTCACCGAACACGATGAACAGCGGGTCGGTCTCGAAGTTGACGAACACCGGCGCCAGCTCGGCCTCGTCCACGCCGAAGGACAGGCCGCGCTCCGGGTGCTCGAAGCCCTTCGGCAGCGAGTTGCCGTCCAGGACGGACGGCAGCATCCGCACCTGCGGGGCGCGCGGGCCGGTCCAGGCCCCGTCGACCGCGCTGACCAGCCCGGCCACGCCGTCCTGCAGGTCCTCCACCGAGGAGGAGCCGTCCAGCCGGGGCAGGCCGCCGAGGAAGTGCAGCCGCTCCGCGGTGATGCCGCGCCCGGCCAGCGGCGGGACGTTCTGCGCCACCCGGCGGTCCACCTCGGACTCCATCGCGTCACCGAGCTTCAGCTCGACGCGGTTCTGCAGCAGGTCCTTCAGCGCCGGGCGCACCTCGGCGTACCGGGCCGCGGTGATCACCAGGTGGACGCCGTAGCCGAGGCCGCGCTGGGCGATGTCGCCGATCACCGGCTCCAGCCCCTCGAACTCCTGCTTGAAGGTGTTCCAGCCGTCGATCATCAGGAAGACGTCGCCGAAGGCCTCGTCGGGCAGCTGCCCGGCCGCGCGGCGGGCCCGGTACGTCGCGATGGTGTCGATGCCGGTCGCCCGGAACAGTTCCTCGCGCCGGTTCATCACCCCGTGCACCTCGGAGACCATCCGGCGCACCTTGTCCACGTCCAGGCGCCCGGCCACCCCGCCGACGTGCGGCAGTCCGGTCAGCGACTGGAAGCTGCCCGCGCCGAAGTCCAGCAGGTAGAACTGCACCTCGCGCGGGGTGTGGGTGAGGCCGAAGGCGGCCGTCATGGTGCGCAGCACGGTCGACTTGCCCGAGCGGGGGCCGCCCACGATCAGGCCGTGGCCGGCCGCCCCGGAGAAGTCGACCTCCAGGATGTCGGTCTTCTGCTCGCGCGGCTTGTCCACGATGCCGATCGGCGCCCGGAGCCGGCCGCCCGGGTAGCCGGGCGCGGTCAGCCCGCGCTCCGGGACGGCCTGCAGCGGCGGCAGCAGGTGGTCGATGCTCGGCGCCTCGTCCAGCGGCGGCAGCCACACCTGGTGCGCGGCCGGGCCCTGGCCGGCCATCCGCTGGACGAAGACGTCCAGCACGGTGTCCACCAGCGCGTCGTCCTGCTCCGGGGCCTGCGGCGCCTCCTCCTCCACCGGCTCCGGCGGCAGGTCGACGAAGGCCGAGGTGAACACGACCGGCTGGGCGTTGACCCGCCGCCCGCCGGTCGACCGCTGCTGGCCCGGCGCCCGGTACGGCCCCGAGACGTAGGCGGCCTTGAACCGGTCCATCACGTCCTCGCCGAACTTCAGGTAGCCCACGCCCGGCACCGGCGGCAGGTGGTAGGCGTCCGGCACGCCGATCGCCGCCCGCGACTCGGCCGCCGAGAAGGTGCGCAGACCGATCCGGTACGAGAGGTAGGTGTCCAGGCCGCGCAGCTTGCCCTCCTCCAGGCGCTGCGAGGCCAGCAGCAGGTGCACGCCCAGGGAGCGGCCGATCCGGCCGATCTGGATGAACATCTCGATGAAGTCGGGCTTGGCGCTGAGGAGTTCGGAGAACTCGTCGATGATCAGCACCAGCGAGGGCAGCGGGTCCAGTGCCGCGCCGGCCGCCCGGGCCCGCTCGTACTCGTGGATGTTGGCGTAGTTGCCGGAGCGGTGCAGCAGCTCCTGGCGGCGGTGCAGCTCGCCCTCGATCGCGTCGCGCATGCGGTCGACCAGGGTGAGCTCGCCCTCCAGGTTGGTGATCACCGCGGAGGTGTGCGGCATGTCGGCCATGCCGAGGAAGGTCGCGCCGCCCTTGAAGTCGGCGAGCACGAAGTTCAGCGTCTCCGAGGAGTGGGTCATCGCCAGCGCGAGCACCAGCGTGCGCAGCAGCTCCGACTTGCCGGAACCGGTCGCGCCCACGCACAGGCCGTGCGGGCCCATGCCCTCCAGCGCGGCCTCCTTGATGTCCAGGTAGACGTGCTCGCCGTTGGCGCCGACGCCGATCGGCACCCGCATCCGCTCGTGCTGGGCGCGCGGCCGCCAGCTGCGCGCTACGTCGAAGGAGCCCGGGTCGCCCGAGTTCATCATGTCGGTGAAGTCCAGGTTGGACAGCAGCGGCTCGTCGTCCCCGCCGGCCGAGGCCCGGTACGGCGCCAACTGCCGGGCCAGCGCCTCGGACTGCCACAGCGAGAGCAGGTCCGGCTTGCCGGCGTACGTCGCCCCCGAGGCCGAACGCAGCACCAGCTCCTGCGGGTTGACCGTCACCATCAGGTGCCCGCTCGGCTCGTCCACCTCGCCCGGGACGACCTCGATGACGGTCACCCCCTGCACGCCCTCGGGGCCGGCCAGCACCGAGTCGTGCGGCACCCCGGCGCCGTCCATGATGACCACCAGGTGCGGCTGGTCCGCCGCGGGCGCCGCGTCCCGGACGAAGCGCTGGCGGCCGGACAGCTCGTCCTGCAGCAGGTACTCCAGATCGCCCAGGTCGTGGGCGCTCAGCCGGCGCGAACCCGCGCCGTCCGCCTCCTTGCGGTGCTGGTTGTGCGGCAGCCACTTGGTCCAGTCCCACTCCTCGGCCGCGCCGGGCGCCGCGGCGACCGCGATCAGCAGGTCGTCCGGCGAGTGGAGGGTGGTCAGCTGGGCGATCATCGCGCGCACGTTGCCGTACACCGAGTCCGGGTCCCCGCACACCGTGATGTGGTAGAACGCCCGCAGCGAGACCGCCAACGGCAGGTCCTGCAGGGTGCCGTGGGCCTTCAGGAAGGAGTGCATCGCGGCCGCGGACAGCGGCTCCAGCTCGTCCATCGGCGCGGTCTGCGGCGCCACCAGCGGGGTGGACAGCTGCACGGGCCCGAGGCCCACCCGGATCTGCGCGAAGTCGCCGTCCCCGGTCCGCCGCTCCCACAGCCGCCGGCCGTCCTCGACGATCGACCACAACTGGTCCGGTGCCGGGTTCAGGAACAGCAGCGCACCGCGCTGGCTCTCCGCCGTGCGGCGCACCTGGCGGCGGGTCTGCTGCAGGTACTTGAGGTAGTCGCGGCGCTCGTCCGCCATCGCGGTCGAACCGCCCTTGCGGGCCCGGACGATCTGGGCCAGGGCCATGCCGACCGTCGAGACGATCATCAGACCGCCCATGATCTTCATCGGGGCGGCCGCGCCCGGCGAGAAGAAGAACACCGCCGAACCGCCCATGCCGAGCATCGGCAGGATGCTCATCAGCCAGTCCTCGCCGCCGTGCCGGGGCAGCTCGGGCGGACTGACCAGCTCCACCGGCTCGTCCGGCACCGTCGGCGGGTACGCCCTGGCCGGTCGCTTGACCATGATCACACCCATGCGTCATCCACCCCGCGGCGTCGATCGATCACTTCGGCATCAGCCCTCACGCGACTGCGCCCGCTCCGGTACGGGGTCACGAGACTGAGGACGCCCCACACAGCGCAGCCCCCGTACCACCGTGCGCAGGCGCCGATACTAACGGTCGGTCCTCGTACCGCCCGCCGGGCCCCGCCCCGCAGCGCAGCCGGGCACGAACCGAGCGGGTAGGGTAACGCCGCGCCAACTCGCGGCCCGGCCGGGCCGGTTCCACAGCCAGACCGCGCGCCGCGTGCGCGGCACCGTCAACCACAGGGGGAGCGCCAAAGTGCGTCGAAGGATCGAGGTGCGGCCGTGACTTCTGCCGCCGCCACGGGCTACTGCCGGGTGACCGTCGTCGCCCCCGACCGCCGGATCGACGTCGCCCTGCCCGAGGACGTCGCACTCGCCGACGTCTACCCCGAGGTGCTGCGGCTGGCCAACCAGAGCCAGCCCGACGGCACCCCCACCGGCTTCCACCTGGTCCGCCGCGACGGCACCGTGCTCGACAGCAGCCTCTCGCTGGCCGCCCAGCAGGTCCGCGACGGCGACCTGCTGGCGCTGCGCCCCTTCGCCGAGTCCCTGCCGCCGGCCGTCTACGACGACGTCGCCGACGCCATCGCCAGCGCCGTCGAGGCCGACCGCCGGTTCTGGACCGTCGACCTCATGCGCGGCTTCGGCCTGATCGGCACCGGGGTGCTGCTCACCCTGCTCGGCTTCGCGCTCTGGTTCTCCGACCTGCGCCACGACATGCACAGCCTGCCCGGCGTGCTGGCCGGCGTCGCCGCCGTCGTGCTCACCGCGCTCGCCGGGGTCCGCGCCCGGGTCTACGGGGACGCCCCCGCCGCCGTCGCGCTCGGCCTCGGAGCCCTGCCGCACGCCATGATCGCCGGCAGCGGCATCATCGCCGTCGCCCACCGGTGGGACGGCCCCGGCCGGCTGCAGTTCCTGACCGGCTGCGTCACCGTCCTGGTGATCGCCGTGCTGCTCGCCGGACTGCTGCCGGAGAAGGACGCGGTGTTCGTCGCCGCCGCCTTCGTCGCCACCGCCGGCGCGCTCGCCACCTTCGCCGCCGTGCTGATGCCGGACACCGCGGCCGGGAACATCGCCGCCGTCACCGGAGTCGCCGCCGTCGCCGCGGTCGGCTTCCTGCCCAGCCTCTCCGCCCGCTTCGCCCGGCTGCCGGTCGGCTTCAGCGCCCCCGGCCAGACCCGCACCCGCAGCCGCGACTACGACGAGGAGGCCGAGCGCGCCGAGGCCGTCCAGTACGAGCGGATCGCCCACCAGGCCCGCCGCGGCCACGAGGTGCTGGTCGGCCTGGTCGGCGGCTGCGCCGCGGTCGTGGTCGGCTCCTGCGCCGTCCTCTCGTTCACCGACCGCACCTTCCCCGAACTGCTCGCGCTCGCCCTGGGCATCGCCACCATGCTGCGCGCCCGGCTGTTCCGCTACACCGCGCAGGTCCTCAGCCTCACCGTGGCCGGCCTGCTCGGCCTGTGCCTGCTGATCGTCGGCCTGTCGCTGCACACCCCGCAGTTCATCCTGCGCACCGCCGGCTCCGGCACCGACCTGGACCTGCGCACCATCTGGCTGGCCGCCTCCATCGCCTTCGGCGCCGCGCTGCTCACCGCGATCGCCCTGGTGGTGCCCCGGCTCGGCGTCTCCCCGTTCTGGGGGCGCATCCTGGACCTGGTCGACAGCCTCACCCTGATCTCGCTGGTCCCGCTGGCGCTCGCCGTGCTGAACATCTACCGGCTGGTCCGCGGCGCCACCGGCTGACCCCGGGCGGGCAGCCCCCCACCCGCCGACCGGCCGGCAGGGCGGCACTGGTACGCTTGGCCTCCGAGCGCAGCCGTGTGTCCGCCCCCAGGGGCAGCCGACCGCCGGCCGCACTCGCGACACCGAGTTCTCGCAGAGTCCTGTGCTGTCGACCAGGACCGCTCGGTAGACCTTGAAGGAGTTGCAGTGGCTCTCGCCTCTGACGTCAAGAAGCAGATCATCGCCGAGTTCGGCCAGAAGGAGGGCGACACCGGCTCCCCCGAGGTCCAGGTCGCCATGCTCTCCCGTCGCATCTCGGACCTGACCGAGCACCTCAAGTTCCACAAGCACGACCACCACTCGCGTCGTGGCCTGCTGATCCTGGTCGGCCAGCGCCGCCGCCTCCTGCAGTACCTGGCCAAGAAGGACATCGAGCGCTTCCGTACGCTCGTCGACCGTCTGGGCATCCGCCGCGGTGCCGCCGGCGGCGCCCGCTAAGACCGCCGCTCGGGGCGGCTCCCCACACCGGGGAGCCGCCCCTCGCGCGTATGCCGCGGCGGTTCGGCCGCGGCACCCGGACATAACAACTCGCGCGCACCTCCCCAGGTGGCCGAGGATTGCACCGTAGGGTTGTGGGCATGCCGGGTGATGGCGCAGCAGCGCGCCACCCGGGCAGCAAGCCCGAACCCCCCGCGGGACGAAGGCTTCAAACGGAAGCCGCCCGCATCCGAGAGAGCGTCCAGACGCGGACCGCCCGTCCCGGCCCGGCAGCCGTGAGGCGCCGGTCCTCGGTAGTGGCCCCCGGAACCCCCGCAGCAGAGCGGGGCACCCCGGAGGCTTCGATCGAAGACCGGCCCGACTGCAGCCCTCCCTGAGGGCCCGGGGCCAACACCAGGCAGTGCGCGGGGACGCTCTCCCGGAGACGTACGAAAGAGGAGATCTTCCAGGTGGAAGAGAACGTGTTCTACGCCGAGGCCGTGATCGACAACGGTTCCTTCGGCACCCGTACCATCCGCTTCGAGACCGGCCGTCTGGCCCGTCAGGCCGCCGGCTCCGCCGTGGCCTACCTGGACGACGACACCATGGTGCTGTCGGCCACCAGCGCGTCCAAGCAGCCGAAGGAGCACTTCGACTTCTTCCCGCTGACCGTGGACGTCGAGGAGCGGATGTACGCCGCGGGCCGCATCCCCGGCTCGTTCTTCCGTCGTGAGGGCCGGCCCTCCGAGGACGCGATCCTCACCTGCCGCCTGATCGACCGCCCGCTGCGCCCGTCCTTCGTCAAGGGCCTGCGCAACGAGGTCCAGGTCGTCTGCACCGTGATGGCGCTCAACCCCGACCACCTGTACGACGTGGTCGCCATCAACGCCGCCTCCGCCTCCACCCAGCTGGCGGGCCTGCCGTTCTCCGGCCCGATCGGTGGCGTGCGTGTCGCCCTGATCAAGGGCCAGTGGGTCGCCTTCCCGACCCACAGCGAGCTGGAGTCGGCCGTCTTCGACATGGTCGTCGCCGGTCGCGTCCTGCCGGACGGCGACGTCGCGATCATGATGGTCGAGGCCGAGGCCACCGACAAGACCATCAAGCTGGTCGAGGGCGGCGCCGAGGCGCCGACCGAGGAGGTCGTCGCCGCCGGCCTGGAGGCCGCCAAGCCGTTCATCAAGGTGCTGTGCGCCGCGCAGTCGCAGCTGGCTTCCCAGGCCGCCAAGCCGACCGCCGAGTTCCCGGTCTTCCTGGACTACCAGGACGACGTCCTCGCCGCGCTGACCGCCGCCGTCAAGGACGAGCTCGCCCAGGCCCTGACCATCCCGGGCAAGCAGGAGCGCAACAACGAGCTGGACCGCGTCAAGGCCGTCGCGGCCGAGAAGCTGCTCCCCGAGTTCGAGGGCCGCGAGAAGGAGATCAGCGCCGCCTACAACGCGCTGACCAAGAAGATCGTCCGCGAGCGCGTCATCAAGGACAAGGTCCGCATCGACGGCCGCGGCGTCACCGACATCCGCACCCTGGCCGCCGAGGTCGAGGCCATCCCGCGCGTCCACGGCTCGGCGCTGTTCGAGCGCGGCGAGACCCAGATCCTGGGTGTCACCACGCTGAACATGCTCCGGATGGAGCAGCAGCTCGACACGCTCTCCCCGGAGACGCGTCGCCGCTACATGCACAACTACAACTTCCCGCCGTACTCGGTCGGCGAGACCGGCCGCGTGGGCTCGCCCAAGCGCCGCGAGATCGGCCACGGCGCCCTGGCCGAGCGCGCCATCCTGCCGGTCCTGCCGACCCGCGAGGAGTTCCCGTACGCCATCCGCCAGGTCTCCGAGGCGCTCGGCTCCAACGGCTCCACCTCGATGGGCTCGGTCTGCGCCTCGACCATGTCGCTGCTGAACGCCGGTGTGCCGCTGAAGGCCGCCGTCGCCGGCATCGCCATGGGCCTGATCTCCCAGGAGATCGACGGTGAGACCCACTACGTCGCGCTGACCGACATCCTGGGTGCCGAGGACGCGTACGGCGACATGGACTTCAAGGTCGCCGGTACCCGCAACTTCATCACCGCGCTGCAGCTGGACACCAAGCTCAACGGCATCCCGGCCTCCGTGCTGGCCGCCGCCCTGAAGCAGGCCCGCGACGCCCGCCTGCACATCCTCGACGTGATGAACGAGGCCATCGACTCGCCCGACGAGATGTCCCCGAACGCGCCGCGCATCATCACCATCAAGATCCCGGTGGACAAGATCGGCGAGGTCATCGGCCCCAAGGGCAAGATGATCAACCAGATCCAGGAGGACACCGGCGCCGAGATCACGATCGAGGACGACGGCACCATCTACATCGGTGCCGCCGACGGCCCGGCCGCCGAGGCCGCCCGCACCACGATCAACCAGATCGCCAACCCGACCATGCCGGAGGTCGGCGAGCGCTACCTGGGCACCGTGGTCAAGACCACGACGTTCGGCGCGTTCGTCTCGCTCATGCCGGGCAAGGACGGCCTGCTGCACATCTCGCAGATCCGCAAGCTGGCCGGCGGCAAGCGCGTGGAGAACGTCGAGGACGTCCTCGGTGTCGGCGCCAAGGTGCAGGTCGAGATCGCCGAGATCGACCCGCGCGGCAAGCTCTCCCTGATCCCGGTCATCGAGGGCGAGGAAGCCGGCGAGGCCGCTTCCGAGTGAAGCGCCGCTAGCTGACCCTTGCGGCCCGTACGCCTCCCGGCGTGCGGGCCGCACCCCGTTGTCCACGCGTTCGTCCGTACGTGCCGACGCACGTGCGTTTCCTCTGGAGGTACCCACCGTGGCCCAGGCCCCGGCGGTAAAGCAGCGTCCCGGCAGCACCCGGACCCTGCTCAAGGGCGTCGACGGCGCCGGCACGGTGCGCCGCTCCGTCCTGCCCGGCGGCCTGCGGGTCGTCACCGAGACCCTGCCGACGGTGCGCTCCGCGACCTTCGGCATCTGGGTCGGCGTCGGCTCGCGGGACGAGACCCCGCAGCTCAACGGCGCGACCCACTACCTGGAGCACCTGCTCTTCAAGGGCACCGAGCGGCGCAGCGCGCTGGACATCTCGGCGGCCCTGGACGCGGTCGGCGGCGAGATGAACGCCTTCACCGCGAAGGAGAACACCTGCTACTACGCCCGGGTCCTGGACACCGACCTGCCGCTGGCCATCGACGTGGTCTGCGACATGCTCACCGGCTCGCTGATCCGCCCCGAGGACGTCGACGCCGAACGCGGCGTCATCCTCGAAGAGATGGCGATGGCCGAGGACGACCCGGGCGACGTGGTCCACGACCTGTTCGCCAAGGTGATCTTCGGCAGCGGTCCGCTCGGCCGCCCGATCCTCGGCACCCAGGAGACCATCAAGGCCCTCACCCGGGACCAGATCGCCGGCTTCTACCACCGCCGCTACCGCCCGGAGAACCTGGTCGTCGCCGCGGCCGGCAACCTCGACCACCGCAAGGTGGTCAAGCAGGTCGAGCGGGCCTTCGCCCCGGTGCTGGCCCGCTCCACCGCGGCGCCCGCCGAGGCCCGCCGCGGCGTCAAGGCGCTGCGCACGGCCGGCAAGGTGGAGGTGCTCAACCGCTCCACCGAGCAGGCCCACCTGGTGCTGGGCGTGCCCGGGGTGCCCCGGCACGACGAGCGCCGCTGGGCGATGGGCGTGCTCAACGCGGCCCTGGGCGGCGGGATGAGCTCCCGGCTGTTCCAGGAGGTCCGGGAGAAGCGCGGCCTGGCGTACTCGGTCTACTCGTACTCCTCCTCCTACGCGGACAGCGGCCTGTTCGGCATCTACGCCGGCTGCCAGCCCAAGCGGGTCGAGGAGGTGCTGCGGATCTGCCGCGAGGAGCTGGCCAAGGTGGTCGCCGAGGGCATCACCGAGGAGGAGCTGCACCGCGCGATCGGGCAGATCTCCGGCTCCACCGTGCTCGGCATGGAGGACACCGGCTCGCTGATGAACCGCATCGGCAAGGCCGAACTCAGCTACGGGCACCACCTGTCGGTGGACGACATGCTGACGCGGATCGCGGCGGTGACCCTGGAGGACGTCCAGGAAGTGGCCCGTGATGTGCTGGGCGCGTACCGGCCGTCGCTGGCGCTGATCGGTCCGGTCAACGACAAGCGGGCCGCCAAGCTCGCCGATCTGCTGGTGTGAGACCCGAGACTGCTGGTGAGAGGACTTTCGCTATGACGCTGCGTGTCGCCGTGATCGGCGCCAGGGGACGGATCGGCTCCGAGGCGGTCAAGGCCGTCGAGGCCGCGCCGGACCTGGAGCTGGTCGCCGCCCTCGGGCGCGGCTCGAAGCTGGAGGAGCTGACCGAGGCCGGGGCCCAGGTCGCCGTCGAACTGACCCACCCGGACTCGGTGATGGGCAACCTCGACTACTGCGTCCACCACGGCATCCACGTGGTCACCGGCACCACCGGCTGGACGGACGAGCGGCTGGGCGAGCTGGAGGGCTGGCTCGTCCCGGCCGAGGCCACCGGCCGGCCGCCGCTGCCCGTCGGCGTGCTGATCGCCCCGAACTTCTCCATCGGCGCGATCCTCGGCATGAAGTTCTCGCAGATCGCGGCGAAGTACTTCGAGTCGGTCGAGGTGGTCGAACTCCACCACGACCGCAAGGCGGACGCCCCCAGCGGCACCGCCACCCGCACCGCCCAGCTGATCGCCGCCGCCCGCGCCGAGGCCGGGCGCCCGAAGCAGCAGGACCCGACCACCCACAGCCTGCCCGGCGCCCGCGGTGCCGACGTGGACGGGGTCCCGGTGCACGCCGTACGGCTGCGCGGCCTGCTCGCCCACCAGCAGGTGATGTTCGGCGACACCGGCGAGACGCTCACCATCCGGCACGACTCGCTGCACCACAGCAGCTTCATGCCGGGCATCCTGCTGGGCGTGCGCAAGGTCGTCGAGACCCCGGGGCTGACCTTCGGCCTCGAACACTTCCTGGACCTGTGAGCCCCTCATGACCTCCCGTACCGGTTTCTTCGTCCTGTCCGGCGTGCTGCTGCTGGTCGCCCTGCTCTGCGTGGGGGAGGGCGTCCAGCTGATCGCGACCGGCAAGCCGCTCGGCATCGGCATCGGCCTGTGCGCCTTCGTGATCCCGCTGATCGGCGTCTGGTTCCTGCGCCAGACCGTCCGCTTCGGCCGGGCCAGCGAGCAGCTCGCCCGGGAGCTGGAGGCCGAGGGCGGCCTGCCGGTGGACGAGCTGAAGCGCACCACCGGCGGGCGGATCGACCGGGCCTCGGCCGACGCGGTGTTCGCCCGCCGGCAGACCGAGGCGGAGGCCGCACCGGGCGACTGGCGGGTCTGGTTCCGCCTCGCGGTGGCCTACGCCGACGCCGGCGACACCCCGCGCGCCCGCAAGACCATGCAGCACGCCATCAAGCTGCACAGCACCGAACCCGCAAGGAGTAACGCGTGAGCGACGAACCGACGGCCCCCAGCTTCCGCAGCGACGTGACGGTGGAGCTGGTCCGCAGCGCCGCCGCGGACTCGGACGTCATCTGGTCGGCCCGGGTGTCGACCGCGGGGGAGCAGTCCCTGGAGGCGCTCCAGCAGGACCCGGAGAAGTCCCGGGGTCTGATCAACTTCCTGATGCGCGACCGGCACGGCACCCCGTTCGAGCACAACTCGATGACCTTCTTCATCAGCGCGCCGATCTTCGTGTTCCGCGAGTTCCACCGGCACCGCAGCGGCTGGTCGTACAACGAGGAGTCCGGCCGCTACCGCGAGCTGGAGCCGGTGTTCTACGTCCCGTCCGAGGACCGCAAGCTGGTCCAGCAGGGCCGCCCGGGCAAGTACGAGTTCCACGAGGGCACGCCCGAGCAGCACAGGACCACCACCGGGGCGATGGAGGCCGCGTACCGCGAGTCCTACGCCCGCTACCAGGAGATGCTGGCGGCCGGCGTGGCCCGCGAGGTGGCCCGCGCGGTGCTGCCGGTCGGCCTGTTCTCCTCGATGTACGCGACCTGCAACGCGCGCTCGCTGATGCACTTCCTCTCGCTGCGCACCCGGCGGGAGAACTCGGCGGTGCCGTCCTTCCCGCAGCGCGAGATCGAGATGGTCGCCGAGCAGATGGAGGAGCAGTGGGCGCAGCTCATGCCGCTCACCCATGCGGCCTTCGAGAAGCACGGCCGAGTCGCCCCCTGACCTGGGACGACAGGCATATGGGCAGAGTGTCTGGCATGTCTGGATTGCGGCTTTTCTAGCCGCTCCCTACATTCGTGACCACGGATTCCGGTGCTGCCTGAACCCCCGAGCGGGCAGCACCGGAGTCCCACCTCCCCACCCCCGCCTGCTCCACCTGTCCGAACCATGGACCGGCATGGGTACCGTCCCACCGCCTACGAGTAGTTTTGGACGCATGGCTCCGACCTCCACCCCCCAGACGCCGTTCGGCCGGGTGCTGACCGCGATGGTCACCCCGTTCACCGCCGACGGCGCACTCGACCTCGACGGCGCCCAGCGCCTCGCCACGCACCTCGTCGACTCCGGGAACGACGGCCTCGTCGTCAACGGCACCACCGGTGAGTCCCCGACCACCAGCGACGCCGAGAAGGCCCAGCTCGTCCGCGCCGTGGTGGAGGCGGTCGGGGATCGCGCCCACGTGGTGGCCGGGGTCGGCACCAACGACACCCACCACAGCGTCGAGCTGGCCCGGCAGGCGGAGGCCGCCGGGGCGCAGGGGCTGCTGGTCGTCACGCCGTACTACAGCAAGCCCCCGCAGGAGGGCCTGTACCGGCACTTCACCCAGGTCGCCGACGCGACCGGCCTGCCGGTCATGGCGTACGACATCCCGGGCCGCAGCGGGGTCGCGCTGAGCCACGAGACCCTGGTCCGCCTGGGAGAGCACCCGCGGATCGTCGCCAACAAGGACGCCAAGGGTGATCTGGGCGCCGCGGCCTGGGCGATCGCGCGCTCCGACCTCGCCTGGTACTCCGGCGACGACATCCTCAACCTGCCGCTGCTGTCCGTCGGAGCCGTCGGCGTGGTCAGCGTCGTCGGGCACGTGGTGGCCGGTGAGCTGAAGTCGATGATCGAGGCCTACCTGGGCGGCGATGTGGCCAAGGCCACCGCGATCCACCAGGGCCTCCTGCCGGTGTTCACCGGTATGTTCCGCACCCAGGGCGTGATCCTCAGCAAGGCCGCGCTGGACCTCCAGGGCCTGCCGGCCGGGCCGCTGCGGCTGCCGCTGGTCGGCGCGACGCCCGAGGAGATCGACCGATTGAAGCAGGATCTCGCCGCAGGCGGGGTACACCTGTAGCAGACACAGACGTGCGCGCCCCGGCTCGCCGGACCCGCCCGGGTCCGCCGCTGGACCGGACCGAAGGCGCGAGAGCACCGACCCAGTAGGAAAACGACACTGAGTACGCACGCCATATGTCTCCAGGGGAGGACCCCGGGCATATGGCGTGCGCCGTGAAGGAGAGTCTTTTGAGTCACCCGCATCCCGAGCTCGGCGCGCCCCCGGCCCTGAAGGAGGGCGCCCTCCGCATCACTCCGCTCGGCGGCCTCGGCGAGATCGGCCGCAACATGACGGTCTTCGAGTACGGGGACCGCATCCTGATCGTCGACTGCGGCGTCCTCTTCCCCGAGGACGAGCAGCCCGGTGTGGACCTGATCCTCCCGGACTTCAGCTACATCCGGGACCGCCTCGACAAGGTCGACGGCATCGTCCTCACCCACGGGCACGAGGACCACATCGGGGCCGTCCCCTTCCTCCTCCGGGAGAACCCGGACATCCCGCTGATCGGCTCCAAGCTGACCCTCGCCCTGATCGAGGCCAAGCTCGCCGAGCACCGCATCCGGCCGTACGTGCTGGAGGTGAAGGAGGGCCAGCGCGAGCGCATCGGCCCCTTCGACTGCGAGTTCATCGCGGTCAACCACTCCATCCCGGACGCCCTGGCCGTGGCGGTCCGCACCCCCGCCGGCATGGTCGTGGCCACCGGTGACTTCAAGATGGACCAGCTGCCGCTGGACGGCCGCCTGACCGACCTGCCGACCTTCGCCAAGCTGGCCGAGGAGGGCATGGACCTGCTGCTGGTGGACTCCACCAACGCCGAGGTCCCCGGCTTCATCCCGCACGAGCGGGACATCTCGGCGGCCCTGCGGAACGTCTTCGCCAACGCCGACCGGCGCATCATCGTCGCCTCCTTCGCGAGCCACGTGCACCGCATCCAGCAGGTGCTGGACGCCGCCCACGAGTACGGCCGCAAGGTCGCCTTCGTCGGCCGCTCGATGGTCCGCAACATGGGCATCGCCCGCGACCTCGGCTACCTGAAGGTCCCCGGCAACCTGATCGTGGACGTCAAGCAGCTGGACGACCTCCCCGAGAAGGAGGTCGTGCTGATCTGCACCGGCTCGCAGGGCGAGCCGATGGCGGCGCTGTCCCGGATGGCCAACCGCGACCACCAGATCCGCATCGTCGAGGGCGACACCGTCGTCCTGGCGTCCTCGCTCATCCCGGGCAACGAGAACGCCGTCTACCGCGTGATCAACGGCCTGACCCGCTGGGGCGCCAAGGTCGTGCACAAGGGCAACGCCAAGGTGCACGTCTCCGGCCACGCCTCGGCCGGTGAGCTGCTGTACTTCTTCAACATCTGCAAGCCGCGCAACCTGATGCCGGTCCACGGCGAGTGGCGCCACCTGCGGGCCGCCGCCGAACTGGGCATCGCGACCGGTGTGCCGCGCAACCGCGTGGTCATCGCCGAGGACGGCGTCTGCGTCGACCTGGAGAAGGGCGTCGCCCGGATCGTCGGCAAGGTGCGGGCCGGCTACGTCTACGTGGACGGCGCCTCGGTCGGTGACATCACCGAGGCCTCGCTCAAGGACCGCAAGATCCTCGGCGAGGAGGGCTTCATCTCGGTCTTCGTCGCGGTCGACTCGACCAACGGCAAGATCGTCGGCGGCCCGTCCATCCAGGCCCGCGGCTCCGGCATCGACGACAACGCCTTCGGGCCGGTCGTCGCCAAGCTCCAGGAGGCCCTGGACCGCTCGGCGAGCGACGGCGTGCTGGAGCCCCGTCAGGTGCAGCAGCTGGTCCGCCGGATCATCGGCAAGTGGGTCGCGGACAACTTCCGCCGCCGGCCGATGATCCTGCCGGTCGTCGTCGAGGTCTGATCGACTCCGCTGGTTTGACGTGGGGCGACCCGGTGCGTAATGTTCTCCGGGTTGCCCCACGGGACGAGCCCCAAGGAAGTCCTCGAATGCGAATGCGAATTCGAGAACGACCGGGAAAACGGACCGAGAAACTCTGATAGAGTTCGGGAGCGCCGAAAGGCGAAAGCCAAATCGGATGAATGAAGCTCCGGAAAACGGAGCGGAAAACATCTGATAAGCTGGAAACACGAAAGAACGAAGCGCCCGGAGGGCCCGCTGGAAGGCGGCCCGAAGGAAGTGTCCGTTCCTTGAGAACTCAACAGCGTGCCAAAAGTCAACGCCAGATATGTTGACATCCCCGGCCTCAGATGTTTTCTGGGGTTGGAGATTCCTT
>NZ_JBVJLM010000032.1:0-71676 GCF_055584725.1 Kitasatospora sp. NPDC101108
CATTCGAAAGTCGTACCGCTGATCCTCCAACGATTCCACCACCCCACACCAACCCGACCACACCCACAACCCGACACCACCCACCCAACAACGATGAACACACAGCACCCGAAACGGTACCTGCAGTAACCACCCAACCACCCAACCCGAGAACCCCGAACAGACCCAACACCCCCACCCACACCCGCCACACACCCGCACCACACCGCGCCGCCGACCCCTCCCGCCGGCGCCCCACCCGGGCGGTCGCGCCCAGGGCCGAACGGGTGACCGGCCCAACGGAGCCGCACGGCAGCGACCGACCACCGGACCATAAGGGAGGGTGTCGTCCCCGCTGGACTGAACGGGTGACCGACCTATCCCCGCCGAACGGCAGCAGCCACCCCCGCGGGCCCAGGGGCACACCCGGACGACCAGGGGCACACCCGGACGACAGGAGCGCGGCCTGACCGGCGGGCACTGCTGAGCGCGGGGGCCGGTCGAAGCACTGCAGCCGCCGCCCGGTAGCGTCCACCCCTTCGGGCGCCATCAGCGCCTGGAGTCCAAAAGGGTGAATGCTGATGACGCGTGGCGAACTGCCGGTCGTGTGGAGCCTGCCTCCTGAGGACGCCCGGGCCGGATGGCGAGCCTTGTCGTGGAGCGTCGGACCGAGCAACGAACTCGCGGTGATGCTGGTCCAGGAACGGGACCTGCGCCGTTCCCCGTATGTCAAGGGATGGCTCGGATGGAGCGTGACGGCTCCGTGTGACGGCGTATTGGTCGTGATCTCGGGCGGGACGGAAGACCGCACCCCCGTTTCCGGCATCCCCGCGTGGACCCGACACCTGGCCCTGCTTCCGGGGACACGGTTCTTGTTGGCGTCAGGCCGGACATGCCAGGACCAGAACGGGACCTGGGAGCGGAACGCGGTGGTGTACTCCCCCGAGGGACACCCGGTGAGGCGTTTCTGCATCGGCGATGACATCGACTACCTCATCACCGACCGCGACGGTGGCATCTGGACCTCGTACGGTGACGAGGGCATCTACGGCGACCACCCGGAGACCAGCGCCGGTCTGGCCCGCTGGGGCACCGACGGCACCCTCACCTGGAGCCCTCGGGGACGGCTCCCGGTGTGGCCCCTGGGCGGAAGCGCGGGCGCCACCGAGGAGGCGGCAGCCTGGCTCGCCTGGTACAGCCACAAGGGTGCTTTCCTGTCCCGAGTCGATCCCGCCACCGGCGACGTCACCAGCTACCGCAACCCGCTGAGCGACACCGACGGCATCGCCGTCCGCGGCACCCGGATGCTCCTCAGCCGCCGGTCCCACAACCGTCCCGCCGTCGAGCTGAGCCGCGCGGAACTCATCGGCGACGCCTGGGTGATCACCGCCCAGGAAAAGCTGCGACTGCCGGGCCCGGTGGTCATGCGCTGCGCCCAGGGTCGCGACGGTTTCCTCTGGCTCCGCGCCGGTGACAGCTGGATACAGGTCGAAGCTTGAGCACGTCCAGGACCGCCGCGTCGCCGACCTCGCAGCCCGGATCGCAGCCCCGAGAGGCTGATTTGGCTTGAATGCAGCTCGCCCCGCCAGTCGCCCCGCCAGTCGCCCGGCCCGTCGCACCGCGGGCCTCCGGCACAGGACTCCATGCGCCCGTGGACGCGGCCGCGATGCGCGCCTCCATGGAATCGGGCTCCTCTTCGGTCGGCATGAGCGGATCATCCGCCCCGACCGGGCAAACCGTCCACGGTGTCGGCGCACGCGGACTTCTGGCGAGCCCGAGCGGATCTGCCCTAGGCTGACGGCCGTGCAGGTACTGCGCATGAGCAGTGAGGACGAGATGGTCGCCTGCTTCTTGCGCGGCGAGCTGTCCAGCCGGAGGTTCGGCGAGAACCTCCGGTCCCACCTGGCGGCGGCCGGGCAGGCCGATCGGTTGTTGACGCATCCGGACCTCTCCGACGCCGGAGCGAACTTCACACGTCGCACTCTGCTCGCTGCGACGCGCGGGTACGGCGAGAACCGCGATCTGTTCGAGAACTTCCCCACTCAGGTCACGTGGACCAGGGCACTCCTGTCCGCCGACGAGGCGGCCGGCGTGCGCTACCTCGACCATTCCTACTGGGTCGAACTGTCGGGTGGCAGCCGCCGGCCGACCGACGCGGCTGCACGCATCAAGGCGGGACTACGGACGTTCGACGTTTCCAACGAACCGTTTGTCGACGTGGCCCAGGCGATCCTCAGGGGCGAGCGGCTTCCTCCGCTCATCGTCGTCGGCGAGAGGCAGGACAACCTGGTCTGCCTTGAGGGCCACCTGCGCCTGACCGCCTACGCCCTCATCGGCTTCCGGACCGGCATCGAGTGCCTGATCGGTATCGCACCGACCATGGGACGCTGGGCGAAGTAGCCGCACCAGGCTCTCGACGCTCCCGAGGTCAGGAGGGACGGTGGGCCGGGGAGTCCGCGTGGGGCCGCATCAGGAGCAGGTCCTCGCCCCAGGCGTCCAGCACCGCCGCGTGGCCGGCGGCCCGGGCAGCCGCCTCGACCCGGGCGAAGAGCCGTTGCTGCGGCGCCACTTCGCCGGTCGCGGTGATCCGGGCGACGGTGTCCAGCAGGGCGGCGCTCTCCCAGCCGGGCAGCGGGAACCGGTCCAGCTCCCAGGCCAGGTACTTGTTGTAGGGGCGCGGTCGACGGTCCAGGGCGAAGAGCAGGTCGAGCAGGAATCCGACGCCGGCGGCCGCGTCGAGGTGGCCGGCGAGCGGGTTGCCGTCGCGGTGGTTCTTGACCGAGCGGTAGAGCGCGTTGGCGTAGGCGTCCAGCAGGGCGGCGCCGGACCGGAGGGCCTCCTCGGCGTCGAGCCGTCCCATTGCGGCGACGATCCGGGTGACCTCCCCGTCGCAGCGGTCGACCAGCACGTGGGAGCGGGCGATGGCGTACCGCTCCCAGGCGGCGGGCCGGCGGAACCGTTCGAGGGTGGTGACGACCAGGTCGAGCCGCGCGGAGCGGTAGCCGTCGAGCGCGGCCAGCTCGCTCGCCGCATCGTCGGCGAGGATGACGTAGAGGTCGTGGTCGGAGTGACGGGTGGTCATGCCGTGATGGGCCCGGGAGCCCTTGAGGACGAGCCCCACGACGGCCGGGTCGGCCGTCGCATCGACGACGAAGGCCGTGAAGTCCAGTGTCATGCCAGGTCCTTGCGCATCAGGGTGCACATCGTCTCGTACCGCTGGAGCGAGCCGTCCTCGGCCTCCACGTCCCAGGAGTCGAGTTCGCGGGCGAAGGCCCGGTAGCCCAGGCGTTCGTAGAGGGCGCGGGCGCGCGGGTTGCTCTCCTCGACGCCGAGTTCGGCGCGGGTCAGGCCGCGGGCGCCGATCCGATCCTCGGCGGAGCGGACCAGCAGCGTGCCGATCCCGCAGGACTGCAGGGCCGGGTGGACGCTGAGTTGCCAGAGCGTGCCGGCGCCGGGCTCGACCGTGTAGTCGACGCCGCCGACCGCCACCGGGAGCCCGAGCGGCGTGCAGACCGCCAGGTAGTCGATCTCGCCCGCCTCGGCGCGGCGGATCTGGTGGACGAGCTCGCGCACGTGCTTGGGTGAGCCGGCCCAGGTGCAGGCCGGCAGATCCGCGTCGGTGAGGCCGCGCACCGATAGGTGCAGCCTGATCTCGGTCATCGCCGCATCCCTTCGACTCCAGCAGAGGCCGTCTCCCATTTCAGCAAGCTGGTCCCTATGCCGTCCAAGGGGTTTCGGACCGGCACCGACGTCAGCCGGTGTGCCCGTGGGCGGGGCACCAACCCGGCCTTCTCGCGGACCTGCCGGCGCAGCAGGTCGTTGATCTTCATCACCCGGTGTACGGGGAGAACCGGCCGATGTAGCGGCCGGCGTTCACCGGCGCACTCGCTGAGCGTTCCGGCGAAGTTCGCCTCACAAGTCCGGCCGGAGCGAAGGGAATTCCTCGCGCTCGTCACCTTTCCCTGGCATGATCCGGTCTGCGCCCGGCCTGGCACCGGGCACGAACGGAGCTGGCGGGAGGGGTGCGACCGGTGGGGGTGCCGATGATCACGCGGAGCGTGCGTGCGGTGCGGGCGGTGCGGACGCCGGACGGTGGCGATGCCTGAGGACTCGATCCCCCGGGACGCGGCCCCGCCGCCGGGTGAGCCGCAGGAACCGACGGAACCGACGAAGCCGACGAGCCTGAAGAAGTCCGCAGCCTCACCGAGCATCCGCAGGAGGCTGCTCCTGGCCCTGGCCTGCGTCCCGTTCCTGCTCGCCGGCATCGCCGTCACGGTGCTCGGCTTCGTCCGGTTCGTCGATGTCTTCCAGGAGATCCACCTCTACCGGACCGTGCCGACCTGCGCGACCCCGGCCGCGCAGCCCGGAGCGCTCTGCGCGACCGTGGAGAGCGGCCGGGTGACGGAGCAGTGGGAGGAGCCGGATGACAACTCGACCACCTACAAGCTGACCGTCGCCCGTGAGACCGCGCCGGCCGACGACTACACGGTGGGCCAGGCGTTCTACGAGGACGTCAGCCCGGGCACCGTCGTGGAGCTGAAGGTCCTGCGGGGCAAGGTGCTGGAGGTCAGCTACCACGGGCACCGGGCGAGAACCCTCAATTTCCCGTGGCTGAAGTGGATCGAGTTCAGCGCGGTCATCGGCGCCGGGGTGGCCCTGGTGCTCGCCGGCGGCTTCCTGGACGAACTGGTACGGCGGGTGAACGCGTTGGCGGGCACCGCGGCGGTCACCGCGGGCGCGACCGCCATCGGCTCGGCCGTCCTGATCACCGTCCAGTGGCCACTGGACGTCAGCCTGGTCATCGGCGCCGCCCTCTGGCTGCTCGCGGTCTACTTCGGCTACAACGCCATCGAGGAGATCTGACCGCCCGGCCGCCCACCCGACCCGTCTGTCTGCCCACCCGTCCGCCCACCCCGCCCCGCCGCACTGTCCGACCCCCGCACTACGCTCCCCGCATGACTGCCGCACCGCACCTTCCCGGTTTCGAGGACGAAGAGCTGCTCGCGGGCGAGGACCTCGCGAGCGAGCCCGCCTTCTGGCTCGCCCACCTGCTGCTGACCCTGGGGCACGACGTGGAGGAGCCGGAGGCGTACGGCATCGCCCGCGACGCCTACGACGCCATGGTGGAGCGGCTGTTCGTCACCGAGACGCCGACGCTGCTGCTGCGGGTGCCGTTCCGCCACGGCCACACCGCCTGCGTCGTCTACCAGAACTCCGAGGACGAGTGCGACACCGACTTCCTCGTCCACCACCCCGCCTGGGGCCGGTTCGGCTTCCTCGGGCAGTTCGGCCCGCACGGCTCCGGCCCCGGACTTTCCTGGCCGGAGCTGGTCAACCTGGCGCGCTCCGAGGGCGACCCGGGCGCCGAAGGGCTCCAGGACCACGCCCAGCGCTTCCTGCTCCTGCTCCCGGCGCTCGGCGACGCGGACACGCCCGTGGAGGAGGCGCGGCGGGCGGTGGCCGAGGCGCTGACGGCGGTCGGGTTCCGGCCCGACGCCGTCGGGGGGTTGGCCGCTCAGCTGCTGGGCGAGCCCGAGCGGCAGCCGCGCTGGTCCCTGACCCCGGACAGCCCGATCCCGATCTGCTCCTCGAACTACAGCCCCCGGCAGATCCCGTTGGCGCTCGGCATCACGGAGGCGCAGGCCCACACCCTGGCGGAGGCACTCCGCGGGCGCTGAGAGCTGCTGAGCGGTTGTCAGGTCCCGAACAAGGGAAGGACCCTCCCCACACCCACCGTCCACCGGGAGGACCCTCGTGCACGCCAGGACCACCAGGACCAGCAGGACCACCAGCACCGCCAGTACGGCCAGGACCACCGGCACGGCCAGAGCCGCGTCCGCCCTGCTGACCGCCGCCCTCGCCGCGACCCTGCTCGGCGCCGCCCCCGCCTGGAGCGCACCGGCGGACGGCCGCGGTACCGCAGCGGACGGCCGGGGCGCGCCGACGGCGGACGCACCCCGCCGTCAGGTGGAGGTCTTCGCCGAGGACGGCGGCATCTCCCGCGCCACCGCCCCGACCGCCTCCCCCTACCTGGCCGCCCCGGCCGCCGGCCTCGCCGCGCCGGACGGCGACGGCGAGGTCACCTCCCTGGTCCGCAACGGCGACCCGGCCACCAAGCTGGACGTGGTCGTGGTCGGCGACGGCTACTCCGCCCAGGAGCAGGGGAAGTTCCGCACCGACGCCGCCGAGAAGTGGCGCGAGATCACCGCCGTCGAGCCGTACGCCACCTACCAGCGCCTGTTCAACGTCTGGGCGGTGTCCGCCGTCTCCCCCGAGTCCGGCGTCACCGGCGATCCGGACCGGGCGACCGTACGGCACACCGCGCTCGGCTCCTACTTCTGGTGCGACGGCGTGGAGCGGCTGCTCTGCGTGGACGAGAAGGCGGTCGAGCGCTACGCCGCCAAGGCCCCGCAGGCGGACCTGGTGATCGTGGTGGCCAACAGCGCCAAGTACGGCGGCGCGGGCTACAACGACGTCAAGTCCCCGGTGGGCTACGAGGGCATCGCCACCGTCGCGGGCGGCAACGCGAGGTCCGGACAGATCGCGGTGCACGAGACCGGGCACTCGCTGGGCAAGCTGGCCGACGAGTACGCCTACGACGGCCAGGGCACCTACCAGGGCGACGAGCCACCGGAGGCCAACCTCAGCACGCTGACCGCCGACCGGATGAGCGACCAGGGCACCAAGTGGGCCCGCTGGCTGGGCCAGTCCTCGCCCGACGGCGGAACGGTCGGAACCTACCAGGGCGGCGGCTACTACCCCACCGGGCTCTACCGGCCGACCGAGAACTCGATCATGCGGTCGCTCGGACGGGAGTTCAACCTGCCCGGCCGGGAGGCGATGATCGCCGGCTTCTACCGCCACGCCACCCCGCTGACCAGCCCCACCCCCACCGGCAGCTGGCTCACCACCGCCGACCGGCTGACCGTCGACCTGCCGGTGCCCGGCACCGTGTTGCGCTGGTACCTGGACGGACGCGAGCAGCCCCGGCTGCGCGGGCGCACCGCGCTCGACCTCGACGCCCTCCACCTGACCGGCCCGCGCTCCCGGCCGCACCTGCTCAGCGCCGTCGCCACCGACCCGACCCCGGCGGTCGCGGACCCGGCGCTGCGGGCCGACCTGACCGGCAGTCTGTCCTGGCTGGTGACGCGCTGACCGGCCCCACCAGGCGCCGTCCGGCCGGCCGTTGACGGCGCACGCCCCGCCGGAGCCTGCCCGCCGTCCGCCTGCGCGAAGGGGCCCGAGGCGGGCGGCCGGCGGGTTCGCCGGGGCGCCGGTTACCACCGGGGCCGTCGTCCCGATCCTGGAGGCGCACGTCATCGCCGGCAGCGCCTCGGTGCCGGTGAAGGTCAGGACCGCCACCACCGAGCAGCTGCAGGACGTGCTGCGCCGGATCTACGCCGTCGAGGGGGTCAGCGGAACGCAGGCGACGGTGGGCCTGGAAACCTTCTTCGAGCGGCCGCTCCCACCGCTGACCGGCGAGTGGTCGTCACATGCCCGGACGGGCACGTCCTGGTCGGAGCCGGTGAGGGCACTGAGGAGGTTCAGCGCCTCCTCGGCGGGGCTTCCGGGCGGAGCCGTGTAGACCACCAGGAGGTGGTGGTCGGCACCGGGCACGTGGAAGGTCTCGTAGTCGAGCGTGACGTCGCCGACCGCCGGGTGCCGGAAGCGCTTGGGGCCGTGGGTCTTCTCGTGCACGTGGTGGCCGGCCCACAGCCGGCGGAAGGTCTCGCTGCCGAGGGACAGTTCGCCGACCAGGCGCACGAGTTCCGGATCGTGCGGGTGCCGTCCGGCGGCCATCCGCAGGATGCCGACGGTGGTGCGCGCGGCCTCGTCCCAGTCGAGGTGGACCTCCCGCGCGTCCGGGTCCAGGAAGATGCGCCGGGCCATGTTCCGCTCGCGCGGGGCCAGGTGGGGGAAGTCGGCGATCAGGGCGGCGGCCGGCCGGTTCCAGGCCAGGACGTCGTTGCGGTCGTTCATGATCAGGGCCGGGCTGACCGGGATGGCCTCGACGATCTGCCGCAGTGCCGGCCGCAGTTCCTCGCTCCGTCCGGCGGCCGCCGCCCTCGCCACCGCCCGGCGGGGCGGCCGGGCCAGGTCGTACAGGTGGGCGCGCTCGGCGGGCCCGAGCCGGAGCGCCCTGCCGAGCGCGTCCAGCACCTCGTCCGAGGGACGGTCGGCGCGCCCCTGCTCCAGCCGGACGTAGTAGTCGGTGCTGAGCCCGACGAGTTCCGCGACCTCCTCGCGACGCAGGCCGGGCACCCGGCGGCGGCCGGTCTCCGGCAGGCCCGCGTCGGCCGGAGACACCAGGGCGCGCCGGGCGCGCAGGTAGTCGCCGAGGCTGCCGGTGATCGCGTTCCTGTTGGCCATGCGCCCCAGTATGGAGGGCTCCGGCGGACGAGCGGCGACCGGAGGGTGGCCCTGTCGTTCCCAGGGAACGGCGGACACTTCATGCCCCGACAGCTCCCGTCGACGATCGGGGCATGTCCACTCCCTCCTCCCTCACCACCGCCCGCCGCCCCGGGGCGGACCGCTCCCGACCCGCGGACGACAGCGGCCGCGGCTACTGGCCCACGGTCGTCGCGGTCGCGTCCGCGAGCATGATGCTGCCGTTCTCCGTGACCGGCGCCGCCGTCGCACTGCCGAACATGGCGGCGCACCTGGGCTCCTCGGTCGGCGCCGCGCAGTGGATGCTGAACGCCTTCAACATCACCTTCGCCGCCCTGCCGCTCGCGGCCGGCAGCCTCGCGGACCGGCTCGGCCGACGGCGCGTCCTGCTGACCGGCATCGCCCTGGTCGGCGCGGTGTCCCTGCTGGTCGCGCTGGCGCCGTCGATGGCCGTCGCCGATGCGGCCAGGGCGCTCCAGGGGTGCGGGGCCGCGGCCGTACTGGCCTCGGGCGCGGCGGTGCTGGCCCACTCCACCTCCGGGCGGCGTCGGCAGCTGGCCTTCGGGGTCCTCGGCTCCTCCTTCGGTACGGGCCTGGCGATCGGACCGCTGCTCGCCGGAGCCCTGGTCGACGCGGCCGGCTGGCGCTCGGTGTTCGTCCTGGTCGCGGCGATGTCCGTACCCGCGTGGCTGTGCGCGACCCGCGCGCCGGAATCCCGCTCCGCCGACCGGCCCGCTCTCGACGTGGCGGGGGCGGTCGCCTTCACCGCCGGGCTGGCCTGTCTGTCCTTCGGCTTCGTCCGGGCCGGGTCCGCGGGCTGGGGCGCCGCGAGCACCCTGCTGCCGCTGTTCGCGGCCGTGGCGCTGGTGGCGCTGTTCGCCGTGGTGGAACTCCGCCGGGGCGACCGGGCGATGTTCGACGTCCGCCTGCTCCGCCGGCCCGAGTTCCTCGCGGTGGTCTGCCAGCCCTTCACGGTCACCCTCGGCTTCGTCATCCTGCTGGTCTACCTGCCCGCCTACCTCCAGGGCGTCGCCGGCCGCACCGTCCTGACCAGCGGACTGCTCCTGCTCCCGATGACCGCCCCGGTGCTGCTGCTGCCGCTCGCCGCCGGCCGGCTGGCCGCCCGCACCTCGGTACGGACGGTGCTGACCTGCGCCTCCGGGCTGATCGCGATCGGCGCACTGCTCCTGACCACCCTGCGCGGCAACGGCTCGTGGCCGGAACTGGCGCTGGCCCTGCTGCCCTTCGGGGCCGGGGTGGGGCTGGCGTTCGGAGTCATGGACAACGCCGCCGTCAGCACCGTCCCGGTCGGGAACGCCGGAGCGGCGGCGGGCATCTTCAACACCATGCGGATCACCGGCGAGTCCGTCGCCGTCGCCGGGGCCTCCGCGCTGCTCACCGCGCTCACCGCCGCCCGGTTGAGCGGCGACGGTCTCCCCGCCGCAGTGGCGACCCGCGTCGCCGGGCAGGCCGTCCAGGGACAGCTGGCCGAAGCGCACCGGGCCGCCCTGACGGAGGGACTGACCAACGCCTTCCACACCCTCGGGCTCGTGCTCGCGGGGCTCTCCGCGCTCGGTGCGGTACTCACCCACCTCGCGCTCGCGCCCCACCGGGCGGTGCCGGAGCCCCGTCAGGTCGGCGGCGTCCGGCCCGGCGGCTGAGCCCGGTCGGGGGCGGGCGGCCAGATCCGCCCGTCGGGGAGGTTCTGGCGGCCGCCGAGGAAGTAGTCCAGGCCGTCCGCGAAGCCGAGCGGTCCGAGCAGCTCCTCCAGCGGCCGCCACAGTCGCGCCGGGACGGGGTACCCACCCGCCATCATCCAGTCGTCGTCCCCGAGTTCGGCGGCGAAGAGGTGCCGGATCCGCAGGTACTCCTCCCGCCCGAGCCGGCGGGAGGAGTGCTGACGGTCGTCGGAGCCGTAACCCTCCAGCTCCCAGAGCATGTTGTGCCCGTCGGCGAAGGGGTAGGCGTGATCACGGTCCACGACCACACCCTATGGCCTCAGACGGCGGGCCAGCGGCGCTCCGTGCCCTCCGGCGGGCGGCGCCGCAGGGGGGCCAGTTCGCGCTCCAGCGTCCGGACGTCCCGGGCTATGCTCGCCGCGAGTTCCCTCGGGGCGGTGTCGCTCGGCAGCCGGCGCGTCCAGGAACGGGCCTTGGCCGGGCCGTCCTGGACCATGTGGAAGGTGAGGCCCACCACCCCGCCGACGTCGGCCAGGTTCACCAGGATCCGGGTGTCGGCGAGGTCGATGGTGACCTCGTTGCCGATGCAGGAGCAGGCCACCAGGCCCTCGATGTCCTCCTCCGCCAGGTACCGGGCCAGCGGAACCGCCCTCCCCCGGACCAGAAACGGACGTCCCACCGAACCCACGGGACCCGCCTCCTCTCGCCGTACGCGTGCCGCCTCGGCCGGGCGCGGGCGCGCCGCAACAGACCGGACTTCCGCCCATGCTCCACCACGCCGTCGAAAAGCGCCAACTTCGTGTCTCGCCAAGTGAATTGAGCGCATGCACCCGACCGGCGCACCGGCGCACACCCAGGCGCACGGGACGGCTCACGACACCGGCACGCACGGTTCGCCGACGGGCGGACCGGCGACGACGGGACGGGCGACGACGGGACGGGCGACGACGACGGGCCGCCGACCCGGGAGGCACCCTCGGGCGCGCGAAGTGCCCGCCCGCGCGAGGCGGACGGGCACGGGGAGACGCGACGGCCGTCGCCCGGCTCAGCGGCCCGAGCGACTGAACCGTCCGTGCAGCACCAGGGAGCGGGTGAGCGCCAGCAGACCCGCCGTGCACAGTGCGGTGCGGAGCATGTTCGTCGCGACCCACGTGCCCTCGAACTCGGCCCGCACGGCGGCGAAATCGTGGATCCTGGACGGGTCCCCGGCCGCCGCCAGCTCGTTGTTCAGCGGGATGTCGACCCCCATCGTCACCACCAGCGCCACCACGTACAGCACGGTCGCCGCGGCCGCCCAGAGCGCCGCCCGCCGACGGCCCGCCCGGTGCTGCAGCCAGGCCGCGGCGCCCGTCGCGACGAAGGCGCCGACGAAGACGAGACCGAACACGCCGTTCTCGATCGACTTGTTGATCTGCTGCATCGCCGTCACGAACGTCCGGTCGTCACCGGCCGCCAGACCCGGCATCACCGACACGTCGAAGGCGAAGAACAGCCCCGCCATCAGCCCCATCGCGATGGTGGCACCCACCAGCACCGGACCGGCGGCCCTGCCCGGCCCGACCCCGCGCGCCCAACTCCCGTGCTCCGCACCGACCGGAAGGTCCATCACACGCGTACCAGCCCTCATGACCACCCTCGCTCGAAGACCCGGAGGAATCCCTGACACCGGCCCGCCGAGGGCGCACCGAACGCCCGGCCGGTCAGACACGTTCCGCAGGTTCCGGTGGTTTCCCCGGCCCGACCGGTTCGTCGTCCTGCCGTCGATTCAACGGCCACCCGAGCCGACGGACCATAGCCGCCGCGCTCACGTCCATGCGTGAGCGTCTACGCCGCCCACCCCGTCCGGGGCCGAGAGCTCAGCGTCACCCGGCCGCTCGGCCCGGGGCCGGATGGCAGAACACGTCTCCGCGTTCCGCGCCGGGGCGGCCCCGCCCTACCCGCCCCACACCTGCTGATCCCGCTGCCGTTCGTCCTCGCCCTGTTCCCGGCCGGCGTCCTCCTGCTGCTCGGGGGCTGGAAGCGCTGCGCCCCTGGCCCGCGGCACCCTGGCCGTACTCCTGCGGATCGCGGGTCGTTCCCGTGCCGACCGGCTTCGCCACCCGCCGGCCGCCCGACCGACCCGCCCGAGCGGCGCCCCGGCCGCCACCGGGGCATCATGACGAGGGAGTCGCCACCGTTCACCGAACGTGACCAGCACGCGGCAGGCAGCCGGCCGGCGAAGGAGGCCCGTCATGACCGATCCGTCGAAGCCCTCCCAGCGCGCCAGGCGGCAGCCACCCCCCGGGGTGATCGCCACCGACGTGCCCGCCCGCCTCGACCGGCTGCCCTGGTCCAGCTGGCACTGGCGGATCGTCATCGGGCTGGGCACCGTCTGGATCCTGGACGGCCTGGAGGTGACGATCGTCGGAAACATGGCGGGCCGGCTCGCCCAGAACGGCAGCGGCATCAGCATCACCACCGCCCAGGTGACCACCATCGCGGCCGCCGTCTACGTGGCGGGTGCCTGCACCGGGGCGCTGTTCTTCGGCTGGTTGACCGACCGGCTCGGCCGCAAGAAACTCTTCATGGTCACTCTCGCCGTCTATCTGGCCGCCACCGCCGTCACCTCGCTCTCCTGGACGGCCTGGTTCTTCTTCCTCTGCCGTTTCTTCACCGGCTTCGGCATCGGCGGCGAGTACGCCGCGATCAATTCGGCCATCGACGAGTTGATCCCGGCCCGGGTGCGCGGCCGGGTCGACCTGATCATCAACGGCAGCTTCTGGGTCGGTGCCGCGATCGGTGCCTTCGCCTCGATCGCGCTGCTCAACACCTCGCTGTTCGCGACGGACCTCGGCTGGCGGCTCGCCTTCGGCATCGGCGTGGTGCTGGGCCTGGTGATCCTGCTGGTGCGCCGGCACGTCCCGGAGAGCCCGCGCTGGCTGTTCACCCACGGCCGGGCGGCGGAGGCCGAAGAGGTGGTGGCCGAGGCGGAGGAGGCGGTCGAGCAGGCGACGGGGCACCCGCTGCCACCGGTCACTGGGGAACCGATCCTGATCCGCGAACGCGAAGCCCTCGGCTTCGGCACGATCGTCCGCACGGTGATCGCCCGCTACCCGCGCCGCACCACCCTCGGCCTTTCCCTCTTCATCGGCCAGGCCTTCCTCTACAACGCGGTGACCTTCGGCTACGCCACCATCCTGACCACGTACTTCGCCGTCCCCGAGGGCGACACCGGCTACTACTTCGCGGTGATCGCGGTCGGCAACTTCCTCGGCCCGCTGCTGCTCGGCCACCTCTTCGACTCGATCGGCCGCAAGCCGATGATCGCCGGCACCTACATCGGCTCCGGCATCCTGCTCTTCGCCACCGCCGCCCTCTTCCAGCGCGGCTCACTCTCCGCCACCACCATGACCGGCTGCTGGACGGCCGTCCTCTTCTTCGCCTCGGCCGGGGCCAGCGCGGCCTACCTCACGGTCAGCGAGATCTTCCCGCTGGAGACCAGGGCGCTGTGCATCGCCTTCTTCTACGCCATCGGCACCGCCGTCGGCGGCATCAGCGGCCCGCTGCTCTTCAACGGGCTCGTCAGCAGCGGCAAGGTCTCCGACACCACCCTCGCCTTCTGCATCGGCGCCGCGCTGATGACGGCCGCCGGCCTGGTCGAGGCCGCCATCGGGATCAAGGCCGAGCGGCGCAGCCTGGAATCACTGGCCGCGCCGCTGAGTGCCGTCACGCCGTCGGAGAGCGTCTAGGTTCCGGCGCTAGGGTCCGGTGGACAGGCCCTAGCGGAGAACGCCTCGCACGGCCTCCGGGTCGGTGGGCGGGAGCGGGCCGGTCCGGTCGGTCGTCAGCGCCTTGGCGGTGGCGGGCGGCGGGGTCACGTAGACCGGGGCCGGGTCGGCCTCGGGGGCGCAGGTCTTGGCGATCCGTCCCTTGCCCTGGGGCAGGCTGCCGTCGCGCAGGTAGGCGGTGAAGGTGTCGTCCAGGCAGGCGTTGCCGTGGAAGAGGATCTCGTGGAAGCTGCCGCCGGTCTGGACGACCAGCTTGGAGCCGGGCAGCGCGTCGTGCATGGCCAGGCCGCCCTGGTACGGCGTGGCCGGGTCCTCGGTGGCCTGGAAGAGCAGGACCGGGGGCAGGTTCTTGCCGGTGATCTTCAGTCGGCCGGCCGGGTTGCCCTGGTAGGGCCAGAACATGCAGGCGGCGTTGTACCACATGTTGTTATAGGTGTAGAAGGGCGCGGTGGCGTTGACCTTGGCCTGGTCCTTCTTCCAGAACTCCCAGTCGCGCGGCCAGGCGTTCTCGGTGCACTGGGCGGCGTTGTAGGCCGGGAAGGCCCCGTCGTCGGTGCCGGGGGCGGCGTACTTGTTGTAGGCGATGGTCAGCGGCCGGGTGTCGTGCCGGGTGAGGTAGGCGGAGAGCACGGTGGCCATCCGGGGCCAGCGCAGGAAGTTGTAGCCGCCGCTGTAGAAGGTGTCCTCGAACTCGGCGGGGCCGATCCTGCCGGCCGCCGGGGCCGCGTCCGCCGGTTCCTTGCGCAGGGCGTCCTCGACCTGGTGGTAGGCCTGCTCGACGGCCTTGGCGTCGGTGCCGAGGTGGTAGACGGAGTCGGCCTTGGCGGTCCACTCGGCGAAGGCGTCGAAGCGGCGCTGGTGTTCCTGGTCCTGGAGGATGTTGTGGTCGTACCAGCTGATGGTCGGGCCGACGATGCTGTCCAGCACCATCCGGCGCACGTGTGAGGGGAAGAGCTGGCCGTAGGTGGACCCGAGCGAGGTGCCCCAGGAGCCGCCGTAGAAGTTGATCTTCGGTACGCCGAGCGCCCGCCGGATGCTGTCCAGGTCGCGCGCGTTGTCGACGGTGGTCATGTGCGGCAGCAGCCAGGACCAGTCGGCCGCGCAGTCGGCGGAGTAGCCGGCCGCCTTCTTCAGCCAGGCCTTCGAAGTCCCCTGGTCCGGCTGGTAGTCGGGACGCTCGGCGTCGAAGTAGTGGGCGTCGCAGATGACATGGGGGTCGCTGCTGTTGGTGCCGCGCGGGTCGAAGCCGATCCAGTCGTAGGTCGAGGCGACGTCCGCGGGGATCTGGCCGGAGATGTAGGCGGGCATCCAGAGCCCGGAGTCGCCGGGGCCGCCCGGGTTGAGCAGGATCGGGCCCTGCTGCTTGTCCTTGGGGGCGGTGGCGGGCAGCCGGTTGAGCTTGATCCTGATCTTGCGGCCGCGCGGGTCGGCGTAGTCCACCGGCACGTCGAGCATGGCGCACTGGAGCGCCGGGGTGGTGGTGTCGTTGCAGGAGCTCCAGATGAGCGTGCCCTGGCCGGAGTCGACCAGGTCGGGGCCGTCGGGCTCGACGGCAGCAGCGGGGCCGACAACCCCGCCGAGGGTGGCCACGGCCGCGGCGGCCGAGAGGAGGGCGATGGCTTTTCTCATGGGAGGCATGATGTGACATGTGCAATGGCACATCCAGGGGGTGAACCGGACTTTACCGAGCTTTGACTATTCCTCCGGCCTCATCACGGCCCGACGACGGCCCACGCCCGACCACGATCCCCCGGCCACGATCCCCCGGCCACGACCCCCGGCGTCAGCCCGCCCGGTTAGGCTGCGACATGGCCCGATTCGTACTGACCCGCCGCAGCCCGCTGCCGCCCGCCGAGTGCTGGGCGCGGCTCACCGCCTGGCCCCGGCACGGC
Organism: Kitasatospora sp. NPDC101108; assembly: GCF_055584725.1. Taxonomy (NCBI): domain Bacteria; kingdom Bacillati; phylum Actinomycetota; class Actinomycetes; order Kitasatosporales; family Streptomycetaceae; genus Kitasatospora; species Kitasatospora sp. NPDC101108. The sequence continues at coordinate 15,706 of NZ_JBVJLM010000032.1, forward strand.
GACCGCGTGCCGTTCACCCGGGTGAGCGTGGTGCGGGGCACCGGGCACCAGCCCGGCGACGTGATCCTGGCGCGAACGGCCCTAGGCCCGCTGGGCTTCGACGACCCGATGGAGCTGGTCGAGCTGGCGGAGCCCGCGCACTGCCGGCTGGCCAAGCGCGGGCGGGTGGTGCGCGGCAGCGCCGAACTGCGGATCCGCGCGGCGGGCACGGGAAGCGAGGTGGTCTGGGCCGAGGAGCTGCGGATCACCGGCCTGCCCCGGCTGTTCGACCCGGCGGTCGCGCTCGCCGGGCGGCTCGTCTTCGGCCGGGTGCTGGACCACCTGCTGGCGACGGCTCCCGCTACGCGCTGAGGGCCCGCCGGCTCAGGTACTGCTGGCGCACGTAGTGCCGCTGGTCGCCCTCGACCCTGATCCGGTCGTGCTCCACCAGCCGCTCCGCCTCCGCCAGCGCGATCGCCAGCGCCAGGCCGTCCCCGTCGCGCAGGAACACCCGGTCGGCCAGCGCCGCGCTGCGCACCAGGTACTCCCGGCTCAGCCGCACCCGCCGCTTGACGGTCCTTCCCAGTGCCAGCAGCTCACGCCGCTCCTCCTCGATGCCCGGCGCGTCCGCGTAGGCCCGCTCCGGGGCGGGCGCCCCGTCGGCGGGCGGGGTCCAGAGCGGCAGCGGCGGCAGCTGGGGCAGTCCGCGCACCCTGAGCACCTCGTTGGCGAACTCCCGCAGGTCGACGGACAGTTCGCGTTCGACGAAGACGGCGAAGAGCTCGGCCAGCGCCCTGGGCGGGACGCCTTCCGGGGTGTCCTCGTCGGTGACGTCGATCCGGCCGAGCCGCGGGCCCCAGAAGCGGCCGGGGGGCTCGGCCAGCCGCAGCCGCAGGGTGAGGTGATGGCCGTCGTTCTCCCCGTCCCGGCCGAGTTCCATCGCCAGCCCCCGGACGTCCGCCCAGGCGTAGCGGCGCGGCACCAGCAACCGCACCAGGGTGAGCCCTTCCTCGTCCACGCGCAGCCAGTACGTGTGGGGCGCGCCGAAGGCCGCGACCGCGGCGATCGCCGCCATCACGAGGAAGGCCGCTCCCCCACCGGCCGTCCCGGTCCCGGCGAGGGCGACGGCCACCACCAGCCCCAGCACGGAGCCGACGCCGGCCAACTCCCCCCGCTGCTGCATGAACCACAGTCGCACCACGTCCCGGCCCCCCTTTCGCCGCCCCCACGCTCCCGAGTGGGACCGGCCCCCGGCAACCGCCGGCGTGAAGCTGTGACACCGCCGTGACGAACCCGCGTCACGACTGTCGGCCGCGCAGCCGCCGGACCAGGTCGCGGGCGGCCTGCGGCCAGTCCGGGTGGGCGAAGGCGAAGCCCGCCTCCAGCAGCCGGGTGGGCACGACGCGGCGGCTCTTCAGCAGCAGTTCGCTCTCCGAGCGCAGCGCGAACGCGCCGAGTTCCGCCATCCAGCGTGCGGCGGGCAGCGCCAGCGGCATGCCCCAGCCCGCGCGCAGCTCGCGCATGAACTCGCGCTGGGGCAGCGGGTTCGGGGCGGCGAGGTTGACCGGGCCGCTGAGCTCTTCGTGCTCGATCAGGAACTCGACGGCGCGGGCGAAGTCCTGGTCGTGGATCCAGGACACGTACTGCGCGCCGCCGGCGATCGGTCCGCCGACGCCGAGCCGGGCGAGCCAGGACAGCGAGTCGAAGGCGCCCCCGCGCTCGGGGCCGAGGACGACGGCGGTGCGCAGCGCCAGGCGCCGGGTGTGCGGGGTGTCGGCCTGGGTCTGGGCGTCCTCCCAGGCCCGGGCGATGTCGATGCTGTACCGCCACGAGGCGGGGGCGTCGGGTTCGCCGCCGCCGATCCGGCCGGTCAGCTCGTCGTTGGGCGCGTCGTGCCGGTGGGCGTAGACGGTGGCGGTGCTCATCTGCAGCCAGACGGCGGGCGGTCTGCGGGCTTCGGCGATCGCTCGGCCGACGGCCCGGGTGGAGTGCACCCGGGAATCCATCATGGCCCGCTGGTTCTCCGGCGTGTAGCGGCAGTTGACGCTGCGCCCGGCCAGGTTGACGACGACGTCGCTGCCGTCGATCTCCGCCGTCCAGGCCCCCGGGCCGCACCCGTCCCAGCCGACCTGCCGGGGCCCGGCGGGCCGTCGGCTCAGCACCACGACCTGGTGCCCGGCGGCCGTCAGGCTGCGGTCGAGCAGGGTCCCGAGCGCGCCGGAGCCGCCGGGGATGACGATCTTCATGATTTTCCCCCTCATCTCTGGCGGCGAGCCTAGCGGGATAATTGAACGCGTTCAATTCAACGCCCTTCGCGGCCTCGCATGCGCGCCATGCCGCCTGGTACGGCGCGACAAACGGAGGCCTCGTCGGTACGTTGAATTACGTCCACCTGGACGGTTCCTCGCCCGGCTCGACCGGGCCGACGGTCACCCGCGGGATGACGCGGGCACGAACGGTAGTCGCAGCCTGAGGACGGCAGTTCGGCGCATGGGGGAATCATGCACACCAGCCTGGTGATTTCCGCCTACAACGAGGGCCCGGTGCTTCTGCGTACCGTCCGGTCGTGCATCCAGGTGCTCGGTGATCTGTACGCCGAAATCGTCGTGGCGGACGACGCGTCGGACGACGGCTCGGTGGAGGAGGTCGAGCGGAGCCTCCCGAGGGTTCGGACCGTGCACAGCCCACGGCGCCGAGGGGCCTCCCCGACGAAGGCGATGGGAGCCGACGCCGCGCGCGGAGACGTGCTGGTGTTCCTCGACGGCCACACCAAACCGGAACCGGGCTCGCTGCGTCGGCTCGTCGAGGACGTGGAGCGTACCGACGGACAGGCGGTGGCCACGCCGCGCCTGTTGAATCTGGACGTCGAACGCTGGATCAACGACCCGCTGCAGGCCGGCCACGGTTACCGGTTGGATCTGGGCACACTCGACTGCGGATGGCTGGACCTGCCGGAGATGACGGCCGTCTCCGTGGGACGGCGTCGGCTGTACGAGTCCCCGAGCCTGATCGGATGTGCGTTCGCGATCAGCCGTCAGCTGTACGAGAAGTTGTGGGGGATGGATCGGGACATGCTGTTCTGGGGGGTCGAGGACCTTGACTTCGGGCTCAAGTGCTGGCTCATGGGTCATCGGATCCTGCACGATCCGGAGGCGACCGTCGGACACCGGTTCCGCGAGTCCTTCGACAACTACGACGTACCGCCGGAGCACTTCCTCGCCAACCAGCTCAGAATGGCGCGGAAGAACTACACCGAAGGCACCTGGCGGCAGTGGCTGGAAGCCACCGCGCAGCGCCAACTGCAGGTGTCCGAGGACGTTCCGGAGAGCCTGTGGGCACGTGCCTGGCTCACCTTCGACCGGGCGAAGGCCAGTGTCGAACAGGAGCGGGCCTACCTGCACGGGAGCCGTAGCCGGGACGAGTTCTGGTACGCCCGCCGCTTCTCCCTCGACTGGCCCTACGTGTCGGAGTTCCCCGCCCCCGCGTTGCCCCTGGACCTGTCGATCACGCCCAGTGGCGGTCCCCGCCCCAGTGGCGGACCCCATCCCAGTGGCGGACCCCATCCGACCGGCGTCCCGCCCCAGACGCCCGTCCTGGGCCTGGTACGCCCGACAGCGGGCCAGACGTTCGCGATCACCGGAGACGCCCGGATGCCGACCGTCGTGGCCGAGGCCCGGATCACCGGGGTGACCCCCGATCCGACGCCCGCCACCGACTTCCACTGGACGGTCCGGATCTCCTTCGACGCCAGCACCTGCCGGCACGGACCGCACCGGACCATCAACCCGCCGCCCATCACGCAGACCACGCACGGCACCCCGCTGACGATCGCCTTCCCGCTGGTACGCGGCGGCAGCCTTGCCATCCAGGTGCAGGCGACGGTCGGCGGCCGCCTGCTGACCGCGCGCTCGCAGCAGCTGTCCATCGTGGGCACCAACCCGCCGGCCGCCACCCTGCACGCGGCGCTACCCCACGACGTGCTGCGGCGCATCGCCCGCCACGAGTCGCGCTGCCGGCAGTTCGACGCGGGGGCCGACGGAGGCACCTCCGGCTGCCCGCTGTTCAGCGCTGACAACGCCGGAGGGGTGGGCATCATGCAGCTCACCACCCCTCCGCCCACCGACGACCAGGTGTGGAGCTGGCGAGCCAACGTCACCGGGGGAATCGGACAGTTCACCAGCAAGCTGGCCCTGGCCCGCGGGTACCCGGCCCAGGTGCAGGCGGCGCACGGCTTCCAGGCCCTGGTGACTGCGTTCAACGCGGCCAGGACCGCCGCCGGCAAGCCGCCGGTGGGGGTCACCGTTCCCGCGTTCACCTCCAGCGGCTTCGCGGTGGCCCCCGCGGCGCTCGGACAGCTCGAACTGGACGCCATCCGCGGCTACAACGGCTGGGGCGGACGCGACGCCTTCCACCTGCCCCTGCACGAGTTCCGGATCGTGCTGGATTCCGGCGGAGGACTGGTGGTGGACGTGCCGGCCGGCGGCAGCCACGGGACCACCAGGTGGGAACGGGTGCCGGCCTCCGCGCGGCCGCAGGGCTTCGGTGACCCCGGCTACGTCGACCACGTCCTGGCCGCCGGGCCGTGCTGACCGGACGGTACGACCGTCATGCGCCCCGGACTCGTCCCACCACCACCGGTGCGTGGACGGCTCGCCCACCTGAACGGCCAACTGGCGGTCGTCTCCTGCTACTTCAACCCCTGTCGGTACGGCACCCGGCGCGCCAACCTGCACACCTTCCTCGCCGGAATGCACGCCCTGCAGGTCCCCTTCCGGCTGGTCGAGCTGAGTTTCGACGGGCAGTTCGAGCTCCCCGCCGACGATCCCCGCCACCTGCGCCTGACCGGCCGACACGTGATGTGGCACAAGGAGCGCCTGCTCAACCTCGCCACCGCGAGCCTGCCGCCCGCGGTGGACAAGGTGGCCTGGGTGGACGCCGACGTCCTCTTCCCCGACCACGACTGGTACCCGCGAACCTGCAGGCTGCTGGAGTCGTTCGACCTGGTACAGCTGTTCAGCGAAGTCGTCGAAGCCGCCCCGCCCACGGGTGGCACGCCGGACTTGGGCAAGCTGAGCGGGCCGGGCATCGCCTACGCCGTCGACGCCGGCCTGCCCGAGCCGTTCCGCTTCGACCGGTCCTCGGCCCAGCCCGGAGTCGCCTGGGCCGCCCGCCGCGAACTGCTGGAAGATCCCGGCCTGTTCGACACGATGATCGTCGGCGGCGCCGACACCATGCTGGCGCTGGCCGCCTACGGGTACTTCGAGCACCCACTGGTCCGCCCGCTCCCCGCCGCCCTGCGCGAGTCCTGGCACAGCTGGGCGCTACGCCTGCACCGGCGCGTACAGGGCCGCGTCGGCTGGGTACCGCAGACCGTCACCACCCTGTGGCACGGCAGCGCCGCCAGGCGCCGCCACGTCGAGCGGCTGCGGATCCTCGCCGCCGCCGACTTCGACCCCCGGCGTGATCTGGCGGCCGACAGCCAGGGCGTCTTCGGCTGGGCGTCCGACAAGCCCGCCCTGCACGAGCAGGTCCGCGCCTACTTCGACGGTCGTCAGGAGGACAGCGCACCATGACCGGCCCCACCGCGCCGCCCACCGCCTGGCCGGCCACCCTCCGCGCGCCCGTGCGCCACCGCGCCGCGGCCGACGAGCTGTCACGCTGCGCGGACCGACTGCGCGCCACCGGTCGCACCGCGCAGGCCCGCCTCGCCGAGGAGTACAGCGCGCGTGCCCTGTTCGCCTCCGAGGACACCGCGCGGGCCCTGCGCGAGCAGCTCGCCCGACAGTCGGCCCCACCCACCGGTTCGACCGCGGCCGGCCGCCACGGCCCGCTCCAGTACGTACGCCGGCCCGGCGAGCTGCGCGTCGACGGCAGCCGCGCCTGGCGCACCTGCAACCCCGGCCTGCTCCCCAGCGGCCCCTTCACCCGCGACTACGGCGCCCTCGCGGACGACGACGGCATCGCCGTCTTCCCCGACGAGGAAACCGGCCGCCGTGCGCTCGCCGCGTTCCTCGGCACCGAGGAGGCCCAGCACGCCCGCGTGGGCGAGGTCCTCCAGGCGGTGCACGAGCGCGAGCAGCCGCCCCTCGGACCGGACGGCACCTTCGACACCCTCGCCGCGTCCGTGCGCCTGGACCCGCAGGCCACGCTGTCCCAGCTGTCCACCGGCGCCCTCGCGGACCTCGCCGACGCCCTCGCCGCCTGGGCCTTCCACCGCCGCGCCGGGCACCGCCACCTGACCGGTGAGGACTCGGCGCCCGCCTGGGCCCGCGAACTGCTCGACCAGCGCGCCGCCGATCCCGGCCCCGCCCCCGTCCGCCGACCCGGCCACCGGATCCCGCTCGCCGTACGCCCGGCCGAGCACTACCGCCCCCGCGCCGACATCTGCATCCTCACCTCGTACTTCAACCCGTGCGGCTACCGCTCCCGTCGGCGCAACGTCCTGTCCTTCCTCCAGTCCCTGGACCGCTCGGGTGCCGCCTGGCGATGCGTCGAGTGCGCCTTCGGCGACCGGCCCTTCGAGCTGCCGGCCGGCGAGCAGGTCCTCCAGGTGCGCTCGAACAGCGTGCTGTGGCAGAAGGAACGGCTGCTGAACCTCCTCGCCCACACGCTGCCGGACAGCTTCAGCAAGCTGGCCTGGATCGACGGCGACGTCTTCTTCTCCGAACCCGACTGGCTCGCCCGCACCTCCGACCTGCTGACGCAGTACACCGTCGTGCAACCCTTCACCGAAGCGATCCGTCTGGCCGCCGGACAGACGGCCTATCACCTGCGCGGCGAGGTCCTGCTCTCCTTCGCTCATCGCTTCCACCTCGACCCCGACCCGCTGGCCTGGTCCTGCTACGCCGACCACGGCCACACCGGATACGCCTGGGCCGGCCGGCGGGACTGGATCGAGGAGCACGGCCTGTACGACGCCTGCCTCTCGGGCACCGGCGACCACCTGATGGCCCACGCCTTCGTCGGCGACGTGAACAGCACCTGCATGGGCCTGCACGACAGCCCGCTGAGCCGCCACTACCAGTCCTGGGCCCACACCGCCTACCCGCACATCCGCAGCTTCCTCGGCCACCTGGACGGCGCCGTGCTGAGCCTGTGGCACGGCCGGCAGCAGGACCGCAACTACCACCAGGCGACCGTGCGGTTGCAGGAGCTGTCCTTCGACCCGGACCGGGACCTGCGCCGGGGCGCCGGCGGGTGTTGGGAATGGGCCCGGCCCCGCGCCGAGCTCAGACGCTGGGCAGACGACTACTTCCGGATCCGACGCGAGGACAGCACCCCATGACCGCGCCCACCACAGTCGACGCCTACGTCCAGGCCGCCGAGCGCATCGGCTACGTGGTGGGCGAGGACGACGTGCTCATGCCGCTGTACCCGGACAGCATCGAGAGCAGCCAGGGCGACCTGCTACGCCACGCCGTCCGCGCCGAAGGCGCAGAGCGCACCGTCGAGACCGGCATGGCCAACGCCATCTCCACCCTGTACCTGTGCGACGGCCTGCGCCGCAACGGCCTTACCGGTCCCCGCCACGTGGTCCTCGATCCCCACCAGGCGAACCACTACCACTGCGCCGGACTGCGCGCGGTCCGCACCCTCGGCTTCACCGACCTGGTGGACTTCCGCCCCCGCGACTCCAGCCTGGAACTACCGCGCATGGTCGACGAGGGCCGCAGCATGGACCTCGCCTTCGTCGACGGCGACCACCGCTTCGAGAGCGTCTTCGCCGACCTGCACTACCTCGACCGGCTGATCCGGCCCGGTGGCATGGTCCTCGTCGACGACTACCAGCTGCCGGCCGTACGCGACGCGATCGCCTACTTCACGGCCAACCTGGACTGGACCCTTGAGGACGTGCACCGCATCGCCGTCCTGCGACGCCCGTACCACCCCTGCACCCCGCCCTGGTACACCTACGTGCCCTTCGGGGCGTGACCGACGCACCGAGCGACACCGAGACCGCCGGCGGAGGCGGCAGCCTCCAGCCGCTGCCGCTCCGCGGGGAACTGACCGCTGCGCTCGTCCACCAGGCCGAGCCCGTCGTCGACTTCTTCGAACAAGCCGACGACGCGACGCTGATGGGCATCATGGTCAACGCAGGCCAGGTGTCCCCGGCACAGGAGCTCTTCTACTTCGCACTCCAGCGCAGTTGACGCCCCGCGAGGCACAACCCGCACCGCGGCCGCCCAACCTCCGGTGGCGTCCTGTTCGATGGCGTCAGCGAGATCGATCCAGGAGCCGCTGTTCCTCTCGCAGCCGTCAAGAGCCTGGCCGGAGGCCCCATCACTGTCAGTCGATGATGACCGCCATGTCACCGTAGCTGGCGTACCCGGCCGCGAAGGCCGCCCCGCTGATCGGCAGTTGGCCACGCGAAGGGTCGTTGACCAGGTACTGGCCGTCACTGACCGCGGTCACGACGACGGTGTGCTCGGACGGACCGGCGTAGGGCACGACGCGGCCGTCGTACGCGGTGTACGAGCCCGCCGCGACGTCACGCCAGTTGTAGTCGACCCAGACGATCGCCAGGTGTCCCGCGGCAACCGCGCTGCGCACCTGGGCGGGGGAGATCCCCTGTCCGGCCGCCGCCACGGACAGGCCGTAGGACTGTGCGGCCCGGGCGATCGGCGGGTAGTAGACGCCGAAGCCGGTACCGGCCGCTTCCGATCCGTTGGGGCTTCCCACGAAGGCCCGGAACGGGTCCCCCGACAGTGGCCCGGAGACCCCCGCCCGGGGATGCGCCAGGTCGACGCCGATGTGTGCGAGCACGTCCTGATCGGACACCTGCACCCCATGTGCCGCCAGCACCATCCGCAGGGCGGTCGCCTCGCAGTCGTTGCCCAACTGCTGCTGGTAGGCCGGAACGGCGGTGGTGACGGCGCTCGACGGAGGCGCACCGGTCACCATGACAGCGCCGGTCAGGACGGCGGTGACGGCCGCCACCAGCCTGCCGCGCCGCCTGCTCAGCAGCCGACCCCGCACTGGCTGCGTCGGGGCGTTCGGTGCGGTGGCAGGTGACGAGGCCGCGGGTGGAACGGGCCATCGCGGGCTCGACTGCAGACATCTCCGACCGTTCAGGATCTCCTCGTGGCTTTCCATGGCCCAGCTCCTTCCCATGACGTCCCACGTCCGAGGACTGGACATCCCGTCGGCTACCGTCGGCCTGGAGGCGGGCGACGGCATCCCCGGATGCCCCTCCCCTCGAACCCTGGCTTCGCCCGCCCCACCTCACGGTGACACGGGTTCAAGGCTTGTCGTATCGCCGGGAGCAGCGCTCCCACGTCCAGACGTCGCGGGGAACTGCGCTCCCCAGCGGATGCGGCATAACAACGCGCACCTTCCAAGCCGGAAGGCACTGTCCGCCGCGGGGAAAGCACGAAGCTGTCTACAACTCAATGGTGCAAGCACCGGACGGCAATGGCCAGCGCAGTGCGGGTAGACGCGGACGCTCGGTCCGGCGTCGGTGCTTCGGGTCCCCGTCGCCAACGGCGGCTACTCCTATCGTTGGTCGAAAGGCAGCAAAGGCGGACCTGGAGGCAGCGGTGAGGGTCGTGTTCGTGCACGGAGCGTGCGTGCGGGACGGATCGTGGTGGTGGCATCGCACGGCCGAGTTGCTGCGGGAGCGAGGGGTGCGGAGCGTAGCGCCGGCGCTGCCGAGCTGTGGCGAGACGGGCCTTCCCGGGGGTCACGGCGGTCCGGGGCTTCCCGAGGATGTCGCGGCGGTGCGGCAGGTGCTGCTGGACAGCGATGAACCCACTGTCGTGGTCGCCCACAGCTACGGTGGCATCGTCACTGCGGAAGCCGCCGCGGGTGTCAGGGCGGTCCGCCATCTGGTGATGATCTCCAGCTACCTGCCCGAGGTCGGGCAGAGCCTGTCGGACTTCGGGGACGGCAGCCCCGCCCCGTTCCTCGACGTCGACCCCGACGCCGGCACCTTCGGCGTTCGCCCCGAACTCCTCGTGGACACCTTCCTGCAGGACTGCGACCCCGAGATCCAGGCGCAGGCGGCGGATCACCTCGCCCGGCAGAGCGTGCAGGTGACCGGGCAGCCGGTCCGGGCGGCCGCATGGCACCAGGTGTCCTCGACCTACCTCGTCTGCGCCCAGGACCGGGGCACCCCGCCACGCCTGCAGCGCGACTTCGCCCGCCGCGCCGGCAGCGTCGTCGAACTCGACGCCGGCCACCACCCGTTCCTGTCCCAGCCCGACACGGTCCGGGACCTGCTGCTGAGCCTGTGATCGGCAGCGACGGGCAGTGCGCAGGGCCTCGACCATTGGGGTGAGCGGCCGGACGGCGCCGACTACGACGACGCTCCACCCATGGCCAGCGCGGTTCGCGCCAGCCCGCGCAGCCAGGCGTGGGCGTGGTCGGTGTCGTAGCGCTGATGCCATGACAGGTACACCGGTGCCGACGGCAGTTCAAGTGGCAGGGGGAGCACGACCAGGCCGAGGTCGGCGACGGCGGAGCGCGTGGTGGCTTCGGGGACGCTGATCAGGAGATCGGAGCCGCGCGCGAATTCCAGAGCGGCCGCTTCCGTGGGCGCGCTCGCCACCACGCGGCGGGTGAGGCCGAGCCGGGCGAGGGCGTCGTCGACGGCATTGCTGAGGTTTCCGCGTCGCGAGACGGTGACGTGCTCAGCGGCGGCGTACCGCTCCACGGTGACGGTCCGGATGCGGGTGAGGGGGTGTCCCTGCCGCACGACGATGACGAGGCGGGTCTCGCCCACGTTCTCGGCACGGATGTCCGGTGCGCTCGGCCGGTTGGCGTTCGCCTCCAGGTCGACCTCGGCGCGCCGCAACTCGGGGGTGTCGGTGCTCGATTCCGCGACGAAGCGCAATCGCACGCCCGGCGCTTCCTCCTGCACGGCCGAGAGCAGTGCGGGGCCGCTCAGGGCAACCAGGGAATCGTGCCAGCGGAGGGTGAAGGTGCGCTCCAAGGTTGCGAGATCGAGTTCCCGGCTCGGCGCCAGAACCCCTTGGACCTGGTGCAGCAGCTCGTGCACCCGTTCGCGGACGGCGATCGCGTACGGCGTCGGGGTCATTGTCCGGCCGGTGCGCACCAGGATCTGGTCCCCGGTCGTGCGACGGATCCGGCCCAGGCTCCGGCTCATCGCGGGGGCGGTGACATGCAGGCGCGCGGCTGCCCCGGCCACGCTGCCCTCCTCCAGCAGCGCGTCGAGCGCGGCCAGCAGATTCAAATCCAATTGCATGTGAGTAATCCTAGGCGTGCTTTACATGCATTTGAAGTTAATCAACGGGCTGGATACCTTCGATACCAGCGCACCGAACACAGCGCACGTTTCAGCCCGAACGACCCCACCACCCCCTACGCACAAGGGAGTTCACCATGCCCGAAACGCTTCGGACCACTGACGTCGCCACCTCCGACGCGGACCTGCTGGACCGGACCGCCATCGCCGTGCGCGTGGCCGGCTCCGCGCTCCGCGAGCGCTTCGGTGAGGTGGTCCGCCACCGGAGCCGCGAAGAACTGATGCGCGCGCTCGCCGTCAACGACGACACGGCCCTCGACATCCTGCGCCCCCGCCTCACGCGCCTGCGCCCGGACGCCGGCTGGGTGGAGGACGAACTGGACGGCGGGGCGCTGCCGCCCGGCGAGTGGTGGGTCGTGGATCCGGCCGAAGGCAACGTCAACCACCTGCACGCCCTGCCGGAGTGGGCGGTGACCGCCACCCTCGTGCGTGAGAACCAGCCGGTGCTCACCGCCGTCCACCTGCCGCTGACCGGCGAGACCTACACCGCGCTCACCGGCGCCGGCGCCCACCTCGACGGCCGACCGCTGCACGTCTCCCCCACCGCGGACCTCGGCCTGAGCATCGTGGCCACCAGCCAGGCCCGCCCCGACGAGGACGAGAAGGTCGTGCGGCGGGTCGGCTCCTCGATCACCGCGATGCTCTTCGACGCGCTCGTCGTCCGCACGACCGTGCCCGCGACCCTGCACCTGGCCAACGTGGCCGCCGGCCGGATCGACGCCTTCTGGCAGTTCGCCGGCGCCCGCGCGGACCTGCTGCCCGGGGCGCTGCTCGTCACCGAGGCCGGCGGACAGGTCTCCGACGCCCAGGGCCGCCCATGGACCCCGCAGAGCGAGAGCTTCCTGGCCGCCGCGCCCGGTGTCCAGGCCCAGGCCGTCGCGACGCTCTCACGCTGACCGCGCACCACAGCCCACCCGCGCTCACGAAAAGGACCACCTCATCATGACCACGATCGCAGTTCTCGGAAACGGCCGTGTCGGCGGCAGCCTGGCCACAGCCCTCACCCGGGCAGGACATGAGGTGACCGTGGCGGACCGCGCGCCGGGCTCCGCCGCCGACGCCGCCCGGGCAGCCCGGATCGTCATCAACGCGACCCCGGGAGCCGGCTCGCTGGAGCGGCTCGCCGCCCTGCGTGAGGAGCTGCGCGACAAGATCCTTGTCGACGTCTCCAACGCCACCACCGACGGACCGGACGGCCTGCCCGCCGGTCTGATCCACCCCGGCTCCAGCCTTGCCGAGCAACTCCAGGACGCGCTCCCCGAAACCCGTGTCGTCAAGACCCTCAACACCATGCTCTTCCCGGTGATGACCGCGCCGGCCACTCTCACCCAGGCGCCAACCGCGTTCCTCTCCGGCGACGACCCGCAGGCCAAGCAGACCGTTGGCGAACTGCTCACCGACCTCGGCTGGCGCAAGGAGTGGATCACCGATCTCGGCTGCATCCAGACCGCCCGCGCCACGGAGGCCGCGATCCTCTTCGTCCCGTACGTCATCCGGTCCGGCGGCTTCGCGCCCTTCGCGATCTCGATCGCCCGCTGACCCGCCCCCGGGGTTGCGACCGCCCGCCGGCAACCCCGGTGGCCGCCGGCAGGCCGGCTACGGGTCCCGCGACGGCGCTCTTTCCGGAAGGACGCGTGTGAGCGGGAGGCGGTGGGAAGACGCCCGCCATGGGATGGTTCCGAAGAGCACACGGTGAACATGACGGCGGCCCTGTCCGCGGCCCGCAGGAGGCCGCTGACCAGGGCCCGGACGAACCGACGCAGGTACCGGGGCGGGGCTGGCTCGGAGTGCTCAAGCGCACGTGGCGGGAGTTCCTCGACGACGAGTTGTCGGACCGGGCCGCCGCGCTGACGTACTACGGCGTGCTGGCGATGTTCCCGGCGCTGCTGGTGCTGGTGTCGGTGCTCGGCCTGGTCGGCACCTCCGCCACCCATGCGGTCCTGGACAACCTGCAACAGCTCGCACCCGGGCCGGCACGCGACATCCTGCACACCGCCGTCACCCAGCTGGAGTCCGGCCGCGGCACCGGCGGCGTGCTGGCGGTGGTGGGCCTGGCCGGCGCCCTGTGGTCGGCGTCCGGCTACATCGGGGCGTTCATCCGTGCGGGCAACGCCGTGTACGACATCCGCGAAGGCCGGCCGATGTGGAAGACCACACCACTGCGGGTCGGCCTGACCCTGCTGATGATGATCCTCCTGACGGCCAGCGCGGTGATCGTGGTGTTCACCGGCCCGCTGGCCCAGCGCGCCGGTGACGTGATCGGTCTGGGGCAGACCGCCGTGACGGTGTGGTCGATCGCGAAGTGGCCGGTGCTGGTGGTGCTGGTGTCGCTCATGATCGCAGTGCTGTACTGGGCCGCGCCGAACGTGCGAGGCCGTGGCTTCCGCTGGGTCTCCCCGGGCAGCGTGCTGGCGGTCCTGCTGTGGCTGGTCCTGTCCGGCGGGTTCGCGGCGTACGTGGCCAATTTCGGCTCCTACAACAAGACGTACGGCACGCTCGCCGGGGTGATCGTGTTCCTGGTGTGGCTGTGGCTGTCCAACCTGGCGATCCTGCTCGGACTGGAGTTCGACGCCGAGCTGGCCCGCGAGCGCGCCATCGAGGGCGGCATGCCGCCGGACGAGGAGCCGTACGTGCCGCCGCGCGACACCCGCACCTGGCCGGACGACGAGCACGGCGACGGCCGAGACTGACCTCTTCTGCGGGGGTGACTTCACGGGGAAGGGCGGCGCGGCCGAGGACACGGGCGAGCCAGGAGCGCCGCAGTTGCCGCTAGCGGTGTCGTTCCCGTCGCAGCACTAGGAACGGCAGGATGAGCCAGCAGGTGATGAACAACAGGAGCACCGCGCCGCTGAGGACCCATGCGGTGGTGGAGGCGTGCAGGGCGGTGCGGAGCAGGAGCAGGAGGGCGCTGGTGATGGTCAGGGCGAGCAGGGCCAGGCCGGTGGTGATCAGGTGGCCGGCGGCGCGGACGAGTTCGGGTTTCATGCCGCGGCCGGCGAGGACCCGGTGGAAGGCCGCCGGGGCGACGAGGGCGGCGGTGGCGGCCGCGCCGAGCATCACGGTGGCGACGTACAGATAGCGGTCGAAGGTGGGCAGCGCGGTGAACCGGGGGGTGAAGACCACCGAGATGAGGAAGCCGAAGAGGATCTGGGCACCGGTCTGGCAGACCCGGACTTCTTGGAGCATCTCGTCCCAGAGCCGGTCCGCCTGTTCTGCGGCTGTCTCGTCGCGGCCGGACGCGCCCTGTGGCACCTGTGCCTCCTGTCCAGCGTGTCGCCCCGGGTTCAGTCCGGTGCGCCGGCGTTCCAGACGATGCGCTGGACGGCGGCTGCGGAGATCCACGTCTCGTCGCCGTCGTCGGCGGGGCGGATCCTGACCCAGCGGCCGCTCAGGCGCACCTGTCCGCTGACGTGCACGGCGGCCGTCCCCGGCACGGTGCCGGGCAGGCAGTGCACGACGGCCGCAGTCCACTTCTTCGTACCCATGGCTTCGACCATCGGTGCTCGCCGAGCAGCCCGCTACCGGAGCGGGCTGTCCGGGTCGGCCGCGAGGAGGCGGGCCGCAACCGGATGGGGCACGATGGCTGTGTCACGGCCGCACCGTGCGGGCGAACTCCACCGGTGCCCAGGACGTCTCCGCACTCGTCCGGCTCCCCGGGCGACGAACGGCACCCCGGCCTACTGTGGTGGAAGGAGAGCCTGGGCCTGCAGCCGCCCGCCCCGGCCGCGCAGGGCTCTTCGGCGGCCGGCGTCTCCGTTCCAGGTCGAGTGCAAGCATGGAACCGGGGGTTCCCGTGCAAGAGCCCGTGATCGCCACTGCCCTGCTGATCGCCCTGACCGGCTGGTGCGCGGCCCACTGCGTGCTCGTCATCGTGCGGCGTGGGTACGCGGACCGCCGGCTGGAAGTCACCGAGATCGTGATGGCCCTCGGCATGGTCGCGATGGTTGCGCCGGCTTTCGACCCCCTCCCACGCGTCCTCTGGGCGGCCCTGCTGGCCTCGTCCGCGGCCTGGCCGGCACTCCTCGTGGCGGGACGCGTGAGACGCCGCTGCCACCCGGCGTTGGTCGGCGCCTGGCAGCACTATCCCCACCACGTCCTCAGCGCTGCCGCGATGGCCGCCCTGGTGGTGTCCATGGCGCCGGAGCATCACCACGCCAACGGCGGTGTCGCCCACGGGAGCACCCACGGGGCGGTGCCTGCATGGGTGTTGTTCGTACTGGCTGCGTACTTCCTGGGTTATGCCGCCTGGGGAGCCGGTGCCCTGCTGCCGCACCGGGCCGCAGGCCTTCGCCCGACCGGTGCGCGGACACCCGTGGCGTCGACCTCCCCAGGACTGGTTGCCGCACGGCGGACGGTGATGGCCATCGGCATGTTCTACATGCTGGTCGGCATGAGCTGACCACTGATCGTTCAGGAGCCGCCGCCCCGGCAGGGCCTCAGCTGTCGTCGCGCCTCACGGCCAGGAAGCTGGCGGTCTGTCCGGCCTTGGCCAGGGTCGAACCGCTGCCGTGGTCCTCCGCGCGCAGCACCGTCCCGGCGAGGGTCACCCGCTGGCCGATTCCCCGCGGCCAGTGGTGCAGGACGACGCCGTTGTACTCGTAGTGGAAGTCCGAGACGGGACTGTTCGGCCTGCCCCTTCCGGTCAGGGCGAACGCGATGCGGTCCGTGCACGTCGCCCTTCCGGTCATGTCCATCTCGATGGGTTCGGTCCCGGGGTCATCCGAGAAGACCAGCTCCCCGCTGACCGCGCCGTCCGGTTCGGCCACGAGCCTCAGCTCCAGCTGCGCGAACCGGAGGTTGTTGAAGTCGTCGACGGGATCGGGCAGATCGAGAAAGCTCCGGTAGGTATACGTCCCGGTCAGCTCCGCGACATCCATGTCGTCTCTCCTGTCTCTCCTGGGCAAGGGCGTTGCGCACGTCGCGCCAGCCCAGGCTGCTGCGACCGGTGCGCGGGCCGCCACCGGCAGTCGTCCGGATGGGGCGGTCGGTTCATCTGTCGGAACGTTTGTGAGCGAAACGTGACGTGGGCGGTCGTCGGCGCCGGTACGGATCAGTGGCTCAGCAGGGCGCCCCACCCGGACGTCCCGCCCACATCGAGGAGTAGACATGACGGAGAGTGTCGCGTTCGTCCGCCGGGACGCGAGCCAGATGGACGCCTGGGATCCGGTGCTGTACTGGTACGCCCGAGCCGTGGGAAGGATGCAGCAGCGGCCGCCCACGGATCCCACCAGTTGGGTCTTCCAAGGGTGTATCCACGGTGTCCCGCCCACCATCGCGGAGACGAACGCGGCCTTCAACCAATGTCCGCACGGAGGCTGGTTCTTCCTGCCGTGGCACCGGGGCTACCTGTGGTACTTCGAGAAGATCGTCCGGTCCGCCATCAAGGAGATCGCCGCCGAGGAGAAGATCACCCCCGACCCCTCCACCACCTGGGCCCTGCCGTACTGGAACTACGCGCTGGACGTACCCGACGGGAATCCGATCACCGACTTCACCTCGCGTGCCCTTCCGGAGGCCTTCCGCACCCCGAAGATGCCGTCCCGGCCGGGCGGCACCGACCTGACCGTCGACAACCCCCTCTACCTTCCCGACGCACAAGTGGCCCCCGCGAACGTCTGGGACGCCCCGCACCGCGGCCTGGGCAAGAACTCGGCCTTCGAGGTGCTCCAGTACGTGGACGTCAATCCCTTCCGTGCCATGAGTCAGACGGTCTTCTCCGCCACGCGCAGCCGTCAGACGGACCAGCCCAGCTTCGCCAGCGAGATCACCTACACCACCATGGCTCACTTCCGCCTCGGCTTCGGCGAGCTGGAGAACGTCCCGCACAACCAGGTCCACGGCGGCGTCGGCGGCTGGATGGGCATGGTGGCGGGCTCCGCCCGCGATCCGATCTTCTGGTTGCACCACAGCAACATCGACCGGCTCTGGTCGAGCTGGCTGAGCAAGGACAACGAGAATCCGGACCACACGTCCTGGCTGGACCACCAGTTCACGTTCTTCGACGAGAACGGGAGCATGCAGCAGCCCACGAGCAAGGACTTCCTGGGCATCGATCCGCTCGACTACGGGTACGAGGCCCTGACCGAGGGAACGGGAACCCGGCCGGCGGTCCTGCCGCCGGCCACGGCCGCCCAAACGGGCGGGCGCGTGCTGGCCGCGGCCGCCGCCAATCCCCGGCAGGTTCTCAGCGTCCACGGGCCGACCGAGGTACGCATGGAAGCCGCCGCCGACGCCGGCCGGACCATGCAGGCCATGGTCGCCGGCGACGTGCCGGAGACCGGCCTGATCCTCACCGTGCACGGTGTGCGCACGGACGTGCCGCCCGGTACACCGTTCCACGTCTTCCTCAACAACCCCGGTGGCGAACTCGATCCGACCGGGCCCTATTTCGTCGGCTGGATCTCCTTCTTCGGCGCGGCTGACGCCGACGGTCTGGCGCACGACCACGGCGGCCACGACGTCCGCTTCGACATCACCGAGCAGGTCCACCGGCTGCACGAACAGGGCTTGCTGCCGGAGGGCCCGATCTCGGTCTCCATCGTGCCGTCCATCGCCAGACCCGAACCGACGCCCGCAGATGCCGCCGCCGCAGGCGCCGTCCCGGCACCGCAGCCCAGCTTCGAAAGGATCAGCCTCACCGCGGTGTGACCCGATCGGCCGGCGCCGCCTTCGCCGGCCGATTCGATGACCGTCACTGCCTCGATCCCACGGGCGGGTCGAGGCCCGGCGGATCGCGCCCCGGGTCTCACCCGCAGGCCGGGAGAGGTGCGGGGTTCTCCGGTTGGCGGGGGCGCAGGCGACACGCCAGTGATGACCGAAAGGTCCGATTTGTCACTCTCAGTGATCTAGGGTGCTCCGCAAGCACAGCACCCCCACTCGAAGGAGCTTCCACCATGTCCACACCACCCACCGGTCCCGACATGCCCACGTTCCTGGCGTGGCCCTTCCCGCACCGGACGCATCCGGGCGACCCCATCGACATGGAGTTCGTCCTCGACAAGCTCGCACCGGACGTGCGGAACCAGCTGATCGCCGTCCGCCTGGAGGCAGCTGCGGCTGTGCACCAGGCGGTCGCCGACGGAGCCAGGAAGGCCGCCGCGCTGATCTCCGGCGCCAATGGTTAGCGTCGGCTCGCCCGAGGTCGTATTGATCGGCTACCAGGACCAGGGCAACCTGGGCATGGGGTACCTGGCCGCCGTCCTCAGGGAGCACGGCCGGAGCGTCGAGCTGATCGATGTGCGGGACGGGCCGCAGCGGATCGCGGCCCGGCTCGCCCCGGCGGCGGACGGCGCGCAGCCCCTCGTCGTCGGTTTCTCGCTGATCTTCCAGTTCTTCCTGCCGCAGTTCCGCCGGGTCGCCATCGAACTCCGCCGAGCGGGCGTGACCAGCCACTTCACCATCGGTGGGCACTACGCGAGCCTGTGTCACGACGAACTGCTCGCTCAAATGCCCGAGTTGGACAGCGTCGCCCGCTACGAGGGCGAACACACCCTGGTGGAGCTGGTCGACCGGCTCGCCGCCGCCAAGGACTGGCGCCAGACCCCCGGCCTCGCCTTCCTGTCCGAGGGGGCGGTGACCGAGAGCCCGACCCGTCCGCTCATCCAGGACCTCGACTCGCTGCCCTTCCCGTACCGGCCGAACGAGCCGGAGCGGATCGTCGGGTTCCCGACGGTTCCCTTGCTGGCCAGCCGTGGCTGTGCCCGCCGCTGCTCCTTCTGCTCGATCCACACCTTCTACCGAACCGCACCCGGAAAGACCGTCCGGGTCCGGAAGGCTGCAGCGGTGATCGAGGAGATGCTGCTGCTCCATCGCGAGCAGGGCGCCCGGGTCTTCCTGTTCCAGGACGACGACTTCCCGCTCTGGGGCAGGGCCGGCCGCAAGTGGGTGGACGAACTCGCCGAGCGGATGCACGAGACGGGACTCGCCGAACGCGTCATCTGGAAGATCAGCTGCCGGGCGGAGTACGTGGAGCCCGACCTCTTCACCAAACTGAGGGACGCCGGGCTCTTCCTCGTCTACATGGGCATCGAGTCCGGAGTCGAAGCCGGCCTTGAGATTCTCCACAAGCAGCTGACGGTCGAGCAGAATCTCGCCGGCGTGCAGATTCTGAAGGACGTCGGCCTGCACTTCATGTACGGCTTCATGCTCTTCGACCCGTCCAGCACCTTCGACTCGGTCCGGGGCAACATCGGCTTCCTCCGGCAGATCGTAGGAGACGGTTCGAGCGCCGCGACCTTCTGCCGCATGCTGCCCTACGGGGGCACCCCGATCCGGGACCAGCTCGAACGCGAGGGCAGGCTGCGCGGCGATGTGACCCGCCCGGACTACGACTTCCTCGACCCCCGGCTGACGGACTACTACCGGCAGCTGAAGCCCGTCTCGGGCCAGTGGGTGAGCGACGAGGGCATCTCACACGAACTGCATTGGGCCTGGGACGAGTTCATCACTGTCGAGCGACTCGTCCCCGGCCTCACCGGCGGACAGGAGTACCGCCGCGCACTGGCCGCACTCACGGCGGAGTGCAATCAGGCGCTCTTCCGGCTTGTCGAGGACTCCGCGACCGCCTTCGAGCACGGCGACCGCTCGCTGCTCGACCCGGCCGCCGCACGGGCCACCTGCCAAGGCGTACGCACCCGGTTGCTGGAACTGCGCAACGGCTACTTCCTGGGTAACGTCGATGCCCTCACCGAGGCAGTGAGGCTGAACGCCATCCGCGGTCCGGTGCTGGCACCCCAGGTCCACTGACCGACGGAACCCCGTGGCGCTGGCCGTTCATGACGGCCAGCGCCGTCATGAACGGGCGGTCCGCCGCCGCTCACCGCGACCGTCACGGCCCGCGCCGGCACGGGCGTGCTGCTCCACGTCCGCGAGGCCGCCGCGTTCACCGCTGGACACGCCCCCGGGGGCACGCCGCCGCCACGCCGGGCGGCCGACCGGCGCGCTGCGGGCCGCGGTTGTCCGTGTGGGGTGGCAGGCTGGGGAGCATGTGCGGCCGCTTCGTCTCCACCACCACGCCCCAGGACCTCGTCTCGCTGCTCGGAGAGCTCCGGTGGGACCCGGCCGAGACCCTCGCGCCGAGCTGGAACGTCGCGCCCACCGACCCGGTGCCGGCCGTTCTGGAACGCCTCGACAAGGAGACCGGCGAGGTGCTGCGCCAGCTGCGTCCGCTGCGCTGGGGCCTCGTCCCCTCCTGGTCCAAGGACCCGTCCGGCGGCGCCCGGATGATCAACGCCCGCTCGGAGACCGTCCACACCAAGCCCGCCTTCCGCAAGGCCTTCGCCGCCCGCCGCTGCGTCATCCCCGCCGACGGCTACTACGAGTGGCGCGAGGTGCCCGCCACCGAGGACCGCAAGAAGTACAAGCAGCCGTACTTCCTCAGCACCGGCGGCGTGATGCTGATGGCCGGCCTCTACGAGTTCTGGCGCGACCCGACCCGCCCCGAGGACGACCCGCTCGCCTGGCTCGCCACCGCGACCGTCATCACCACCGACGCCACCGACTCCGCCGGGCGCGTCCACGACCGGATGCCACTCACCATCGCCCCCGACGACCTCCCCACCTGGCTCTCCCCCGGCCACACCGACCCGGCCGAACTCCACCACCTGCTGCGCCGCCCCGCCGACGGCGCCCTGCGGGTCCGCGCCGTGCCGCCCACCGTCAACAGCGTGCGCAACAACGGGCCCGAGCTGCTCGACACCGCTCCGGACCCGCTGGGGCTCGCCGACTGATCCCGGCCGAACCCGGCTGAGCCCGGCCTTGGGGCAATCCGCTGACAACACGTCTGACCAGCACTACGGTTGGCGGGCGAAGCCGTAAACAGGGGGTGGGGGCGCGAAGTGTTGATGTCCATGACGGCACACATCCGCCCCGAGAGCGGCATGCCCGACCCGGAGTCCTTCGAACAGCGCCGCCGCCCCGGCACGCCCTCCGCGGCCGACGGCGACCCGTACGCCGCCGTCCTCCCGCCGGAGGCCGCGCGGGCCGCGCTGACCGTCGAGGCGACCACCCCGACGCCCAACCTCCCGCCCCGCGCCTCGGGCCTGCTCATCGGCCGGGAGAGCGAGTTGCGGGCCGTCGCCGACGCCCTGGCCCACCAGGACGGCGGCGGCCTGGTCACCCAGGCCACCACCCTCCACGGCCTCGGCGGCGTCGGCAAGACCAGCCTCGCCCTGCACCACGCCTACGCCCGGGCCGACCACTACCGGCTGATCTGGTGGATCACCGCCGAGTCCGCGGGACAGCTCGCCGAGGCCTTCGCCGGGCTCGCCGTCCACCTCCACCCCTCCTGGGCCCTCACCGCCCCGCCCGGTCAGCAGGTCGAGTGGGCCATCGCCTGGCTGCGCGCCCACGACCGCTGGCTGCTCGTCTACGACAACGCCGAGGACCCGGCCCACCTCACCCCCTACGTCGGCCGACTGCTCGGCCACGGCCACCAGCTGGTCACCAGCCGCCGCGCGGGCGGCTGGCACCCGGGCATCCGGCCCGTGCGGATCGACGTCCTCGACGCCCCCGAGGCCGCGCGGCTGCTCTGCGGCGCCGCGTACCCCGGCGCGGCGCTCGACCCGGCCGAGCAGGACGAAGCCCGCGCCCTCGCCGACGAGCTGGGCCACCTGCCGATCGCCCTCGCCCAGGCCGGCGCCTACGTCCAGCAGACCGGCACCAGCTTCGCCGCGTACCGCGAACTGCTGCGCGCCACCGGGCCGGTGGGGCCGGGGGCCGAGCACACCGTCGCCCGGCTCTGGCAGACCACCCTGCGGACCGTCCAGCACACCGCGCCCTTCGCCGTCGAACTGCTGCGCACCCTGGCCTGGTACGCCCCCGAGGCGCTGCCCCGCGAAGCCCTCACCCCCTTCGGGGCTCGCCGCCCGGAGGAGGTGGACCGGGCCCTGCGGCTGCTCGCCGACTACCACCTGATCACCCTCGGCGACACCGTCACCGTGCACCGACTGCTCCAGCGGGTGCTACGCGACTCCGGCCCCGCCCACGGCTTCCGGCAACGAGCGGAACGGCACCTGGCGGGGGCGGCGGCCCGGCTCTGGCCCTCGCGCGGCGCCGGACTGCGGCGGGCGCTGCTGCCGCACATCCGGGAACTGGCCGACAGCGGGCCCTCGGAGCAGCCGACGGCCGAGACCGTCGCCCTGTACGGCCTGGCGGCGGACGAACTGACCGACCGGGCGCAGCAGGTGTACGCGGTACGGCTGGTGGAGGCCAGGGCGGACGGGCAGCGGCGGCTGCTCGGTGAGGACCACCCCGAGACGTTGACCACCCGGCGGCAGCTCGGCCGGCTGTACGCCCGGACGGGCGACCCGGCGCGGGCCGTCGAACTGTGCCTGGACGTGTTCGCGAAGCGGGCCGGGGCCCAGGGCGCGGACCACCCGGATGCCCTCGCCGACCGGCACGTGCTGGCCCAGGCCTACCGCAAGGCGGGTCACCACGCCGTCGCCGTCGGGGAGTTCCGCGCGGTCGTCGCCGAGCGGACGAGAGTGCTGGGGGCGGACCACCCCGACACGCTGGACAGTCGGGGAAGTCTGGCGTTCGCGCTGCAGGTCGCGGGTCAACACCGGGAGTCGGTGGCCGAGTTGGAGCGCCTGGTGAGGGACGCGGAGCGGGTGCTCGGCGCCGACCACCCGGACGTGCTGACCCGCCGGAACGCGTTCGCCTTCGCCCAACTCGCCGCGGGGCACCACGGCTTGTCCATCCGGCTCTACGAGCAGGTGGTCGCCGACCGCACCCGGGTGCTCGGCCCCGACCACCCCGACACCCTGAACAGCCGCGGCTGGCTCGCCGCCGCCCTCGCCGACTCGGGCGACCACCCGGCGGCCATCGCCGCGTACGGGAGCGTGGTCTCGGACCGCGCCCGGGTGCAGGGCAAGGACCACCCGCAGACCCTCCACGCCCGCGGGCGACTGGCCACGGTTCAGCGCAACTCCGGTCAACTGCTCCTCGCCACGGAGGAATTCGTGGCCCTGGTCGCCGACTTCACACGAGTGCTCGGCCCCGACCACCCGCACACCCTCGATACCCGGTGCAGCTTGGCCCGCGCCCGCCGGAGGGCCGGTCAGGCCAACCTCGCGGTCGAGCAGCACCGGCTCCTGGTCCGCGACCGCACTCGGATCCAGGGCCTCACCCACCCCTCGACCTTGGCGGAACGCAGCCACCTGGGCTACGCGCTGCGCGTGGCGGGCATGTTCGGGCGCGCCGTCGAGGAACTGGAACACCTGGTGGCCGACCGGATCCGGATCCAGGGCCCCGACCACCCGGACACCCTCGACGAGCGGTCCGGTCTCGCCTGGGCGCTGCAATCCGCAGGCTACCCGCGCGACGCGCTCGCCGTGCGCCGGCAACTCCTCGCGGACCGGCAGCGGGTTCACGGGCCGGAGCACTTCGAGACCTACGACGCCCGCCTCGCCCTCGCCCGGAGCTTCAGCCACGTCGGAGAGCACCAGCGGGCCGCCGAACTGTGCGACGAGCTGGTCGCCGACCGGGCACGGGCCCTGCGGTCCGACCACCCCACGGTCCTGCACACCCGGATCTGGCAGGCCTGGCTGCACGGCGAGGCGTCCCACCACGATCACGCCGTACGGCTGCGCGAACAGCTGGTGGCCGACCGCACCCGTGTGTACGGACCCGAGCACCCGAGCACGCTCGACTCGCGCAAGGGCCTCGCCCACAACCTCCAGGCGGCCGGCCGCCTCCGGGAGGCACTCGCCGTTCGCGAGAGCCTCGTCGTCGACCGGACACGGATCCAGGGCCCGGAGAACGCCGACACCCTCAGCGCCCGGCTCAACCTGGCGGTGGCGCACTGCGAGGCCGGTCACTACCGCCTCGCCGTCCAGCAGTTGACCGAACTCATCGCGGACCACACCCGTCTTCAGGGACCGGACCACCCGGACACCCTGGAGGCCCGGTTCTGGCTCGCCTCCGTGCACGACGCCGCCGACGAGCCCCTGCGGGCGGCGGAGCTGTTCGACGCGCTCGTGGCCGACCGCACCAGGGTCCTCGGCCCCAGCCACCCCGACACCTTCATCACGCGCTCCCGGCTCGCCGCCAGCCACCGGGAGGCCGGCCACCACCGACGCGCCATCGCGCTGTCCCGGTCGCTGGTGGCCGACCTCTGCCGCGCCGCCGGTCCGGGCCATCCCGAGACCCTGGACGCCAGGAAGGACCTGGCCATCGCCCTCTCGGCCGCGGGCGGCCACCGGCTGGCCGTGGAGCTGCACGACCTGCTCGTCGCGGACCGGACCCTGATCCAGGGCGCCGACCATCCGCTGACCCTGCACGCCCGGTGGTTGCGGGCCAACGCCCTCACCCGAGCCGGCCGGCACGGCCGGGCCCTTGAGCTGTACGCCGAGCTGGCGGCCGACCATCACCGCCTCAACGGCCCCGAACATCCCGACACTCTGGTGGCCCGCTGGTGGCAGGCCATCGGGAGCGTCCACGTCGGCGACCACCGGCAGGCGGTGGCCCGCTACACCGTGCTGGTCGACGACTTCACCCGGATCCACGGTCCCGAACACTCCCGTACCCTGTCCGTCCGCAGCGGCCTGGCCCGGGCCCTCGCCCGTGCGAAGGACCACCGACGGGCCGTCGCGCTGCACCAGGACCTCGTGGCGGACCGGATGCGCATCCAGGGCCCCGAGCACCCCGACGTGCTCACCGCCCGGAACAACCTCCTCAACGACCGTCGGTCCGCCGGGCTGTTCCGCCGGGTCGTCACGGACCGCGAACTCCTCGCCGCCGACCGCGCCCGGATCCAGGGGCCGGACCACCCCGACGCGCTCAGCGCTCGCTCCCTGCTGGCTCAGGACGTCCGCGAGACCGGCGACACCGATCGCGCCGTAGCCCTCTTCACGCGAGTGATCGCCGACCGGATCCGGGTCCAAGGGCCGGAGCACCCGGACACCCTCGCGGACCGGGCCGACCTCGCCTACACCCACCGCCGCGCCGGACGCCACCGCCAGGAGATCGCCGAACGCCGGGCGCTGGTCGCGGACCACGAGCGGGCCCTCGGCGCCGACCACCCCGACACGCTCACCGCCCGGTCCGATCTGGCCCACGCCATCAGCGCGGGGTGGCAGCACGAGCGAGCCGATGCGGTTCACCGAGCCCTTCTGACCGATCGCGGGCGGATCCTGGGAGCCGACCACCCGGACACGCTCGACGTCCGGGGCAGCATCGCGCTGAGCCTCCGCCTCTCCGGCCGCTACGCCGAGTCAGCCGCCCACTACCGCGAGACCTTGGCCGCCGCCGTCCCGGCCCTCGGACCGGAGCACTCCTTCGTGCGGGAGCTGCGGCACGGCCGTGCCAAGGCCCTGGTCCTCAAGGGCGAACTCGACACCGCCGTCGCCGAACTGTCGTCCATGGCCGATGACCGGGCGCGGCCCCGCGGGTTCGGCCTCCCCGACGTGGTCCGCGTCGGCTGCACGCTCGCCGTCGCGCGCCACCTGAACGGAGAGCACCAGGCGGCCCTGAGTCTGGCCGCTGACCTGGTCGCCACCGCCGTCGACGCCCTCGGGGGCTCTGACGAGGCGACGGTCACGGCCCGGGAGACCCAGGCGCTCCTGCTGGCCGACGGGGCTCGGCCGCTGCGCGCCGTCGTCCGCTTGGAGGAACTCGCGGAGGGCTGCACCGAGGACACCGGTCCGCACAGCACGCTCACATCGAGCGTCCGGCGCAGCCTCGCCCACGCCCGGCTGCGGGCCGGGGACGCCGAGGGCGCCATCCAGGTGTACGAGCGCATCATCGCCGACCGGACCACGACCGGAAGCGCCCCGCCGGCTTCCGTGCTGCTGGCCGGTCACGGCGAGGCCCAGGACGTCGCCGTCAGCATCGGCGCCGAACACCCCGGGCCGCTCCCGGTGTTCCCCTCCCTCGCCGTCGGCCTGGCCGACGCCCTCGTGGCGGCCGGGCGACGCGAGGCGGCCCGGGAACTGCTGGCGGCGGTGTGCGTCGGCCGCGAGGCACTGATGGACCCGGGCCACCCGCTCCTGGCGGAAGCCCGTACCGCGCTGGCGCAGCTCGACCGGGCCGAGCCCTCGTCGACCCCCGGCGCACCCGTGCCCGCGGAGTCCAGCAGGACCAGGCCCACCCCTTTCCCCCGCCACTCCCGCGGCCCGGTCCGCCGAGCTCCCCGGCCGGCCGTCGTCCGGCCCGCCTGGCGCCCCCGCCTCACCCTCACCGACGAACCCGCCGTGGGCACCACCACCCACCTCGAACTCCGCCTGGAGGCCAGCGACGACCCCGAGGCGGATCCGACCGCGCTGCCCGACCTGCGTCTGGTCGCCGCCGTCGACCCGCACGCGGTGCTCGAACCGCCCGTCACCGACCACACCCCGGCCGGTCCGCCCGCCCGGTTCGCGCTGACCCCGGCCGCTCCCGGTTCGTACACCGTCCGGGTCACCGTCTTCGACCGGGGACACGGCGCCGTCCTCCAGGACCTCTGCGCCGTCGTGGACGTGCCCCGGCCCGCCCCAGCCCAGGACCAGGAGTAATCGACGTGCCCCGGGACCTCCACGTCACCATCCGGCAGAACCCCTCCGCCGACTACACCCGGCTGCCCCTCCAGACCCGTCCGGACGGCCTGCCCTCGAAGGAGCGGGCCCCGCTGGACCTGATCGTCACCCTTCGGCGACACGGCGACGAACTGAACGTCTCGGCCTTCCGGACGGGCGAGCGCACCCCCGGGAACCGCATCCACCGGGCCCGGTTGGCCGTCTCCGCGCCCAAGCTGCTCCACCTCGCCGCCCGGCTGCGCAGCGTCTGGCGCGACCGCCTGATCGGCTACGACCCCGACCCGCTCAACCCGTACCCCTTCGCGAGCACCGTCGACTTCACCCCGCTGGCCGCCGTCGCCGAGCGCAAGGTCGCCGAACTCGCCGAGGAGGGGCGGTACTTCCTGGAGACGATGTTCGAGGGCGGCGACCGCAGCCTGGTCATGTTCCGCGAATACCTCAACCGCACCCTCACCGAGCACGGTTCCCTGCGGATCAGCTTCGACTCCGACCTCCACCTCCCCTGGCCGATGCTCGCCGTGGAGAGCGAGCAGCCCGACCCCTGGGCGGACTTCCTCGGCCACCGCCACCAGATCGAGCAGACCGGCGCCGCCTACCCGCCGATCCAGCCGCCGAACTCCGCCCGCGCCAGGCCCGTCACCAGCCTGAACACCGACGACCAGCTCACCGGCATCGGGCGGGCGCCCGACGTGCGCAAACTCCTGGAGGACCGCTCCCAGCTGACCGTGCGCACCGAGTCCGACCTGCTGCTGAAGGCGCTGTCCGCGGCCGTGCTGGACGAGGACGTCATGTACTTCTGGTGCCACGGCCAGTTCGTCGCCAACGACTCACCGTACGAGCAGCTGGCCGTCCGGCTCTCCGACGACCGGCACATCGACGCCGAGCTGGTGCGCCGCCACCGCCGCCACCACCTCGACCGGCCGGACGCCGTGTTCCGGCCCTTCGTGCTGCTGAACGCCTGCCACACCGGCCAGTCCGCGTCGGCCGAACTGGACCATCTGGGGCGGGCGTTGGTGGACCTCGGGGCGGACGGCGTGCTCGGCCCGCAGATCCAGATCCCGCAGGAGTTCGCCGCCGAGTACGCCTTCGCCTTCCTCGACCACTACCTGACCGGCCAGTACACGGCCGGCGAGATCACCCGACAGCTGGTGCGGTGGTTCGCCAGCGAGTACCGCAACCCGCTGGCCCTCGCCTACTCCCTGCACTGCGGCATCGACAGCATCCTGGAGCTCAACGCATGACCACCCCGGCGCCGCCGACCACCGCACGCCCCGCGACCGTGGACCTGGACGAGCACGGCCGACTGCTCGTGCCCGGCACGGCCACGCCCGTCCCCGAGGCGCGAACCGCCGAGCACCTCGCCCGCCACCTGCGGATCCCCGAGTGGGCGACCGACCTGTTCGTCTACGTCCACGGCTGGCAGACCAGCCCCGAGGCCGCCCACCGCACGGCGGCCGCGCTGGTCGACCGGGCCGCCGCCCTGCACCTCGCCGCCCCGGGCGCCTACCCGGGACTGGCCGCCGGGTTCCGCCCCTGGTGCGTGGTGGTGCGCTGGCCCTCCTCCAGCCTGCCGACCCTGCACGGCTACCGGCGCATCCGGGAGCGCGCGCACGCGATGAGCGCCCGGGGCCAGGCCGGGCGCATCCTCGGCCACCTGCTCGGCTACCTCGACAGCGGCCGCGGCCGCCCGGACGCCCCGCGCGTGCTGGCCAACCGGCACGGCCAGTACCTCCACCTGCTCGGGCACTCCTTCGGCGGCCGCTTCCTCTGCGAGGCCGTCCAGTACGCCGCCGACCGCCCGGCCGGCCCACCGGTGCTGAGCTGGTCGTCCCGCCCCGGCGACCCGGCCCGCCCGTTCACCGTCGACAGCGCGCTCGTCTTCCAGATGGCCGCGCCCCGCGACGCCTTCGACCGGCTGTTCCCCCGCCTGTTCCTCGGCCCCGGCCGGGCCGGCGCCCCGCTGCGCGGCCCGCTCGTCCTCACCCACTCCCGCTGGGACCGCGCCACCGGCTTCTGGCACCTGCGCGCCGAGGGCCGCCCGGGCATCGGCCACTCCGGCACCGGCTCCGCGCCGGTCGCCCAGTTCAGCACCCGGCTGCGCCCGACCGACTCCCCGTACCCGCACGCCGACCTCGACCACCCGATCGTCAACATCGACGCCGGGCACGTCTACCGGGGCGGGCTGGCCACCCGCCGCCTCCACCCCTCCGGCGCCCACTCCGACTTCCAGCACCCGGAGTCCGCCCACCTGCTCCTCAGCCTCGCCTCCCACTCGCGCTGAACCCACGGCGGGGGCCGGGATCCCGCACGGACGCCGGCGGCGCTTCCCGGCGACGGCGTCCGGCGGCCCCGCTCCCCCACCCCGGCGGCGGCTGCAGGTGACCGTGTGCGCCGACGGCACGCCACCGCTCCCCGGACGGGGTGGGCCCGTGTCAGCGCTGGCGCACCGCGCTGAAGCCGCAGACCGGGGTGCAGAGCGTGACGATGCCGCTGTAGCGGTAGTTGGTCCGGCCCCGGGAGACGGTGTGCACGGTCAGCTTCTCCCGCAGGGTGGTCTGGTAGCAGCGCGGGCAGGCGGCGGTGACCGGCTTGCCCCACGGGCGGTTGGGGTTGAGCTTGGTGACCGCCACGCCCATCAGGACGACGGACAGGCCGGTGCCGACGAAGCCGACCACCTGCCACACGCCCTTGCCGGACTCGCGTCGGTCGATCATCTCCTGGTAGCCGAAGGTGCCCCCACCGCCGTGGCTTGACCAGATCCGGCACTCGTCGCTCCGGGTCATGGTCGTCCCGTTGCAGGTGGGGGCGCTGGTCGGGTCGGACTTGCCGACCACCAGCGCCAGGAAGAGACCGAGGCCCGCCAGGAGGACCAGCACCACCAACGCCGTCGCCCGGCTGCGGCCGGTCTGCAGGCGCGTGCGTTCCTTCACCGCCGTCTCGATCACAGCGTGCGCCATGTTGCTGCCGTCGACCGCCACCACTCGTCTCCTGATGTCCGCGTTCTGTGCGTAAACGTCCCCCGGCGGGCCGGGGTTGACACGAACCCACCATGATCAGGACGGCCCCGCGCGGAACTTGGCGAGACCTTGACCTCACCGTGACACGTCCGACGCTCAGCCCTGCGGTGCCACCGAGGCCAGGTAGGCGGCCGCCTTCTCCGGGTCCAGCAGCCAGTCCTCCACATCCGCCGGGTCGTTGAAGCAGTTGGCGAACCGGTCGGCCACGGCGGGGAGTCGGCCGGCCGCGACGAACAGCTCCCCCACGTACGGGGGCGCCGGGGCGAGCATCGCGTTCGTCCAGGTGGTGACCGGCCGCGCGGTCTCCGCCCAGAAGCGGTCGAAGGCGGACTGCTGGAAGTCCCGGTCGAAGGGCTTGTCGCCGTGCGCGAGGATCGCCTCCAGGTAGTGGGCGGCGCACTTGGCGGCGTTGTTCGCCCCCTGCCCGGTGATCGGGTCGTTGGTGACGACCACGTCGGCGACTCCCAACACCGATCCGCCGCCCGGCAGTTCACCGACCGGACGGCGGACCACCGGGGTGAAGCGGCCGGCCAGGGTCGCTCCGGCGTCGGTGAGTTCGACGCCGGAGCGGGTGCGGTCGTACTCCCAAGGGGTGAAGGTCTTCATCAACTCCAGCATCACCCGCAGGTGTTCGGCCGGATCGCGGATCCCGTCGAAGGCGTCCGCCGGACCGCCCGGCTGCGCCTCCCAGAACAGGATGTCGCACGGCCCCGCGGCCGTCAGGGCCGGCATGGTGAAGAACTCGCCGATGCCGGGCACCAGGTTGCAGCGCACCGCCGGGAAGTCGTGCTCGGGGCGCGGCGCGAGCCCGTACACATAGCTCACGGCCAGGGCGCGCTGGGGCCGCAGGTACGGGGAGCGCTCCTCGTCGCGCTCGAACAGCGAGGCAGGCTTGCCCTTGCCGGAGGCGACCAGCACCAGGTCGTACGAGCCGGCCAGGTGTTCCAGGTCGGCGGTGCTCACCTGCCGCAGCTCCACCCGGCCGCCGCGGGCGGCGAAGGCCTCCAGCCAGGTGGACATCTTCAGCCGCTGGTCGACGGACTGGGCGTAGGCGTCCAGCCGCCCGACCCAGTCGATCACCCGGGTCGACTCCGGCCCGCCGACCGACACCCCGACGCCCTCGATCCGCGGCGCCCGCTCGGCCCACAGGTCGAGGCCGAGGGCGCGCTCGGTGCGCAGCGCGGAGTCGAACATGCACTGGGTGGACAGCACCCGCCCGTCCCGCACCTCCTGCGCGTCACGGTCCGTCAGCAGGGTGACGTCGTAGCCGTGGGACTGCAGCCCGAGGGCCAGTTGGAGGCCGGCCTGCCCGGCGCCGACGATCAGAATCCTGCGCATCGCCCCTGCTTCCCTGGTGATCCGTCCGACCCGGGGGCGCCCGCTCCGCCCGGCTGCCAGGTGACTGGATACCAGGCCGCAGTGTCCGCGTCCACGGCGCGCACGGGGCGCGCGCGCCGGGCGGGGCGGGCGCGCGCCGGGTGGGGCCGCGGAGCGGTTGAGTGCCGTAGCCGGTCGCCCCGCCCGCCGGGCGCCCGTCCGCCTCGGCCGTCATCGGTCCCGCTCCGTCACCCTCCGCAGGTCAAGCCCTCGCAAAGCCCCCGCCGTCGACCGGCGGGCCGCCGCCGCATAGGCTGTCCGGGCCCGAACGGCCCGGCGGGCGCCTGAACGGCAGGCGCGTCCGGGAGGGACGGGCGCCACACACCGAAGTACCCAGGGGGGACGCAGCACCATGTACCAGGAATACGACGAACAGCACCCGGAACAGGACCACGACGACCACCTCGTCCACGACGACCACGAGGAGGCCCCGAGCCGCTCCCGGTCCCGCCGGGTCTGGCTGGTGGCGATCGGCGGCGTGTTCACCGCGCTGGTGGTGGTCGGCGGGTACGGCGCCTACAACGTGGTCAGCGCGGTGTCCGGCGGCTCCTCCGGCAAGGGCGCCGGTGCGGACGCGACGGCCTCCAGGGGCCCGCAGACGCCGCCCACCGCCGCGGAGGCCGACGCCGTCGCCAAGGACTTCCTGGCGGCCTGGGGCCGCGGGGACCTCACGGTCGCGGCCGGCCTGACGGACCGTCCGGAAGCCGCCCGGGCGGCCCTGACCTCGTTCCACGACGGGGTGTCCGCCCGTACGCTCACCCTGACCGGGACGGGCGCCGCGGCCTCCGGCACGCCGAGCGAGCCCGCCGTCGGCTACCGGGTGCGGGCCGAGTTCGACGGCACCACGGACGCCTGGGAGTACGACAGCACGCTGGGCGTCGTGCGCGCCGCGGACGGGCGCATCCTGGTCCGCTGGGCGCCGACGGTGATCCACCCCAAGCTGGGCGCCGGGAAGACGCTCGCCGTCAAGGCCCTGCCCAACCCGGTGTCCAAGCCCACCGACCGCAAGGGCCGGCCGCTGGACTCGTTCCCGTCGCTGCGGTCCGTGCTGCCGCAGATCGCCCCGCCCGACGGTGCGAAGGTCGTCACCGGCCAGGCCGTGGTGCTCAGCGGCGGCGGCTCGCAGGACGCGGAGCAGCTGTTCGTGCTGACGCCGCCGAGCGCGCCGCAGGTCGAGCTCACCCTGGACGCCGACCTCCAGCAGATCGCCGAGGACGCGGTGAAGCAGCAGTCGGCCGACGGCAAGCCCGCCTCGCTGGTGGCGATCCAGCCGAGCACCGGGAACATCCTGGCGATGGCCTTCGCCCCGCAGGGCGGCTTCAACCGGGCGGTCGGCGGCGGGCAGGCGCCCGGTTCGACGATGAAGGTGATCACCTCGGCCGCGCTGCTGGAGGCCGGGCTGACCCCGGACACCGCGGCGCCCTGCAAGGAAACCACCAACTCCCCCCGGACCTGGCACAACGACGAACCCGGCAACCACCTCGACTACACCCTCGGCGACGACTTCATCCACTCCTGCAACACCGGGTTCATCGACAAGGGCCTGGAGAAGCTCCAGCCGGGCACCCTGGCGTCGGTCGCCCGCGACCAGTTCGGCCTCGGCCTCCAGTGGCGGATCGGCATCCCCAACCGGGACGCCACCATCCCGGTGCCGGGGAACAGGGACGAGGCGGCCGCCGAGTACATCGGCCAGGGCCAGATCCAGGTGAACTCGCTGCTGATGGCCTCGGTCGCCGCCACCGTACAGAGCGGAACGTTCCGTCAGCCCGTGTTGCGCGAGGACGTCAAGCGCGTGACGGCCCCCGGCCGGCTGCCCGCGGACGTCGCCCAGAGCCTGCGCTCGATGATGGCCCGGACCGCGACCCAGGGCACCGCCCGGGCCCCGATGTCCGGGCTGAGCGGCCAGGTCGGCGCCAAGACCGGCACCGTGGAGGCCGGGTCGCAGGCCACCAACAGCTGGTTCATCGCCTACCGCAACGACCTCGCCGTCGCCGCCGAGGTGGAGGGCGGGGGACACGGCAACAGCGCGGCGGGCGTGGCCGCGGCCCAGGTCCTGAAGGCGGGCGGCGGCAAGGGCTGACACCGCCTGACGAAGCGCTACCGGAGCGGTTCGACCTGCTCCGGGGTGACGCAGTGGGTGTACTCGCCGACCTCGACGGTGTACCCCATCGGCGGCTCCAGCGCGCTCTCCCACCACAGCCCGGTGACCCGCCCGACGGCCCCGGTCGGCCCGCCCTCCGGGGCCGGGCCGGCCAGGATCCGCACCCGGGTGCCCTCCGGCAGGTCACTGCGGTAGCGCGGCGGCAGGTCCGTCCGGCAGCCGCCCAGCGCGGCCAGGAACTCCGGCCGCAGCCGCCACGGGCTCCCGTCCTCGGTCACCACCCCGTACACCGGGCCGTCGTCCTCGACCTCGCAGCCGACCACCACGCCCCGGGTGCCGACCAGCCCGTCCCCCAGCCACCCGAGGTCCGGCACCGGCGGCTCCGGCGTGACCAGTTCCACCAACGCGCCGTACCCCAACCGGGCCTGCTCCGGCCAGGGCGTCTCGTCCAGCAGCCACCGATGCCCGCCCGTCACGCCCGTACTCCCATCACTGCGGATCACTGCGGATCACTGCGGATTTCCGCGCCACGCTAGCAGGACGGGGGCGCCCGCAGTCCGTCACGTCCGCTTCGTTCGTCATCAACCCACCCGGACGACACACGGTCAGTGCCTGCCCGTAGGCTGCCGTGCATGTCTGACCACCTCGGCTACACCTGCACCTGCGGCGACCGGCACCACGACGAACTGCCGCTCAACTTCTCCGCCCCGGCACCCGACGTCTGGGATCCGGCCCTCGAAGCCGATCCGGACAGCATGCTGACGGCCGAGCAGTGCGTCGTCCGGGGCGAGCACTTCTTCGTCAAGGGCCTGATCGAGATCCCGGTGACCGGCGGCGAGGAGGTCTTCTCCTGGGGCGTCTGGGTCTCCTTGAGCAAGGCCAACTTCGCCCGCGCCGCCGAGCTGTGGGAGACCGAGGGCCGGGAGGCGGAACCGCCGTACTTCGGCTGGCTGACCACCGAGCTGCCGATCTACTCGCCGAGCACGATCAACCTGAAGACCATGGTTCACACCCGCCCGGTCGGCCAACGTCCCTTCATCGAGCTGGAGCCGACCGACCACCCGCTCGCCGTGGAACAGCGGGAGGGGATCAGCCACGACCGGGTCCGCGAGATCGTTGCAGCGGTGCTGCACCCGAGCTGAGCGCCCGTCGGCCCCGGCCGGCGCCGGCGGGGGGCGACGGAGGCCCTCCCCACCGCGATCAGCGTCGGCGCCTCCACCACAGGGCCGGCGCCTCCCGTTCCGTGCCGATCGCCGGGTTGCCCGGTCACGGCCTCCTCCACCCGCCCCTGTCGGGCAGCGTACGGGCGGTATCCGACAGGGCCGCGAACGACGAAGGCGAGGAGTTCAGGGACTCCTCGCCACTACCAAAGTATCTCCCACAGGGGGCCTTGCCGCAAGGCCCCCTTCAGGGCGCACAATCGTCGACCGAGGCCGGAACCTGGCGAAATGCGAGGTTCACCCCGTACGTACGTCGGTGTCCCGAGTTGCCGGCCTCTTCTCTTCGAGCTCACTGGGGGATGTCCCGAATGATCGATGTGATCGTGGTCGGCGGCGGGCCGACCGGCCTCATGCTGGCGATCGAACTGCGACTCCACGGCGTGCAGGTGGTGGTGCTGGAGCGGCTGACGGAGCCGACCGGGGAGTCCCGCGGCCAGGGGCTGCACGTGCGCAGCGTGGAGATGATGGACCAGCGCGGGCTGCTGGACCGGTTCCTCGCGGTGGGCGGGAAGTTCCAGGTCGGCGGCTTCTTCGGCCACATCCACAAGCCGTGGCCGGAGACCATGGACACCGCCCACCCGTACGGCCTCAGCGTCGAGCAGCCGGTCACCGAGCGGCTGTTGCGCGAGCACGCGCTCGAACTCGGCGCCGAGATCCGGCACGGCCGGGCGGTCACCGGCCTCGGCCAGGACGAGGAGGCGGTGACGGTCGAACTCGCGGACGGCACCCGGCTGCGCTCGCGCTACCTGGTCGGCTGCGACGGCGGCCGCAGCACCGTGCGCCGACAGCTCGGCATCGCCTTCCCCGGGGAGCCGTCCCGGGTCGACACCCTGCTCGGCGAGCTGTCGCTGGCCGAGGACCCGGCGACGATCGAGGCCGTGGTCACCGAGGTCCGCCGCACCGAGCTGCGCTTCGGCACCGTCCCCCGGGGCGACGGGGCGTACCGGGTGATCGTGCCCGCCCCGGACGTGGCCGAGGACCGGGACGAGCCGCCCACCCTGGAGGAGTTCCGGCAGCAGTTGCGCGCCACCGCCGGGACCGACTTCGGCGCGCACTCGCCCCGCTGGCTCTCCCGCTTCGGCGACGCCACCCGGCAGGCCGAGCACTACCGGCTCGGCCGGGCCTTCCTGGCGGGCGACGCAGCGCACATCCACCCGCCCACCGGCGGCCAGGGCCTCAACCTCGGCATCCAGGACGCCTACAACCTCGGCTGGAAGCTCGCGGCCGCCGTGCACGGCCACGCCCCCGCCGGCCTGCTGGACACCTACCACACCGAACGCCACCCGGTGGGCGCCCGCGTCCTGGCCAACACCCGGGCCCAGATGACCCTGCTGGGCGGCGAGCCCGGCGCGGTCGCGCTGCGGGAGCTGCTCTCCACCCTGATGGACTTCGAGGAGGTGAACCGCTACATCACCGAGATGGTCTTCGGCCTCGGGGTCCGCTACGACCTCGGCGAGGGCCACGAACTGCTCGGCCGCCGCCTGCGGGACGTCCGGCTGAAGCAGGGGCGCCTGTACGAGCGGATGCACGGCGGCCGGGCACTGCTGCTGGACGCGACGGGCGGCGGCCTGTCAGCGGCGGGCTGGGCGGACCGCGTCGACCACGTCATGGACCCGGCGGAGGAGCTGGACGTCCCCGCCGTCCTGCTGCGCCCCGACGGGTACGTGGCCTGGGTCGGCGACGACCAGCACTCGCTGGACGACGCGCTGGCCCGCTGGTTCGGCGCCGCGGCCGCCTGAACGGGGAGCGGCCGGCAGCGGCTCAGTCGGCTGCCGGGTCCGGCGGGCCCGGGTCGATCCTGAGCAGCGAGCGCTTCGCGGTACCGTCCGGCTCGTACACGGTGCGGTACAGGTACGGGCGGTCCGAGCCGGGGAGGAGCACGACGCCCTCCTCGACCACCGGCCGCTGCTCGGCGATGGCCCGGAGCCTGTGGTCGGCGTCGGCCGGGAACTCCGGTTCCGGGGGGCGTCGGTGGCGTCCGGCCACGGCTCCGCTCCGTCCCTTCTGAGCTGGACCGAGCCCGCCCGGAGGGGCCGGGCGGGCTCGGTGTCCGGTCGGTGCGGCGCGCCGCTACTGCGGGCCGGGCTTGATCATCGCGAACGGGGCGCCCTGCGGGTCGGCGACCACCGCCATCCGGCCGGCCACCATGTCGAAGGGCCGGGCGAGGAGGGTGCCGTTGCGCTTGACCACGGTGTCGGCGGCGGAGTCCACGTCGTCGACCGCGAAGTAGCACAGCCAGTGCGCCGGGGTGCCGGGCGGGTCGTCGGCGAGCAGCGAGGCGCCGCCGACGGGGCGGCCGCCGACCTTCAGTTCCCAGTACTGGTCGTTGCCCTCCACCGGCACGACCTCGATGCCGAACGCCTTGCCGTAGAAGGCGCCGGCGGCCCCGATGTCGTCGGTGTGGAGTTCGTTCCAGATCAGTGCGCCGGGTTCGTTGACCACCCCGGCTCCGGAGAAGTCCAACGCCTGCCAGACGCCGAACACCGCGCCCTGCGGGTCCGCGGCGACCAGCATCCGGCCGAGTTTGCCGACGTCCATCACCGGCGCCAGCAGGGTGCCGCCGGCCGAGACGATGGCGTCCTGGGTGGCCTGGGCGTCCGTGGTGGCCAGGTAGCTGGTCCACACGGTGGGCGGCTCCGGCATGCCCGCGGGGGCCGTCGCCGGGCCGATGCCCGCCACCGGCCTGCCGTTGAGCTCGCAGACGGCGTACCCGCCGAACTCGGCCGGGCCGATCCGCCCCTGCCAGCCGAACAGGTCGCGGTAGAAGTCCAGCGCGGCCTGCTGGTCCTGCGCCATCAGATCGATCCAGCACGGGGTGCCGGTCACGTACGGGGTGGTGACTTCGGGCATGCTCGCTCCTTCCTCGGGTGGTCCCCCGCCAGTCACCCTCCCGTCCCGCCCCGGGATCCGCCACCCGACACGCCGCCGCCGCAGGGGGCTCCGGACGGCCGCGGCCGCCCACCCGTTCGGCGCGGTGGAAGAGCCGCCGGGCCGTCCGCCCGGTCTCCCGACCTCGGCGTTTGACCGCGACCACTCATTGTTGTGACGCTTGGTCAACACAGCGTGCACCGTTGGCTCCTGGGGGGACCGTGGACGAACCGCTCCGAATCCGTGTGACCGACGCCGACCGCGGCGCCACCGCCTCCCTGCTGGCCTGGCTGCGGGCCGAGGAGGGACTGCGCGGGCGCGTCGAGCTGGAGGCCGCGCCGCCGCGGCCCGGCTCGCTGGGCACCTTCGCCGACGTGCTCACCGTCGCGGTCGGTACGGGCGGCGCCGTCTCCGGACTGACCAGTGCCCTGATCGCGTGGATCCGGCGGCGGGCCGGCGAGACGGTGATCCAGGTGACCCGCGCGGACGGCAGCTCGATCGAACTGCGGGCGACGGCGGTGCACGGCCTCCGGCCGGACGGCGTCGCCGAGCTCGTGCGCGAGGTGGGCCGCTCGCTCGCCGACCGCCCCGGCCCGGCCGCGCTCCCGGACGGCGATGACTGACGCCGGACTGCCGCTGGGACTCGCCGGCGCCCGGGCCCTGATCATCGGGACCGGCAGCCACGTCCCCGGCTCGGTCCTGCCCGAGGTCCCGGCCGCCGCCGGAACCGTCCGGGCCGTCGAGCGGGCGCTCGTCGACCGCTGCGGCCTCGCCCCCGAGCACGTGCGCACCGTGCTCGACCCGGAGAACCCGGTCGTCCTCGGTGAGGAACTGACCGGCGCGGCCGAGGCGGCGGACTCCGTCCTGCTGGTCTATTACGTCGGCCACGGCCTGGTCGGCGACGACAACGAGCTGTACCTCGCCACCCGCGTCACCGACCACCTGACCCGCGGCCTGCCCTACAAGGGCCTGCGCTACGCGACCCTGCGCGAGACCCTGGCCACCTCCCGGGCCCGCTCGGTGGTCCTGGTCCTGGACTGCTGCTTCTCCGGCCGGGCGGCGCCCGTCCGCGGCCCGGGCGGCCCCTTCGAGTCCGCCCTCCCGGGCGGCGGCTTCGTCCTGGCCTCCGCCGCCCCGGAGGAACTCGCGCTGGCCCCGCCCGGCGCGCCGTACACCGCCTTCAGCGGCGAGCTGCTGCGGCTGCTGCGCGAGGGCGACCCTACGGGGCCGCCGCTGCTCACCCTGGACGACCTCCACCGGGCCCTGTCGCGGGCACTGGGCGACCGGGGCTTCCCCCGGCCGCGCCGCCAGTCCGAGGGGCGGGCCGGCGAGCTGGTCCTGGCCGCCAACCCGGCCTACCAGCCGCCGGAGGCACCCGTGCCGGGGCCGGATCCGGCGACCTGCCCGTACCGGGGCCTGGCCCCGTACGACGCGGAGGACGCCCGGTTCTTCTTCGGCCGCGAGGCACTGACGGCGAAGCTGGTCGGCCGCGTCGCCGAACAGCTCTCCAAGGACGGGCCGCTCGTGGTCGTCGGCCCGTCCGGCGCGGGCAAGTCCTCCCTGCTGCGCGCCGGGCTGCTGCCCGCGCTCGACCACGGGCTGCCGGCGGAGCTGCGACCGGCCCGCTGGCCGCGCGTGGTGTTCACCCCCGGCGACCAGCCGGTGACTCAACTCGCTTGCGTACTGGCGCAGTTGACCCAGGACGCACCGGAGTCCGTACGCGCCGCCCTGATGTCCGATCCGGAATCGGTCGTCGGCCGACTGCCCGAGGACGGGACGCGGCTGGTGCTGGTGGTGGACCAGTTCGAGGAGCTGTTCACCGCGTGCACGGACGAGGCGGAGCGGGAGGCGTTCGTCGCGGCGCTGTCCGCCGCGGCCCGCCGCGGCGCCGGGTCGGCCGCCCCTCGCGCACTCGTCCTGCTGGGGCTGCGCGCCGACTTCTACGGGCACTGCACGGCGTACCCGGCGCTGGCGGCGGCCCTGGCGGACGGCCAGGTGCTGGTCGGCCCGATGACCACCGGGGAACTGCGGGACGCCATCGAGAAACCGGCCCGGCTCGCCGGGCTCGGCCTGGAGGCCGGGCTGCTGGACCTGCTGCTGCGCGACCTGCGCACCGGCGGCGGCCACCGCGGCCCCGGGGCCGCCCTGCCGCTGCTGTCCTACGCCCTGCTGGCCACCTGGCAGAAACGGGCGGGCCGGACGCTGACCATGGCGGGCTACCAGGCCTCCGGCGGCATCTGGGGCGCGGTCGCGCAGGCGGCCGAAGCCACGTACGACGCACTCGACGCCGACGGGCGGCGCGCCGCCCGGCAGATCCTGCTGCGCCTGGTGCACGTGGTGGACGGCGCCGAGGACACCCGCCGCCGGGTCCCGCTCGGCGAACTGGACCTCGAAGGCGACCCGGCGGCCCCGACCGCGCGCGCCGCGCTCACCGAGGCCCGGCTGCTGGTCGTGGACGACGACCACGCCGAACTGGCCCACGAGGCGGTGCTGCGTGCCTGGCAGCGGCTGCGGGACTGGATCGAGAACGACCGGGCCGGCCTGCTGGTCCGCCAGCGGCTGCACGACGCCGCGGACGCCTGGGAGCGGGACGGGCGCGACGAGGGCGCGCTGTACCGGGGCGTCCGGCTGGCCGCCGCCCTGCAGTGGATCGAGGAGTCCGCGCAGCGGCACGGCACCACCCGGGCGGCCCGGGAGTTCCTGGCCGCCGGCCAGGCCCGGCAGGCCGCCGAACGGCGCGCCGAACACCGTCGCACCACCCGGCTGCGGGCCCTGGCCGGCACCCTGGCCGTCCTGCTGCTGGTGGCGGTCGCGGGGGTCGGGACGGCGGTGTGGCAGAAGCGGTCCGCGGACGAGCAGCGGGACGTCCTCGCCTCCAGGGTGGGCGCGCAGGCGGCCGGCAAACTCCGGGCGGTCGACCCGACGCTCGCCCTTCAACTGGCCCTGTCCGCACGGCAGGTCGCGGACACCCCGGAGGCGCGCAGCGCGCTGTTCGACTCGGCGCTGGCGCCGTACTACACGCCGGTGAAGGGGCACACCGACACCGTCAAGAAGCTCTCCTACAGTGCCGACCGGCACCTGCTGGCCAGCGCGGGCACCGATCACACCGTCCGGCTCTGGGACCTCTCGGATCCGCGCCGGGCAAAGCCGCTCGGCGTGATCCGGACCGGCGGCGCCTTCCCGGGCCTCGCCCTCACCGGGGACGGCCGACTGCTCGCCGCCCAGGACAGCGACACCACCGTACGGCTGTGGAACGTGACGGACCCGGCTCAGCCGGAGGCCGTCGCCGTCCTGCCCGGCGCCTCCGGTTCCCTGGCCCTCAGCCCGGACGGGCACAGGCTGGCCGTCCTCGCCGGGGCCGGGTCCTCGCTGTGGGACATCGGCGACCCCCGGCACCCGGTCCGGACGGCCGCCCTGCCCACCGCCACGGGCACAGTGCAGTCCGGGGCGTTCAGCTCGGACGGACACCTGCTCGCCCTCCTGCACTACGAGTCCGAGAACAACACGTCGACCCAACTCTGGAACGTCGCCGACCCGTTGAAGCCGGCGCTCACCGCCACGCTCGCCGACAGCCACGCGGTCGGCGTGGCCTTCAGCCCCCGGGCGCCGCTGCTGGCGCTCGGCGCCAACGGCCGGGGCGTGGGGCTGTGGGACACCGGCGACCCGGCCCGGCCCGCACCCGTCACTGCGTCTTTCGACGCCACGTATCCGGTGGTGATCGAATCGGGGCAGACCGTGGCGGCCCTCGCCTTCTCGCCGGACGGCCGGACGCTGGCGATCGGGGCTTCCGTCGACACCGGCGTCCGGACCGGCCGCATCGAGGCCATGGACATCGGCGATCCGCACGCTCCGGTCCGCGCCGCCGACTATCCCGCCTCCGGTGCAGTCTTCTCGGTCGTGGTGGGCGACGGCGCGTCGTCCCTGCTCTGCGCGAGCGGGGCGGACCACGGGATCCGGAGCTGGCACCCGGCGCCTGTCACCGCCCTGCCCGGCACGGGCGCGTACGGCACCTTCACCCCGGACGGCCGCACCCTCGCCTGGGCCGTCGACCCACCGCGGGGCCGTAGCACCGACGGTGGCCGCGAGTACCACCTGTGGCGGACCACCGGCCCCTACGACGCACATCAGGGCGGAACGGTGACGGGCCTCAACGGCGGACTGGCCCGCACCGTCAACGACCACACCCTGCTGACGTACAGTGACGTCGGACTCCCCCGGCTCTGGGACGTCACCGACCCGGACCACCCCGCCCAGGGCGGCACGCTCAACGAGCCCGCCGACTACGTCGAACACGGCGGAGAGACAGCCACGTTCACCACTGACCTGGACATCGCCGACGGGCTCGTCGTGGCCAACGGCCGGGACGGCCGAATCCACGTCTGGGACGCCACGGACGCTCGGGCCCCCAAGGAGCTCTCCACCATCCAGTCCCCTCAACCACCCGGCCGGCTCCACCTGATCAACCGGAAGCTGTTCTCCGTGGACCGTCTGGCGAGTCACCGGATGAGCGTCTGGGACCTCACCGATCCCGGGCATCCGACCGCCGCCGGACCGATCGATCTCGGCGGCAACCCCGTCGCCGAGGAACACGTGTCGAATCTGCTCGCGATCACCACGGCCAGGATCCCGGGCGCCAACCCGAAGACCGTCCAGCTCTGGGACCTCAGCGATCTCCAGCACCCCTACCACGTCGAGGTCGCCAAGGGCTCCGTGAACGACGTCGCACTCAGCCATGACGGCCGTACCCTCGCGGTGGCGACCGACACGACCGTCGAGCTGTGGGACATCACCGACATCCACCGCCCCGCGCCGGCCGGCTCCCTCGCGCTGGAACGCCAGTCCGACCTCCGTTTCAGCTCCGACGACCGCCTGCTCGTCAGCCGGTCCGTCACCCTGGAGAGCACCGACCCCGATGCCGGACAGATCCACCTCTGGCGGGTGGCGAACCCCCACGAGCCGGCCGAAGTGGGCATGTTCACCGCCTCGCGCGTCGTCTACAGCGCCGGGTTCGGCCCGGACGGGCGCAGTCTCCTGGTCAGCGAGGGCGGAAAGGACGGCGCACCGGGCCGCGTCCTCCTCGTCGACCCCGACATCGACCGGCTCACCCGCCACCTCTGCGACACGGTGGGCACCGCCATCACCCCTGACCAGTGGCACCAGTACTTCCCCGGCAAGCCGTACCAACGCCCCTGCGGCTGACACGTCGACCGTCCGCCAGATGCGATGCCGCAGGGCCAGCCGGGTGCTCGCGGCTGCTCTCAGCGGAAGGCAGCGGCGTTCTCCGCGACCCACTGCACCCGCTCCGGGCCGGTCAGCGCGTACGTACGCCCCGGTGGCCGGGCTCCGTCAGCGGGTACAAGTTCAACCGCGCTTGAGGTCAAGCTCGGAGCGACAGTGCAACGCGCGGCCGAGGTCGCCGACCAGGACGCGCGGGTGGCGTCGCCACCACCACAGCTCGGGCGGCGGGATGCGGTGGAACCGGCCGAGGGCCACGCCGTCGTCGTCGACGGTCGCGGCGCGGAACCTGCGGTCCGACTCCTCGATCCTGCCCGTCCAGAGCAGCACGGTCCGGTCGTCCAGCAGCAGCCACGCCTCGTGCAGCCAGTTCCGGCAGGACAGGTCGTTGACGTACTCGTCCACGTCGTCCCCGTAGCCGCGCTCGACTTCGCCGACCAGCCAGGCCCAACTGGCCACCATCTCCTCGACGGTGAACGCCCTGCGCCAGCCGCGCCGCTGCAGCCGCTCGCCGACCGCCGCCTCGTTGCCCTCGGGATTCATCGCCGCAAGGGTCTCACGCCGC
This sequence comes from Kitasatospora sp. NPDC101108, assembly GCF_055584725.1. Taxonomy (NCBI): domain Bacteria; kingdom Bacillati; phylum Actinomycetota; class Actinomycetes; order Kitasatosporales; family Streptomycetaceae; genus Kitasatospora; species Kitasatospora sp. NPDC101108. The sequence goes on from NZ_JBVJLM010000032.1 coordinate 58,843, forward strand.
CGTGCGCGCCCGGCACCGGGTAGGGTGCGCGGATCGTGGAGACGGAGAGGTGGCTCGTGGAGACGGCAGCGGTGCGGGCGCAGTTGGCGGGTGCGGTGCGGGCGCAGTTGGCGGGTGCGGCGCGGGCTGCCCTCGGGGGACGGCTGGCGGCCGTGGAGCGGTTGGCGGGCGGCAGCAAGAAGGGCGTGTACCGCCTGGTGACGGACGACGGGGCGACGGCGGTCGCCTACCGCTGGGCCGACGCCGAGAACTACTGGCCGGCCGCCGAGGGCGACGACGACCTCGCCGACCCGTTCTCCCCCGGTCTCGGGCTCGACGTGTTCGAGGCGGCGCACGCACGCCTCGCCGGCCTCGGCGTCCGGGTCCCGGCGATCCGGCTGGTCGACCGCGAGGGTGCATACGGCCCGGCCGACCTGGCCGTCGTCGAGGACGTTCCGGGCGAGAGCCTGGAGTCCCTGCTCGCGCGCGATCCGCGGGCCGCCGCCCCGGTGCTGGCCCGGCTCGGGGAGGCACTGGCGGCGATGCGCGGCCACCGGGCGCCGCGCTACGGCAAGGTAGCCGTGGTCGACACCGGCGGTGCCTCGCACGGGAGTTCCTGTGAGGGGGTGGTGCTGGAGCGCGCCCTGCGGGACCTCGCCGAGGCGGCGGCGCGCGACCCCCGGATCGCGGCCGCCCGCGAGCGGCTGGAGGAGCGGCTGCGGGCCCTGGCGAGGGCGGTGCGGCCGCGGGCGGACTACGCCGTCGTGCACGGGGAACTCGGCCCCGACCACGTGCTGGTGGACACGACCGGGCGGCCCGTGCTGATCGACCTCGAAGGCACGATGTACTTCGACGTCGAGTGGGAGCACGTGTTCCTGCGGATCCGCCTGCACGAGGCCTACCGGCCGTTGAAGGCTCCCGGGCTGGACGAGGACCGGCTCGCCCTCTACCTGCTGGCCCAGCGGCTCTCCCTCACCGCGGGGCCGCTGCGGCTGCTGGACGGGCACTTCCCCGCCCGGGCGGCCATGGCGGCCATCGCCGAGTACAACCTGAACCGGGCCCTGGACCTGGCCCGCTGAACCGCCGTCCCCCGAGTTACCGGCGACGCCGTCTGCGAACATCTGGCGGCCCGTGCCGCCCGCGCTTACGTCGGCCGGTCCGGCTTCTCGTGCGCGGCGGGTATTCCGGGCGGCTGCTCAGCGGTACCAGGTGCGGATCGTGGCCGCGGTCTCCCGGACGTCGGCGTGGCCCGCGCGGATGCGGGCGGCGAGGTCGGCGGCGTGTTTGGGTTCGGCGGTGACGACGACGCCGGAGGCGCTGAGGTAGGCGGCGGCAACCACGGCGGCAAAGTGCTCGTTGGCCGACTCCAGGGCCGGAACCCGGATCAGCTGGTGCATCAGCGCGGCCGCGCGCTGGTGCAACCCGCCGTAGACAGGGACGTCCATGACCTCGTCGGCGTGCCGGGCGACGGCGGCGGCGAGGGTGCCGTAGTCGGTGACGTCCGGGTTCCCGGGCAGGAACTGGTGGGCGAGGTCGAGCAGCCAGGCCCGGTCGATCCGCAGGATCACGCGGCGTCCGCCGCCGCGTCGCGGGCGGGGGCCGGGTACGGGCCGAACTCCGCCTCGAACGCCGGGCCCCAGGCCTGGGAGAAGTGGGCGGCGGCGGTCAGGAAGCGCTCACGGCGCTCGTCCGCCTCCTCCGCCAGCACCTTGCGCGCGTAGTCCGGCAGGCTCATCCCGGCGGCCTCGGCGCGCTTCTCCAGCGCCTCGTGCACGGCGTCGTCCAGGCGGACGTTCAACTGCTTCATGGCGGCGAGCGTAGCGGCCGGTAGCGCCCGCTACAAGGCGGCTCAGAACACCGGGGGCCGCACCAGCAGCGTCATCCGCCACACCGTGCTCCAGCGGATCGGGCGCCGGGGCGGGCACGGGGTCCGAACGCCCTCCAGGAAGCCGGCCCACCGGGCCTCCAGCCCCGCCCTCGGCGGGCGCAGGCCTCCCGGACCCGCGCGCGCTCGCCCTCCTGGGCGGCCACCGAGCCGAGCAGCGCGCGCAGTTCCCGAGGCCGGTCTATCCCTCCCGCCCGGCGGACTCGACGCGGACCTCCAGGGCGGGCCAGTGCGCCGCCCAGCGGGTCAGCCGGTCCGCGTCCAACGGGCTCTGCGGGAGCAACGAGGGGTCGGGCCGGAAGGTCACGGAGGTACCGGTGGTGCCGTCGGGTTCGACCGGGTCGAGGTCGGTGACCGGCAGGCCGTGCTCGTAGCGCTGGGTCCAGGCCCCGTTGTGCCGGCGGTTGGTGTGCACCAGCCAGGAGCTGAGTGCCGCGACCACCGACATGCCCCGGCGCGGGTGCCCGTCCGGGAGCCGCTCCGCCTCGGGCCGGTCGAAGAAGCGCAGGTCCTTGGTGGCCATGACCGGCTTCTTCACCACCTCGCCGTGCTCGTCGACCCGGGTGTCGGTGCCCCGCCCGTCGTCGCGGACGGTGACCGAGCCGTCGGCGTGCAGGGTGACGACGCACCGGCCCGCGCCGCGCGCGGCCGCCTCGTCGCCGGGGTAGGCGAGCACCTCCAGTACGAGGTGTTCGACGCCGCCCGGCGCGAACTCCGCGGCCTGCGCGCGGATCCCGGCGAGGTGCCCGGTGTCCACGGCGGCGGCCCAGTCGTGGGTGGTGTTGGTCCAGGCAGTCCTGGTGCGTCCGTCCATCCGACGAGTATGCCCGAGCGGTCAGCTGCCGCCGGCCACCAGCTGGTCCCCCAACGCGCTGCGCCGGTACAGGACTTGACGGCCGTCCCGGGCCCGGGCGACCAGCCCGGTGGCGTGCAGCACCCGCAGCTGCTGGGAGACCGCGCTCGGGGTGACGCGCAGTCGCCGGGCCAGTTCGACGGTGGGCAGCGGCTCCTGCAGCAGCACGAGCAGCCGGGCGCGCGGGGCGCCGAGCAGGGTGGTGAGGGCGGCCGGGTCGGGGGCCGGCGGGGTGTCCCAGAGGGTGGCCACGCCGCGGCTGGGGTAGACCAGGCGGGGCGGCACGTCCGGGCTGACCGGCGGTGCGGGCTTGTGGGCGAACACGGACGGCAGGAGCAGCAGCCCCCGGCCGGACGGGGCGACCCGGTGGTGGCTGATCATCCGGTCGACGTGCAGCCCGCCGCCCTCCCAGCGCAGGTCCGGGTGCATGTCGGCGAACAGCAACCGGGCGCCGCCGAGGGCGAGTTGGCGGGCACGGTAGGTCATGTCCGCCTCCAGCACCAGCCTCATCCGCGGCCACAGCGGCTCGATCGCCACCGTCCAGTAGCGGCGCAGCAGTTCGCAGATCGCGTCGCGCAGCCCGAGGACCGTCGCGTCCTCCTCGGCGAGCGCGTCGCGGAGCGCCTCCGGCAGGACGTCGGGTGCGTGGGCGAGCGCCAGGTCGTGCCGCACCTCGGCCGCCGACGCCCGCCGGACGACGGCGAGTTCCTCCTCGAAGGCCGGCGCGAAGCCGCCGGCGGCCGGGGTCAGGAAGTCGGGCAGGGTGCGCCGGCGCGCCACCAGGGACATCAGCAGCCCGGTGTCCAGCCCGCCGAGCCGGCCGAGCACCGAGCGCCGCCAGGGCAGGTGCAGCGCGGACAGCCCCGGGTCCTGGAGCACCCGCAGGCTGAGCACGGCCTCGTGCAGCGGGGAGAGCGCGAAGCGGGTGCCGGCGAGGTCCTCGACGTCGAGCTCGAAACTGATCATTGAGCCCCAGGCTACATCCATTGGCCGGGACCGGCCGATGCCGTGCACTTCCCCCATGACCTCCACCACCCCGTGCCCGACCACCGCCATCCGATGAACAGCCCGACGAACCACCGCCCGATGAACAGCCGCCCGACGAACCACCGGATCGTCCCCCTGCTCGCCCTCACCTGCGCCGTGGCGGTCGGCAACCTCTACTTCCCCCAGGCCCTCGTCCCGCTGATCGCCACCGGCCTGCAGGTGTCGCCGGGCTCGGCCGCGACCGTGGTGACAGCCACCCAACTCGGGTACACCGCGGGGATCGTCCTCCTGGTGCCGCTCGGCGACCGCTTGCCCAACCGGCCGCTGCTGGTCACCCTGCTGGGCCTCACCGGGCTCGCGCTTCTCACCGCCGGCTGCGCCCCCGCGCTGCCCGTACTGGTCGCGGCGAGCGCGGCGGTCGGCCTGACCACCGTCGCCGCGCAGGTGGTCGGCCCGCTGGCGGCCGGACTGACCGCTCCGAACCGTCAAGGGGCGGTCATCGGCATCCTGTTGAGCGGATCGACCGCCGGGATGCTGCTGGCCCGCACCTTCAGCGGAACCCTCGGCGCCTGGCTGGGCTGGCGGACCCCGTACCTGGTCGCCGCCGCCGCGGCCCTGCTCCTCGCCGCCGTCCTGGCGGTCGCCGTGCCGACCACCACCCCCACCTCCCGCCGTCCCTACCCGGCCCTGCTGCTGGAACCGCTGCGACTGCTGCGCACCGAGCCCGAGCTGCGCCGCTCCAGCCTCTACCAGGCGACCGTCTTCGCCGGGTTCTCCGCCGTCTGGACCGCCGTGGCCCTGTTGCTGACCGGCCCGGCCTACCGCCTGGGCACCCCGGCCGTGGGCCTGCTTGCCCTGGTCGGCGCGGCCACCGTGTGCTGCACCCCGTACGCGGGCCGGCTGGTGGACCGGTACGGCCCGGACCCGGTGAACCTGGTCTGCCTCCTCGGGGTGCTCGCCTCCGCCGCCGTACTGCTCCCCGGAGCCGCGGGCGGCCCGCTCGGGTTGACCGCGCTGGTGCTGGGCACCCTGCTGCTGGACGTGGCGATGCAGTGCGGCATGGTGGCCAGTCAGGCCCGGGTGTACGCCGTCCGCCCGGAGGCCCTGGGCCGGCTCAAGTCCGCCTACATGACCTGCGCGTACCTGGGCGGCAGCGCGGGCTCCTGGCTCGGCGTGCGGATCTGGGCGCCGGCCGGCTGGTGGGGCGTGTGCGCGCTGCTCGCCCTGCTGACCGCCCTGGCCCTGGCCCGCCACCTGTTGGCCGCGCGCTCCGCGACCCGCTGCGCCGCACGGGCCGTCGCCCTCAGCCGGTCACCAGCCGCCGACCGCTGATCTCCTCGGGCCGGATCCGCACCCAGCGCGGCCGGTCGCCACCCGCCCACGGGGCCGCGCCGGGCAGGGCGTCGAGGCGGCGCCGCTCCTCCGGGTCGTCCACGTAGTGCGCCGGGCCGACGACGAGCACGGTCCAGCCGCGCCCCTGGAACTCGTCGATGCGGTCGACCTCCAGGGACACCTCCGCCCCCTCCTCGGGGGCGGTCCCCGTCCGGTCGCCGGTGCGGTAGGCGAAGGAGGCCCGGTCGACCACGTAGTTGACCGGCCGGACCGCCGGGCCGGGCCGCACCGGCAGGGCGATCCGGCCGATCCCGTGCGAGCCGACCAGTTCCCAGCACTCGGCGTCGGTGAGGTGGAGCAGCCTCGGCCGCGGGCCGGGGCCGCCGTGCCCGGGCGGGGTGTCGGGGCCGTCCGCCAGGAGTTCGTCCCGGGTCACGCCGAGCGCGGCGGCGATCCGGACGAAGCCGCCGGGGTCGAAGGCGGGCCCGGCCTGGAGCAGGAGGCCCAGGTAGCGCGGCGCCATCGCCGCCCGGTGGGCCAGGTCCTCCTCGCTCAGGCCGAGCCGCTCGCGCCGTTCGGCGATCCGGCGGGCCACGTCGGTGGGGTCGGGATCGGACGGGTGGTTCACGGTGGTGGCTCCTCGGCTCGCCCAGGGGGCCACCGGACCGGCGTCCGGGCGGTGACCAGGCCCGATCCATCCAAGCGTCCGGCCATCGCCAAGTCGAGGAAGGGCGGGGCCCCGTGCGTGTCGGCGCACCCCGCCGGCCCGCGTGGGGCCCGGCCTTGATCCGCCGTCCCCCGCCCGCGATCGTTTCTCCGAGGCACAATCAGCTCGGTGTCGTCAGCTCGGCGGAGCGCCCCCGGGGTGCGCGGCCGGCCGGCCGTCAACGTTGCGTCAAGATCCCGCTCCGCACGCCTTACCGTCCCGCTCCGCCGGGCGCATACTGTGCTGCGCGCGGCGCGCATAAGGCGACAGGGCCATCCCGGACCCGGCCCGGCTGCGCCGCGACGGGGAGAAGGTAGAACAGGCGTGGCGGTACTCGTGATCGTCGTGGTGGTCGTCCTGCTGTGGCTGATGACCGGCGTGCGGGTGGTGCAGCAGTACGAGCGCGGTGTGGTGTTCCGGCTCGGCCGGGTGCGCGGGAAGGTCCGCGAGCCGGGTCTGACGATGCTGGTGCCGGTGCTCGACCGGATGCGCAAGGTGAACGTCCAGGTGGTCACCATGCCGGTGCCCGCCCAGGAGGGCATCACCAAGGACAACGTCTCGGTGAGCGTCGACGCGGTGCTGTACTTCCGCGTCGTCGAGCCGATCAAGGCCACCGTGGACGTGCAGAACTACGGCTTCGCCATGCTGCAGGTCGCCCAGACCTCGCTGCGCTCGATCATCGGCAAGAGCGAGCTCGACGACCTGCTGTCCGGGCGGGAGAACCTGCACCAGGGTCTGGAAGTCATGCTGGAGAGCCCGGCGGCGGGCTGGGGCGTGCACATCGACCGGGTGGAGATCAAGGACGTCAGCCTGCCCGACTCGATGAAGCGTTCGATGGCCCGCCAGGCCGAGGCCGACCGCGAGCGCCGGGCCCGTATCATCACCGCGGACGGCGAGTTCCAGGCGGCCGCCAAGCTCGCCGAGGCCGCGAGCAAGATGGCCGAGACCCCGGCGGCGATGCAGCTGCGCATGCTGCAGACGGTGGTGGAGGTCGCGGCGGAGAAGAACTCGACGCTGGTGCTGCCGTTCCCGGTGGAGCTGCTGCGCTTCTTCGAGGCCTCCACGGCCCGGCTCAGCGAGGGCACGACGGACGCTGCCCCGACCGTTCCGCCGCAGGCCACCGACGTCGAGCGCGACTGACGCCCACTCGGCCGGTCCGGGAAAAGTTCCCGGACCGGCCATAGGTTCGCTCTATGACGTCATAGATCAGTACCGACTACACCTCCGTTCGAACAGCGGGTTGGCTGCGAGGGTCCGGACCGATTCACCTCCCTGCGCCCGACCGGAGGATCCACCCGCATGACCCGCCCGATCCGAGTCGCCATCGTCGGAGCCGGCCCCGCCGGCATCTACGCCGCCGACGCCCTGCTGAAGTCCGATGCCGCGCAGGCACCCGGTGTCTCGATCGACCTGTTCGAGCGGATGCCCGCCCCGTTCGGCCTGATCCGCTACGGCGTCGCCCCCGACCACCCGCGGATCAAGGGCATCGTCACCGCCCTGCACCAGGTGCTGGACAAGCCCCAGGTCCGGCTCTTCGGCAACGTCGACTACCCGTCCGACCTCGCCCTGGACGACCTGCACCGCTACTACGACGCCGTGGTCTTCGCCACCGGCGCGATGGCCGACCGCTCGCTCGACCTGCCCGGCATCGAGCTGGACGGCTCCTTCGGCGCCGCCGACTTCGTCTCCTGGTACGACGGCCACCCGGATGTGCCCCGCACCTGGCCGCTGGAGGCCGAGAAGGTCGCCGTCCTCGGCGTCGGCAACGTCGCCCTGGACGTCGCCCGGATCCTCGCCAAGACCGCCGACGAGCTGCTGCCCACCGAGATCCCGCCGAACGTGTACGAGGGCCTGGGCCGCAACCGCGCCGTCGAGGTGCACGTCTTCGGCCGCCGCGGCCCGGCGCAGGCCAAGTTCAGCCCGATGGAGCTGCGCGAGCTCGACCACTCGCCCACCATCGAGGTGATCGTCAACCCGGAGGACATCGAGTACGACGAGGGCTCGATCGCCGAGCGCCGCGCCGTCAAGCACGTCGACCTGGTCGCCGCCACGGTCGAGAACTGGGCGATCCGCGACGTCGGCGACCGCCCCCACCGGGTGTACCTGCACTTCTTCGAGTCCCCGGTCGAGGTCCTCGGCGAGGACGGCCGGGTGGTCGGCCTGCGCACCGAGCGCACCGAGCTGGACGGCACCGGCAACGTGCGCGGCACCGGCCGCCACACCGACTGGGACGTCCAGGCGGTCTACCGGGCCGTCGGCTACTACTCCGACGAACTGCCCAAGCTGCCGTTCGACCCGGTCTCCGGCACCGTCCCGCACCAGGCCGGCCGCGTGCTCGACGGCGACGGCTCCCCCATCCCGGCCGTCTACGTCACCGGCTGGATCAAGCGCGGCCCGGTCGGCCTGATCGGCCACACCAAGGGCGACGCCAACGAGACCATCACCTGCCTGCTGGACGACCACGCCGGCGGCCGCCTGCCCGGCGCCGCCGAACCCGACCCGGCGGCGGTCGAGGAACACCTGCGCGCCCGCGGCGTCCGCTGCACCACCTGGGACGGCTGGAAGCAGCTCGACGCCCACGAGCGCGCCCTCGGCCAGGCCGAGGACCGCGAGCGGGTGAAGGTCGTCGAGCGAGAGGACATGCTCCGCCACAGCGGCGCCTGAGCCCGGGGGCCCGTCCGGCGGACCGGGACCGTGCCGGACGGGCCCTACCCGCGGCGGACGATCGGCAGCAGCACCTCGTCGACGATCGCCGCCGGATCGAGCTCGACGGCACCCCCGCCGCACATCTTGATCCGGTACAGCATCAGCGCCGGCACCACGTCGGTGACCAGTGGGGTGACCGCCCCGGGACGGACCTCACCCCGGGCGGTGCCCCGGTCGAGCACCTCGGCGATCAGCGCGGTGGTCGGCTCGACGACCCGCTCCAGCACCAGCTCCAGGAAGACGTGGGCGCGCTGGTGGTCGATCTCGCTCATGATCGCGCGGACGGCGGCGCCCAGTTCGCTGACCATCGCGCCGCGCAGCCCGGTCACCACGGCGAGGAGGTCCCCGCGCAGGCTGCCGGTGTCGGGGGCCGCTCCGGCCGGGGGGATGCTGGCCCGCAGCGCGTCCATCACCAGCTCCTCCTTGGAGGACCAGCGCCGGTAGAGGGCCGCCTTCCCGGTCTGCGCGGCGGCGGCCACGCCCTCCATGGTGAGCCGCGCGTAGCCGTCGCTGGTCAACTGCTGGAGGACCGCCCCGTAGATGGCGCTCTCCAGCGCCTCGCCGCGCCGACGGACCGGAGCGGCCGTCGCCGCCGCGCGCCCGGTGCCGCGCTCAGCAGTTCCGGCTTCAGCGGACATGGCTGCACACCTTCCAGGGGTTCCCTGTTCATCTGGCCCACCGCCAATGTTAGTGAACGAACCCGTTCCCTCCCAAGGCCCGCGCCCCGCCGCTCCGGTGGAGCCACCGATCCGTGCGGCGCCCCGGCCCCGTTCGGGTGACTCCCGGCGGCGCCGCCCCGGCGACGGTCGACGGGTCCGCTACCAACGAGGGACACCTTCCCCGACGAAAGGCAGTCCCGCCGTGGCCGCACCCACCACCTTCGACCAGAGCGCGACCGGCTACAGCCTCGCCCACGCCTACAACCTGGCCAAGGCCGCCGACCTCGCCTACAAGGACGACGCCACGATCGACCGGCAGGCCCACGACTGGGGCTTCGGCACGGTGCGCCACCACAACACCCGGTTCACCCCGCCGTTCCCGCTTGAGGACACCCAGGCCTACACCATGGCCAGCGACCGGATGATCGTGGTCGCCTTCCGCGGCACCGAGCCCAAGGAGATCCGCGACTGGCTCACCGACTCCACCACCCCTCCCTGGCCCGGCCCCGCGGGCACCGGCTACGTCCACTACGGCTTCGCCGAGGCCCTGGAGTCGGTGTTCCCCGACATCCGCAAGACCCTCGCCGAGCTGCGCGACAACGACCAGACCGTCTGGTTCACCGGCCACAGCCTCGGCGGCGCCCTCGCGATGCTCGCCGCCGCCCGCCTCAACCTGGAGGACCCGCGCCTGACCGCCGACGGGGTGTACACCTTCGGCCAGCCCCGCACCTGCGACCGCCTCCTCACCGCCGCCTACAACAAGGCACTCAAGGGCCGGAGTTACCGCTTCGTCAACAACAACGACGTCGTCCCCCAGCTGCCGCCGGAGCCGGCCTTCACCCACATCGACGCGCTGCGGTTCATCGACTCCGCGGGGACCATCCACGAGGGCGCCAGCGGCCTGGTCTCCGGCCTCGCCAACCGCGCCAAGGGCCTGACCTCAGCCGCCTTCGAGCCCACCGGCGAGGGCGTGCGCGACCACCTCATGCGCAACTACCTCGCGGCGCTGGAGAAGAACCTCTGAGCGGCTGACCACCCGTCGGCCCGGCGCCGGCACCCGGAGGAGCGCCCGGGCGCCGGCGCCGCGTCCGTCACCCGCCGTCCTGATGCCGGGTCGTCGATGTCCGGCGGCGCGGGAACCCGTACGGGGGACGGAAGGTGAACAATCGCGGATTCGCCGACCTGCTCGACCACTACGTCCGGCGCGCGATCGCCGACCGGGGCGCGGCGGTGTACGTGTTCGGCCAGCGCTTCGGGCCCGAACCCGGCGTCCCGGACAAGGTGTTCGGCTTCCTGCCCGGCAACGGCGTCCACGACGTGCACATGAACCAGGGCGACAGCGGCCGGTTCCGCCAGGACGACGGGGAGTACCAGGACGGCGCGGTGCTGATCCACCTGCCGGACGAGAACCGCTGGACGGCGGTGTTCCTCGCCTTCCAGTCGCAGTCCTGGCGCACCGACGACCGCACCGGCCACGCCCTGTCGGCCTCCGTGCCCCGCCCCCACCGGTCGCCGCAGGAGGCCCCGGTCGGCACGGACCGGTAAGCGGCGGGGAAGGCGCCCGGGGCCGCCGGCTCAGCTCGTGACCGGCGGGTTCGGCCGGGTCAGACCGCGGTCGTAGGCGAAGATCACCGCCTGCACCCGGTCCCGGGCGCCGATCTTCGCCAGCACCCGGCCCACGTGCGTCTTGACGGTCGATTCGGCCAGCACCAGCCGCTGGGCGATCTCGCTGTTGGTCCAGCCCTGCGCGATGGCCACCAGGATCTCCCGCTCGCGCTCGGTCAGCGCCTCCAGCCGGGGGTCCTCCACCGGCGCCGCGCCGGGCGGGCGGACCGGCAGGTGGTGGGCGTAGGCGTCGAGCAGCCGCCGGGTGATGGCCGGCGCCACCACCGCGTCGCCCTCGGCCACCGCCCGGATCCCGGCGAGCAGTTCCTCCGGCCGCGCGTCCTTGAGCAGGAAGCCGCTGGCCCCGGCGCGCAGCGCGGCGTGGGCGTACTCGTCCAGGTCGAAGGTGGTGAGTACCAGGATCCGTGAGCGTCCGCCGCCGGCGACGATCCGGCGGGTGGCCTCGATGCCGTCCATGCCGGGCATCCGGATGTCCATCAGGACGACGTCGGGCCGCAGGTCGGCGGCCAGCCGGACGGCCTCCGCGCCGTGGGAGGCCTCGCCGACCACCTCGGTGTCGGGCTGGCTCTCCAGCAGCATCCGGAAGCCGTAGCGCTGCAGTGGCTGGTCGTCCACGATGAGGACGGTGGTCACGGGTGGCCGCCTGTCGGGTCGGGGGTGAGGTCCAGTACGGCCTCCACGGTCCATCCTGCCCCAGGGCCGGGGCCCGCCGTGACGGTGCCGCCGTAGACGGCCGCGCGTTCGCGCATCCCGGCCAGGCCGTGCCCCTCGCCGTCCGGGCGCGTCGGCGGGCGGACGCCGCCGGGCGGGCCGCTGTCCAGGACCCGCACTCGCAGCCGGGTGGCGTCGGCGGTCAGGGTCACATGTGCCCGGGTCTCGGGGCCGGCGTGCTTGAGGCTGTTGGTGAGGGCCTCCTGGACGATCCGGTAGGCCATCAGCTGGACGCCGCGGTCCAGCTGGTCCAGGTCCCCGCCGACGGTGTACACCACCTGGGGCCCGGCGGCGCGGATCCGGGCGCACAGCCCGTCCAGGTCGGCGATGCCGGGTTGCGGGTTGAACTCGGCGGTCCGGTCGGCCTGGTCGCGCAGCACGCCCAGCATCCGGCGCAGTTCGCCGAGCGCCTGGCGGCTGGTCTCGCCGATCAGCTGCAGCGCCTCCCGGCCGCGCTCGGGGGAGGCCTGGGCGGCGTAGGCCCCGCCGTCGGCCAGGGTGACGATGACGGACAGGTTGTGGCCGATGATGTCGTGCATCTCCCGGGCCACCCGGGTGCGTTCGGTGGCGGCGGCCAGCCGGCTGCGCTGGTCGCGCTCGATCTCCAGCCGGGCGGCCCGCTCGCGCAGCCCGGCCAGCTGGGCCCGCCGGATGCGCACCGCGATGCCCAGGGCGACGGCCGCGGTGGCGGCGCTGACCAGGAAGAACAGGGCGTCCCCGACCGGCAGCCCGCCGCCGGAGACCTCCACCGCGACCAGGGCCATCGCGCCGACCATCACCGCGCAGGACCAGGCCAGGTGCCGCAGCCGGCCGTGCAGGGCCAGGCTGTAGAGCGCCACCAGCAGGGCGACGTCGGCGCGCAGGCCGATGCCCAGCGACCACTGCAGTACGAACACCGCCATGATCGCCGCGAAGGCCTCGGTGGGCCGTCGCCGGCGCCACAGCAGCGGCAGCACCAGACCCGCCTGCAGCGCCAGGGTGGCCGGCAACGGCGGGCGGACCAGGGCGACCCGGTGCTCGTGCGGGCCGCCGTCGCCGTGGCCCGGGACGAGGTCGGGCAGGCAGAACAGCAGGAAGACGACGGCCACCGCGGCCGCGTCCAGCACCCAGGGGTGGGCGCGGTCCGCCTCGCGCAGCCGCTGGCCGATCCGGGCCAGCCGGGCGAACAGCGGATGGCCGGACAGCGCGTCGGCGGCCGCGAACGGGCCGGCGGAGGTGGCGTGGTCCTCGCTCACCGGTGGGGTCTCCCTGCTGGTCGTGGAAAGCCGTGCGGTGGGGGGGGGGGCGGGGCCGGGCGGGCCCCGGGGGGGGGGCGGGGCGGGGGGGGGGGCCGGGGGGGCGGGGGGGGTGGGGGGCCGCCGGGGGGGCCCGGGCGCGCGGGGGGGGGCCC